>JBBAQB010000007.1:131180-150572 GCA_040400515.1 Ferruginibacter sp. | reverse complement strand
TAATGCAGCAACCTGCCAATCAAAATCAACCAGCTTTACAGTAGGCTGTCAGTTGAGTGTACCGATTGTAAATGTAGGGAGTCCAGTTACAATAATTGAAGATGAGCAAACGGTTTTAAACGGAGTGATTTTAGGAAATAGCATAGTTTCATCAATTTGGACACCGGGTGGCGTTTTAAATTCATTAACTTTTACAGTATCACCTTTGGTAACTACAACTTTTAGATTAACTGCTACAAATATAAATGGCTGCTCATCTTTTAATACAGTATTAGTAAGGGTATTGCCTTTATTAAAAATTCCTAATGTGTTTTCCCCAAATGGAGATAATATAAATGATAAATGGGTAATACCAGGAATAGATAAATATCCAGAATCAAGTTTATCAATATATAATAGATATGGCCAACTGGTTAAAAAAACTGTAGGATATAAAAATGATTGGGATGGCACCTTTAACGGTAAGGCACTACCAGTAGGAACCTATTTTTATGTACTGGATTATGTTCAAAAAACTAAAAAAACAATTGGTGGATCTGTGTCAATTTTAAGATAACCAACTAAAACTTAATTTATGCGAATTGTAATTATAATAACATTTATTTTAGTACCTTTTTTTCTTACGGCGCAGCAAAGGCCTCAATATACACAATACATTATGAATCAGTATATATTAAATCCAGCACTTTCAGGAATTGAAAACAATGCAGATGCTCGTCTTTCTTATAGGCAACAATGGCAAGGGTTAGAGGGAGCACCCGTAACAATTTATTTTACAGCCCATAAACCAATAGGGATCCAAAATAATCCGGTCACAGGGCTTACAACAATTAGTGATGCAGAAGAAACCAATAATATAGGTTCTCAATCATATTCTGACCTTGAATTTAAAAATCATCATGGATTAGGGATGCAAATAATTAATGATAAAATTGGACCCTTTAATCAAACAAATATCAATATTACGTATGCATATCATTTAGCAATAAATACAAAAGTTAGACTATCTAGTGGGACAAGTGTTGGCTTTAGTCGTCAAAGCCTAAATACAAAATCGTTAAATTTTGGTAGCATAAACCCGTCTGATCCATCGGTAGGATCAACCAGCACAACTATGGCAAAAAATAATTTTAATTTATCGGCTGGACTTTGGCTTTACTCATCTAACTTTTTTTTGGGAGCCTCTGCTCAGCAATTATCGCCAGTTACTATTGATTATTCTGAAGGAGCTATTATTGGATCAAATAATCGTAAACTCCTACCACACTTCTTTTTTACTGGAGGTTACAAACTACCAATAAATGAGGATTTTGCTATTGTACCCTCTTTTATGTTAAAAAAAGTAGATCCATTGCCAATACAAGGAGAAGCTAATGTAAAAGCACTATATAATAATTCCATTTGGGCTGGTGGTACCTATAGGTTTAAATACGGATTTGCGGCTCTAGCGGGTATTTCAATTATGAGTAATATTGATGTTACCTATTCGTACGATTATTCTACAACATCTCTTAATAAAGTAAGTAATGGAACTCATGAAGTACAATTTGGGTTTTCACTAAAAACAAAATATAATAATACAGAATGCCCCAAAAATATATGGTAGTATTTCGTATCCTCGTAATTTGTAGTTGAATTTGTTAAGATAAGATCAAAATTAAACTGTAGCTTATTTAAAACAATAATAAAAAAACCCGTTCGCTGAATCAATAAGCTAAGGTATGTTTAACTCTGCTAGCTGGTTCATTGTAAAACCCTCCCGACCAATAGTTGGGATACTCTATACAGTTGAGCTAAAAGAATAAAAAAAGCCTTCTATTTCTAGAAAGCTTGCTAGTGACCGCGTTAGGATTCAAACCTAAAACCTTTTGATTCGTAGTCAAATGCTCTATTCAGTTGAGCTACGCAGCCATTTTTTATGGACTGCAAATATAGGGAAACTTTTTATTTACTTGCCTCTACGAAACCTAAAATTTTAGAACGCCTTAAAACCTGCTGCGGCAAACGAATACATGGCTTATTTTAATCAGGTTTAAATTTATTTGAAACTTGTATTATCTCGTCAGCTTTTACTTCAACAAGTTGCGCAAATATTTTGCCTGATATTTCTGTAGAAGTCAATCCCGTGCGGGTGTTGGAAATAAGCAACAGCATAAATTTTCCGGGCTCTGTTTTAATAGAAAAACTACCTGAGGCATCTGCAACTGTTCGCATATCTGCTGCTTTTAATTTTGCCTGCGATAATGCTTTAGAAGTGCGTTGGTCCATTAAGTCAAATTTTGCATTCGTCTCTGCACCCAATAATTGAAGCTTTGCATTTCTCTCATCTGCATCAGCTTTTATTTGTGCAATTATATTTTGCAACCTTGTATATTTCTCTTCATATTGCCGCTTCCCTTTTACGACTGCTGCAGAGTCTTTATATATTGTCGTAAGCCTACCCACATCTCCATTTAAGCTTCTGTACCTTTTCGCAGCAAGAAAATTATCAATGGTTTCATATATGGCAATTGCATCGCCTTCATATTTTACAACATAAACTTTTGAGCCTGCATCTGGTTTGCCCTCGGCATTTGCATTAAAAGCATTTGTAACAGTACCGGTAATTGTTTGTGCTCCTAAACAGAAAGGAAAACATAAAAAAAATATAACTAAAAATTTCATTCGTAAAAATGTTAAAATAAAAAATAGCCTTTGTTGTTTGTCTTATTCTATAACCCCGATAAAAAGCTTGAATGGATATAATCTACCACATTTACAAGACTTTTTGTTTCTTCAAATACCTTCAATTGCCTATCTGCTCCTGTACCCATTTCGAGCATTTTGTGTACATGGCTTATTGCATTTGCACTGCCTAAGTGTGGTACTACGTCATCAACAAAATCAAGTAATTCATAAATTAAAACACGGGTGTTCACTTCAGATTCTTTACCAAAATCTATCATACTACCATCAATGCCATACCTGCTTGCACGCCATTTATTTTCTGTAATGAGGCGGCGGTTGTACATCATAAAATTTAAGTTCTGTGAGCGTAGTTTGTAAAGCTTGGCACATATTGCCTGAAACAAGCCTGCAATAGCAATGGTTTCCTGCGCAGTAAGTGGTATATCGCAAATGCGAAATTCAACCGTATTAAAAAATGGATGCACCCTAAGATCCCACCATATTTTTTTAGCATTATCTATACAATTTGTTTTTACCAAAAGCTTGATATAGTTGTCGTATTCTTCTATGCTTTCAAAATGATCTGGTATGCCTGTACGAGGAAATTTTTCAAAAACTTTTGTTCTAAAACTTTTATATCCTGTTTGTCTGCCTTCCCAAAAAGGGGAGTTGGTACTTAGCGCAAAAACGTGGGGTAAAAAATAGCGTGCACTGTTGGCTATATGTATTGCCATTTCTCTGGTTTCCATGCCTACATGTACATGTAAGCCAAAAACCAGGTTACTTCTTGCTGCTTCCTGCAGTTCGTTTACAATTTCGCTGTAGCGTGCATGTTCTGTAATCAGTTGGCTTTCCCAATGGCTAAATGGGTGGGTACCGCTGGCGCCTACCCACAATCCAAGGCTTTCAGCAATACCGCTGATTGTTTTGCGAAGTGTAGATACATCCATAAATACTTCATCAACATCAGCACAAATATCGGTTCCTACCTCCACAACGGCCTGGTGCATTTCAGCCTTCACTTTATCCATGATGATCTTTTGCCCTTCGTGTACTATTTTTTGCTCATGGCTTTTTAGTTCATGGGTTAATGGGTCAAGCACCATATATTCTTCTTCAACACCAAGCGTAAATTGTTTATATGATAAACTAGCCATAGGTTTTTGTTATTTTTTTATAATTAATGAGCGCTAAATTATTTATACAAAGTCTGCTTGTTTGCGCTTCGCTTAATGTATTCTCCCCATGTAAGATTATTTGCACCTTCTATTTGTGTTTGTGCTTTTTCAATGGCAAATGTGGCTGCAGCTTCCACCACCCAGTCAAAGTTTTCCTGTCCTACACTTGTAAGTTCCGCATCTGGCGCAGGGTTACAAAAATCAATGGCATAAGGTACACCATCTCTTATAGCAAGTTCTACGGTATTAAAATCGTATCCCAAATATTTACAAATTCTCAGTACAATATCTTCCATTAACCTGTAACGTGCAGCATCTGGTTTAAAATCTGCCACATAACGAAGGTGGTGGGGGTTGCGGGGTTCGTAAGGCATTATTTTTACGTACTTGCCACCAATACAATAGCAGCGGTAATATTCATGAAAAACAATTTCTTCCTGCAACATCATTACCAATTGTTCTGTTTCTGCGTGCTTTTCAAAAAAGTCATCTTTATCGGTTACTTTATACACACTCTTCCAGCCTCCTCCTGCATGTGGTTTCATGTATGCAGGAAAACCAATGTATTTAAAAATGTTATCCCAGTCCATTGGATACGCAAGGTTGGAGAATGATTCGCCTGTAGTATCCATAGGCAAATCATGCGATGGAACGATAACTGTTTTAGGCACGGGCACATCCATTTTTGTAGATAAACAGTTGTTGAAAAACTTTTCATCGGCACTCCACCAAAATGGATTGTTTATAACTGCAGTCCCGCACAGTGCTGCATTTTTTAGGTAAGCACGGTAAAACGGTACATCCTGAGAAATTCTATCAATAATTACTGCATAACCGCTGCTCTCGCCTTGTATTACTTTATCAATTCTTACGGGCTCAGCAATAATACCATCTATATTTTTGCTGTTTACTCTCTCTATAAATGCTTCGGGGAAACTTCTCTCCTTACCATGCAGTATGCCGATTTTTTTCATAACAGTAGTTTATATTTTAAAAAATTATTCAATGTTTGTGGTTTCCAAATATATTTTTTAAGCACCAAAAAAACAAATTATGTTTTTATTAGGAAGTGGTTGTATAGTTTCGTTATTTTTGGCTCCAATGCTTACTCAAAATATTACGCACATCATTACTGATAAATTTACACTTGCTTCTTCTTATTTAAATAGAGATGTTTTAGTTGATTGTTATTACTCCGAAGATTATTTTAACCAGTCGTTAATAAGCCTCTTGCTCGTTAACGATGGGCAGGACTTAAGGACCATGGAATTTGATAAAATTTTAGACAAGGCATTCAACTCAGGTACAATAGAGCCGGTTTTTTGTGTAGGTATTCATTGCTCGGACGACAGGAAAAATGAATACGGCACCGCCAATATTCTAGACTATAAAGGTCGTGGTGCAAAAGCTGCACTTTATACAAAATTTATAATGGAGGAACTGGTGCCATTTATAAGAAATACATACAATATTATTTCTTTTAAAGAGAAATCATTTGCAGGGTTTTCACTTGGTGGCCTGTGCGCATTGGATATTGTATGGAACAACCCCGATGAATTTTTTAAAGCCGGTGTATTTAGCGGATCGCTCTGGTGGAGAGATAAGGACCAGGCTGATCCTGATTTTGATGAAGATACAGATAGGATTATGCAACGACAAATCAGACAAGGGAATTTTTACCCTTGGCTTAAATTCTTTTTTGAAGTGGGAACACAGGATGAAACTGCTGATAGAAATAACAACGGTGTGATAGATTCTATCGATGATGTACTAAGTTTGATTAAAGAGTTAAAAACAAAAGGGTACAAAGAAAATGATATAGAATACCATGAAATAAATGACGGCAAACACGACGTTGCCACCTGGGCAAAAGCCTTCCCGAGTTTTTTAGTGTGGGGCTGGGGGATAGAGAAAGTAATAGTATAAAATAAATTACTTTTCTCAACTTACATTTTCGTTTACACCTATTAGCTGTTCACAACATTGTTAATTAATATTCGCATATTAATTTAATATGAGCGTTGCTTTAAATTTCCTAAATACACGCAGCGTTTATCTTTAAATAAATAGTTTTTTGAACGGTGGCAGTTTTTACCCACATTGTAAACAATTAGAACCTCTTACAATTACATTGTTGCTATTATTTCTCATTTAATCTTACGATTAATATAAAAAACTCATGGCATGAAATCTGTTCGTAACGTCTCGGTTTTTCATAGGATATTGGATTAAAACGGGACTTAATTTTTATTTTGTCCCCTTTTAAGTTTTTAAGCCTTTACCCAAAAAGACAGCTTGTCTCCTTCATTTTTTCAGTATTTGTTCGATTTTACCCTGGCCGATAAAAAGAGTATTATTTATAATGTCAGTTGTAGTATCCAACTTCATTATGCTAACTTGCGCTATCTAGAAAAATTTAAACAAATAATGAAGAACCTTTCCTTGATTTTAAATGTACTACTTATCGGAGCTGTTATTTTTTTGTACGTTAAAGTATTTAGTGGCACCACAAAAAAAGAAACAAGTATTTCTAATAAAATTGTTGCAACCGATAAAGTACAAAATTTACCATCTGCTGCTATTGCATTTGTTGAACTGGATTCTTTAAACGAAAAAATTCAATTTATTAAAGACCGTAGAAAAGAGTTAGAGACGGAACAGAAAGCGATAGAAGCTGAATGGCAGGGTGGTTATAGAACGTTGGAGAATAAGAAAAATGAGTTTTTAAAAAGGGGTAATTCCATCACACAGCAAGAAGCTGAAAAATTTCAGGGAGAGTTGTTGCAAGAGCAGCAGCGGATAGATATGAGAAAACAGGGACTTACCCAGAAACTGAGCGAAAAGAGTTATAAATTCATGGATGATATCCAGAAAAAATTGAAAGATTTTCTAAACGATTATAATAGAAGTAAGCATTACCAATATATTTTAACAACAGGTACCGGCTTAGATTATCTGCTATACAAGGATTCTACTTTTAATATTACAAAAGATGTAATAACAGGAATGAATGAGGTAATGAAAGCAAAATAAATTACTTAAAATAAAATGGTTAGCCTGGGTTTATATCCCGGGCTATTTTTTTATTTGAATAGTTACCAAAGTAATAAATGGCTCTAAAAATGGAACAAATTATTCGTCTATAAAAGGTAAGATCTATTCTGTGACGGTATAATTTACAATTCAGTGATCTGTACAATCAATGTTGCTGCAACTTAGTTCACTCCGCACGAGTTCAAATACCAATGTCTTAGATGATTTTTTTGAATATCAGAAACAAATTGTTGAGTAAAACAAGATGCCCCGTATACTTTTAGTGTAATAAAAGTGAATGGGTTTTTAAGCTCTACTGTTTAATTACTTCGCTTTGTATTATATTGCCATCCAAAATAACCACTATGACTGAAACTACTACGGACTTTAAACCCTCATTGGGATTGTTAGATGCGACCATGATTGTTGCAGGATCTATGATTGGTTCCGGAATATTTATTGTAAGCGCAGATATTACCCGTAATGTAGGCAGTGCAGGCTGGCTAATAGCCGTTTGGATTATTACCGGTTTTATGACGTTGACTGCTGCATTAAGTTATGGCGAATTAAGTGCCATGTTTCCCAAAGCCGGTGGTCAATATGTTTATTTAAAAGAAGCATTTAATCCGCTGGCAGGATTTTTATATGGCTGGAGTTTTTTCGCTGTAATACAAACGGCCACGATTGCTGCCGTTGGTGTAGCATTTTCAAAATTTGCCGGTTATTTTATTCCAGCCTTGGAGTTAAATGATACAAATGTTTTGTTCCAAATATTAGGATTAAAAATTTATACCGCTCAGCTTGTATCAATCTTACTCATCGTTTTTCTTACTTGGATAAATACTGGTGGTATTAAAAGCGGTAAACTCATACAAACAACATTTACAGTTGTAAAACTATTATCTCTTTTTGGGTTAATTATTTTCGGATTTTTATTAGCTGCCAAAAGCGAAATATGGGATGCCAATTGGCAGGATGCTTGGGCTATGAAAACAAGAAATGCAGATGGAAGCATTTTTGGGGGCGTTGCCGGAAGTGCAGTATTAGGCGCTATTGCAGCATCTATGGTTGGCTCCATTTTTAGCAGCGATGCCTGGAACAATGTAACGTTTATTGCAGGGGAAGTAAAAAATCCGAAGCGAAATATTGGGCTGAGTTTATTTTTTGGAACTTTAATTGTGACCCTTATTTACGTAGCTGCAAACATGATGTATATAAGTGTTTTGCCATTGGCAGATATTGCATCTGCTCCGCAGGATAGGGTAGCTGTGAGTGCAAGCAAAGCTATTTTTGGCGACATCGGAACTTATGTAATTGCTGTCATGATTATGATCTCTACATTTGGTTGTAACAACGGTTTAATTCTTGCAGGGGCAAGAGTATATTATACCATGGCAAAAGATGGTTTGTTTTTTAAAAAAACCGGAACACTAAATAAAAACGGCGTCCCTGAATTTGCTTTGTGGATACAATGTGTTGTAGCTTCCTTGCTTTGCCTGAGCGGAAGGTATGGTGATTTGCTTGATATGATTTCATTTGTGGTCGTACTGTTTTATGCGCTTACTATTGCGGGTATATTCATTTTAAGAAAAAAAATGCCGGATGCTGAAAGGCCTTACAAAGCTTTTGGATACCCGGTATTACCCGCTATTTATATTTTAATGGCAATCGCATTTTGTGCTTTATTAATTTTTTACAAGCCAGTGTATGCAGGCTGGGGATTGGGCATTGTACTTATAGGTATTCCTATTTACTACATTGCAGTAGCAAACAATAAAAAATTGAACTGATCATGAATGCTGCAGAATTTGATAAACTATTCGAATCATTTTCCTATTTAAAAATAGGCGTTATTGGAGATATAATGCTCGATACTTATTGGTGGGGTAAGGTAGATAGGATTTCACCCGAAGCCCCCGTGCCGGTAGTGGCTGTAAGTAAAAAAGAACAGCGTATTGGTGGTGCAGGTAACGTAGCATTAAATGTTGCAGCGTTGGGTGCCCACATCAGCGTAATCAGCATTACAGGCGATGATGAAGAGGGTAAGCAACTTGTTTCGTTGCTTCAGCAAAACAATATTCACACAGAATTTATTGGTAAAAGCAACAATCGTATTACCACCAATAAAATAAGAATTATCAGTCGTAACCAGCACATGATGCGGTTAGATGCAGAAGTAACCACAACACTTTCAAGTTTAGAAGAAGAACAACTTATTTTATCTTTTGAAAAATATGTGTCGCAGGAAAAGCCGCAGCTTGTCATATTGGAAGATTATAACAAAGGAGTTTTAACCGAAAATTGTATTGAAAAAATTATTGGTATCTGCAAAAGAGAAAATATACTTACCGCTGTAGATCCGAAAAGGAAAAACTTTTTTGCTTATAAAAATGTAGATATTTTCAAACCTAATTTGCAGGAGGTAAAAGAGAGTTTGAATATATTGGGCGATACCGTCTCAGCTGAATTATTGAGAGAAATGCACGAGAAATTGAAAGAAAAATTAGAGCATAATATTTCATTTATCACGCTTTCAGAGAAAGGTGTTTTTTACGAAAATGACAAAGAGAACGCCATAATACCCACACACATTCGCAGTATTGCAGATGTAAGTGGTGCAGGAGATACTGTTATTGCAGTTGCTTCTGTGGTCTTTGCTGCTACTCAAAATATGCGGCTGATGGCCGAGATGGCAAACATTGCCGGTGGCCTTGTTTGTGAAGAAGTGGGCACAGTGGCTATTGATAAAATGAAGCTGCTGGCAGAATGTAAACATTTGCTGCTACAATAAATTTTACTACACCTTCAGGTAAATAAAATAATTTTAGAACTCAATAAATATGCTACAATAAATGCAACAATATTCAATAGTAATACATGGCGGAGCAGGAACGATATTGAAAGAAGATATGACCCCCGAGCTGGAACAGGCCTATGTGAATGGTCTTGAAGAGGCACTTAACGTAGGTTATGCAGTGTTACAACAAGGAGGCGGAGCAGCAAATGCCGTAAAAGCAGCGATTGTGGTATTAGAAGATAATTTGCTTTTTAATGCAGGTCGTGGATCTGTCTTTACAAAAAAAGGTGTGCAAGAAATGGATGCTGCCATTATGGATGGTAAAAACAGAGAAGCCGGTGCCGTGGCCGGTGTGAGAAATGTAAGAAACCCTATTGAACTTGCTGCAGAGGTAATGCACAACAGTAACCACGTTTTTCTGAGTGGAAAAGGTGCAAATGATTTTGCCATAAAACAGGGGATAAAATTAGAGCCCGATGAATTTTTCTTTTCACAATTTAGATACGACCAGTGGAAGGCTATGAGAGACAGTGATAATTATTCGCTGGATCATACACACCAGGGATTAGAAGAATTGATGAAAGACAAAAAGTTTGGAACAGTTGGTGCAGCTGCCTGCGATATGCATGGTAATATTGCCGCAGGCACAAGTACAGGCGGTATGACGAATAAAAAATATGGACGAATTGGTGATAGTCCGATTTTGGGCGCCGGAACTTATGCTAACAATATTACTTGTGCTATTAGTTGTACCGGCCACGGAGAACCTTTTATAAAAGCAGTAGCAGCTTACGATGTAGCTGCACATATGGAATACAAAGGTATGAGTCTGCACGATGCCATGCACGAAGTAGTACACACGAAACTTATAGAATTGCAAGGAGAGGGAGGTATGATTGGTGTAGATGCGAAGGGGAATGTGGCAATGATGTTTAACAGTGCGGGCATGTACAGAGCTATGAAAAATAGTAAAGGAGAAAAAGAAATTTCTATCTATAAAGAAAAATAAAAAAAACAGCGAAAATCTGCTAAAATCTGTAAGCCCAAAAAATGCGTTAAGAAAGATTAATTCATCAATAAACAAAGTAGATAAAAAAATCAGTGCAAATCTGTGAGCAAACAAATGCGGTAATAAGGATTAATACCCCAATATAGAAACGTTCAAAACGAATTGCTGAAAATTCTTAGAAAGTACCGAGAAGATTTGATAAATAGGAGAATTAGAAAAAAATATTTTAATAAATGAAAAAATATGCAATAATTGTTGCCGGAGGAAGTGGCACAAGAATGAATAATACAACACCCAAACAGTTTCTTTTATTAAAAGGCAAGCCAGTACTTTTTTATGCCATCAATACCTTTTTAAAAACATACGAAGACTGCAAAATAATCCTGGTACTTCCAGAAGAGCATGTGGGCGTTGGGCAGGAGATCATTGACGGGTTTTTTGATTATAACAGAATTCAAATAGTTGTCGGTGGCCGTACGAGATTTCATTCCGTGCAAAATGGATTGGCTGTTATTGATGACGAGGATTGTGTAATTTTTGTACACGACGCTGTAAGACCATTACTGAGCAGCAACCTAATAAACAGATGTTACGATGCAGTATCTGAATTTGGCACAGCAATACCTGTTGTTGCCTGTAAAGACAGTATACGTGTTGTAACCGAAGATGGCAATGAAGCTGTTGAAAGAAATACGATTAAACTTGTGCAAACGCCACAGGCTTTTCACGGTAAAATATTATTACCGGCTTTCTTCGGAATAGACTATAAAGATAAGTTCACAGACGAAGCAAGCGTTGTAGAAGCTTTTGGCCTTAAAGTAATACTCGTGCAGGGTGAAGATGAAAATATCAAAATCACAAAGGCAACAGATCTTTTAATTGCCGAAGCTATTATTGCTAACATCGAAAGCTAAAATCTTATTTTTTTAAAAGAGAAATTGGCCAGGGCAACCGATTAATCTTAATCAATTTGTACGTTTCGGCGATGGCTCCATATTGTTTGTAAAACCGGACAAAATCTTCAAAGTCACTGCCCTCAAAATCAAGAATGCAATCATTGCCGCTGTATTTTTTTATGGTGTTGTGCATTAACAAATGGGTGGCACCATTTTGAAGACTTTCATTTGTATTACCATTAATGATAAATGTTATTCTGTTTTTATAAGCAAAATAGATGCTGCCTGCAATAAGTTTTTTGTCTAAATTAAATGCACCAATCGTAAAAAGCATGCCACTAGATTGTAGATTTAAAAATAGTTTTTGTAGTCTACTATAATCTTCTGTATTGGCTCCAACTTTATCATGAAACCTGTGCCGATGCATTTGAATTATTTCTTCTGTAGCAATATTTTCCTGAACAGTTATATTTTCATCAACTGCTTTTTTTACATTCCTTAAAGCAGATCTGCTGAAACCTTTCTGCAATATTTCAAATAATGGAGCAAGGGAGAGGTAGTAATTATTTCTTTGTTTCTCATTTTTTAAAATACAAATATTGGCTGTATTAAAATTCATTTCTACATAACGAAATTTTGCCGGTATATTTTTTAGGAAATGATGAATTAAATCATCAGTAATTTTTATTGTACCTGTTATGCCAATCTGTTGAGAAAATGGAGGAGGGTAGATATAAAAAATATCATATTTTTTGCGAAAGGGTAGTGGCATTACAGCTAGGTAATCATCCAACACAAGCGCATCCCAATTTGTAGCCATATTGTCTAAAAAAATAGAGGTGCTGTAAATGAGTCCGTTCTCACTCATAGCAATGCAATAATCCCACTTGCTTTTATTTATTTCGCTGTTTTTTAAATAGGTAATATTCGCCATTATAAACTCGGTAGTGAAAATAATTTACTCGCACTCAGTTGCTGAATATCTATACTGAAGGAAATATTTTTTGCAAATCTTTTTTCGGTGATAGTTGACTTAAAATAATCGCTGTAAACTTTACTGTATACAAGCGGGAAATAAACATTTAATACATTATTAAATAGCGTTAGCTGTAGTCCGGCATCATAAAGAAGCCGCCCAGTACTGTTATTCTTTTTCCATGCTTCTGCATACGTTCCAAGATCTAAAAAAAGTTTAACAGGGATTTTTATAGGCAATAATTCTAATGGGTTTACATCTTTAGGGATGGACGTTGTAAGATTTACTGCGCCAAGCCAGTCATCTGTTTTGCCTATTTTGCTACTCAATAAATCTGTACGCACTTTAAAGAATCCGTCACGGTTCATAATTTGTTGGCTTGAAAAACCTTCAAACTCATTTCTACCTACAAAGTAGTTGCTGTAATTGTAATCTTCAAATCCCTTTGGGCCGCTCAAATTTAAATGATATGGGTCCGTTTTAAATTGGTTCGTAAAACTTTTATCTCCCGTGTATATAAACTTACCCGCAAACACTCTTACGTTGAGGCCACCCTTATTGGCGTAGTTAAAAAAGTAGTTTCCGGTGAAGTTCAGCCTTACAAAGCCGTCTCCCTGATCGCCCTGTAACACTGCATTGTACGGATATAGCGCCCTGTTATTTTCAAAACTAAATTGGAGTTGGTTTACATATCGTTGTTCTTTAGGGTAACTTATTATATCAATATTGTTTACAAAATCTCTCTTAAATAAAATGCCCGTTTCATTTATCATGAAAGTTTTAAACTGAACAAATTTCTTAATGTTACTTCTTGCATTTTTATTTGCAAATACATATTTTATTGAGGGTGTTATTTTGCTAAACTGCAATGGATTTTTTTTACCGGTAGAATCGGTAAAAGAGCCGCCTGTGAACTTTGCGCCGCCTACTGATACTATTAATTTATCTCCTTTAGCTGTAGGAAAAAAATTGTATTCCACCTTGCCGATGCCGTTCATTTTTTTTGTGCCTGTTGCGTACAATGGTGCCAATACAAATTGAAAATTACTTGGCGGTAGGTTGTAATTGTGTACCAAAGCGCCTATCATCAATTTGTCGTAGTAATTCGCACCAATGGCAGGCGATATCGCTATGTAATGGTTTTTATCTGTTTCTTTTAAATTGAAAAAAGCCGTAAGTTTTACTTGCTTTTTTATGGGGCTTTCTATTGAGCCCTTTGTATTTAACTGCGAAAACAACGCTGTTAAAGATTTTCCTGAAACCTCTTCTGCTACTGTTTTAAAATCGTTTGGCGTGGTGTGTTTAAATTTCCATTTTTCAAAATATGCTTGCATTACTTTGTTAAACGTTTCTGTTCCTAATTCATTTTCCAGCGTCTTCATCCAAAGTGCCGCTTTTGTATAAGCAATTAAACCATAATTAACATACGAAAGGTTTTCAGATGCGGTGTTTATCGGCTGATCTTTGTTTAAGTGGATGATAGTTTGTAAAAAATTTTCTTCAGGATATTCGGGGATTTTATTGCTGGGAAAACTACTTTTGTTTTTACCATCGTTTGTTTTTGTGGCTATCTCGGTGTTATATTTTTTATCGTAGTAACTGTTCATTCCCTCATCCATCCATGGGTATAACCTTTCGTTTGTTGCAAGTATTCCATAAAACCAATTGTGGCCTATTTCGTGGTTTATCACAGATTCCAATCCTTTCTCTGAACCTCCTGCATCAAGTAATGTGATGGTTGGGTATTCCATTCCGCCACCTGTAGGCGAAGCATTATCTACAACACTAACCACATCGTATGGATAATCACCGAGCCAATCACTTTTTGATGTAATTGCTTTTTTTATAGAGGTTAAACTGTTTGCCCAAAGCCTTTCGTTAGATGGTAAAAAATAGGCGAATGTTTTTACTACCTTCCCCGAAGCTAGTTGCAGTGTGTCTTGTTTTACAATAAATGTTTTATCTGCAAACCAGGCAAAATCGTGCACATTATTTTGTGTATAGCGAAGGGTTTTTGTAGTAGCTGATGATGCAATAGCATTTTCTTTTGGTAATGTTTTACTTCCGACTTTGTTTGTATTGTTGCTTCTTGATTCTAACCAAATACGTTCTTCTGCGTTTTGAAGATTTCCGGTTGCGGCAACAACATAATTATCGGGCACAGTTATTTTAACGTCAAAACTTCCAAATTCGCTGTAAAACTCGCCCTGGTCTAAATAAGGTATTTCGTGCCAGCCATCTTTGTCGTAAACAGCTGGCTTTGGGTACCATTGCGTGAGCTGGTAAGACTGCTCAACATGCCCACCCCTTGAAAAATTATAGGGTAATTTTACATGAAAAGGCGTTTCTATTTTTATCATTTTACCAGGTGCCAAAGGTTGTGGCAGTAATAATTTTACAATATCCTGGTGCTGAGGATGATCTTCCGTAACGGCATTTAAATTACCTACTTTAAAACTTAATTTGTTAATATATCCTTTTTTATTTTCCGGTGAAAAGTAAAAGTCTGTTCGGCCATTTTCCAACAGTTGATCACTAAATGCAGTACGATCATTTTTGTATGCATTCGGCCACAGATGTAGCCAAATAAACTGTAGTGTATCGGGTGAATTGTTGTAATAATTTATTTGCTCAAACCCTGTAATACTGTTGTCGGCATCATTTAAAGTAACAGCAATTTTATAGTCGGTTTTTTGTTGCCAATACGATTGCTGGCAATAAGCAGCGTGTAAAAAAGAGACAAAAGAAATAAGTAGCAATAGTTTTTTCAAAACGTTTGTGTTTGCTCAAAAATAATGAAAATAGCCTTACTGCTTCACTATAAGAATGCTAGTTTAAAAATGAAGTACGCATAAAACAACAGCGTATCGTTAAAGTTTTAGAAAGTAATACAGTTGGAGGGCTGCGCTGCAATATCATTTAGTTAAGTAAATGAGCTGTCATGTGGAGCCTGTCGAAACAGGGTTTTAAACTATTTGTGAAGGCACCGACTTCGACAAGCTCAGTCTGACAATCCTAAAGTAAATGACATTGGGATGCGTTACTTAGCCGAAAACCCTTTTGTAGCTTTTGAACAAAAAGACCTGCCTGCTGGTAGGAAGCAAACGTGTAACAAACATATGCTGCTAAAGTTTTTTTAGATAACAGCCCCCATTTTTCATTATTTTCCTTTGCCGGAAAGTATTATTCTGATGGTGTGCAGCAATATTTTGATATCGAGGGAGACCGAGATGTTTTCGACATATATAAGGTCATAATGCATCCGTTCAATCATTTCTTCGAGCGATGTTGCGTAACCAAATTTTACCATGCCCCAACCTGTAAGCCCGGGTTTCACCTTAAAAAGATACTTATACTCGGGGCTGATGGATTTTAGTTGATTGATGTAATATCTTCTTTCTGGTCTAGGGCCTACAAGGCTCATGTTGCCAATAAGAATATTCCATAACTGTGGGAGCTCATCTAAACGCCATTTGCGCATTGTTTTCCCCCACGGTGTTATTCTTGGGTCATTATCACTGCTGAGCATTGGGCCATGCTTTTCTGCATCGATTATCATAGATCGCAGTTTGTACATGGTAAAAGGCTCTCCTTTAAAACCTATGCGCTCTTGGGAAAAAAATATTGGTCCAGGAGAGGATAATTTCAACCTTACAATGGTGTAAAGGAAAATTGGAATAACAAGTATACCTCCAATAATTGCAACGAAAATATCAATTAGCCGCTTAATATTTTGTTGCCAAAGGGGCATTTCTCCAAAATGAACATCTATTAAAGGAACGCCCATTACATTGGTGTTTTGTAATGCTCCACTTAAAATATCGAGCGTATCAGGCGTAATTTTTATGTTTACGTTTTTATTGCTAAGCAGGTGCATTACTTGTGTAATAATGGCTCTGTCGTTGTTATCTACCGCAATAATTATTTCCTCAATATTTTTTTGTTGTATAATAGTTACCATGTCATCAGTAGACATATGCTGTACTATTTCTGTTAAAGGCGACTCTATTTTTTGCTGTCCTACATTTATGTAATCAGTAATTACAAAGCCGGAGTTATCATTGCCCTGCAAAAATTCTTTATAAAACTTAGTTGCCTTGTTGCCCGATCCTATTAGCAATGAATTAAAGAAAACTTTCTTTTGTTTTAATTGTTTTTTTGCTTGCGAGAGAAATACCATACGGGTTACAGCGCTGCAGAGTATGATTGGAAAAAGAAGTAAATAAAACTCAGAGTAATAATCGTAATTATTTGTTTTTGGATTTTTTAAAATAAAGAAAAACAATAAAAATAAACAGCCAACAAAAGTTATTAGGATGGTTTTAAAAAACTCAACTACTCTTGATTTTTGATAAAGACCAGCATAAGTGCCGGCCAAAAAATGAAGGCAGATCCACCCTACAACGTACATTATTAAACCGATGTAAAAGCCGGGAGGAATAATGAAAGGGCCGCGATAAAACTGTGTGCGCAGGTAGTAAAAAATAATCCATGTAAAAATTGCTACAACCACATCTGCCAATATATACCAGCTTATATTTATCCTTGGTTGTTTCAATGGCAACAATTAGTTTACAGTCTTGTTTATTTTATCTAAAATTTGATGAGCAACTTCCATCGCTCTAAATCCATCTACAACTGTTACTGCAGTTTCTGTGTTGTTTACAATAGCATCTCTAAATGCCACTAATTCATCTTTCATTGCATTTGTATTTTCAACCAAAGGATTGGCAATAGCAACGGTTTTCTTTCCTTTGCCTGTATCAATATCAAATGTAAATACGTTTTTATCTGTAGGTGCATTTTGGCTTATGATTTCTGTTTTCTTCTCTAAAAAATCTATACCAATGTAGGCATCTTTTTGAAAGAGCCTCATCTTCCTCATTTTTTTCATTGATATGCGGCTGCTGGTTAGGTTTGCCACACAACCATTGTCAAATTCGATTCTCACATTGGCAATATCGGGCGTATCGCTCAGTACCGAAACACCATTGGCAGATATGTAGCTTACATTGCTTTTAATAAGGTGTAAGATGATATCGATGTCGTGGATCATTAAATCTAAAATTACACTTACATCTGTACCTCTCGGGTTAAATTGAGACAACCTGTGTACCTCTATGAACATTGGCTCCAGCTTGTAGTTTTTAAGCGCCACAAAAGCAGGATTAAACCTTTCCACATGGCCTACCTGAAATTTTAAATTTGATTCTACCGCAAGTTTTAAAAGGGCTTTGGCCTCTTCCATTGTATTGGTAAGCGGTTTTTCTACAAATACATTCTTTCCTTTTCGCAAGGCAAGGGCACAAAGCTCGTAATGGTAGGTAGTAGGAGCTACAATATCTACCGCATCGCAGGCGTCAAGAAGTTCTTCGGGCGTATCAAACCTTTTAATTTTATATTTTTCAATAACTGCTTTTGCGTTTATTTCGTCTGTATCACAAAATCCTGCAACAGTTACATCTTCTATTTCAAACCAGTTGTTTAAATGAAATTTCCCGAGATGTCCAGCACCAATTACACCTATTTTCAGCATTCGACTTTTACTTTTAATGATAATATTTTCCCACTGATAATTTCCTGCAACTGCCCAATCTCTTACTCCTCCCAGAAGCCCATGTTGCCAAATTTTTTAATGCGGGTGTCTACTCTTTCTTGTGCAGGAATGGTCTTAAGTTCTGCAATGGTTTTTGCAAGGTAATTTTTTAAAATTTCTGCAGCTCCGTCATAATCCCAATGCGCTCCACCAACCGGCTCTGGTAAAACTTCGTCTACCAGTCCAAATTCAAGCATATCTTTTCCGGTGAGTTTTAACTGCTCGGCAGCTGTTTCTTTTTTATCCCAGCTGCGCCACAAAATACTACTGCAACTTTCGGGCGATATAACAGTGTACCATGTATTCTCCATCATTACCACACGGTCTCCAACACCAATGCCGAGTGCACCGCCACTTGCACCTTCTCCAATTATGACACATATAACAGGCACTTTGAGGCTGATCATTTCAAAGATATTGCGGGCAATTGCCTCTCCCTGCCCACGTTCTTCTGCTTCTAGCCCTGGGTAAGCGCCGGGAGTGTCTATCAACGTAATGACAGGCTTGTTAAATTTTTCTGCCAGTTTCATTAGGCGAAGTGCTTTTCTGTACCCCTCGGGGTTAGCCATACCAAAATTTCTTATCTGCCTTGTTTTGGTATTGTTGCCTTTTTGCTGGCCAATAATCATAACGGTTTCGCCATTTATCTGCGCAAACCCGCCAACCATTGCTTTATCATCTTTCACATTTCTATCGCCATGCAATTCTATAAACGACGTACACATTTTTTCTATGTACTTTAATGTGTAAGGCCTGTCTGGGTGGCGGCTCATTTGAACCCTTTGCCATGGTGTAAGGTTTTGAGTAATCCCTTTTTTTGTTTCAATAATTCTTTCTTCAAGCAGCCCAATTGCGCTACTCATATCTGTACTTGATTTTTCCTGTGTTTGCTTTAATTGTTCAATTTGCTCGTATAGTTCTTTTAGCGGGTTTTCAAATTCCAGGTATTGCCTGTTCTTTAATTGGGGCATAATATTTTACCTTTAATGTTTGATAAGGAGTGCAATATAATTTGTAAAAATAGGAGTTACTTTTTTTTTTAGAAAGTTTTGTTTTCAAAATGTAATTTACCCTATATTTGCACTCCGGAAAAAAATGCATGTTACAAGAATCTGGAAATATTTTTTAAAGGAATGGGTTGGTAGTTCAGTTGGTTAGAATGCTGCCCTGTCACGGCAGAGGTCGCGGGTTCGAGTCCCGTCCAGCCCGCAAAAATCCTTCTCTACAATAGTAGAGAGGG
>JBBAQB010000007.1:104945-131080 GCA_040400515.1 Ferruginibacter sp. | reverse complement strand
GAATACCCTTCAAAAAAAGAAGCATTAATTGCGGAGAGAAAAATTAAGAAGTATGATAATTCCAGACTTTTGGTCTTAATTAATTCAGTAAAAAATATCTACAAAGATATATAACGTTGAATGCTGCGCTGTCATCCCTACACATGTGTAGGGACGGGTTCGAGTCCCGTCCAGCCCGCAAAAATCCTTCTCTACAATAGTAGAGAGGGATTTGTTGTTTATGGGATATTATGTTTACATATTGCAAAGTGAAGTTGATCAAACTTTTTATAAAGGATTTACAGAAAATCCTACGCAGAGACTCTTGCAGCATAATAATGGAGAAATGATATATAGTTCTAGAAAAATGCCTTGGAGAATCGTTTGTGTATTAGAATACCCTTCAAAAAAAGAAGCATTAATTGCGGAGAGAAAAATTAAGAAGTATGTTAATTCCAGACTTTTGGTCTTGATTAATTCAGTAAAAAATATCTACATAGATTTATAAGGTTGAATGCTGCGTTGTCATCCCTACACATGTGTAGGGACGGGTTCGAGTCCAGTCCAGCCCGCAAAAATCCTCATTATTACATTTTGAATTGATGGGGATTTTTTTTGTGGTAAGTCTTACTATAACATTCCCGATTTTTTTGGCAACAGACCGCTTTGGTATTTTTGCAAAAAGGAATTTGATACCACGTACGGTCGTAGGCGGGTTTTAGTTTGAAAATATGGCCAAGAACGCCAGCAATTAATCTCCGATTCAATTAAAGTTACATTCATATTCTGTGCCCCACGGGCTGCGGCAGTGCATAGGAGCGTGTGTGTGGAGCAGCCTACGCCGCAGGCGGGTAGCTGCGAAACGAATACCGTAGCCGTGGCATGCCGGACAAATGTTGAGAGGAGTTGTGATGACGAAAGCCCCAAAATAGAAATAAGATATTAGACACAAGATTTGAGATATTAGACACAAGAAAAGCCCGCTCAATTTTGAACGGGCTTTCCTGTTTTGTATCTAATATCTCACATCTAATATCTAAATTAGTATCTGTACATTTCAGTCTTAAACGGACCCTCTTTTGATATACCTAAATATTCTGATTGTGCAGTAGTTAATTCATCTAACACTACATTAATTTTTGCAAGGTGAAGGCGTGCAACTTTTTCATCAAGGTGTTTTGGTAACACATAAACTTTGTTTTCGTAGTTAGCACTGTTCTGCCATAGCTCAAGCTGTGCAAGGGTTTGGTTGGTGAATGAGTTACTCATTACAAAACTTGGGTGACCGGTAGCACAACCTAAGTTTACCAAACGACCTTCAGCTAATACGATGATGTCTTTACCTTCGATGGTATATAAATCAACCTGTGGTTTGATGGTATTTTTGCTTGCACCGTAATTTGCATTTAACCAAGCCATATCAATTTCAATATCGAAGTGACCGATGTTACAAACAATTGCTTTATCCTTCATGTGGCGGAAATGATTTTCAGTAATCAAATCTCTACAGCCAGATGCAGTAACGATGATGTCTGCTTCCTGTACAGCATCGATCATTTTCTTTACTTCAAAGCCATCCATTGCAGCTTGTAATGCACAGATTGGATCAATTTCGGTAACAATAACTCTTGCACCTGCACCACGTAAACTTAATGCACTTCCTTTTCCTACATCTCCGTAACCGCCTACTACAGCTACTTTTCCTGCCATCATCACATCTGTTGCTCTGCGGATAGAATCAACCAAAGACTCTTGGCAACCGTACTTGTTATCAAATTTAGATTTTGTAACAGAGTCATTAATGTTGATAGCCGGGATAGGCAAAGTACCAGCTGCCATACGCTCGTATAAACGATGTACACCTGTTGTTGTCTCTTCGCTCAATCCTTTAATGCCGCTAACCAATTCAGGATATTTGTCAAAAACCATGTTGGTTAAATCACCACCATCGTCTAAAATCATATTTAAAGGTTTGTCTGCGCTGCCAAAGAACAATGTTTGCTCAATACACCAATCGCTCTCTTCCTGTGTTTGTCCTTTCCATGCAAATACACCAAAGCCTGCATCTGCGATTGCAGCGGCCGCCTGGTCCTGGGTTGAAAAAATATTACAAGAGCTCCATTTAACTTCTGCACCCAAAGCAGCCAATGTTTCAATTAACACAGCAGTTTGAATGGTCATGTGTAAGCAACCTGCAATGCGTGCGCCTGCAAGTGGTTTGCTGTTGCCAAACTCTTCACGAAGACTCATAAGACCCGGCATTTCTGCTTCGGCTAGCATAATTTCTTTGCGCCCCCAAGCTGCAAGACTAACATCGGCAACCTTATTCTTAAGGCTGAAATCGATTCCGGTAAAGATTGTTGTTTCCATTGTAATTTTTTAAATGTTGTATTATTTAATTTAATTTTTTTGGTTGAAAAGTTGCAGGTTACGGGTTATAGAACCCGAAACTTATAACCCGTAACTCTTAACCCTTTTCACTTTGCAAATGTATATAACGTAGGAAAATATTCTGTGTTAATTTAAATCTTTGGGATAAATGTGTAAATTTAGGTATTCTTAAAGGAAAAATATACATTTTAGTATGGTAAAAGATATAGTTAAAGAAAAAACGGCTACGCTTGGTTTATCAGTTGATGCAAAGGATCTTTCTATCTTAGCCTTGCTGCAGCAAAATGCAAGGATAACTGTTAAGGAAATTTCTGAAAAAATACACCTGAGTACCACGCCTGTGCACGAACGCATAAAACGAATGGAAAGCGATGGGGTGATAAAGCAATATGTTACGCTTGTTGATCACAGTAAAGTAAAGAGGGGTCTGATGGTGATTTGTTATGTATCGCTAAAAGCACACAGTAAAAATGCTGGTACAAAATTTATAAATGCCATAAACGAAATGAATGAAATTATTGAGTGCTACAGCATAAGTGGCGAGTTTGATTTTATGCTGAAGGTGGTGGAAGAAAATATGGATTCGTATTATGACTTTCATGTAAATAAGCTGAGCCAGATAGAAAATATAGGAAATGTGCAGAGTGTTTTTGTGATGGGAATAATAAAGGATACGGTGCAGTTGGTGTATTAGTTGCGGGTTACGGGTTATCGAGATAAAGGTTTTTTCTTCAACTGGAAATAAATTGATAAGATTGATTTTTTAGCAAAGTCATAATTTTTAAACTTTGGTATTATATTCACAAAAATTTTTAGCTCCATCTTTTATAACTACTAATTCATGAAAAAAACGGTCACTTTATTTTTAACTTTATTTGTTGCGATTAGCTTTTCGTTTGCTGCTGTAGATACTGTTTTATTTTACAGCGAAGCCATGCATAGAAATATAAAAACAATTGTAATTAAACCCAATAATTATAAAAAAGGCAACGAGTTTCCTGTCGTTTATTTGTTGCATGGCGCTTATGGAAGGTATGATAACTGGCTTTTAAAAGTGCCTTCTTTGCAAGCTGAAGCAGACAGATATAGTATGCTTATTGTATGCCCCGATGGCTCAGTAAACAGTTGGTATTTTGACAGCCCGGTTGACAGCAGTTATAAATTTGAAACCCATGTGGGTACAGAAGTGCCTGCATACATTGACGCAAATTATAAAACAAAGAAAGATCGTAAATACAGAGCCATTGCAGGTTTGAGCATGGGTGGGCATGGGGCTTTGTTTATTGCTTTTCGGCATGCAGAAACTTTTGGGGCTTGCGGCAGTATGAGCGGTGCTTTAAACGTGGAGTCAATTACCACTGGTTATGATGTACCGAAGCGATTGGGCGACCCGATAATAAATAAAACAATTTACCACGACTTTAGCGTTTTAACGGTCATAGAAAAATACCCGAAAGATTCGCTCGCCATAATTGTTGATTGTGGTCTACAGGATTTTATAATTGGAATGAGCCAAGCGGTTCACAAAAAATTAGTTTCTTTAAAAATACCACACGATTATACAGAACGACCGGGTAAACATGATTGGTTTTACTGGGCAAATTCAGTGCAATACCAGTTATTGTTTTTTAATAATTTTTTTGAGAAGAATAGGTAAACTGGATTTACAATTTTTTTTCTAGGGATTAAAAGGTTCGATGTTTTTGGGTAATTCAAAGCTGCAGCCCCATTACATAATCGTCCATCACATAACCATTGCCAATATCGATCACTTCTTCTTTTAATATCCTAAAGCCTTTTTTCTCGTAAAAGTTTTTGGCGGGATTGTATTTGTTTACGTTTAGCTCAAGCAATGAAGCACCGGTATTTTTGCTTTTTGTAACTACATATTGCAGTAAGGAACTGCCTATTCCCTGTGTATGTAAATTGGTAAGTACATAAATTTTATGCAGGCGAAATATTGTAGGGTCCTCATTTGATTTGGCAGAGTAGGAAGCAAAGCCAATAGGCGTTTCCGCTTCATAAGCTATCACAAAGCGGTGACCTTTTTCCATTTGTGTTTTTAAAGCATTTGGCGTATAAATAAGGTCGAGCATATACCGAAGTTGTTCAGGCGAAACAATCTCTGCATAACAAACTGGCCATATCATTTCTGCTAACTCCTGTATAATTTTTACATCGGCTGCCGTTGTAATTTTAATTTCCATTATTTCAATATCAATTTTAAGTCAGGCGCATACATCAACCTGCCTTGTGGGTCTTTAACAGTAACAGCAAAAAAGAAAAATTCTTCGCCTCGTTTCAAATCTTCCGTAACAGCGTTTAGCCAAATAGCAGGTAGCGGTGTTATCTTAAACAACGATGATTTTATTAAAGTTGTTTTACTCGCTTTGCCAGTGGCTTCATCTTCTGTCGTCGCAATTTTTTTGTATAAAAACTCGTAGGAGGAGATGGTGTAAACAACATTTTTAGCATCTACTACTTTTAGGGAAAGTTGGATAATACTATCTGCCATTTGCGGCGCTATATACATGGTATCTTTAAAACTGCCAAGGGAGGTTGTGAGTCTTGGTGCTTTAAATTTTACGACAGTGGCAGGTCTCGTTGCTGTTGGTCTTTGCGCTGTAACATTAATGGCAACAGCAAGTATAAATAACAAAACGAATATTTTTTTAATTTTCATGTTACAATTTAAAGAGATTTACGGCATAAAAAAACTGCATGCGATACTTTAACGTGCAGTTTTAACTTAATTCTACTAATTTAATTTGTTTCCAAATATTTCTTTATGCTTTTTGTTCTTTCTTCTGTGAGTTCTCGTAAACAACCTGCATAAATCATCGGTCTAATAGAACCCCCGTTATAGGCATCTGCCACCGATTTGCAATGAGCTTCTTTGTATTTTATCCATGCTCTTTGGGCATCTAGTAAAAGCTTTTTTTCTGTTGCCAATGTCAGTGTTTTTTGCACTTTATTGTAAACTCTCGTCATTTCTGCATCTGCTTTTTGATAGTCTTTAAAAGCCTGCTGGTTCATTTCCAGCTGCGATTGTGCAAAGCAAAAAGCTGTCATAAAAATTGTGACGGTTATCGTAATTGTTTTCTTGAACATATTGTTTCGCTTTTATAGCCCTTTTAAACTTTCTTCAATAATCTTAATCTTTTCCTCCGCATCTGCTTTTTTCTTTTGCTCCAATGCCAACACTTCCGGCTTTGCATTGGCTACAAATTTTTCATTGCCCAATTTCTTTTCTACCGTTGCTAAAAATCCGTTTAAATGGAGCAGTTCTTTTTCTAAGTCTTCTTTTTGTCCCGCAATATTTAGCGGCTGCTCTGTTTCTATGTAAAATTTATCTTTCCCAATAACGGTTGTAATTGTTCCGGCAACAGCTTCTTTTACAAATGAAATTTGTTCGCTGTTTATCTGTTTAGCCAGAATACTTTCTATGCTTTTATAGATGTCGACTTCTGCGGTATCTATATGAACAGTTATCTTTTCCTTTGGTTTTATCTGGTTCTTATTGCGCACGTCTCTAAGCCCGCTGATGATGCTTTTCAGCAATGCGCCTTCTCTTAAAATTTGCTCATCTACAACAGAAATATCGTTTCCTGTTTTTATGCATAAATCGTCGTTTCTTTCGTCCAGCAAATGATAAATTTCTTCTGTAACAAAAGGCATAAAGGGATGTAGTAATTCCATCAGCGATGTAAAAAAACTCACCGTTTTTTCATACACAGCTTTATCAATTGGCTGTTCAAAACCAGGCTTTACCCATTCTAAATACCAACTGCAAAAGTCGTCCCATATTAAGGAGTAAATAACTTTTAATGCCTCACTCAATCTGAACTGGTTCAGCATTTCGTTCACCTCGCTTTTAACTTCATTCAGTTTTGCTTCAAACCATTCTAATGCAAAGTTGTAGGTTATAAGTTCTATGTTGATAGCCTCTGTTGCATTACTTGCAACTTCTAACTTATCACTAATAACTATCCTTCCTTCCCACATCTTCACCAACTTCAATGCATTCCACATTTTATTATTAAAATTTCTGCCCTGTTCCAATGCACTTTCGTCAAATAAAATATCATTACCGGCCGGGGATGCAATCATAATTCCAAACCTTACAGCATCTGCACCGTATTGATCAATTAATCCGAGTAAATCCGGCGAGTTTCCCAATTGCTTACTCATTTTTCTTCCCTGTTTATCCCTTACCATTCCGGTAAAATAAACATCTTTAAAGGGCAGTTCCTGTTTAAAAGCGTAGCCTGCCATTACCATTCTAGCTACCCAAAAGAAAATAATATCCTGCCCTGTAACAAGCGTGGTTGTTGGGTAATAGTAATTTACTTCTGCGTTGTTAGGCTTACTGATGCCTTTAAAAACCTCCATTGGCCACAGCCACGATGAAAACCATGTATCCAGACAATCCTCATCCTGTGTGAGTTGTAGCTTTCGGGTTTCGGGTTGCGAGTTATGCAAGGCTTCCAGACTTTCAGCAACATAAAAATTTCCTGCTTCATCGTACCACGCCGGTATTTGTTGACCCCACCAAAGCTGTCGGCTTATGCACCAGTCTTTAATATTATCCATCCAGTGGGCATAAGTATTCTTTGCTTTGTTTGGATGAAATTTTATTTTGTCTTCCGCCACAGCTGATGCAATCTCAGGATTTAAAGAAATGAATTTTTTCATATTCATAAACCATTGCAGCGATAACCTGCTTTCAATCACCGCACTGGTTCTTTCACTTGTACCAACCTGCCCTTTGTAATCTTCTGTTTTTTGCAACTGACCAATGGCATCAATATCTTCCACAATTTTTTTACGTAACACAAATCTGTCTATGCCTGTATAGCCAATGATCGTATCATTTATAAGATCGTCTTCTAATTCTTCTGAAGTAAATTTTCCCTCCGCATCTAATGTATTTAATGCTTTCAGGTTATGTTTTTTACCGAGTTCATTGTCATTTTTGTCATGCGCTGGTGTAACTTTTAATGCACCGGTTCCAAAATCAGATGTTACATATTCATCTGCAATAATCGGTATTCTTCTTTCAATAACAGGTACAATTACTTCTTTTCCAACGAGTGCTTTATAACGTTCATCCAAAGGGTTAACACAAATGGCCACGTCGCCCAAAATCGTTTCAGGTCTTGTGGTAGCAACAGTTATACCTCCTTCGCTGCCATCTGCAAACGGATAAGTAACGTAATATAATTTTGAATCTACATCCTTAAAAATGACTTCTTCATCGCTTAATGCAGTCTTACTTGCAGGGTCCCAGTTTACCATACGCAAGCCTCTATATATAATTCCGTCTTTGTAAAGTTTTACAAATATTTCAATAACTGATTTATAATAATCAGGGTCCATGGTAAAAGATGTGCGATCCCAATCTAAACTGCAACCCATTTTCTTTAGCTGCTCCAAAATAATTCCGCCATATTTTTCTTTCCATTCCCATGCATATGCTAAAAATTCTTCTCTGCTAAGCGATGATTTTGTAATGCCTCTTTCTCTCAACATGCCTACCACTTTGGCTTCTGTAGCTATCGATGCATGATCTGTACCGGGTACCCAACATGCATTTTTGCCCTGCATCCGTGCACGGCGAATTAAAATATCCTGAATTGTATTGTTTAAACAGTGACCCATGTGCAGCACGCCGGTAACGTTTGGCGGCGGCATTACAATTGTATATGCTTCCCGTGCATCGGGCACACTTTTAAAATATCCGTTGTTCATCCAGTGGCTGTACCATTTTTTCTCAATTTCCTGCGGCTCAAAGTTTTTAGAAAGTTCCATCCTTACAATTGTTTTTTTTGAATGCGGCGAAGTTACAAAAACCGCTTCGCTTTTTTTGTACTTATAGATTGAGTAAAGAAGCAGCTATATGGATCATTTGTGGCGTCGCACTTGTCCGAACGGCGTTCAGCTGGGCGGGCATTTCATCTTCAACTATCTATTAAGCATTCATTATGCAATAGGTGTTGCATTTGCGTTCAGTAGAGGAAGGAGACAAATAAAGCCCCAAAATAAAACACCGCTTCACTAAATTAATTAGTAATTTACAAATCATTCAGCTAAAAAGTAATCAACCAATTTTGTACGCAATAGTAGATATAGAGACCACCGGAGGCAGTGCGGCAAGCAGTGCCATCACTGAAATAGCCATTCATGTGCATGACGGCGAGAAGCTAGTACAACATTTTACTACACTTATAAACCCTCAAAGAAGGGTCCCTGATTTCATAACGGCTCTTACGGGAATTAGTAATGCCATGGTGGCAAGTGCACCCACTTTTGATGAAGTGGCAGATAAGATTTATGAGTTATTATCAGACAATATATTTATTGCACACAATGTAAATTTTGATCACTCTTTTATTTACCATCATTTAAAAAAGGCCGGTTACGAATTAGATGTAAAGAAACTTTGTACGGTACGCCTTGCCCGAAAAGCCATACCGGGCTTGCCTTCGTATAGCCTGGGTAAACTTTGCAGGAGTTTAGATATTTTGATTGATGACCGCCACCGTGCAGATGGAGATGCAAAAGCTACGGTAAAATTATTTGAAAAAATACTGGCGGCAGGCGGCATGGAGCACATAGACAAAATGCTAAAGCGTTCCTCGTCGGAGCAGTGGTTGCCTGTGTATTTAGAAAAGAAAAAGATTGATAATTTGCCACCGGTTGCAGGCGTATATTATTTTCACAACCACAAAGGAAAAGTAATTTATGTAGGTAAGGCAATCAATATAAAGAAGCGGGTGGTGAGCCATTTTACGCACAATGATGATGGAAATAGACGACAAAATTTCTTACGTCTTGTAGCAGATATTACCTTTAAGATATGTGCGAATGAATTGCATGCGCTCATTTTAGAAAGTACAGAAATAAGAAAACTTTGGCCGCAGTACAATTACGCCCAAAAACAACCCGTTCAAAAATATGCGCTGTATTCTTTTGAAGATAACAGAGGTTATTTGCGGCTGGCCATTGATAAAAAAAGAAAAAATTTGCCAACCCTTTATTGTTTTAATTTATTACACGAAGGCCAGGTTTTACTCCGCAAGATGATGGAAGAGTTTGAGTTGAATACAAAACTCTGTTATATAGATAAAACACCTTTTACCGAAAGTGACATGGAGTTTACTGAGGAGCCGTTGTATTATAACGGAAGGGTAAAAAATGCTATATCAAGTTTGCATGCGCAACTTCCAACATTTGCTTTGGTAGATGATGGGATTGAGAAAGAAAATAAACTCTGTTTTTTAATAGAAAAGGGCAATTTTTGGGGTATGGGATATATATCATCTGCATTAAAACCTTCGTCAGTTAACGATTTAAAAGAATATATAGAACCCTTTGCAGACAACGACTTTATAAGAAACAGCATTTACAATTATGCTGAAAGAAATCCTGGGAAGAAGATTGTTTTGAATTAGGAGTTCCTAGCTAAAAGTTTATGGTTGAAGGTTTAATACCCAACATAGATTTTAGATTAAGCGGATGTTTCTTGGATTATTTTTTTCATTTATTTTTTTCAAATTCTACCGTTATTTTCGCACCCCAATTTTAAGACAACCCGTAACCTTTAACCCAAAAAACCCAACTCGTAACTTAACATGTTCAATAACCTCATAGCACAAAAACTTTCTATAAAACCATCTCAGGTAGAAACTGTATTGCAATTATTAAGTGAAGGAAGTACCATTCCGTTCATAGCCCGTTACAGAAAAGACAGTACCGGTGCATTGGACGAAGTACAGATACAGCAGATACAGGATGAGAACAAAGCAATGATTGAGTTTGCGGAACGTAAAGAATTCATCGAAAAAACAATAACCGAGCAGGGTAAAATGACGGAAGAGTTGCAGGCAAAAATTAATGCAGCCATCACCATCAGCAACCTAGAGGATATTTATTTGCCTTACAAACAAAAGCGCAAAACCAAAGCTGTTGTGGCTAGAGAGAATGGCTTACAACCATTGGCAGATATGCTTTTACAACAAAAAGACATTGATACAGAAAAAGAAGCAGCCGCTTTTATTAATGAAAAAGTATTAACTGTAGATGCGGCATTACAGGGTGCAAGAGATATTATTGCAGAGACGGTAAATGAAGATATTGCGGTAAGAGAAAAGCTGCGAAAGTTTTTTGAAAGAGAAGCTTTAATGAAAAGTACAGTGGTTAGTGATAAAGAAAATGAAGCAATCAAGTACAAAGATTATTATGCCTTTTCTGAAAAAATATCTACCATTCCATCACATCGGACACTGGCGATTTTGCGTGGATTTTTAGAAGGATTTTTAAAAATATCCATAGAGCCACAGGAAGAAATTGCGCTGGAAATAATAGAAGATATTTATATAAATGGTATGAGTAACTGCAGTGATCATATCCGCAAAGCCATTAAAGACAGCTATCGCCGTTTGTTGCAGCCTAGTCTTGAAACGGAGTTTAGATCTGCATTAAAAACTGCGGCAGATGAAGAAGCCATCAATGTTTTTGCAGAAAATTTGAGACAATTGTTGTTGAGTTCACCTTTGGGGAGTAAAAGAATTTTGGCCATTGACCCAGGTTACAGAACCGGTTGTAAAGTTGTTTGTATAGATGAAAAAGGAGAACTGCAAAAAACCGCTTTAATATTTGTGCACGAAAAAAATAGAATGGATGAGGCGGAGCACATCGTTCGTTCCATGGTGAAAGAATACGATGTACAGGCTTTTGCTATCGGCGATGGAACGGCAGGAAGGGAAACGGAACAGTTCATTAAAAAATTAAATATTGGGATCCCTGTTTATCTTGTAAATGAAGATGGTGCAAGTATTTACTCTGCATCAGAAATTGCAAGGCAGGAATTTCCTGATCAGGATATAACCATAAGAGGCGCTGTGAGTATAGGTCGTAGGTTGATGGATCCATTGGCTGAGTTGGTAAAAATAGATCCGAAAAGTATTGGCGTAGGGCAGTACCAGCACGATGTGAACCAGCCAAGGTTAAAAGAAAAACTTGACCAGACAGTAGTGAGCTGTGTAAATATAGTGGGTGTAAATTTAAATACAGCCAGCAAACATTTGCTGAGTTATGTAAGTGGTATTGGAAGTACGATAGCAGAAAACATTGTGACTTTCAGAAAGCAGGAGGGCAAATTTACAAGCCGCAAACAATTATTAAAAGTGCCAAGACTTGGAGGAAAGGCTTATGAACAATGTGCCGGTTTTCTTCGCATACCCGGGGCAGACGATGTGCTCGATGCAAGTGCAGTACACCCGGAAGCTTATGCATTGGTGCAACAAATGGCAAAAGATATAGATGCCGATGTAAATACATTGATGGGAAATGAAGCATTGCTAAAAACCATTCCTGTTAAAAAATATATTACAGAAAGTTTCGGTGAGCATACTATAAATGATATTATAAACGAACTTAGAAAGCCTGGATTAGATCCACGAAGTGAAGTACAGGTATTTGAATTTGCACAAATTTTTTCGATAGATGATGTGCATGTTGGTATGGAAGTGCCTGGTGTTGTAACGAATCTTACAAGGTTTGGCGCCTTTGTAGATATTGGTGTAAAGCAGGATGGGCTTGTGCATGTTTCTGAAATTGCTCATAAGTATATTCAGGATCCATCTGAAGTTTTAAAACTGAACCAACATGTAAAAGTAAAAGTGATGGAAGTGGATGTCGCAAGAAAGAGAATTGCCCTTTCTATAAAACAAACCGAAACAGCACCTGTGCAGCAGCAACGGCCAACCCAAGGAATAAAGCCTAAAACAAATTTCAGTCCGCCACCAAAGGAGATAAAACCGGCTACAATGGATGATGCATTGGCAGCATTGCGAAATAAATTTAGGTAGAACCTATCGTAGCTTTGATAGTACCCGTTTGTTTAATTTAAAAAACAAATCAATAGCAATAATTATTACATAATGTATGGTTGACAGTTTTTGTAATTTTATTTGGCAATGATTGTTTTAACGACCATAATAAAAAAATTTGGAAAGAATGGGGAAAAAACCGGCTGGACCTACATTGATATTCCCAAAAAATAGCAGAAAAATTAAAACCTAGTTGTAAAAAACCGTTTAGGGTAAAAGGAAAAATAGATGAATATTCTCTGACAGCATTGGCATTAGCCTGTAGGAGATGGAAATTTTATTTTAGCCATTAATGCAACAGTCAGAAAAGCTATTAAGAAGATTGATGGTGCAAGTGTGGTGGTACATTTGGAAGAAGATATAGAAAAAATAGCAATCGCTCCTCAAATGCTGGAATGCTTAAAGGACGAACCTGTGGCTTACAAGTATTTTGAAGAACTTTCCCCAGCTCATCAAAACTGGTTTTCTAACTGGGTAAAAACAGCCAAAACAGACATAACTGTAGCAAAAAGAATTGCAGTTATTGTAAAAGCATGTTCGCAAAAAATGGGTTTTTCAGATACGATGAAAGCTTATCGTGACGAAAATAAATTTACTCAGTAACCTCCACCATATATTGTAAAATATCTTTCCCATCGGCAACCACCCTTAGCGGAAATGTATCTTCTTTTTTAAACTGATAGCTGAAGCTGATAACACCGCCAGAGTTTTCAAAATTCATAGCCTCTGGTTTTGGTTGTTTTTTTTCGTCGCCTAATATGAGAGAAATATTTTTTATTTCAACAGAACTGTTCACCGTAAAATTAAATAATACAGGTTTTTCTAAAGATGTTTTAATATAACCGGTTATTGGTGTAGGTTTACCTAAACCTAAAGCAAAAGCATAATTATTAAATACTGGCAATGCATAATAATCCTTTACACTTTTTATGCCGCCACCAAGTTGCCAGGCACTGTTGTCAGGAAAATAAGCAAGGTTAAAAAGTTTTCTGTCAGCAAAAAAATATTCGCTTGTAAATTGTTTGGTAAACGTAGTTTGTTTTTTATCCAGATAACCACTCGCTCTTGCAGCATCAACATAATACCATGTTTCGGGGCTTTGCCCAAGTTGTATTACATTCCACGAATAATTTTTTTCTTCGGCGGTTTCATTTATTTCTGCCGCATAATTTTTTACAAATCCGTCTACACTTAAACAGCGAATATTTGCGGCACTGCACATTTCTTGTACGAGCAAAGAAAAACCCAATGCTGTTGCTTTTCTTAACGCAACTACTTTTTCAGGCAAAATATTCTTATCATCGTTTTGTTTGGTTCCCTTTGGGTCTATCTCAATGTTATTGGCAATCCAATAAAAGATAGCTCTTGCTTTTTGCTCATTGTCTGCAAATTTTTCTGTGATGGTATCTGCGATAACCGCCACATTAAAATTATTAAGCGGGCCAAGCTTTGCAACAGCTTCGTCTATTTTTTTATAATTATTTTGTTGGGCGAAGCAGTTAGCCACTGTAAGTAAAGAGAGGAAGGCAATTGCAATTTTTTTCATTCTTTAAAATTAGGTATGCTTTCGTTAAGATGGGCATAAAAAATCCCCGAAATATTTTCGGGGATTTTAAAAAAGATGTTTTTATCTCAAAAATAAAATCTCTCTGTATTTTGGTAACAGCCACAAGCTGTCATCAACCATCAATTCCAGTTTGTCTACATGGTAACGAATTATATCAAAATAATTTCCTTTTACATCGTCACAATAGGCAATTGCTTTTGCTTTACTATCTGTAAGGTCGTTCGCTTTTTTACGAGCTTCAATCATCGCTTCAGTTTTGTCGCTGATGGTGTTTATATGTTCGCTAAGCTTTTGTACAATTTGCAATTGGTTAGCATAGCCTTCTTTTGCAATACCCGCTTCTTTAAGACCATTTATATTTTGCAGTAAAATATTTTGATACTTTACAGCAGCCGGTAAAATGAGTGTACTCGCAAGGTCGCCCATCACTCTCGCTTCAATCTGCACTTTTTTTACATACTCTTCCAGCATTATTTCGTGCCTTGCTTCCAGCTCTCCATGTGTATAAATATTGTTTATTTCAAACAGTTTTTTAGCCTTGTCGGTTACATATGCATCCAAAGCCAACGGCGTTGTTTTTACGTTTTCAAGACCTCTCTTCTCAGCTTCAGCAGCCCATTCTTCACTGTAGCCATCACCTTCAAATAATACATTTTTGCTTTCAACAATATATCTTCTAATGGTCTGTAACAAAGCAACTTCTTTTTTCTCTCCCTTTTCTATTAGTGCATCCACATCAACTTTAAAAGTTTTTAATGTTTCAGCCATCACAGTGTTAAGCGTCGTCATAGGTACAGCACAATTTGCTGACGAGCCTACAGCTCTAAATTCGAATTTGTTACCGGTAAATGCAAATGGCGATGTTCTGTTACGATCCGTATTATCCAGCATCAACTCCGGAATGGATTTATGAATATCCAGTTTAAGAATCGCTTCGTCCTGCTCATCAAAATTACCGCTTACCCTTTGTTCTATTTGGTTCAATACATCTGTTAAAAACTTACCTATAAATATTGAAATAATGGCTGGTGGTGCTTCATTTGCTCCAAGCCTGTGGTCATTACCTGCTCCTGCAATGGATGCTCTTATAAGGTTTGCATAATCGTGTACCGCCTTAATGGTATTTACAAAAAATGTAAGAAACATTAAGTTGGTCTTAGGCGTTTTACCCGGTGCCAATAAATTTACACCAGTATCAGTGCTCATGCTCCAGTTGTTGTGCTTACCGCTACCGTTAATACCGGCAAAAGGTTTTTCGTGAAGCAACACCATTAAATTATGGCGTTTTGCAACACGAAGCATCACATCCATCAACAAAGTATTATGATCTACCGCAAGGTTGGTTTCTTCAAAAATAGGAGCACACTCAAACTGGCAAGGTGCTACTTCATTGTGGCGGGTGCGAATCGGAATACCAAGTTTGTACGATTCCTTTTCAAAGTCCAGCATGAAAGCATATATACGCTCAGGTATTGCACCAAAATAATGATCATCTAATTGTTGTCCTTTAGCAGGAGCGTGGCCAAAAACCGTGCGCCCGGTAAGTACAAGATCGGGACGTGCATTGGCAAGACCAGCATCTACCACAAAATATTCCTGTTCCCATCCAAGAGTAGCCGTTACTTTCGAAACGTTTTTGTCAAAGTATTGACAAACGTCAACTGCTGCCTTATCTAAAGCAACAAGTGCTTTAAGCAAAGGTGTTTTGGTATCCAACGATTCGCCGGTATAAGAAACAAATATGGTGGGAATGCACAATGTTTTACCATCGCCAATTTCCATTATAAATGCAGGAGAAGATGGATCCCAAGCCGTGTATCCACGGGCTTCAAAAGTGGCACGGAGGCCGCCGTTCGGGAAAGAAGACGCATCTGGTTCCTGTTGTATCAATGCAGCACCTTCAAATTCTTCAATAGGTGTACCATCGCCTTTTAATGTAAAAAAAGAATCATGTTTTTCGGCAGATAAACCTGTAAGTGGCTGAAACCAGTGCGTAAAATGCGTTACACCTTTACTTTCAGCCCAGGCACGCAAACCATTTGCAATTTGGTTACCCATTGCGCGGTCTATTTTTTTACCACCACGGGTACTCGCAAGCAAACTCTTGTAAGCATCATCACTCAAATATTTTCTGGCAGCACTAAGTGTAAAGACATTCTCATTAAAAATGCCTGTTATTTTAGAAGCATTGTCAACCTTTACCGGAACTGGGGTTGTTCCAAGATTTTTTACAGCATTTGATCTAATAGAGCTCATTGTTGTGATTTTGACCACAAAAGAAGACCTTTTCTGAGAATAAAACAAAAATATTTGGTGGTCTTTGTATTAAATAAAACCATTTCGATATAATAATTTATATCTTATTTATTTTAATGTTTAGGGTTCGAGTGCTGTATTATGAGTTGTTCCACTGCAACTGAAGTTCTACCGGAATTGAATATTGTTATTCGTGTTAAGTGTTGCAAAAGCTCTTTTCAGATTAAATTCAAAATTTAATTTCCTCTGTGGTTGAACTTTTATTTTTTTTATAGCCCAGATAAATTTGTTGCCAGTCGATGCTGCACAACAAAGGAGTAATAAAGAATGGAAGATAAATACTCCTGTACCTTACCAAAGCCCCGGCATTGGTAGTTATATAACCAGTGAAAAGAAAAATCAAAAAAGTAAAAACGATACCGAATAAAATAAAGTCATTTTTAAGAAAGAGACTTTTTCTGTAAAACAGCAGTACAAATAAAAATAGTATCCAATAGGCTGTTATTTCCAGGGCAAACAACGACATATAAAAATGATTAAATTCTCCGGGGTAGGGAGATAAAAAGGAGCGACGCAAAGCACCCGGAGTCTCCTGCACAAAACTTTTTAACGTGGGTTGCAGGCTGTCCATTTTATAATCTGTTTTTGCTTTACCAAGCGAAAAAAAAGCCTGCTGTTTGCTTACAACAATGTTTAGGGGTTCGGTTTTTTTAAATAAATACTGCAATGCAAATAGGCCTACGATGCCTGTAATAAATAAAAAAGCAAAGCCTTTAATAATAGGAAACCGGTATCTCTTGCATACAATCCACACCAAAGCGCAAGGCAATAAAATGACCGCAATAAAGTTTCTTACAACCAATATTGTTAGTAATGAAACAATGATGAATATTATTTTTTTTGCGGTAAAACCACGCAGCAAGGAAAAATAAACTGCATAGCAAAAAACCGAAAGGGCAGCAAGTACAATTAGGTCTTTGTGTATACCCGAGCTGAAATATAAGGTGGACGGTAATAAAAAACAGCCTGCAATAACGCCCCTTTTTTTTGTTGGGTAAATATGTATAAAAACTTCATACAAAGTAAAACTGCAAACGAAGCTCACGAAATTGAAAAAAAGACTGTTTATGAAATAATTACCTCGGCTAAAAATATTTACAATGGCCAGCACTTTATAAATGATATTAAACCTTAAATCGTTCCAGTAAGAATTGCCTGAGCCGAAAAACTCGCCCTTACCATTGTAATTTGACTGAAAAAGATCTGTAAAGAAAGTTTGCGGCGTATTAACAAGAGAATGGTATTCCTGTATGCCATAGTTGTTGGTAGCCTGGTAATCTGTTAAGCCATTAAACAAATAAATGCTTATATAACCAAGAACAAGACCCGCTGCAACTTTTATGGCGAACAGTAAAAGTATGGTTAAAGATCCAAGACCAGTTCCGGCAACAAATTTTATGCGGGTAAGCAGATAACCAAACCCCAGAAAGTAAAGTATGAATAAGGCAATAACCAACGCTTTTTTTTTAAGATGTGGGAAGATAGTTAAAATATTGATTTTTATTTATTCGGCATAAACAAAGCAGGTCTGTAAATTTGCGGTTCACCGCAGAGAAATAAGTTAAAAGAGTTTACGCAGAGAATTCTTAATCTCTCTGCGAAACTCAGAACACTCTTATTCTCTGCGGTGAAAATAAAAACATACTAACGTAAAAAATATGGAAATAACCGTAAAGACCGCCGAACAATTAAGAATAACTGCCGATGAGTTTAACCTCATTATAGAAAAACTGGGTCGCACACCAAACTTTACAGAGCTATGCGCTTTCAGTGGCATGTGGAGCGAGCATTGTAGTTATAAAAATTCCATTAAGTTATTAAAAACCTTGCCAAGAGACGGTGAAAAAATGCTTGTAAAAGCCGGAGAAGAAAATGCTGGCTTGATGGATATTGGCGATGGTTACGGTGTTGTATTTAAAATAGAAAGCCACAATCACCCAAGTGCTATCGAACCTTTTCAAGGCGCAGCAACAGGTGTTGGCGGCATTAACAGAGATATTTTTACCATGGGTGCAAGGCCCATTGCTTCTCTAAATTCTTTGCGTTTTGGCAATTTAAAAGACGCAAAAACCCAGCATTTGCTCGCAGGTGTTGTAAAAGGCATTGGGCATTACGGCAATTGTTTTGGTGTACCAACTGTGGGTGGTGAAATTTATTTTGAAGATTGCTACCATACCAATCCATTGGTAAATGCTATGAGTGTTGGTATCTTAAAAAATGGCGAAACCGTTTCTGCCACGGCAGAAGGGAAAGGCAACCCAGTATTTTTTGTAGGAAGTGCCACCGGTAAAGATGGTATTGGCGGCGCCTCATTTGCCAGTGCAGAAATTACAGCTGACAGTGTTCAGGATTTACCCGCCGTTCAGGTTGGTGATCCATTCCAGGAAAAAAAACTATTAGAAGCCTGCTTGGAAGTTATACAAACCGGAGTGGTTGTAGGCATGCAGGATATGGGCGCAGCGGGCATTATATGCTCCACTGCCGAAATGAGCGCTAAAGGCAAAGCAGGTATGCGGATAGATTTAGAAAAAGTTCCAACCCGCCAGCAGGATATGAAAGCATGGGAATTGCTCCTCAGCGAAAGCCAGGAAAGAATGCTCCTTGTGGTAGAAAAAGGAAAAGAAAAAGCAGTGTTGGATATTTTTGAAAAATGGGATTTGCCCTGCAGCGAAATTGGCGAAGTAACCGAAGACGGTATGCTGCAATTTTTTATGAATGGCGTGTTGGAGGCTGTGTTGCCCGCAGACGAATTGGTTCTTGGCGGCGGCGCACCCCAATACACTCGTGAGGTAAAAGAACCTGCTTATATAAAACTGATAAACGAATTTGAGCTGGATGATGTTGCCGAGCCGGAAGACCTAAGAAGCATTGCCGAGCAAATAATTTCGCTCCCAAATATTGCCAGCAAACGCTGGGTGTACGAGCAGTACGACAGCATGGTAGGCGCAGGCAATACCAGCACAAACGGTGTGAGCGATGCGGCGGTTGTAATAGCAAAGCCCACCAACAAAGCACTCGCACTTACTACAGATTGCAACAGTCGTTATGTATTTGCAGACCCCTACAAAGGCGCCATGATAGCCGTGGCAGAAGCGGCACGTAATATTGTATGCAGCGGCGGCGAGCCTTTGGGCGTAACCAATTGCCTCAACTTTGGCAACCCTTACGACCCCGAAGTGTATTGGCAATTTACCAATGCCATAAAAGGCATGGGCGAAGCCTGTGTAAAATTTGATACACCCGTAACCGGTGGTAATGTTAGTTTTTACAACCAAAGTCCCGATGGGCCGGTGTACCCAACACCCACTATTGGAATGGTAGGTTTGCTCGACAGCGTTGCAGATAAAATGACCATGAATTTTAAAAACGCCGGCGATGTAATTTACCTGCTTGGCGAAAGTAGAAACGACATAAACTCATCTGAATACCTGCACAAAATCATTGGCGAAGAGTACAGTCCATGTCCACATTTTGAACTGGACGAAGAATATGATTTGCAGCGCACACTAGCCGGTTTTATAAAAGAAAAAATCATAATCTCCGCACACGATGTAAGCGAAGGCGGGCTCTTTGTAACCCTACTCGAAAGTGCGTTTACCAATAACCTCGGCTTTACCGCCGCACAACAAAACAGCAGCATACGCACCGATGCATTTTGGTTTGGCGAGGCCCAAAGCCGTGTGGTGATATCTGTAACCGCAGCCCAGGAACCACTATTAGTTGCTGCTTTAAAAACCGCCGCATTACCCCACACAAAACTTGGCGAAGTAACAACAGGCTATCTAAAAATAGGCGATAAAAATTGGGGTGATATCAGTACCTGGAAAGAAAAATATGATAATGTAATAGGGAAGTTGATGGGGAAATAAAAAGGCATTTGGGGCTGTGAATATTTATTGTTTATAAAGCATTTGTTCGCTGCCCGCCTGCAATCTTTTGCCTCAAAGGCAGGCAAAAGGATTTTCGTCTAAGCAGCGCAGCCATTGGGCGGGAGGATGGTTATTTGGCTTTTATTGGCGGGGAGATATTAGCGAACGTTGCGTGAGTCACGCAACGAGGCGGAGAACATTATTTAGTAGTTTATATTGATGCTATCCATCAAAAAATTTGTAGAGAAACAATTAGTACCGAAGCTGTTTATGTAGTATTAGGATTAAAAGAAGATTGCACTAGAGAAGTAATAGGCTTACTAAGCATACCAACAGAATCTGCTACCGGATGGCAACAAGCTTTAGAAGATATCAAACAACGCGGTGTAAAAAGTATCGGACTAATTGTAAGCGATAACCTTACAGGGTTAGATAATGCCATACCTAAAGTATTTAAAACACCTCATCAAAAATGTGTAGTACATCTTACCAGAAACGTATTAGCCCAAGTTCATCACAAACATAAACAGGCTGTGGCAGATGATTTTAAGCAAGTGTTCAATTTAAACTTGCAGCAAGATAGGCCCCAGCAATTAACAGATAGGCTAGCCGTTTTTTGTGTACAATGGCAAAAATTGTATCCTTCACTTGTAAAAAAAGGTACAGTTGAAAAAAGTATCCTTTTTCAATAAAAATGATTCATAAAAAAAACGCCACGAATTTCTCCGTGGCGTTTTTAATAAATGTAGTTTATTACAATTTTTCTACTGCAGCAGAAGCTAATTTCTTACCATTGCTATCATTTAAAACAACATAGTAAAGACCTTTAGCATACTTGCTAATATCTACTTTCATATTTCCAAAAGGAACATTTACACTATAGCTTTGTGAGAATACCCTTGCTCCTTTACTATCGTACACCACAAGCGTACGAGCAGTAAGGTTAGCGCCGCCGTTATTATATGCCACATTAAATACGCCCGTATTTGGATTTGGGAATATGAACAATGTTTGTGGCACACTAGCCGAAGGCGTAAATGCACTACTAGAAACAACCACACAGCCAGTTGGTGCGGTTACAGTTACTGTATAATTACCTACATTATTTGCCAAGACGGTTATTCTATCGCCATTGGCTCCAGATACCACTGTGCCATTTTTACGCCAAATATAGGTGTAGTTATCTACCGGAGAAACGGTTGCTACAACAGTCAATGGACTGTTTGGTGAAACGCCTCTGTCAGGAGCTACTGTAATTTCTACCGTGTGTATTGGGTGCACCAGTATAGTTTGTGTAGCTGAGTTCACACAACCATATACATTGTTATATACATACACGATGGTATGTAATCCTGGAGTATAATTAGCAGGATTGAAAATGGTTTGCGCTACATTATCTACCAAATAAACACCCGTTGTACCGGCACCTGCTACAGGGCTACCACCGGTTAAGGTAATAGGGGCTGCATTTTTACAAATAGCTGCAAATGGAGCAAGTGTTACTATTGGTGTAGGATTTACCGTGTAAGTATACGTGATAGGCGTACCCACACATGTTACACCTGCATTGGTATAACTAGGTGTTATCGTGATGGTAGCCACTACAGGAACTTGCGTTGTATTGGTAGCAGTAAAGGAAGCAATATTGCTTGTACCAGTAGCTGCTAGGCCAATAGACGTTGTATTGTTTGTCCAGTTGTAAACAATGGTACCACCCGTAGTTGGACTGCTAAATGTTACAGCGGTAGTAGGGAAGTTGTTACACAATACTTGGTTTGCCACCGGATTCACCGTAGCTGTTGGATTTACCGTGATGGTAAATGTTCTTGGCGTACCCACACAAGTTACACCGCCATTCGTGTAAGAAGGCGTTACCGTTATGGTTGCTGTTACCGGAGCAGTACCAGTATTTACAGCAGTAAAGCTAGCAATGTTACCAGTTCCACTTGCAGCTAGGCCAATAGACGTTGTAGTGTTTGTCCAGTTGTAAACAATGGTACCACCCGTAGTAGGACTGCTAAATGTTACCGCCGTGATAGGAGATAGGTTACAAACAACTTGGTTGGCAACAACATTTACAGTTGCAGTTGGATTCACTGTGTAAGTATAAGTGATAGGCGTGCCCACACATGTTACACCCGCATTTGTATAAGAAGGCGTAACTGTTATAGTTGCTACCAAAGGAGCAGTAGTTGTATTGGTAGCAGTAAAGCTAGCGATGTTACCAGTTCCACTTGCAGCTAGGCCAATAGACGTTGTATTGTTGGTCCAGTTGTAAACAATTGTACCGCCGGTAGTAGGACTGCTAAATGTTACTGCCGTTGTTGGTGATCCATTACATATTACTTGGCTTGTTATAGTTGTTACGGTTGCCGTTGGGTTCACTGTGTAAGTATACGTGATAGGCGTACCCACACATGTTACACCGGCATTTGTATAAGAAGGTGTAACCGTTATGGTTGCTGTTACCGGAGCAGTACCAGTATTTACAGCAGTAAAGCTAGCAATGTTACCTGTACCACTTGCTACAAGGCCAATAGATGTTGTATTGTTGGTCCAGTTGTAAACAATTGTACCGCCGGTAGTAGGACTGCTAAATGTTACTGCCGTTGTTGAACCATTGTTACATACTACTTGATTAGCAACCGCATTTATTGTTGCAGTAGGGTTTACCGTGTAAGTATACGTGATAGGCGTACCCACACAAGTTACACCGCCGTTTGTGTAAGAAGGCGTTACCGTTATGGTTGCTGTTACCGGAGCTGTGGTTGTATTGGTAGCAGTAAAGCTAGCAATGTTACCTGTACCACTTGCAGCAAGGCCAATAGATGTTGTGTTGTTGGTCCAGTTGTAAACAATGGTAACTCCCGTTGTAGGACTGCTAAATGTTACAGCCGTTGTTGAACCATTGTTACATATTACTTGGTTAGCAACCGCATTTACGGTAGCCGTTGGGTTCACTGTGTAAGTATACGTGATAGGCGTACCCACACATGTTACACCGGCATTTGTATAAGAAGGTGTAACCGTTATGGTTGCTGTTACCGGAGCAGTACCAGTATTTACAGCAGTAAAGCTAGCAATGTTACCTGTTCCACTTGCAGCTAGGCCAATAGACGTTGTGTTGTTTGTCCAGTTGTAAACAATGGTACCACCAGTAGTAGGACTTGTAAATGTTACAGCCGTTGTTGAACCATTGTTACATATTACTTGGTTAGCAACCGCATTTACGGTAGCCGTTGGGTTCACTGTGTAAGTATACGTGATAGGCGTACCCACACATGTTACACCGGCATTTGTATACGAAGGCGTAACCATTATGGTTGCTGTTACCGGAGCAGTAGTTGTATTTACAGCCGTAAAGCTTGCAATGTTACCAGTTCCACTTGCTGCAAGGCCAATAGATGTTGTATTGTTGGTCCAGTTGTACACTATCGTTCCACCTGTTGTTGGGCTTGTGAAAGTTTCAGCAGTTGTTGCTGTGTTATTACAATTCACTTGATTAGCAATTGCATTTACAGTAGCTATTGGATTTACAGTTATTGTTTGGGTACATTCTGCAAAATTGCCACAACCATCTGTCGCCCTATACGTTCTTGTAATGGTGTAAGTAGCAGTTGTAGATACAGTACCGGCATCTCCTTGGAATGTTATGATAACTGCACCTGGGCAATTATCAGTAGCCGTAACCGATGTAATGTTTGCTACAGGGGCTGCTGCTGATCCGCAAACGGTAATGGGAGCTGGACATGTAATTGTTGGAGGTGTATTGTCTATTCTAGTATTATAAGTTACGTCAGTGAAATTGCCTGCCGCATCCGTTGTTCTCACGGTTACCACGGCGCTGCAAGTTCCAATTGTTGAAGCAGTTTCTGTTAATACACCCGGACAGTTATCCGTTGCACTTGTTGCAGCTAAAGCTGCTGCTTGGGCTGCTGATACGGTTGGGTAGCAACTGCCAATAGTTCCTGTTGTTACCGTTGGAGCCTGATTGTCGTTAATGGTTACTGTAAATGAACAATTCATACTGCCGCATGCATTGGTGGCAGTTAACGTTACGGTAGTAACACCTACGTTGAAAACAGACCCGGTACCACTGCCTGAACCCGATGCTATTGTAGCACCTGTGAAGGCATAGGTAATGGTAGGAGCAGGCAACCCGCCAACGGTTGCAGTATAAGTTATTGCGCTACCGCAAATACCTGCTGTATTGTTGGCCGTGATATTGGCCGGGCAGCTTATCGTTGGCGGCAAACTAGTAACCGTTACGGTAGCAGAATCCAAACGTGTACAGCCATTGTTGCCGTATCCAAGTGTTACTTTATACTGGGTATCCCCAAATAATGGTGAAGTGGTAATGCTTTGTGTAGTGGCACCACCAGGGGTCCATAAATAGCTGTTGGCAGTAGGAGCAGTTAAGATGGCCGTGCCAGCACAAGAAACGGTAGGCGGATTTACCACAATAGGCGCACCGTCCCTTGGCACATCTACTGTTAACTGATAGCTCGCACAGCCAGTTGCCGGATTCACTTCATGCACTACCACAACAATCGCGGCATTGGCAGGTATGGTAACCTCCATGTATCCTGTATTAGGGAATGATGAACCTGGGTCCGCCAGGTAATTGGTACATGGCGCTGCCTGATCGAAACTTCCCAGATAAGCTACATTGAAAAGACTGGTGCCGCAATCACTTCTGAGACCAATGGTAACACAAACTGGTACGCTGCGAGGGTTTGTAACGTTATAACTGTCGTAATACCTGGCACCTGTAGAAGTGAATATTCCGGGACAAGTTTTAGGAGCCGCACAAGTACTTACAACTGCAAAGCGGTTGATGCGGCCTGTTTGTTGTGCATCGCCAGCAGCCAAACTGCCGTTGAATACAAAGTCGGCCATGCTCACAGGAGTTGTATCGGATGTTGCACATCCAAACTGGTTGGTAACAATCAAGCGATAGTTGCCAGATGATGTTACATCCTGAGTAGAGGCAGTGCTTCCAAAAGTGCTAAAGCTATTTGGATTGGCTATACCTGAAAGGCTTCTTTGCCATAAATAGCTATAATTGGGATCAACCGGGCCTGTAAGGGTTGTTGTACCGGGGCAGAACGTACCGCCACCGGTTAAAGTAAATGGAGCAGGATTAGGGTTAACCACAACCGTTGCTGTTACTGCTGCACCAGCGCAACCATTGGCTGTTGGCGTTATAGTAAAGGTTACTGTTACCGGAGCAGTAGTTGTATTGGTTAATGAACCACTAATATTTCCTGTACCGCTGGCTGCAATACCTGTTACTGTACCGGTATTATCCCTGGTCCAATTGTAAATTGTTCCGCCAACAGCTCCAGATAAAATAATCGTAGAAATTGACGCCCCTGAGCAAATTGTTTGCGAAGCAGGTGTTGCGAGCGCATCTGGTATTGGGTTTACCAAAAGTGAAACCGTTGCGGCAGGGCGACAAGTCGGATCAATTGGTGTTGGTGTAAGAATTGCATAAATATTATAGTTGCCGGCAGGTAAGATACTACTGTTTGCCGTTGCCACTGTACCACCACTTGTAAGTGCCCCGTTTGCAACAGTTGCTATTACCGTACCGCCACTGTAAGGGTTTGCAAGAGGTGCAACAGAATATTTATATATGATACCATAGGTTATACCCATATTGGTTAAGCCAGATGATGTAAATGCTACATTGTTTCCGGTACAGGCAGTGCCTGTAGGTGTTGTTGCAAAAGTTGGTATGGTAGGACAAATGCTGCAACCACCAGGACCATTAAAAGTAAAGCCGGTCGTAGCAGAACAACCTGTAGCAACAACAGTAACCGTTACACTGTAAACTCCAATTGCTAAACCAGTCTGGTTCTGGCTGGTTGGGTTTACACCCGATCCTGTCCACGCAAATGTATAAGGACCAGCAGCTCCACTAACTGTTAAGCTGATTGAACCATCTGCAGAAACACAGGTTGTTGGTTCTACCTGGCTGCTGCTGATTATTGGTAATGAGTTAACTGTTATTGTACCTGTAGCAGTTACCACATCACAACCACTGGTTAAGGTTACGGTATAGCTGAATGGTGAGGCAACGGTTGTTGTTGGTGTACCAGATATAGTTACCACATT
>JBBAQB010000007.1:37693-104845 GCA_040400515.1 Ferruginibacter sp. | reverse complement strand
CTGAATGGTGAGCCAACGGTTGTTGTTGGTGTACCAGATATAGTTACCACATTGGCTGCCCAGTTACCCGTTACACCTGCCGGCAAACCACTAAAGGTTGCACCTGTTGCTCCCGTTGTTGAATAGGTAATATTGGTTATTGCTGTATTGATACATACTGTTGGCAAATTGGTACCCACAGCAGATGTAAGGGTGATGGTATTATTCGGTGTTACATTTATTGTACCTGTAGCAGTTACCACAGAACAACCACCGGTTAAGGTTACGGTATAGCTAAATGGTGAGCCAACGGTTGTTGTTGGTGTACCAGATATAGTTACCACATTGGAAGCCCAGTTACCGGTTACACCTGCTGGTAAACCTGAGAATGTTGCGCCTGTTGCACCGGTTGTTGAATACGTAATATTGGTGATCGCCGTATTGATACAAACTGTTTGTGAGGTTGTAGCAGGGGCAGAAGTTAATGTTATGGTGTTGTTTGGATTTATTGTGATTGTAATTGGATAATTATTACTCAAACATCCAGTCACTGAATTTCTGACTTTTAATAATGCATTGTATGTGGCCGGAACTGCACCCGTGATTGTAATTACGATCGGACTGGCAGGTAATGCGGCATTGGTAAAGTCTACAAATCCCTGTGCCTCAGCTGCTGCATCAAAGTCAATGCTGTATTGATCTGGTGTATTGGTAGTAGCACTATAACTGAGATTGACTGAAGTAGCGCCAACACAGGCTGAAGGATTTACACCCAATGTTATTGTTGGTTCAGTAGCCCCTGTAAATTCATCGGCACCCATATCTGGTGTTAATGCATTTCTGGTATCTCCGTCAATATCATCAGTAACAGCCACAGGAGCTCCTGTTCCATTAAGCATACAGTTAGCAGCAGCCACATCAATATGTAAATTAGTATTTGTAACGAACGGAGCTGCTGACGCAGCAGCATATGAACGGTTATCGCTTGTAGCATTTCCCAATGTGCTGCTATATGCTGTTAATGTTGCCAAGGTTGTATAGAAGTTGGTTCCTGGAGTTGTTCCCGCCTGTCCAACGCCTTGCCTGGCAGCATCATTACCAAAGAAATAAGCATTATTATTCCAGGTGAGGTTCATTGCTGAAGTGCCACCCGACGGCAGAAAGGCTGATACATGTGCTATTGAGGTGGTACCACCTGTGATATTGTTCGCAAAAATATTATTACGAACATCGCAGCCTGTTGAAGCGGTGCTGACCAAACCAAATGCCGCCGCAAGCAGGCTTGTTGTACTGGTACCTGGCATCAAACCAAACAAGTTCACTGTATTATGATACACCTTGTGCCCTGTGCCTGTGGCGATCCTGATACCAAATACGCCGTATGTAGAGGAGAAAGCGCCGCCGCCTGTCATGTCATGTGTAACATCACTCACAAAGTTATTGCGAATAATCACATTGTTACCAGCACTTACATTAATACCATAAGCTCCGTATGTTAGGGTGTTTAAATTCTTTACGCCACTGATATTATTTTTCTGGATAATCGTTCCACCACCTGAATTCTCGATACCATAAACAGTAACCGAACCTAAAGTTGAGATATTGGAAATGGTATTGCCATTAATATTATTTCCGGATACTGTCAAACCTGAAGACTCGAGGATACCATATGGTGCGTTACCCGTGCCAATGTATACGAGATTGGAAACGGTGTTTCCGGAGACCGTTGTGTTTCCTGCACCTGTAGCCATCCAGATACCTACTTTATTTTCCGCACCTGCATTTTCAAAGTTCCCAATAGTATTTTGACTGATCGTTGCACCATCAGTCCCTTGTACATAAAGCCCGCAAAGCCTTACTGCATTTGCGCCAGATGTATTTACTTCATTGGAGGTAATATTCAATCCGCTTCCGTTTCCAGCAAGTACAGCAGCAGTACAGTAAAGCCCAATATATGCCTTCTGAATACTATTGTTTTGTATAGTGATATTATTAAAATATCCCGCATTGCCCAAGGTTGTACCATCGCCTACAACAACAGCGCTTGATGTATTTACACCATTGATTAATATCGAATTTTTAATTCCGCTACCAACTATTGGTGAGGTACCCGTTGAACCTATCAGGTATACACCTGGTGTCGTTACACTGGTATTGGTTATGGTTAGATCCCTGCTGGTTGATCCGTTATTTGAACCGTCAACCGTTACATAACTTCCCAGGTCCTTAATAAGTGCAGTAGTTGCAGAACCAGATATAGTTGCTGTAACTGCTGAACCAGGCTTGATGGTAAGTGTATTCACGGCACTGGCAAAAGTATTTGCATTGATGGTGATCGGGAATGTTTCTGAAGGATAAGCAGCGTCTATCAGTTTAAAAACAACTGGACCACTAAGACAACTGGTATTATAAGCATTCACCGCTGCGGTGAGGGTGGGATAATTTCCTCCACCACCTACAGTATATGTGCCGGATAATATCGAACTGATCAAATAAGAATAAACTGTTGTTGGCGGCGTAGCAGCAGCCGGAGGATTGGCGGTAAAGCCAGATGCACCCAATGCAGGAGAAGACCCCACATTGGCCAGGTTATCCTGCGCAACAATATAATAACTTATTACATCCCCAATTACTGTGCCTCCGCCAAAACTAAAATCATACTGGTTACCAGAAATAAAAGTAGCTGTAACGCCTGTATAGACCCCTGCATTTATGCGCCAGTATAAACGTGGCAAGCCAACGCCCGAAGTTGGTACGCCATCAGGATCGGTAATTGTAGCTGATAGGGTTCTGGCTCCTGTAACACAGGTGTTTGCTAAAGGAGTTATAGAAATAGCGGGAGAATTAATAAAAATACCTGCATCGGCGCCGATATCTTCTGGTGATAAAGTAGCTCGTGTTTGTCCATCAAAATCAACTGTTATAGCTGGTATATTTGTTCCTACGCTTTCTACAACAGAAGGAAAAGGGGTTGTAATATGCAAATCGGCTGTAGCAGTATTTACAAAATTAACAGCGGTTCCGGAAATTGAGTTGGCGTCACTGGCTGATGCTGTTTGCCATCCGGCAAAAGTCTGGTCGGCACCCCAATAGCCTACATTAGCTGCGGCCGCATTTAAAATATTAAAATTGGATGCATTGGCACCCCAACCCGTAGCTGATGCCGCAGCCAGGTAATTATTGGCAATGGCATAATGCTTGCCGGTACCGCCCGAACGTGAATTGGTGAAAATATTATCAACCGCATTGGTCGGTGTAAGTACCTGTGTAGCAGAATAAGAGCCCCTGTTTAAACAGAAACTAGGTTGTACGCCAGCTGCAGCTGTGCCTTCAATATTAAATGAATTGAAATAGGCATTCAATGTGTATGCCACACCAGAATTTTGTTGCCATATACCATTGAAAGAAGTATTGGTCGTTTGTCCGTTACCCAGCGAAACCATATTATTATTAATATTGATTACGCCTGCAGGCTGCCTTAAAAAGAAACCAGATGCAGTACCTGGTGTAGCTGCCGTTACAGAAGTACTGGCATTCGAAATATCATAAATTCTATTGGCAAACAGATCTGTATTACCTGCATAAATTGCAACCCCGGTAATATTTGTGCCATTTGCAGTAGTATTGGCCAACGACAGGGAATTAATTGTATTATTTCTTACAACCGCTCCACTCGTAGAAATAGAATTCAGGAAAATACCCATGCCGGCCAGCAAAGTACTGCTAAGTCCGGTAGCGGTAGTTTGAGAAGTTATGTTATTTATGTTATTATAACCAATAGTGGGAATACCGCTTGCTGTAATTCCCCGGATAGAAGCGGTAGCACTGCTTGAATTATGCGATACATTACGAATAGTGTTGGGCAGTGCCTGGGTACCAATCGTGCCAGCACCAGTCTGGGTGCTCAGGATACCATTGAATTGTGATAATCCTGTTGCCACGCCAAATGTGGTTCCAACATTCGAGAGATTGGCCCCCGTGGTGAGATTGCCCATCCGGATATTTGGGTTGGTGCTGTTGCCGATGGTATTGCCAGAAACATCATAACTGGAAGAAGCACCGGCTATGTTAATACCATTAAAACCACCGCTGATAGTTGCTGTAGTTCCCATTGCATCGCAGGCGCCGATTGTATTATTGCGAATGGCAACTGCATTGCTGCTGGTAACATAAATTCCTGCAATAATGCCACCCGTTGTTGTACAGGCTGTATAAATAGACCCATTGCCTGAAGTTGCACCAATGGTATTACCTGTGGTAGTACCAATGTTTACATTCCCGGATGTAACTGCAATGCCGCAGAAAATACCATTTGTAGTGGTAGCACCACTGGAAGTATATAGAGCAAAACCCGCAATCGTGTTATTTTGTAACGAGGATACAACCCCTCCTGCAGTAAATGCACAGCTGATGGCTATATATCTTGTCGCATTAGGTGTACCAGCTACAACATAAGAACCGGGAAATCCTGCAAGTGCTGTGGTATTACCAACTATATTGGTGGTACCTGTTCCGGCAGAATTTGCATAACCAATCACATTCCCAATTATCGTGTATCCATCGCCAGATGTAATATTAATACCTGTATGTGTACCACTTGTAGTATATAACCTGGTGGCTGTTTGGTAAAGTTTGTTGTTTGTTATCGTCCAGGCCGAATTAAAAGAGTTGATGTTCATGCCATTTGTTACAGAAGCGGCATTGAAATAATCGAAAATATTATTGGCGCTTACGGTATTGCCCGAATTGTCTATTACTGCACTTGTTCCTAATGAAAAAATTCCATTAAGTGGAAGATTACTGCCAGCCGGCCCAATATTGTTATTACTTATTGAATTACCATCATTACCTGTGGTAGTACCTGTGCTAAAATGTACCACACCAAATGAAGTTGTACCCGAGCCTTGTAATGAACAATTGGTTATGGTATTATTAACAGCATCTGCAATAAATCGGATAGTACTTGATGCTCCTAATGCTGCATTAGAAAATGTAAGAGAGTTGCCTGCTGTATTAAGCCCATTTATAGTAACATTATCTGCTCCATTTAAGTCAACTAAATGACCGATAATGTTTCCACTTACTGTTCGGCTTGCACCGCCAGATGGATTAATAGTAAGGCTTGTCCAAACCCCACTATTTAATACTGCACTTGCTGCTTCTGTGGTATTACCAACAACAGCAACATTAATTGTAGCACCAGTTTGTGCTCCACCATTAATAGCGGTAAATGCCGCGCCTAAATCGGCGTATGTTCCATTACCCACAAGGGCGCCAGATACCGTAACGTTTTGTGCATTAACTGCCGATGCAGCAAACATTACTGTTAGCAACAACAAATAGATTTTCTTCATAAAAATTGATTTGATAGGAAAATAAAAACAAATATGCTTTAGCATACAGTTGGTTAGATTTTGATAAATATTGAATTCTTAAGTTAATTTATTGAAGAAAATTGGACATTCAATTACTAAATTTCTCCAATTAACTTGCTAAATACATGTAATATCTGGCTAAAAAAAATAATTAACAAATTTTTATTCAGGTAAAAAAAGTTGATTGATTTTAACATTTAACAGCCTTAATATTTGTTTTATATCCTTCCTATTTGGTTCAACGCTTACGAACCACTGGCTACACACTCGAAACGAGGAAGCCCCAAAAACACACGACAATATTATTATTCCACATTAAAATATTAATTTATTAAATTTATGCATGGCTGATATTGCAAACAGAAACGATGCACCCTCAAGGAAAAAGATTTTTTACCCAATAAAAAATCCACTTAAAAATTACCTCGTAAAATACGACCGGGAGGTGTCGTTGCCCGTACAATATGCAGATATGTTGCGTTTCACTTTTTCATCGCCATTGTATGATAAAAATAACAAAGACACGCTGTGGCAAACCGTTTTGTACGACGAGGCAGAAATGAAGGAACTGCACCCGGGGCTAAAATTTATTTATGCCCTCATGAATGCTTCGGGTCATTTGGAAGTAATGAAACATTTATCGGTATCAAGAATTGACTATTGCACCTTTGGCAACTCCCGGCCATTTAGGGTAAGAATTATTAACCGCTTAAATGACAACTACGATCATTTTTATGTGAAAATAGCCGATGCCAGCAGGGTTTACGGTCTTGAGCTTGAGCATATTTTATCGCCAAACCGAATAAACTATTTAACCGACGGTAATACATTAATAGAAGAACATATTCCAGGGTTGCCTGGTGATATTTTTTTGCAGAATTTGCAGCAGGAAAATAAATTTAATCAAATAAGAATCTGCAAAGAGTTTATAAAATTTAATGAGCGCTGTTTTGTAAGGTTGTTAGGCGATATGAGATCGTATAATTTCGTGGTAGATATAACACCTGATATTGAGGGCAACCAGTATCGTATAAGAGCAATTGACTTTGACCAACAATCGTACGAAGGCAGGTTAAACCTTTACTTACCCCATTTTTTTAAGGAAAACAATCCATTGGTATTTTTGGGGCAGCAACATATTACCGAAGAAACTATGCGGCAATACCAACAGGAAGAACGAAGCCTTATCGGCCATAGAGAAAAACTTGGCAGGAGTCGCCTTAAAGAATTGTTTGAAGCGGCATTGCCATACGAAGTAGCGCCTGTTGATAAAACAGCAACCCTCGCAGCACAGTTAGCCGCTTTTCATAAAAATGAAAGTTTTTTACAAATAACGCACATGGGAAAATTGGTACAGGCACATTTATACAAATGTTTGGAGTTTGCTTAAGTTTTTTTTACCTCAACTGTGGAGAAGCAAATGAAATTATTGCATGTGACCACTATAAAGTTTTTCATTCCCTTGTCAGCATAATTAAAAAAGGACTAAAACCGCTAACCCACAAAACGCTTACAGCAACCATTCCCATAATTTTCCAAAAATCGAATGGATTAAATTTTTTGGGGATACAGGATAGTGTATTTTACATCACGATTAAAACGATTGCTTTATGAACTACACACTACCACTTAACAGCGTAGGCATTAACGACATTTCATTGGTTGGCGGTAAAAATGCCTCTCTTGGAGAAATGCTTCAAAACCTTACTGCGCTTGGGGTAAACATACCAGACGGTTTTGTTATAACGGTAGATGGGTATTATGAGTTTGTCAAATTTAACAACCTCGAAGAGAGCATCCAGGAAATTGTAAACGCTATTGATTATGAAAATATTGAATCGCTCAGGCGAGGAGGTATGCAGGTGCGCCAACTTATTTTGAACGGCAGATTTCCCAAGGAAGTGAGTGAGGAAATCATTGAATCTTACAAAAGAATTTCGCAGCTATACGATCAGGAATTTACAGATGTGGCAGTACGCAGCAGTGCCACTGCAGAAGATTTACCCGATGCATCTTTTGCCGGGCAGCAGGAAACCTTTTTAAATGTAAGAGGCCCGGGAACCTTGATAGATTGTGTGAGAAACTGCTTTGCATCTTTGTTTACAGACAGGGCCATCAGCTACCGCCAGAGTTTCGGGTACGGCCATTTTCAACTAGCATTATCGGTGTGCATTCAAAAAATGGTACGAAGCGATTTGGGTGCTTCGGGTGTTGCATTTTCTATTGATACGGAAAGTGGTTTTAAAGATGCAGTGGTTATAAACGCTTCTTTTGGTCTAGGCGAAATGATTGTGCAGGGCGCTGTATCGCCCGATGAGTACATTGTTTTTAAACCATTGGTAAAACAGGGTTTTAGCGCCATCATAGAAAAGAAAATGGGCAACAAAGATAAGATGATGATATATGGTGAGGGTGGCGATGAAAGAGTAAAAATCATCCCTACAGAAAACGCATTCAGAAAGCGTTTTTGCCTCAAAGATGAAACCATTATCAAGCTTGCGAAATGGGTTGCCATTATTGAAGATTATTACAGCAAAATAAAAGAGAAGTGGACGCCTATGGATGTGGAGTGGGCAATTGATGGATTATCTAAAGAGCTTTTTATTGTACAGGCAAGGCCCGAAACCATCCATTCTCAAAAAGACCATAATACCATTACGGAGTACAGGATTGAAGACCAAAACCGCCATGAAAAACTGATTGCAAAAGGCATTGCAGTAGGCGATAAAATAGGATCAGGAAAAGCTACCATTTTGTATTCATTGGATAAGCGGGTGAGCGAGGGACATGAGTTTGTTGCCGGTTCTGTATTGGTAACAGATATGACGGATCCTGATTGGGAACCAATCATGAAAAAAGCATCGGCCATTATAACCAACAAAGGTGGTAGAACCTGCCATGCCGCAATTGTGGCAAGAGAGCTAGGCGTGCCTGCCATTGTAGGTTGTGGCAATATTACAGATCTTATAAAAGAAGGAGAATTGGTGACCGCTTCCTGTGCAGAAGGCGATGATGGATACATTTACAGAGGCGAAATTAAATACGAAAAATCAGAGTATGATTTAAGGAATTTACCTGCTGTAAAAACAGATATCATGCTCAATGTTGCTTCGCCGGGACTGGCTTTTCAGTTTTCGCACTTGCCCAATAAAGGCGTCGGACTTGCGAGAGAAGAATTTATAATAAACAACTACATACAAATACATCCCCTGGCATTGTTAAACCATCGTACATTAAACGATGCAGATTTAACCGCAGAAGTTGAAAAAAGAATTATAGGCTACGAGGATGAAGAAACATTTTTTATAGAAAAATTATCGAACGGTATTGCAAAAATTGCAGCATCATTTTATCCAAATAAAGTGATTGTAAGGTTCTCCGATTTTAAGAGCAACGAGTACTCTAATTTGTTGGGTGGCAAGTATTATGAGCCGCACGAAGAAAACCCTATGATTGGCTGGAGGGGCGCATCGAGGTATTATTCAGAAATTTACAAACCTGCATTCGCATTGGAGTGTAAAGCCATAAAAAAAGTGAGAGACGTAATTGGCTTAAGCAATGTGGTGGTGATGATTCCTTTTTGCAGAACGGTAGAAGAACTGCACAAAGTAACCGAAGTAATGAACGAATATGGATTGAAAAGAGGGGAGAACAAACTGGAATTGTTTTTAATGGCAGAGATTCCCTCAAACATTATTTTGGCAGAAGAATTTGCCAAACATATTGATGGCTTTTCCATTGGCAGCAACGACCTCACACAGCTTACTTTGGGGCTCGACAGAGATTCTTCTTTAGTGGCACATTTATACGATGAGCGAAACCCTGCGGTAAAAAAGATGTTGGAAATGCTCATACATACTGCAAAAAAAGCAGGTGTAAAAGTGGGCATTTGCGGGCAGGGTCCAAGCGACTTTCCAGACTTTGCACAGTTTTTAGTAGAGCTTGGTATTGACAGCATTTCTGTAACGCCCGATTCAGTTATTAAAACGGTAAATGCCATTGCAGCCGTAGAAAAGAAGATTGGAAGATAGATGTATGATGTTGATTTGGGGCTTTGAATATTTAACCGCTGTTGAGCATTTGTCCGCTGCCCGCCTACAATCTTTTGCCTCAAAGGCAGGCAAAAGGATTTTCGGCTAAGCAGCGCAGCCTGGGGGCAGGAGAATGTTTATTTAGCTTTTATTGGTGGGAAGATTTTAGCCTCGCCTCGCCTCGTGTCACACAGCACTTCCGCTCAGTTTCTATCCCGGCGGGGTTTTAGGAATCCCTAAGTATCATCATTACAATTTTGTACATTTGAGTTAATTAAAAGGGATGACAACCAAGGAAAATATAATAAGTAGATTAAAAGAGCATAAACCAGAACTTTCAAAGTTTGGAGTTAATGATATTGGGTTATTCGGAAGCTATTCAAGTAGCCTTTTGTAGCATCCCTTTCACTTTTACCATCCTTTCTCTATAAGCCTCTAGATCCTTTAGGGCTAACAGTGTTTTTGAGGGTATTTTAAAGCGTTTGGCTTTGTCCTTAAACCTGTAAGCATATTGTGCAATTTGCAATGAATCTAACTTGTCGCTTTTACCCCTTTGTATGCCTAATGACCTTTTAATTTCTAAAGGGTTTTCTACCCAGGCATAATACCCATTCGTAGATAAATTCATGCTAAAAAGTAACGAATAAACACCTGTGTTTTCCATAAAAAAAAGAGCTTCTTCTTTTGTAAACTTCACAATGCTTATAATCCATTTTTGTATAGCTTTAAAACCATCTTCTGTGTTTGCAAATTGATGATAATGTGGCTCTTTAAGATGGCTAATTTGTAACACATTTACATCTACTGTGAGCTTTGAAATGTCGATGCCAACAAATAAATTTTGTTCCATAATTTTTTAATTAAATTGTGACTACTATAAATTGAATTAACCAATAGTTGAACAAACTAATACTCTTAAAAGGCCTTAAAGCCTAACATTCTATTTAGCGCTTTCAACTATGATGACTAAGGTCTAATTCGAAACATAAGCCTTAAAGCTTGGTGCGCCACCTAGTTCACCTTAGTCATCTGGTTAATTCTACTACGATACGAAAGTAGATAGAGATAACCCTTGTATAGTTGTAAAATCAATAAATAAATCAAGGAGCGAAACTAAGAGTGTGCCACGAACGCAGGCGGGGGAACGATAGAATCTTTAAAATGAATAGCCTGATCGCTATGCTTTGTGCCATGAACGCAGGCGGGGACTTACCGATTTATTAAACTTACAAGCTTAGACAAATGTTGTTGGTACGCCCTCGCACATTTTCTGTGCTGCATACACAACAACGGCAGATGGCGGGCTTCGGAATTTTAAAAGGTACCAACATGGGCTAAAAAATGATACACTACTCATAGCTTCGAATGTACGTATCCTAATAATTCAATCAATGCGCATTAGTACAAAGAATTTTGTAAATTTGAATAAACACAAATAACATGCGTACGCTAAATGTCTCCATATCAGATATTGAGTTTAATAAATTCGGACTCAAAAATGAGAAAATGTCCTTTACTGATATTATTGATCTTGTAAGCAAAGAACTGACGCGTCAAAACTTAATTAAGTCAATAGAAATTGCAGACAAATATGGCATAGCCGCTATGACCATGGAAGAAATTTCAAACGAAGTCAAAGCAGTTAGAAAGAATGCAAAGAATCGTAATTGATACAAATGTTATTGTCTCAGCGCTCATTCAAAGAGGTTATCCGCAGCTTATTCTAGAGAATGTCCTTTTAGAATCAGAATTTCAAATGTGTATTTCAGAAGAACTTTTGTTAGAATATCATGAAGTATTAGCGAGGCCAAAATTTTTAAAGTTTCCCGATTTTTTTCTCCATGCTGAAGCACTGCTTGCAGAAATAGAAGCGAGTGCAGTCAAATATTTTCCTACTATAAAGCTTGATCTAATATCAGATGACGATGATAACATGATTTTGGAACTGGCAGATGAATGTGCCGCTGACTTTATTATTACAGGAAATACAAACGATTTCACTTTTGCAAATTACAAGACAACAAAGATTGTAAGTCCTAAAGCGTTTTGGGATGTTTATCCATCAAATAAATAAGATAGTCCCACTATCCGTAGAATTAAGCGCAGCGTACTACGGATTTTTAATAACGATGTATGTTTTCTCATCAACCATATTTTGGGATATGGCGCAAATTGTTGCGGTTTTTTCCCGTCGGTCTTTCTCAGCTAGTTTTGTTAGCCCTCAAGTCTTACTCTAGTGAAAACCCAACGCAGCGCAAGGGAACGGTTTCGAGTGAGGCTAACTCTTATTTTAAACAAGAACTTATTTATGCATTTCATCTTTCACACGCTTTATTACCGCCCCACCAAATACACAAAGGCCTGTGTTGAAAACGACCAGTGCAAAACAGCCATACCAAAACCAGGGTTGCCCATTAGCTTTACAAGTTCCAGCATCAATAGCCATTGATAAGCCGGCACCAACCAGCACCAACCCCACCGGAGCCTGCCAAAGCCAGGTTTTTATTTTTGCTTTCATCTAGTTATAATAAGGAGGTCTGTTTAAAAAAGTTTATAGGTGTTGTTTTGTGAAGGTAATAACTCACACCCAGCATGCAATCAAATTCACTTTCCAATTTGTAAAAACCTTCAGCAAAAGAACATCTCGCTAAGTAAAGTCCGGCTGTAAATCCTTTCCATGTTCTTACAGCTCCCCGCTTCAAGGGAAAAGCAAGCAGGTGTCCGACAGGAATGCCCGCCACTGTAAATGAGTTGATTAAAATTCTCAGTTGTTTTGTGCGCCGGGGTTTTTCAGTTGGTTCTGTTATACTTCAGTTTTAAAGCTTGTGCCCTCGCCGAGACAAAAATTAAGTATTTTGAACAATTAAAAAATAAACAGGCATACCAATGGTAATATTTATGGGAAAGGTTACTGCAAGCGCCATTGGTAAAAAAAGCCCGGGATTTGCTTTAGGAACAGAAATTTTCATAGCCGCGGGAACTGCAATATAAGATGCACTTGCGGCTAAAACTGCAAACATAAAGCGATTGGTGATGTCTTGTGTTACAAAGGAACTTATCATGGCAACGATACACCCGTTAACAAGTGGAATTATGATTGCAAAAACAACGGGGAACCAACCGAATGAGAAAAATGCTTTTAGCTTTCTGCCACTTGTAATACCCATGTCTAAAAGAAAGATAGCAAGAAAGCCTTTAAAAAGATCATTTGTAAATGGTTTTATCCCCTCTGCCTGCTTAGCATTAGCTACATAACCAATAATTAAACTGCCAAGAATTAGCAACACACTTCCATTTGTAAAAGAGTGTTTGATCACACTTCCTTTTTTAATGATATTGGCTTCGTCTTTGTTAAAAATAGAAATTAAAATCAATCCAATGATAATTGCAGGCGACTCCATCAAAGCCATAATTGCTACCATGTGTCCGTGAAGTGATAGTTGCTGAGATTCGAGATAAGAAACTGCCGTTACAAATGTGACAGCACTTACCGAGCCGTAAGCAGCTGCTATAGCTCCGGCATCAAACACATTCAATTTTCTTTTCAGTATAAAGAATGTATAGAGCGGTATCATTAATGAAATAAAAACACCAAATAACATTGACCATCCAATATCCATGGTAAATGCTTCATGAGATAATTCTTGCCCACCCTTAAACCCAATAGCAAACAAAAGATAGAGCGAAATAAATTTTGAGGAGTTCGGAGGAATTTCCAAATCACTTTTTAGATAAACAGCAAAAACGCCAAGTACAAAAAAAAGCAATGCTGGGTTTGTTAGGTTGTCAATAAGGAGGTTGAAATTCATACTTTTTTTTGTAATGTGTAATCATCTTATTTTTGAAAAGAGTAATCTTTTTCCGGGTTTACTATCATTTACAGTTCCATTATCATAAACTAAATTTCCATTTACAAATGTTTTTATGATTTTGCTTTTGAAGTAATTGTTTTCAAATGGAGACCATCCGCACTTATATAGAATATTCTCGGGTGTTACCTTCCATTCGTTATTCAAATCAACTAATATTACATCAGCATAATATCCTTCCCTAATGTAGCCCCGTTCCTTAATCCTATAAATTTCAGCTACATGATGGCTCATTTTTTCGACAATTTTTTCAAGACTTATTTTTCCTTTATGAAAAAATTCAAGCATTGCAGGTAAGGCATGTTGTACCAAAGGGCCTCCTGATAGAGCTTTGAAATATGTTCCATTTTTTTCTTCAATAGTATGTGGGGCATGGTCAGTTGCAATAATATCAAGTCTATCATCCAAAAGAGCTGCTAATAAACCGTTTTTATCTTCCTCCATTTTAATTGCAGGATTCCATTTTATTTTTGCACCTAATTTTTTGTAATCATTATCAGAAAACCAAAGATGGTGCACACAGGCTTCTGCTGTAATTCGTTTTTCTCTGATAGAGATTTTATTGTCGAATAAGTTGGCTTCTGCAAGCGTTGAAATATGAAATAGATGTAAGCGATTGTTATGCTTTTTAGCAATTTCCAAAACACGTTTCGTTGCAGTTAAACAGGCTTCCTCGCTTCTTATTTTTGGATGAAATTCAAAAGGAATATTTTCTCTATACTTTTTGCGGTATTTGTTTGTGTTATTTTTAATGACAACGTCGTCTTCGCTGTGCAAGGCAACCAAGCAATCTGTTCGGGAAAAAAGTTTTTCTAAAAATTCCGGATAATTTGCTAAAATACCTTCGTCATTATTAAAATACAATCCATCGTCTGTTATACCACAAACATTTTCATTATTGGTTTTTAGTGCTTCTTCTAAATTGTTTTGATTGATTCCCATGAAAAAGGAATAGTTAGCCAAGGATGTTTTTGATGCTATGGCGTATTTTTCTTCTAATAATTCCGGTGTAAGTGTATTTGGAATTGTATTTGGCATTTCCATAAAAGAAGTTATTCCGCCGGCTACTGCCGCTCTTGATTCAGTGTAAATATTTCCTTTATGGGTTAAACCCGGTTCACGAAAATGTACCTGGTCATCAATAACTCCGGGCAATAAGTAAAGTCCCTTGGCATTAATTTCCTTCAATGAAATTGCATTTCCCAAATTGATGGATCTATCTATTTTTTCAATTCGCCCATTTGCAATTACAACATCTGCAACAATAATACTGCCTTCATTTACAACAGAAGCGTTCCGTAAAATTGTTTTCATCTATTTTTTTTTGTTGCTCTTTCCAACTTGTCATTAATTGTTATACCCAAACCTGTATCAGGCAATCTTTCTGCAATGATAGCATCTAGTTTACTTTGGTCTAAACGATGCATGGCCGCATATAAATTTTTAGCCGCTTCGCTAAAATCCCCGGTTTTTGATAGTATTTCCTGGTGAAAAATGTTATTATTTTCAATAGGATTCTTAAAAACTAGCAAGCCGATTTTTTGTCCTTTAAAAAATTTTAATAATTCAGAAATATTATTTGTGAGGTACGTATCAGTAATTGGTGCATAATGTCGTGAAAGCATCCCTGGTGCGTTTGGGGATTCATCATCATTTGTTGTAATGCCTAACTTTCCTACAATTTTTTCTATCTCCTCTAAACAAATTGAACCATGTCTGTACAACACGGGGGTATTATTTTCAAAACCAATAATGGTGGATTCTAAACCTTTTTCGCATTCCCCTCCGTCTAAAATTATATTCAGCGCATCTCCAAAATAATTGAAAACATGTTCTGCATTTGTTGGACTGATAGATCCGAATGGGTTTGCACTGGGTGCTACTAAAGGGAAATCAAGTTTATTTAGTAATGCCAATGTCAGTGGGTGATTTGGAACCCTTATGGCAACGGTGTCTTTTCCGGCAGTTATTAAATGGGAAATGTGTTCTTGTTTTTTCAAAACTAATGTTAATGGCCCTGGCCAAAATTTATCAGCAAGAATGATTGCACTTTCAGGAATCTCAACAGCAATATCTTGCATACAAGATGCTGCCTTTATATGAATAATTAAAGGATTATAAAATGGCCTATTTTTTAGCTCAAATATTTTTTTTATGGCTTTTTCATTATATGCATTTCCTGCCAAGCCATAAACTGTTTCAGTTGGAATTGCTACCGGCTCATTTTTTAGAAGTACTTCTTTTGCTTTATTTATATCTGTTGTTATCATTCGTCTTTTTATGGGTTACAAATATCACAGTACATAGGTTCTTCTGTCTGTTTTCCCTTTGGATACCTTTCCTCTTTTTTGTAATTACATTTTTGGCAAGTATAGATGTAGCTTAAAGTGGTCCGAGTTGGGAAGTTGCATAATTTACATGGCAGGCCTTGTTTTGCTTCTGTAATTCCAAAGCCCGGAATATCGCAATTTGGACATGCTGTATTTATTTTATTAGCTAGTTTTAGAGCAGCTTTTCTAATCACCTCCATGCGCATTGGATTGTACATGGCCCTCATGTCAGTTTCTATAAAAGCTTGTCCATATTTTGACATAAAATCTTTAAACGTATTGTTCAGATGTTCTTGGTTTGTTATTCCTTTAACGATGTCTGTAAAATCTTCTTTTGATTTTCTAAGAATTAATCCGTGCGAAGGAAAATTTGAATTGGCAGCAAATTCTTGCAGTTCCTTTTCCGTTTTAATTTCTGAACCATTAAAATTTGTTTCTGTACTCAGTTCCCCAACAATAATTTCTAAATTATTTTTCTTATCAATGAAGAGTAAAAATTCATCATCGGCATGTACAAAATAAATTGTGGGGTGGGCGCCAAAAGAACCTTCGCTAGCAACAGCCAAATCACAATTAGCCAATTCCATTGCCATTAAGCACTTATTTCTGGCTGTAGTTATGGGATCATTTTTCCTTTCCACTTCGCCTGTAAAAGTCCCAAGTTCATCTGTATCTAGACCTGCAGCAACGAAACATTTTACTCCCAATTCTTGTTCTAAAATTGGAGCAATCACTTTTTCCTTTTCGTGTTTTGTTGCTATTATTAAATTCCTTCCTTTGAACATTAGTCTTCTTGTATTGCGATATTTATTTCTGAACTAACCACAAGTTTTTTGTTTTTAGCTTTCGCTTTTGTTAAAATCCTGTCAAGTTTCTTTATTTCTTTTCTTAGTGCAGGAATTCTTTTTTGTGCAATTTCATCCTCTTTTCCAAATCGTTCTTGCGAACTCCAATTTTTCATTGTATGAAAATTTATTTTAGAGGAAAAAATATTGATTAGAATTTCTTTTGCTTCTTCGTAAGTGAAGCTGCCATCAATAAGTGTTAGTTTTTCAGTACGTTTCATCAGTATGTATATTTTGGTTTGATAAAAATTTAGATAAATAAGCCCCTGTTATTATTCCTGCTGAGGCAAATAACTGTCCGTTTTCTGCATCTTTCGTTGCAAAAGCCATTAACAGAAGTGCAATCATTATTGGCAGGCAAAAAATTGTTTTTAGTAAAATGTTATTCATTTTCACTCAATTTTAATAATTGCTTCTATTTTTAGAAAATTAGCTTTTATAGGAACAGTTTTTCTTAATTCAAAAAGCTCTTTTTGTAATCGTTTTATTTTTTCTTCCCTTGTTTTAATATCTTCTTCATTACTATGACTACTTATTTTATTTTCATGATACTTAATTTTTACATGTATTATTTGGGTGATAAGCTCCATAGCATCGTTGGAATTAAATTCTCCTTGTATAAGTTGTATGTTCATAGTATTTAGTTTATTGTCCTTGTCCTAATGAATAGCCCGCCTTACCGTCAAAAGAATATAGGTTTTCGGTCTTTATGCTATCAATATTTTCAATGAGAGCATTTTTTAAAAGTTCGATGATGTTTGATTTATTTATTTCAGCGTTTTCCAATGGTTTAAAACGGCATCTCCAATGGTCAGTACAAAATGTTTCCTTAAATCCGTCTGGCCAAACTTTAATTCCTCTGTTTGTAATCATGGATAGTTTTAATCCATTGCTTTCAATTTTTTTGACTTTCTCTGCCAATTCGTTGGGATTAGAACCATTCCAATGAACAAAAATATCTACACCAACCAATTCTTTTTTTGCAGCGGTTTTGCGTTTGTATTTCGGCAGGTTTAAAGCAGAATTATTGGCATAAGAAACAGATTTTAATATCGATGGATTTTCGCCAAGATTTGCAATGACCGCTTTTGCAAATTCTTTCGTTCCCAACTTTTGCTTGCTTGTTCCTTCCTTAAAAATATCATATGTATGATCACCATTTTCTAATGTTTTAAGCCAGGCATTTTGAACTTTTTCAGCAATTTCTGTTTGTCCAATATGATTCAGCATCATTACGGCTCCTTGCAATAATCCCGATGGATTGGCCACATTTTGTCCTGCTCTTCGGGGCGCAGAACCATGTATAGCTTCGAACATAGAGCATTCCTCGCCTATATTTGCAGAGCCTGCTAAACCAACCGAACCTGTTATTTGTGCCGCCACATCACTAAGCACATCTCCATATAAATTCGGCATCACAATTACATCAAAAATCTCTGGTGTGTCAGCCATTTTAGCTGCGCCAATGTCTATTATCCAATGTTCGTTTTCTATTTCTGGATATTCTTTTGCAATCTCATCAAACACTTGGTGAAACAAGCCATCTGTTTGTTTCATAATATTATCCTTAGTAAAACAAGTTACTTTTTTGCGGTTTTGTTGTTTGGCATACTCAAAAGCGTAACGAACTATTTTCTCGCAGCCGGGTCTGCTAATAAGTTTTAAGCATTGTACAACCTCGTCTGTTTGCTGGTGTTCAATCCCCGCATATAAATCCTCTTCATTTTCTCTGACAATAACAATATCCATTACAGGATGTTTTGTGCTAACAAAAGGATGCAAACTCATGCATGGTCTTACGTTTGAATACAAACCAAGAAATTTACGAGTTGTAACATTTAAGCTTTTGTAACCGCCACCTTGTGGCGTTGTAATAGGAGCTTTTAAGAAAATTTTATTTCTCCTTATTGTTTCCCATGATTCAGCTGCTATGCCCGAAGTGTTACCCGCTAAATAAACTTTTTCGCCAACTTCAATTTCATCAATTTCTAGTTTTGCACCTGCGGCTAAAATTATTTCTAATGTGGCGTTCATGATCTCTGGGCCAATGCCGTCTCCTTTTGCTACTGTTATTCTCGTCATAACGATTTGTTTTTTTAGTTTAACGTGGCGAAATTGAGTATTCTAATTCATTAGTTTTTATTTATCTTTATTATGTTAACCATAAAAATAATTTATGAACTATACATTAAATCAATTGCAGATATTTCTAAAAATTGTGCAAACCCAAAGTGTAACGAAGGCCTCGGAAGAACTGCACCTAACACAGCCCGCGGTTTCTATTCAACTTAAAAATTTTCAAGACCAGTTTGATATACCCTTAACGGAGGTAGTGGGGCGAAAAATTTACATTACTGATTTTGGACGAGAGATTGGGGAGGCGGCTGAAAACATAATCAATCAGGTGTATGCTATAAACTATAAAACTTTGGCCTACAAGGGCCAGTTAACCGGGCGTTTAAAGATTTCAGTGGTATCAACCGGAAAGTACGTAATGCCCTACTTTCTAACCAGTTTTATGCAACAACATACAGGAATAGAATTGTTGATGGATGTTACTAATAAAAATAAAGTTGTTCAAAGTTTGGAAAATAATGAAGTTGATTTTGCATTGGTTTCTATTTTACCAAATACATTAAATATTGAGAAACTCGACTTGCTTCAAAATAAGTTGTACTTGGTAGGAAGTTTGGAAACAAAATTTAAGAAGGGTGCCAGCACAAAAGAAATATTTAAAGATTTGCCTTTAATATTTAGAGAAAAAGGTTCGGGGACCAGACAAATAATGGAGAATTTTATTGAGCGTAGTGAGCTATCTATCTTAAAAAAGATGGAATTAACATCAAATGAAGCAGTGAAGCAGTCATTATTGGCCGGTTTGGGATATTCTATTATGCCCTTAATTGGCATTAAAAATGAATTGCACAATAAACAATTACAAATTATTTCAACCAAGGGCCTTCCAATTAAAACAACTTGGAGTTTAATATGGTTAAAAGGCAAGAAACATTCTCCGGTTTCTAAATCTTTTTTGGAGTATTTAAAAAAAGAAAAATCAGGAATCGTACACGATAAATTTAGTTGGTATGAGCAGTACTAATTTATCGGTTCTTTTGAGTTTGTTTTGGATTGGACTTTTTTTGCCCCGGTGGCATTTTCTAATACACAAAGTATAAATCAGAAACAAAGCCTATTGAGAAAACCGAACCCTTAATCAGAAGTTCAGCAGCGATATCCTCCCAACGGCTAACGGATGGGTAGTTCTACCCCATAGTGCAGCGCAGCGGAAAGATTAGTAGTGTTGACAATTGCAACAATTGCTGCGCAATGCTATTCTGCCCAAAGCCCCCAAAAAATTACGTTCACAAATTTGTAATACATCAAACTTTTTTCCCCATAATTTTCCCCTCCCAAACATTTACTTTATCTTTGCACGACCTCCAGATTTTTAAATATCCTATTTTCAAGCGAAGGTCCAACGCAGTAATACAAACAGAAATTTTTAGATTTTAGATACAAGACACAAGATTTGAAACATTTTCATTTTTAGTGTATTTATTTTATTTGGGCTGTACAAAGCACAACATTTAATAACAACAAACACGGTTTGAATAATCAGGGAACAATCTTGATACTCAAATCTTGCTACTCAATACTATAAAAAATGGCAAAATTTATTTTCGTTACAGGTGGCGTTACTTCTTCATTGGGCAAGGGAATTATAGCTGCATCGCTTGCAAAATTGTTGCAAAGCCGTGGGCTTAAAGTAACCATTCAAAAATTTGATCCATACCTGAATGTAGATCCGGGAACTTTGAACCCCTACGAACATGGAGAATGTTTTGTAACAGATGATGGTGCAGAAACCGATCTGGATCTTGGGCATTACGAGCGTTTTTTAAACCTGCCTACATCGCAGGCAAACAGCGTAACCACAGGTCGTATTTACCAAACGGTTATAAACAGAGAGAGAGATGGAGAGTACCGTGGTAAAACGGTACAGGTGGTACCACACATTACAGATGAGATAAAACGAAGAATGTTGTTGCTGGGCGAAAGCGATAATTACGATATCGTCATTACCGAGCTTGGTGGTACCGTGGGCGATATTGAAAGTTTACCATTTGTAGAAGCCGTGCGGCAGTTGCAATGGGAACTACCCGAAGAAGATTGTATGGTGGTGCATCTTACTTTAATACCCTATTTAAAAGCGGCCAAAGAATTAAAAACAAAGCCAACGCAGCACAGTGTAAGAATGCTCAGCCAGGAAGGTGTACATCCAGATGTGATCGTGTGCAGAACGGAGCATCCGCTTTCAGATGAAATTCGCAGAAAAGTGGCTTTGTTTTGTAACGTAAAACCCAATGCAGTTATAGAAGCATTAGATGCATCTACTATTTATGAAGTGCCGCTTAAAATGTTGCAGGAAGGGTTAGATGTAATTGTTTTGAAGCAGTTGCAAATAAATGGCTATTCAGCGCCCGAACTTACCAAATGGCGTGGCTTTTTAGATAAATTAAACTACCCAAAGAGCCGTGTAAAAATTGGCTTGATTGGTAAATATATTGAACTGCAGGATGCCTATAAATCTATACTGGAGTCGTTTATACACGCCGGTGCTTTGAGCCAGTGTAAAGTGCAGATCGTAAACGTACACAGTGAGTTTTTAACCGATGAAAACATTGCTGAAAAACTAAAGGATTTAGATGGATTGCTTGTTGCGCCTGGGTTTGGAAAGAGGGGTGTAGAGGGGAAAATTATTGCGGTAAAATATGCACGGGAAAACAGAATGCCTTTCTTTGGTATTTGCCTGGGCATGCAAATGGCAGTAATAGAATTTGGCAGAAATGTATTGGGATGGGCGCAGGCGCACAGTACCGAAATGAATACTGCTACACCTTACCCTGTAATTGCGTTGATGGAAGAGCAGAAAAAAGTGAAGAAAAAAGGCGGCACCATGCGCCTGGGTGCCTACCCTTGTGAGATAGCGCCCAACACGCTGGCACATAAAATTTACAACAGCACATTAATAAGCGAAAGGCACCGCCACCGTTGGGAGTTTAACAACAATTATTTAAAAGAGTTTGAAAACGCCGGTTTGCTGGCAAGTGGAAGAAACCCCGATGGTAAATTGGTAGAAATTGTTGAGCTGAAAGACCATCCGTTTTTTATTGGGGTACAGTACCACCCTGAGCTAAAGAGTACGGTTGAAAACCCACATCCGTTGTTTGTAAGTTTTGTAAAAGCTGCAGGCGTATTTGCCGAACTTAAAATAAAAATTCAAATGTCCAAAGGCGAAACGATTCCTTCATGATGCAGAAGCTGAGCATGGATGACCTGAACAGGATCAGTCCCGAAGAATTTAAGAAAACGGAAAAGACACCCGTAATTGCCGTGTTGGAAAATATACGAAGTGCTTATAACGTGGGCAGTGTTTTTAGAACAGCCGATGCATTTTTGCTGGAAGCCATTTACATAACGGGTTACACCTGCACGCCACCACACAAAGAAATAAAAAAGACAGCGCTCGGTGCAGAAGATACGGTAGAGTGGAAACACTTTACCAATGCGGACGAAGCCATTGTGGCATTAAAAGCAAACGGTTATAAAGTGTACGCGGTGGAGCAGGTGGTTGATAGTGTTGCTTTGCAAAATTTGAATAAATCTTCGGGCGAAAAAGTAGCTTTTATTTTTGGAAACGAGGTAAGTGGTGTTGACGCAAGCACGATTGCATTGTGTGATGGTTGCGTAGAAATTCCGCAGTTTGGTACAAAGCATTCGCTTAATATTGCAACCGCAGCGGGTGTCGTATTGTGGGAGGCAACAAAGCCTGCCAAATTTTTGGAGCCGGTACTTTAGTATTTCATTTTACTTGGTTTTTAGAAAAAGTAATAACTTTATAGAAATTTGTTAAAGATGGATTCAATAATTGCAAACCCGAAAACGAGAGCTGAATCAGAAGCGATTTTAGATTTTTTAAATTCAATGAAGATTGATGTAGAAGTAATTGAAAAACCTACAAAAGAAGAGGTGTTAAATAGTATAGAGCAAGGGGCCAAAGAAGTAAAATTATATTTGGAAGGAAAGATAAAATTGCAAAACGCCTTCGAACTTTATAATGAGTTATAACATTCAAGCGACTCCGCAATTTTCCCGGGAACTAAAAAAACTCACAAAGAAATATATCTCACTAAAACCACAGTTTTTAGCATTGTTAGAATCTTTGAAGAATAATCCAACACAGGGTAATTCTTTAGGAAATGATACTTACAAAATCCGTTTAGCAATACAGAGTAAATCGTCGGGCAAACGAGGCGGTGCCCGAGTTATAACCTTTGTGAGATTAGTAGAAAGTGAAATAATCTTATTGGGTATTTACGACAAATCAACACAAGAATCTATAACAATCAAAGAAATAAATGAACGTATAAAAAACTTCCTACCTTAATTTCTTCCATGCCTTCTATAAAAAATTATCTTTCCTTAATAAAATTTTCGCATACCATTTTTGCAATGCCTTTTGCATTGATTGGCTTTTTTCTAGGATTATTTGATTTTAGCTATAATTTAGAATTAGAGAAATTACCGGATTGTGTTTACGGAGGAATCCCTAAACTTGAGATTTCGCCAATCAGCATATTAGCAAATTATCAAATTATCACATTTGCCCTCGTTCTCCTCTGCATGATCACCGCCCGTTCCGCAGCAATGGCATTTAACCGCTACCTCGATAGGCAGTTTGATGCAAAGAACCCACGCACGGCCATCCGTGAAATACCTGCGGGAATTATCTCTGAAAAAAATGCACTCTTCTTTACCATTTTAATGTGCGTACTTTTTGTGGTGTGCACGTATTTTATCAATAGCATTTGTTTTTATCTATCGCCGGTTGCTTTGTTTGTTATTCTGTTTTACAGTTATACAAAGCGGTTTACTTTTTTATGTCACTTGGTTTTAGGTGTTGGTTTAAGCCTGGCACCTATTGGCGCATACTTAGCTGTGACAGGTGTTTTCGCCTTGTTGCCTATTTTGTTTTCTGTGGCAGTTGTTTGTTGGGTAAGTGGTTTCGACATCATTTTTGCCCTGCAGGATGAAGCTTTTGACAAGGAAAACAACCTCTATTCCATCCCTGCATTTGTTGGTACAAAAAAAGCATTGGCCGTTTCTTCTTTATTGCACGTATTGAGTGCCGCTGCAATAATTTACGCAGGCTTTTATGGGCATTTTAGCTGGTTTTATTGGCTTGGTACTGCGGTATTTTGCGGTATGCTTATTTACCAGCACGCCATCGTAAAACCAACCGATCTCAGTCGTGTAAACATTGCATTTATGACTGCCAACGGAATTGCTTCTGTTGTGTTTGCAGTGTTTGTTTTGTTGGATTTGTTTTTGTTAGGTTAGAAGAAAATTAATAAGCCTGAATAAGAACTTCAGTTGGAATATTTAACTGGTCATGAATCTGCCTTATCATTTCCAAAGAAAGCTTTCTCTTGCGATTTAAAATCTCGCTGGCTCTGCTTTTTAAACCAACAACATTGGCTAAATCCGTTTGGTTATAGCCAAGTTGTTCCATCCTAAATTTAATTGCTTCAACGGGGTCAGGAAAACCAATAGGGAATCTTTCATTTTCATAATTGTCAATCAGCATTCCTAATATTTCTAACTCATCGCCATTTTCTGTTCCTGGTTTAGCATCAAATATAACTTCAAGCCTTAGAAAAGCCTGCTCGTAATCTTTTTTTGTTTTAATTGGCTTGATATTCATTTTAAATTGGTTTAGCGTTTATTTTATCATAGTCAGCATGTGTTCCAATAAATCGTATCCAAACCATTTGATAGTCGTAATTAATTTTCACAATCAGTCTGTAGTGATTTCCTTTAATATTAAAAACCACTCTATTTTCAGGTAAAAAGCTTGCGCTTGGATATTCTATTTTGATTTTATTTGGACTTTTCCATTGAGCATTTGAAGCTTCTTGAAACCACGCTTTCAATTGTTGTTCGCTGTCAGTATGTGATTTCCAAAAATCTCTCAATATTTTCTTGGCAATAACCCTCAATTGTCCATTTTTATTAAAGTTAGTAAAAGTTCCCGAAATGGGATAATTTAATTATATGCTTCAGAAAACGTTTTGAACATTATAAACATTTGCCCCAAACAAAAAATGGTCAATAGCAAATTGTACATTCACCATTCACCATTCCCAATTGACCATTCCCAATTGACCATTCCCAATTGACTAAGAAATTATTTACCAATCATACTATCTACACTCACTTTGCCAGCGCCTAAAAATAGCAGGATTATAAAGCAGATTAAAAACAAGGCAGCAACTTGTCCTTTTCCAAAAAAATCGCCGTTGTGGGTTTTAAACAAAGCTACACCCATACAAATAATTAAAGGAATACAGGCAAGTCTTGTAAATAAACCAAGCATTACAACGAAGCTGCAAAAGAACTCAGCAAAGATGACCAAAGCAGTAGTTGCTTTTGTACCAATGCCCATAAAGTTCATCATGTGCGAAGCGGTTTCATTAAAGTGTACCATTTTATCGTAACCATGTACCAGCATAAGACCGCCTGCCGTAATTCTTAAAAAAAGCATAGCGGTATGAAATGCTCCTGCAGAGTAATGGGTTGAGAGTAGTTTTCTCATATTTTAATGTTGGGTTTAAACAAAGATATTATTTTAAAAGAATTAATTCTTTTATCAACTCTTTAACAGCAAAGTAAAAATAGTTTTCATTTGTTTACATTGCGTAATAAGCTGTTGTATTTATTTTTAAACGGTATAATATTTGCGCATGTTGCGGCAAGTACCCAGTAAAGCTTTTAACTTTCAATTTAACCATAGATGTATACAAAAAATCTGTTTACCATTTTTGCCATAATGCTTACCGGTGTTGCATTTGCACAACCTACTCACACATTTACCGACGATGAAAGAGATTATAAAACGGCCAAAGAATTTATAGCAAAAGAACAATACGCATTTGCTTATCCACTTGTAAAAGAATTAAAAATAAAATACCCTGCGAGCAAAAAAACGGACCATGCCTATATTAATGACGACATTAATTATTACAATGCTTTGTGCGAATTAAAATTGCTGCAGGATATTGGTAAGGACGATGCCATACTTTTTATAAACAGTGTAAACAACCAGCCACGCAGCCAGATCATGAGTTTTCACCTGGCACATTATTATTTTTTAAAAAATGATTTTCAAAATGCCATTGAAAGTTTTGATGCCGCCGGTTTTGAAAACCTGAGCAACGACCAAATAGCAGATGCAAAATTTGAAAAGGCTTATTCTTATTTTAACCTTAAACAGTTTGCAGAAGCGAAACCGCTTTTTAATGAAATTCACCAGGTGCCAACAGGTAAATATTATATTCCAGCAAATTATTATTATGGTTTTATAAGTTACTACGATCGCCAATACAATGAAGCATTAATGGCTTTTAAGCTGGTGGAAACATTTGATGAATACAAAGGTGTGGTGCCTTATTACATCGCTGAGATCTATTATTTTCAGGGTAAAAAAGACGAGGCTTTGCGCTATGGCGAAAGCGTGCTCACCCGCAAAACACAGTTGTACTATGACAAGCAACTTCGGTTATTGATGGGGCAAATTTATTTTGAGAAGAAAGAATACGATAAGGCGTTGCCATTGCTGGAGGCTTATGTAAACAGCTCTGACAAGGTATCAAAAGAAGTTTTATACGAACTAAGTTTCTGTTATTATGTAGCAGGACAATCGCAAAAAGCAATTAACGGTTTTAAACAACTGAGCAACGAAAAAGACTCTATGGGGCAAAACAGTATGTATTTGCTGGGCGATCTTTACCTGAAAACCGGAGAGAAATCCAATGCACGCACAGCTTTTCAATACAGTTCGTTTAACAGCAGCAACGCTTTGCAACAAAAAGTATCAAAGTTTAATTACGCAAAACTTTCATACGAGCTAGGATACCAAGATGTAGCTTTGAACGAAATAAAAAATTATTTAAAATCGTATCCAAATTCTGAATACGACACGGAGGCAAAAGAAATATTGGTCGCATTGCTGGCACGAACTAATAATTTTACAGATGCGTTGGCTTTGTATAAATCTATGGACAGGCCAACACTGGCTATGCAAAAAGTATATCCAACAATATTATACGGTAAAGCAATTGAGTATGTAAATGACCAGCAACTGGCAAGGGCCGATGAATTATTTGCGAAAATTATTAATGATGTAAACGCAGGTAAAACGGCCACCTACTCAAATTTTTGGCGTGGAGAAATTGCTTACAGGCAACAGCGGTTTGATGATGCCGTGCGTTACCTTACCATTTTTTTACAAGCCAATGTACCCACCCAGGGCGAAGCAAACCAGCAAACGGCCAAATACGATATCGCTTACAGTAAGTTTCAAAAAGAAGATTACAAAGGAGCATCGGGTTATTTTGAGCAGGTTGCAAAATCAGTGTCAGCCTCATCGACCGCAATGGAACAAGATGCCTTTTTGCGCAATGCTGATGCGTATTACATGCAAAAAGATTTAGCCAAAGCAAATGTTATGTACGATGCTGCAATCAATGCTGCATCGCCGCAAAGCGATTATGCTTTATACCAAAAAGGAATGATTGCGGGCATTAAAAACAGTGCAGAAAAAATCTCCGTCTTAACTAGTGTGAACAGGCAATACCCTAAAAGCAGTTTAAAGCAGGATATTAATATGGAAATTGCCCTCACCTACATTGCCGATGAGAAATTTAATGAGGCGATCCCTTTTTTAAATAATATTTTGGCGTCTAACGATGGCGGGTTAAAACCAAGAGCGCTGCTTAAACTCGGGCTCGCATATTACAACAGCAGCAATAATGGCGAGGCCTTAAAAAGCTACACACAGCTTATAAAAAGCTACCCACAATCTGGCGAGGCCGATGAAGCAACAGATATCATTAAAAGCATTTATGTAGAAGAAGGCAAGCCCGAAGAATATGTAAAATTGATGAATGAAAATGGTAAAACAGTCTCGGTAAACGAGGCAGATTCTTTGAATTATACCGCGGCAGTAAATAAATACAACGCCGGCGATTGTGCAGCAGCCATAATCGCTTTTAATAATTATACTTCAAAATATGCCTCCGGCGCATTTGTATTAGATGCAAATTTTCAGCGAAGTGAGTGTTACCAAAAGAACAAGGATTTTGCAAATGCTCTTATTGGTTATGCCTATGTGAACAGCAAAGGAAACAGTAAATATTTTGAAAAGGCAACTTTAGAAGCAGCCCGTATTTCTTATTTTGAAATAAAGAACTATGCAGATGCAAAAAAGTATTTTGAATCGCTTAGATCTAACTCTGTAAACCAGGATAACCAGTTGGAAGCCTTGCGTGGACTCGTTCGCAGCTTTTACCAGTTAAAAGATTACACAGAAGCTTTCGTTGCCTCAAAAGAATTACTTACCAGAAAAGGATTGAGTACAGATGACAGATCTATCGGTAATTTGGTGTTGGGTAAATCAGCACAGATTGCCGGCGATTGTGCAGCGGCAATCACAGCATTTAAAGCAGTGACTGCTATCAACAAATCAGCTTGGGGCGCAGAAGCACGCTACGAAATAGCCAATTGCCAGGTTACACAAAATAATTTTGCAGCGGCCGAAAAAGCAGCATTGGCTACTATAAAAGAAACGGGTTCGTACGACGAATGGGTAACCAAATCATATATTTTACTGGGAGATATTTTTATGCAGCAAAAAGATTATTTCAATGCAAAAGCTACATATGAAAGTATAGCCAAGAACGCATCTATCGAGGCTTTAAAAACAGAAGCACAAACAAAACTGGATAAAGCCATTGCTATAGAAAAATCACAATCAAAACTTAATAACTAATATGCTTTACAACATAAATTATAACATGAATAAAATAATTTTGTCAGGCATTTTTTCAATGCTGTTTATAAATGCATTTGCACAGGAACCGAAGAAAACCCAGTCTATTGATATTAATTCTTCGTACAAGCCGGTGCTTAGAAACGCAGTAAAAATAAATTTCAACGGATCACAATTGCCTGCAGACACGTCCAAACCATTATTAAATTACAAGATACCTTCTCAAAATTTATTTTATGCATATAGCCCCATTTCCTTAAAACCATTGGCTTTGGAGCAGGATACCAATTTGTACCTTGGTAACAGAAAATTTTTAAAAGTAGGATACGGTAATTTTTTCACTCCTTATGTAAGTGCCGGTATAAGTATTGGCGATGGTAAGAAGAGCCTCCTAAACATAACTGGAAACTTCATCAGTTCTAAAGGAAATATTGTGAACCAGGATTACTCAAGGCTCAATGCCAAAGCCGCAGGTAGTTATTTTTTACCAAAGAACGAGTTGTATGGAGGGGTAGAAGTGAACGTTGACAATTATTATTTGTATGGATACGACCACAAAGTATTCAATTTTAAACGAGATTCTATAAAGCAGGAGTTTCAAAATATCAGTGTTCGATTGGGCTTTAAAAATACCGTAGCAAACGAAGCAGGAATTAATTACAATCCAAATATTGAGCTGAATATTTTCACCAATAAAAACAAAGTAAACGAAACGGATGCATTGATAAATTTGCCTTTCGATAAAAATATAAATGAAAACTTTACATCAAAGGTTGAGTTGAAGGCAGACATTACCCAATACGCCACCAGAAATACCACCCCATCAAATACCAAATTTTCTAATAATATTATACAAATTACCCCATCGGTAGATTACCATGATGATGTGCTGAAAATACATGCAGGTATTACCCCCGCGTGGAATAACAAAGTGTATGAGTTAATGCCTGATATTTATGCAGAAGCCCAGGTAAAAGACAAGTCATTTGCGTTGCAGGCCGGTTGGGTAGGGCGTTTGGTAAAGAACAGTTATAAAAATTTAACCGCCATCAATCCCTATTTATCGCCTGTGTTTGCGCAGTTAAATACAAAAGAAACAGAGTATTATGGTGGCTTAAAAGCGAGTGTTGCAAAACATTTTAATTTTAGTGCAAAGGCAGGTTTGGTGCGGTATAAAAATCTCCCGTTTTTTATTAATGATACCACTACCAACGACAACAAATCTTTTAAAATAAGCAACGAAACTTCTGTAAATAATTTTAGAATTCATGGCGATCTTGGGTATATAAACCAGGATAAATTTTCGCTTACTGCCGGTGTAACGTTTAATGGTTATACATCATTTACCAGCAACGACAGAGCATGGCACACTATGCCCGTAGAAATAAAAAGTTCGTTAAGGTGGTATGCTTTTAAAAAAGTTCTTATAAAATCAGATTTGTACGTTTTTGAAGGAAGTAACTATTTAGCGAAAGGAAATAGAGCCATTTCTATGAATGGAGGTACAGATTTAAGTGCCGGAGTAGAAATAAAAATCAACAAAAACTTCTCTGTATGGGGCGATGCAAATAATATTTTAAACAGCAAATACCAGCGTTGGCAGAATTACGAAGTGTATGGTGCCAATTTTATGGGTGGAATTTTATTGAATTTCTAATAAGTTAGTTTTATTATTGTACATGCAAAAGTTAATAGCAGATTATTTATTTGAATATAAACAATGTGCGCTCCCGCAGATTGGGACTTTAAAAATAAAAAGGGATGCTGCAACTTCAATAATAGGGGAGCAGACTATTAATGCACCTGTTTTAACTATTTACTTTACAGATGAAATTACTGACAGTAGAAACATCACAGAATACATTGCGGCCAATAAAAATATAAGCATTGATGAAGCTGTGTATCAGTTAAAAAACATTTGTAAAGAAATTTCTTCACTTAGTAATCAGAATAAATTTGATATTGCAGGGGTAGGTGAGTTTTATAAGACAGGAAATGGTAAGGTAAGTTTTAGTTCGGTTGAATTACCTGCATACTTTTCTCCCAGTGTTTATGCTGAAAGAGTGATACATCCAGATGATTCGCATGCAATATTGGTTGGAGATACCGAAACTGACCGCAACACAATGACCGAGTATTACACAGAAGACGAGCGGGTGAAAAAAAGTAAATGGTGGGTTTGGGCTTTAATACTTTTCGTGATAGCTGCTGCCTTAATTGTTTTTTATTTAAATGATAAAAGCAACAATTCGTTTTTTGGCATACAGCACAAATATGAGGTGGCGCCTGCTACAGAAACTTATAAAATATTACCATAACAACTTTCTTTTTCTAATCTACTTTAATGATAATTTATACTTCCTGTCCGGTTTGCAAAAGTGAAAACATTAGTGATTTATTTACGGCTGAAGACTATACCGTTTCGCATGAAAAATTTACGGTAACAGCTTGTAAAACCTGTACACATTTGTTTACCCAAAATGCTCCTGAACAAAACGAGATCGGAAAATATTATGCATCGGAGAATTATATTTCGCACAGTGACACACAAACCGGTGTTGTAAATAAACTGTATCATGTTGTAAGAAAAAAAACGCTCAACGGTAAGAAGAATCTGATACAAACAGAAACTGCAAAACAAACGGGAAAGATATTGGATATTGGATGCGGTACCGGTGCTTTTCTTAATACAATGAAAGCAGCAGGGTGGGAGATTACAGGTTTAGAACCAGATGAAACAGCCAGAAAAAAGGCAAAGGAACTATATAATATTACACCGTTGTCCTCTCCTGAAATATTTAATTTGCCCACCAATAGTTATGATGCAATCACCATGTGGCATGTGTTGGAGCACGTGCACCAGTTGCACGAATATGTGGAGCAGCTAAAAAATTTAATTACAGATAAAGGGCAAATATTTATTGCTGTACCAAATTATACGAGCCACGATGCACAGCACTATGGCTCCGCCTGGGCAGCTCATGATGTACCCAGACATTTATACCATTTCTCCCCGGCAAGTATAAAAAATTTGGTAGAGCAACATGGCTTAACAATTAAAAAAATAAAGCCAATGTGGTTTGACAGTTTTTATGTGAGCATGCTCAGCGAAAAATATAAAAACGGAAAAGGAAACCTGTTAAGTGCTTTTGTTACCGGGCTTGTATCTAATGTAAAAACAATGCTAAAAAAAGAGAAATGTAGTTCGTTAATTTATGTAATCTCCAAGGCTTAGGAAATAAACACAAAGTTCACAAAGACCTTTCACAAAGAACACAAAGGAAATTATAAAGCTGTTTTGAAAAATCTTTTGTGTGAAACAAATAGGTTTCCTAATTCACTTTCACTTCATAAATCTTAGGCCATCTTTTGCCCGTAATAAAAAATGATTTGCTTGTACTGTCATAAGCAATGCCGTTAAAATATTCTGTTCTGCCTGGTATGCTGTCTGTGCCCGGCAAGTTATTAAAGCTCATTTTACCAACCACAGCACCCGTTGTTGGGTCAATTTTTAGAATGTCTTTTGTGGTGTACACATTACCCCATACAAAACCATCCACATATTCCAATTCGTTTACGCTGGCAATAGGGCCGTTATCATCGTGTATGTGAACTGAATTTTTTACTTTAAATGTTGCAGGATCTACAAAATACAAATCAGTACCACCGGTCGTAATTATTAGATCTGTACCGTTGTTTGTCATACCCCAGCCTTCGTATGGCCATGTAAATTTTTGAATAACTTTTGTTATATCCCTTACGTTATAAACATATACATCATGTGTTTGCCATGTAAGCTGGTACAATTTGTCATTTAAGATAGTAAGTCCTTCACCAAAAATAGTTGGAGAGCCCATTTTGTATTTTTTGTCAATCTTACCGGTTTTTAAATCGCCTGACTGAACCATGGAATTTATAAAATCGCCCCCACTTTCATACAATTTTCCAGTGTGTAATTCTAAGCCTTCTGTGTAACTCGCCGTATCGTGGGGGTATTGCGCAATCACAGTATATGTAAGCGTTTTTACCGTACTTATTTTAGGTGTTGGTATAATGCTCGGGTCTTCTGTTGCTTTTTCATCATTACAAGCCATAAACAAAGCTGAAACTACAAGAGGGGTAAATAATTTTTTCATGTATTTTTTATTAGCTGCGCAAAAGTAAGAAACAGCATTTGTAAGTTTAGTGATATTACTTATAATTAATTTGTAAATATTATGTTGTTAATATTGTTTCATTTTATAGTTCACGCCTCGCTTTTCTAAATAGTCCATCACAAACTTAAAACAGCCTTCGTTTTTGCCCACCAATTCTGGTGGAAAAATGCCCTTCTCCGTAAAAATGTTTCCTGCTATTAAATTGGCAAAAGCATTGCAGGCATAACCGGTTGTGCGGCTCATAGACGGCGTTTGCGTAGCGGCATCAAATTCATCATACAATAAATACTCAACTGTTTTTGTGCTATTATTCTCTGTGCCCTTTATCACTATTTTCATAATGGTAAATTCTTCTTCGTCAACTTCCGGTTTCCATTGTTCAAATAAAATGGCAGATGTAACATCAATTGGGCGAACAGTTTTGCCACGCACTATTATTTCTTCCTCATTAAAAAAACCAGCCTGCATCATAGATTGAATAAGCGAAATATGGCCCGGATACCGCAGCGTTTTTTCTTTCATATCCGGTATGTGTTTCATGGTGTATAAAATACTGCGAAGCCCATCTGTGTTGAAAGATTCCAGCGTGCCCACATGTTCAAAATTGATAAGCTCTGCATCGCTAAGTGCGGGCTTGGTCACGACAAAACCATTTTCCACATATCTAGCAGGGCGAGTATATTCTTCAATAACATCTATTGGAGAAAAAGGTGCTTTGTATTCAAAAGGCTTTACCCGTTTTTTGGGGAGCCCACCCACCATACATTCAAAACTATTTATTTGCATTAAAGCATTATGGTAGCCTAAAATTAAATTGCTCATACCAGGTGCCACACCACAGTCAATTATAGCAGTAACATTTTTTTGTTTTGCCAGCGCATCAAGTTGCAATCCATCTTCCGGAAAGAAAGAAATATCAGCCACATTTTTACCGGCATTTATTACTGCTTCCAAAGTTTTGTAGCCCATAAAACCCGGTACAGCGCAAATTACCAGGTCAAACTCTTCTAATAGTTTAGTATAATTTTCATACAGGGTTAAGTCTGCAATTTTGCATTCCACGCTGGTTTTCGCACTCAAAACAGCTAAGTTATTTTCATCTCTGTCAAAAGAAGTTACATCATAATTGTGCGAAAGGTCTGTTGCAATTGTTCTGCCTACCATGCCTGCACCCAATACGGCTATTTTCATTGTATGTATTTTTTAAAAATGGAAATTAACCAACAAAACCGAAGTTTTGTAATTCATTTTTTTTCGTTGTTTTGGGGCTGTCAACATTTATTGGATGTCGTCTTTCGTTCGGTCTCTTTCGTTGTACCGTACAAATGTGTATGCATAAGCGCCTTTGGCGCATGCATACCCACTTGCACATCACTCAAATCACCACAGCCAAATGTCTATTTAGCTAAGGACTGTCAGACTGAGCTTGTCGAAGTCGGTGCCTTTATAAACACTTTAAACCCGGTTTCGACAGGCTCAACCTGACAGCTCATTTCCTTAACTAGATGACAATGAACTGCAGCCATTCAGTAATCTATCTTTTTTCAATTTTACTGAATCGTATAAATTGATTCAAAGTTTCATTAATCTGGAATTCACTGTAGGTTGGTAATTCTATTTTATTTTAACCCGGTTTTAGCATGTTTATCTCTTACTTTGTAGTCTTAAATAAAAAGTATGTATGAAAAAAATTATCCTATTAATGATAATATCCGCTTCTGTTCAAACCATATTTGCGCAGGGCGTTTTCGATAAAATAAAAAAAGCTGCAAGTACCGATGGTAATAAAGCGATTTTGGGAACGTCAAAAAGTGGGAATAGTGGCAGCGGACTTACGAACACAGATATTGTAAGCGGTCTCAAAGAGGCATTGCGGGTTGCGACAGACAGCACAGCTAAAACATTAGGTTCTGCAGGCGGGTATTTTAAGAATGAAGCTATAAAGATCATCATGCCGGCAGAGGCATTAAAAGCAGAAAAAACTCTGCGAAGTATGGGTGCCGGTGCCTTGGTTGATAAAGCGATTCTTTCCATGAACAGCGCAGCAGAAAATGCAGCAGGACAGGTAGGCGAAATTTTCCTTACCGCCATCAAACAAATGACGCTTACTGATGGTTTAAATATTCTTAGAGGTGGCGATCATGCAGCCACTGATTTTCTTAAAAAGACAACTACTGCCACGCTTACAGAAAGAATGCGCCCCGTTATTGAAAATTCATTAAAACAAGTAAATGCAGATAAATACTGGAAAGATGTTTTTAGCAAATACAATATGTTCTCCCAGCAAAAAGTAGAAACTGATCTGAGTAATTATGTTACCGGCAAGGCACTGGAAGGTATGTTTTACAACATCAGCCTGCAGGAAGGTAAGATTCGTAAAGACCCTGCAGCACAGGTTACCGATATTTTGCAGAAGGTTTTTGCGAAGTAATTTCCAACTGGCTTATTTTAAACACTTTTGTTTGAGGGGCTTAATTGTGGCGTTAAATTAATTTTAAAAAATAATAAAAAAAACTAATTTATAAGTTATTTTAGCATAAAAATAATAACTTATGAAATATGCCATTTCCTTTTTTTTAACGGCGTTAATATTACTATTTTCTTCAAAGGCTAGTGCCCAAGCCAAATGTGCTGCAGATGAGGTACGAGCCAAACTCATCGCTTCTGATCCTTCTTACAAAAAAGCGCTTGATGAAATGGATGCAGACATTTTGCAGTACGTGAATTCACATTCTCCTTCATCTTCATCCTTGGTAAATGGTACATTGGCTGCGCTATATTATATTCCTGTAGTAGTACATTGTATTTACGATGGTGCTACAAATGCTGCAGTGCCGGCTGCCAGCCAAATAACGAATGCAATAAATTATATAAACCAGGTGTATGACGGCACGTGGACGGGAACTGGTGGAGCGATTTTAGGTGCTGGCGATTTACAAATTAAATTTGTACTTGCCACAAAAGATCCGTCTAATAATGCTACAACAGGTATTGTACGGGTCGATGGATCGGGGCTCGCAGGTTATAGTGCCAATGGTGCTAATGCCAGTGGAAGTACTGGAGCAAGTGAAGCGGCAGTAAAAAACCTTAGCCGGTGGGATTCTCAAAAATATTATAATATTTGGCTGGTTCATAAAATAGACGGTTGTACGGGAGTATTTTGCGGTTGCAGTTGCGATGCCGGCTATACAGCAGGATATGCCTATTTCCCGATGCCTGCTAATACCAGTGTAGGAAACCAAAATCTAGATGGAACCATACTGCTAAATAGTTCGATGGTTTCGGGCAATAAAGGCTTGCCACACGAACTGGGCCATGCATTAAATGTCTATCATCCGTTCCAGGGAAATGGTGGGTCAAATGTATGCCCGGTAAATACTACACCTACTTCGGACGGAGATGCGTGTGCGGATACACAACCTATTACAAATCCACAAATACCTATTGCGCCTTTTACTGCGTTTCAATGCAGAAGTGGTAACAACCCTTGCGTTGCCGTTAATTACAATGACAATACCGAGAAAAATTACATGAATTATACTAATTGCTACCAGCTTTTTACCAACGATCAAAAGGCAAGGATGCAGGCTTCTTGTGTTACTACACAAAGGTCCAGCTTAACCACTTCATGGGCTAATGGACAAGGAAGTTATCCGGCACCTTTTGTAGCATCTGTAGCAGCTACAAGTAACCCAGTTTCTACTTTAACGGGTGCAAATCTTGCAGGTATGATAAATGTGTCTTTAGCGGGCAAAATATTTAATTCTTTAAATGCTACGCAAGATGGCGGATATTTAAATAACTGTAATAAATGGTATAATGCTATACAGCTTGACGCATCTACAGCCTATACTTTAAGCGTAGTTACAATAAACAATGGTAATAATTCTCAACTCGGTGTGTGGATAGATTATGACAACAACGGTACGTTTAACAATACCAACGAGCAGATATTCTTAAATACAAATATTGCAGGCACTACTACAACTTTCTCCATCCCTTTCACCACACCTGCAAGTTGGTTGGGTAAAAACAATTTTGTTCGGTTGCGGATTTCGCAGGATCTATCAACTATTTATGGCATTGCAGCCATTTCCAATACTTCTTCTTCTTTAGCATATGGGCAGGCTGAGGATTACCCGGCGTACTTGGCAGGGGGCGTTTTACCCGTTTCACTAATCTCGTTCACCGGCAAAAATGAAAAGCAAGCCATTAACTTAAATTGGATTACATCTCAGGAAATTAACGCTGCTTCCTTTGACGTAGAAAGATCCGTAAACTCAAAAGCATTTGCTCCAATATCAAATGTGTTAGCAACAAATGCCACCAATGGGGCTGCCTATGCATTTAGCGATAACGACGTTACTGAGCGAGGAGAATATTTATACAGGCTTAAAATAAAAGATGCAAATGCAAGTTTTGAATACAGTAAGATTATAAAATTTACCAGGGCGGGGGATAAAAAAATGATAGTTGTAGGCAATCCGTTTACGAGCCAAATAAATGTACTTTTACCATTTAGTAATGGAACCGCTTTCTTTAAACTAATGGATGCTGCGGGAAAGGTTGTTTATAGCTACCAATCCAAATTAAACAACAGCAGTATTGTAAATCTTTACTTGCAAAATAGCAATTTAAGCAGGGGGATGTATGTGTTGCAAGCGATAGTAAATGGTGAAAGGTTTATTGAGAAAGTAATTAAGAAATAAAATCTACCGATAAAATTTTTCAATTTAAAAGAGGCTATTTCATAACTAAAAGATGGCTCTAAGATTTGTTTAAACGACTTTCCTTCTCAGATAGAGATCCGAATAAAAATAGGCTGCCTCGTACTTATGAGACAGCCTATTTCTTTTATCTAATATCTTGTGTCTAACATCTCACATCTTAAAACTATACATCAGTTGCCTCACCGTAAGCTACAGCAACGGCTTCTTTTAAGCCTTCGCTCATAGTAGGGTGAGGGTGTATCGCATTCAATAATTCATGCGCAGTAGTTTCTAATTTTCTTGCTACAACTGCTTCAGCAATTAATTCTGTTACGCCTGCACCAATCATATGGCAACCTAAAAATTCGCCGTATTTAGCATCAAAAATAACTTTTATAAACCCTTCTGTTGCGCCGCCTGCAGTAGCCTTACCACTAGCTACAAATGGGAATTTACCAACTTTAATTTCATAACCTGCATCTTTTGCAGCTTTCTCAGTATAACCTACAGATGAAACTTCCGGTGTGCAATAAGTACAACCTGGAATGTTATTGTAATCAATCGGCGTTACTTTATGGCCACAAATATGTTCAGCTGCATTTATTCCTTCTTTGCCCGCAACATGCGCCAAAGATTGGCCCGGCGTGCAATCACCTATTGCATATAATCCTTTTAAACTCGTTTGTCCAAAAGCATCAACCGTAATTTTTCCTTTTTCCGTTTTTACACCTAATTCTTCTAACCCTAGGTTTTCAATATTAGCCACAATTCCAACTGCGCTCAATAAAATATCTGCTTCCAAAACAACATCTCCGGTTGGCGTTTTTACCGTCGCTTTCACACCTTCGCCGCTAGTATCAACTTTTAATACTTCGCTGTTCGTCATGATGGTGATACCTTGTTTCTTGAATTGTTTTTCTAATTCTTTGCTAATGTCTTCATCTTCTACAGGAACAATTCTTGGCATAAATTCAACAATAGTAACTTTTGTATTCATGCTGTTGTAGAAGTAAGCAAACTCACAACCTATAGCGCCGCTACCACAAACAATGATGCTTTTTGGCTGCGTGGGCAATACCATTGCTTTTCTGTATTCAACAATTTTTTCATCATCTATTGGCAATGCAGGCAACTCTCTTGCTCTTGCACCTGTTGCAATAATAATATTTGCTGCTTCATGTGTTTGCTTGCTCCCGTCCGCTGCCGTAACTTCCAGTTTATTTGCTGCTAATAATTTACCGGTACCCATTATCACATCAATCTTATTTTTTTTCATAAGAAAGGCAATACCCTTACTCATTTTATCTGCAACACCACGACTGCGTTTGATAACAGCATCAAACTCTGCCATTGGATTTTCTATTTTAATACCATAATCTGCTGCATGTTTTGCATACTCAAATACCTGCGCACTTTTAAGCAAAGCTTTTGTAGGTATACAACCCCAGTTAAGACAAATACCACCAAGGCTTTCACGCTCTACAATTGCCACTTTTTTGCCAAGCTGGCTCGCACGAATAGCCGCAGGATAACCACCCGGTCCACTTCCTAATACAATTACATCATATGCCATAAGATAAATTTTGATTCTGTTTTAAATAATTGCTGCAAAGGTAAAATTTATTATGGATAATTTTTGATAGATGTTTTAGTTTTTAATTGACCTGCATTTGCTAACTGTTCATCACCGAACCTGCATTGATGTCTATTGTTTGTCCTGTTATAGATGATTGGCGTACTAAATACGAAACCAGCTCGCCTATTTCCTCCGGTTCACTCATCTTTTTTAACGGAACACTTTGCATGGCAATATCAAAAAAATCATTTTTAGAAATGCCTATACCATCTGCAATGCCCTGCAAACCATTTTGTGCCATCTCTGTATTTACCCAGCCGGGACAAATAGCATTTACTAAAATATTATCGGGTGCATACTCAACTGCCCAACTGCGCATAAGACCCAGCAATCCTGCTTTTGATGCACAATAAGCAGAGTAATTTGCTACTCCCAGTCTTGCCAAAACGGAAGAAGTAATTACAACTTGTTTGTAAATATTCTTGCTCCGCTTTAGTGCAGGGAGAAAATGTTGAACAGTTAAATAGCTACCTGTTAGGTTTGTATTTATAATTTCGTTCCAGCGGTCATTTTCACCAAAGCTGTTTTCACCACCAACGCCGGCATTGGCAACAATTCCATCTAAAACAAGTTCTTTTTGAGATTGTAATAATTGCTGCATAGCATAAGCATCGGTTATATCTGCTAAAAAAACCTGGTGGTTATTTGCTGGTAGAAGCGCCAATGTATCTTTTAAATTCTTTTCATTTCTTCCTAACAAACAACATGTATTGCCGTTCATCGCAATGGAAATTGCAATGGCTCTACCAATTCCACTGCCCGCCCCCGTAATTAAATAATTCATAAAATAAATTTTAAATGAAAGGCATAAAATGATAATAACTTACGCCTGTTTTTCTTCTTCTAGTTTTAAGATTTCGTCCCTGGCTTTTAGAATAAGGATACTCACATTTAACTCAAAACCGATTAATAGTACCAGTGAATTTAAATAGATCAGCGCCATTAACATCATTATTGTACCTATGGAGCCATACAGCGCATTGTAACGTGCAAAATTTGTAACAAACAATGAAAAAGCCAATGTGGCTAATAAGCTTAAGGATGTTGCCAGTATGGTACCTGCGGATGAAAACTTCCATCTCTTTTGTACAGCAGGCGCATATCTAAAAATAAAACCAATGGTGAGGTAAACCAGTAAAATAATTAAAGCCCACCTCGTGTAATTAATAATGGTTCTTAACGTATCGCTTTGTACAACCATTTTAAGTAATGCACCCTGCATGATAAGCAATATTAAATAGGCAAACAGCAAACCGAAAATAACGATGGTAAGCCTAAGTGCGATACCTCTTTTTTGCAAACCTTTCCTTTTTTCAAATCCTTCATAATTTTTATTAAAAGAGCGCATGATACCCATCATTCCATTAGACGAGAAGAATAATGTTAGTAGTAGCCCAAAGGAAAGTAAACCGATTTTGTTGCCATCAATAAATGAATCCACAAAAGATATTACCTGTTTATTGTACACTTTTGAAGGAATAATATCTAAAATTAAAGTGTGTAGCTGGTATTTAATGCTCTTTTTAGATATGAACGGAAGACTTGGTATAAGTGTAAATAAAAAGAGTAGCGACGGTGGCAAAGCCATTATGAAATTATAAGAAATGGCAGAAGCTCTTTCCGCAAGGCCCTGCTGGCGAACCTGTTTTCTAAAAAATTGTATTACAACATACAGCGATAACCCTTCAAAACCCGGCAAATACCATCCTTTACTTTTTCTTAAAAGAAAAGGCAAGGGTGTTACAGATAATATGGTACGCTGAATTTTTGTCAAGAAAGAAAAAATAGGTTTTTAATTTTTTTTAATATTGATAAAATCATGATATGCTGCTGCATCATTTGACTATTGTTGTTTGCTTCTTATTAAACTATCCAAAGCTTTTTGATAAGCCTTTGCAAACAATAGATGCTCTGCATAGGTAGTTGCAAAATTTGAATATCCTTTAAAATCAGGTTTGGCTACAAAAAATATATACGTTGTTTCTGGTGAGTCGAGAACAGCATCTATTGTTTTTGTTGATGGTGTACAAATTGGACCCGGTGGTAACCCTGTATTTTTATATGTATTGTAGGGTGATTCGTATTGTAAGTGACCTTGTAAAATTCGTTTTAGGCCAAATGCTCGCATTGCATATTTTACTGTTGGGTCTGCTTCTAGTTTTTGCCCGTTTGCAATTCTGTTTCTATAAACACTGGCTATAAGTAATTTATCTTCTGGTTTATTTGTCTCTTCTTCTACTATGCTTGCCATCGTATAAACCTGAGAAGTCGTGAGGTTTTTTGCTGCAGCTTTTTCTTTTCTCTCTGCTGTCCAAAATACTCCTTTTTCATTGTTTAATCTCGTAAATATTTTTTTAAATGAACCATTCCATTGAAATAAATAAGTATTAGGTATGACGGCGGTCATTACTGTATTTGTGTCAAGTTTGTAACGCTGCAATGAATCATTATTGGTAATAAAATGAATAACTTCCAATGAGTCGCATTCAAAGTTTTTACCAAGTTTTGAGGCTAGATCTTCTTTGGTGCGAAGTTTATTAATGACAAGTTTAACAGGAGACTGGGCACCACTTTTCAATTTTCTTATCAGAGAAAGTAAGCTGCTGTTGTTGTTTATTTCATACTTGCCGGGTTTAATATTTTTATCATATTTCAACTGCGTAGCAATCTTATCAAAGAAAAAACTTCCTGAAATAACTTTTTCCTCTAAAAGGGATGTTCTGATATCATTGTATGTTGAGCCGGTTTTAATATAGAAAAAATTGTCTTGCGGCACAGAAACGGTTGGGCCTAAAATATTCCATATCAGATAGAGTCCTGCTATTGATAAACCCAAAAATAAAAAACCAATAATTTTCTTCATGTAAATAAGAATGTGAAAATGATAATGCTTGCAAGATAAAAATAAAAAACCCTGCCTTTTAAAAAGCAGGGTTCATTTATAAAAATATTTACATTACGGTGTTGTTGTCGGAGCCGCCGTATTTGGCATTGGTACTGTTGTAGGTGCAGTTGGTTGCGCTTTTTGCTGTGGAGTGCTTGTTGCACCTTTCAGCAAATCGTCATTTTTAGATGAACCTGATCCGTCTTTTGGAATAAAAGCGGGTGACAATAAGCATAAAATACCCACTACTGCTGCAAAAACCCATGTGCCTTTTTCCATGACATCTGTAGATTGTTTTACACCCATTAACTGGTTGCTAAAACCACCCAATGTTCCTGATATACCACCACCTTTTGGATTTTGTATAAGTACTATAAAACCTAATATTACTGATGCTACGATGATAAGAATTCCAAATACTACTAACATGTTATTATTTTAAAGAGTCAATTTTGGCTGCAAAGTAAGCACTTTTCGAAGGATTTAGCAAACTTAATTTATTATATATATCTATTGCTTTTTCAGCCTTGTTTTGTAACATATAAGCTTCAGCCATTGGCTCTGTTACAACTTCTTCTTCTACATTGCTTTTTTCTGCCTGCGTTTTTACGGCTGTTTCAGTGCTTGCGCTTACAACAGGTAACTTATCTGCGTTTACTTTTTTCATTGTTTTAAGCCATGCAGTAAAACTTTTAAGTTGTTTGCCAAGCTTATCACCTCCGAGGGCATCGTCGCTTAATTTAATGCCTTGTGAGGCAAAATAATCTGATGCATGTAATGGCTCAAATAAGAGTTGGTCTTCTTTTTTTGAGGTTATAGCCTCTTCAATGGCGACTTGTGCAATTTTTTCTTCTGGCTTTGTTTCTACAATTTCAGGTTCTTGCGTTTTATGAATTGAAACTTCGTCCACAGGTCTTGTTTCAATGAACTCGTTTTCAATTTTTACCTCAACTTTTTCCTTCTTTAAAAGCGATTGTAAATAAAAAGGGCTGTTAAAAAAAAGGGCTGTTTGTGCTGCCTTATCAGCAAAATTTGTCGCTTTTTCATCTGTATTTCTAAGAGAAAAGAAGTGCGCCATCGCAAAATAGGGATGTTCTGCAATGATATTTTGCACAGCAGCGGGTACATCTGCTGTACTCTGTGCAGCACTGAAAATTGTATGAAAAAGTTTTTGATGGGGCATTGTATAAAACTAAAGTTTAAATTACCAATTGGAAAATATTTTATTAAATATTTCATCCACTACATTTTTTACAACAATTGGCGTAAGCGTACTTTCAGCGTCGGTTAAAGACTTACCTGCATCAAAGTCTTCATTGCGACTTATATCAGCCTCAAAGTTTTTAGTAGGGTCAAGGGTATTTTTAAAAACCAAATGAAATGCAACGGTGAGTCTGTTTGTTGTAGAGTTGTTGTTGGCAATATTTACGGTTGAAGTAGAATATTGAGTAACGTACCCACCAATATCATAATGTGCGTCGTCTTCATTCGTTTGCTTTAACCTCGTTGCATTTATTATCTTACTCTTTAGTGTTTCGGTAAGTTGCTGGCTCAATTGCGTATTAATGTATTGTGCCCTGTTTTCTAAATACTGTACCCTAAAAGTCTTTATCTCAAGAGGTATTGGTGATGTGTCTTTAAAAGAATATTTGCACGATGCGTAATTAAATGCGTAGAAACAAACTGCAAGTGTTATAATAATTTTTAATTTTTTCAAAGTATAAAACTTAAATATTCAATAATCAATTTTCAATCCCCAAAGTTCAAATTTTTACAAATCCTCAATATCGTATTCTTTTAATTTTCTGTATAAAGTTCTTTCACTGATGCCAAGGTCAAGAGAAGCATCTCTTCTTTTTCCTCTGTGTTTTTTTAATGCTTTTATAATAAGTTCTTTTTCTTTATCTACGATGCTTAGCGACTCCTCCACATCTTCGTGGTGATGTATATCTTTACTGTCTTGATGTAAAATAACAGGCTGGGATGATGGTTGCTGATAGCCATTGCTGTTATTGGAAGGTGAAGTGTTTAATTCCCTAAAATTGCCATCTGCTGCAAATGCCGCTGCAGAAGGTACATGAGAGGGATTCTGTAGAATGTCAAAAAACATTTTCTTCAACTCATTTACATCCTTTTTCATGTCAAAAAAGAGTTTGTATAAAATTTCTCTTTCGTTGGCAAATTCAGAATGGGATTCGTTACCAGAATTTGCAAGTACAGGTAGGCGGGTGTTGTTGTTTTGTGGTAAAAAAGATCTTAGTTGCTGCCCATTTACATTTTTATCTTTACTCAATACAGAAATCTGCTCAGCAAGGTTTTTTAATTCTCTTACATTGCCGGGAAAGCTGTACTGCGATAAAATGTTTCTTGCTTCCACATCCAGTTGTACAGATCCTGTTTTGTATTTATCTGCAAAATCTGCTGTAAATTTTCTAAACAATAAAATAATATCTTCTTTACGGTCACGCAATGCAGGAACCCTTATCGGTACTGTGTTTAAACGGTAATATAAATCTTCTCTAAAACGCCCTTTGCTTGTGTATTCTAACAATTCTTTGTTGGTGGCGGCAATTACCCTCACATCTGTTTTTTGCACCTTGCTGCTACCTACACGAATGTATTCGCCTGCTTCTAAAACCCTTAATAATCTTGCTTGTGTACCAAGTGGCATTTCACCAATTTCATCTAAGAAAATAGTACCGCCGTTTACTGTTTCAAAATAACCTTTACGCCCATCAGTAGCACCGGTAAACGATCCTTTTTCATGACCAAACAATTCTGAGTCAATAGTCCCCTCAGGTATTGCACCACAGTTTACTGCAATAAATGGGTTGTGTTTGCGGGCAGAAAGTGAATGAATGATATGTGCAAACACTTCCTTACCTACGCCACTTTCACCATTTATAAGCACACTCAAATCTGTGTTGGACACCTGCGATGCTACATTGAGTGCGTAATTGAGCGCAGGAGAATTTCCTATTATTGCGAACCTGTTTTTAATTGCTTGTAAATCCATATTATTTTAAGCTTAATAATTTTTCTACCTCATCTTTTAACAAAGGAAGATTTTTTTGTAAAATTAAAAATAGTCTAGGAGCATCTATTTTATCATAATCATGAACCAAAATATGCCTCAACCCAACTATTTGTTTGATATTAGTAATAGGTAAATTGGAATCAATTTTTTCTGCTTTAGATAATGCTTCGCCAATAATACTTAAAGCTCTTTCCACAGACCATTTATTTATCGGTCTTGAAATATTATCTAGAGAAATATTATCCGAAAAAGTTTCTAACTCCTCTATGTATAAAAGTATATCGCTAAGATATTTTTCTACAGAATGACTACCCATAAATTAGCGTTTTGGTTTTTTTTAGCTCATTCAAAAAATACTTATTTTTAAAATCTTCATTTGGTATTAAATCAACTTTTTTATTAAAAAGTTTTTCTAATTTCTCTTTCAAATCGAAATAAACAAGAAACGGATCGTAAGGGATGTTTTTGATATCTTTAAAATCAAATCCGCTGTAATCCATTTCATATAAAAGGTCAATATCACTTTCATTTGTAAAATTTCCATCAACGGCAGAACCAAATGCGTATAATTCTTTTATGTAGTGTTCCTTACATAATTTTCTTATTGTTTCAATATTATTTTTAAGAATTGGTTGCATGTTCTATGATTTAATTTTTACTGCCTCCCCAAACAATGTACCCGCAGTACAATCATTAATTTTTACAAAAACATAGTCTCCTTTTTTAAAATTTTCTTTAGCAAAAATCACCACTTTGTTTTGATCGGTTCTTCCCTGCAGCTGTTCTTCGCTCTTCTTAGAAAAACCTTCCACTAATATTTTAAAGGTCTTGCCTACTTCTTTTTGCATAGTACGCAGCGAATGTTGCCTGTATAAATCTACTAATTCTTGCAGTCTTCTTTTCTTTACGTCCAATGGCACATCATCTTCAAACCTACGTGCAGCCAATGTTCCCGGTCTTTCAGAATAATAATACAGGTATGCGAGATCATATTTACAGTAATCGAACAACGATAACGATTGTTGGTGATCTTCTTCTGTTTCTGTACAAAAACCGGTAATCATATCCGTAGAAATTCCACAATCGGGAATAAGCTCTCTAATCCTGTCCACCTTGGCAAAATACCATTCTCTACTGTATGTTCTGTTCATTAATTGTAAAACCCTGCTGCTACCACTTTGTACAGGTAAGTGAATGTAATTGCAAATATTTTCATATTTCTGTATGGCAAATAACACATCATCTGTAATATCTTTTGGGTGCGATGTCGAAAAACGGACCCGTAGGAGAGGAGATACAAGTGCTACCATTTCCAAGAGGTTCGCAAATGTTACAAAGTGTTGTCCGTCGTCTGTCGGCTGTGGTCTGTTCCAGTTATAACTATCCACATTCTGTCCAAGTAAAGTGACCTCTCTGTAACCTTCGTTAAACAAAGCTTCACATTCCTGTACAATACTGTTTGCATCACGACTCCTTTCCCTACCACGTGTAAATGGTACTACACAAAACGAACACATATTATTGCACCCACGCATAATGCTTACAAAAGCTGTTACGCCATTGCTGTTCAAACGAATGGGCGAAATATCTGCATAAGTTTCGTCTCTGCTTAATAAAACATTTACTCCTTTTTGGCCGGTGTAGGCTTCCTCAATTAAACCGGGTAAACTTCTATATGCATCTGGACCAACGACTAAATCAACCAATTTTTCCTGCTCAATAAACGTACCTTTTAAACGTTCTGCCATGCAACCCAAAACGCCAACAATCAACCCCGGGTTTGTCTTCTTAAATTTCCTAAATTCTGTCAGCCTTTTTCTTACGGTATCTTCTGCTTTCTCCCTTATAGAACAGGTATTTATTAAAATTAAATCGGCTAGTGCAGGTTCTTTTACGGAACCGAAACCTTCGTTTTGTAAAATAGACGCAACCACTTCGCTGTCTGCAAAGTTCATTGCACAACCATAGCTTTCAATATAAAAACTTTTTAAAGGAATATTTATATCCACAGCATCAGCCGCAAATGCTTCACCCTGCCGTGTTTCGTCGTGTTGTTTTAATGTAACTAAATCCTGCATTCTTATAAATTAATTAGGCTAGCAAAGATAACCTTTGCAAGCCTAAAAATGACATGTTGGCAGTATTATGTTTTTAAAAAACTTTCATAACTCCTATATGGATATTACTGTCTTCATCGGAGGCGGCAACAGCTGCTGTAATGCTCAGCCTATTAAATGGTGAAAGAATTATGCCGCCACCATAGGCAGATTGTAACTTATTGCTCTTTTCACCTTTTAGCCAAACTCTACCTTGGTCGTACAGTGCAAAAACACCAATTTTCCCATTAAATATTTTAGACCTAAAATTTGTAATAAACCTCAATTCATTTTGATTGTAGGCTGTGCTGTTTCCCTGATAACGATCTCTCTGGTGACCCCTTAATGTTTCGCTACCGCCGATTTTGTTGTATTGGTAAAACTGAGGATCGCCCGAAAGTGTTGCGCCACCTGCTCTCAACTTTAAACTCAATTTTTTACTGATTGGGATGTACACATTGGTTTCAGCAGCATAATGTGCAACGTTATTTTGTGATCTTCCAATATTGTCAGTATAGTTTCCCCCCATTTTAAAACTTAAGCCTTTTGTAGGCAAAATAGAGTCATTTAATGTTTGAAAAACATACGATGTGTTTACAACGGCAAATTCTTCGTTGCTTTTCATAGCTGGGGTAACAATCGAAGAGGATTTCACTAAAAACCTGGCTGTATCATTTATAATTCTGTAGGAACAATAACCTACACCGAAAATAAATCTGTGTTGGTTTTGCAAAATCCGGTCTAAGTTTACATTACCTGAATATTCTTCACTCCTTACACGATAAAAATTGCGGTCTTTGCTGTTTAATCCAGAATTATTGCCTAAGCCATAAAAATTATTCCATGTTATCTGGTCATAATTTGCATAATTTCTAAGATCCCATTTACCAATCAATTCTTTAAATACACTTTTATATGTGGTGCTAAATCCATTTTGGGAAATTGAATATTTTACATCTAAATATTGTGTATTGGCAAACGGATCTTTTCTCCATTTTTGTTTTAAAGTTGAAAATGCCGAGCCAACGAACAATCTGTCATTCTGATCGAAAAATACAAGTGGAGCCCTTTTTTTTCTTGAATATTCAAAATATTTATACTCATATCTGTTTATTAAAGAGTCGCTCGAAGTAATAACATCTGTTTCTTTATTTTTAACGAAATCGTTACCAAGGTTATCGTAAATTTTTGTTTTGTGCGAAGGTCCTTTTACCCTCGATTCATCGGTATACTTGTCCTTATTACGCCCACCAATCAATCTTATTTTTATACTCTTTTTTACGTTCCCTTTAACCACGTAAACATCGTTGCCTGCTATGCCATATAATCTTATTTCATTGGTTTGATTGTTCTCAAACACCCTATGGTAAAAAGGCTGTTTCTTCGTTTCCTCGTCATCCTTTATCTTATAAATATTTACCTCTGTTTCGGTATCCGATAGCCTGTTTACCTCAAATTTTTCATCGTCCCCGGTGCCGGTAATTTCAACATCTACATTTAGGAATTTAAAATAAGTTGCTGCCCATTCGGGTAAATATGCTCTTCTCGATTTTAATTTGGCAGCTATCGTAGGGCCAGATATTGGATAAACTTCCGGCGGAATTTTTTTTACCGCAGCATCTATCACTTCGTCTGTAAGATTATTTTTTAGTTCGTTTGCAATTTCAATCCAATCTTCTTGCGTTACTTCATTCAATAAATGATGATCTAGGTTACGGGCAGGGAAATTAAAATCGTTTGTATTTTTTAATTTATAATCAAATGTTTGAAGATGATATGCACCTGCTGCTCCTATTAAAGTATTGAGTAAAACACCGTCAAACTTCGTAAAAGCATTATCTCTATCACGTGGGATAGGCACGTAGTTGGTCTTTTTTCCGTTTTTAAAAGTTGCCCATCTCCACTGGTCATCGTGCCTGCCCCAATCACCAATAAATATATCAAACAACCTTGCTTTTACAAATGCCTTTTGGTCAACCTTATTATCATTGTCTTCCAAAATTTTCTCGAGCATTTTTTCTGTGCTTACTATTTTTTTGGAGTTACCAAAGTTTGCTGCGGTCTCCCAGTTTTCATCAGGTCTTTGTTCAAAAGTGTACAAAATATTACCAGTACTATCGCTGTATTCTCCTAGCGCATTTTGTTTGGGTACATATACCAGTTCAGGATTTGCGTGATAAATTTTGGCAGCCTCTGCCAGTGGCGCTACAACCAACGCGGAGTAGGGATGGGAGATAGTTACCTGGTCATTTGCCAGTTCTTCAATAAAGGTTCCAAGTGCAATTTCGGGCAATGCGCCGCCAAAAGATTTATCTACACTTCTAAAAGCGTACTCCCGTTTGTTTTTATCTGTTACACGAATAGATTTTGTTTGCCTGCTGCCACCTGTTTGGTAGGGAGTTAAACCACCACGCATGGTATCTAACTCAACCTGTTTTACCGCAACAGGCGTGTTCCATTCTTTTCGATAGTGCTCACCCCAAAAAAGTTTATAAAAGTTGCTTTTATTATACTTGTCAGAAGCTTTTATTTTAATGAACGAAGAACTATCTGTTACTTTTTTTTGTTGTGCGAAAACATTAAAAGTTATACAACTTAAAAATGCGAAGAGGAAAAGTGATGGTTTCAATTTAAATCTATACATACCATTTAGACATCATATCGATGCAGACTTTAGCGTAAATAGGTTAAAACCGTGCCACCGTATTTTATATTTTACAATTATCTGTGCATGAAAGGAAACCATAATTAATTTCTACATTTTTGGGAAAAATTTGCGACCATTATTTTAGTGCAGCAAATTTTTGCGATAACCAAGTATTGCCTGCCGCGGTGATCCAGCTGTTTTCCAATGCATCTTTTGTTAGAACTGTGTTGTCAAAATACAGGGTATCTTCGGTAATAAACTTATTTTCTAACGCATATTTTAATTGTGAAAGTGGTAGTATTTCCACTTTATCCTTTATGTAAAATGTAAGCATTTGTCTGTCGAACAGGGATACGCCGTATTCTTTTTCTATTTCTTTTACGAGGCGCACGGAGCTGTCAGTACTGCAGCCGCTTACACCTGTTGCGTTTTCATCTGCCATTAAAATAATGAACCTACCAAAAAATAAATTTGCGTACCCTTTCACAGGTGTGCCGTGGCTTTTCCAGTCTGATACAAAGGCCTGAAGCATGGCTTCCATTTCCAATGCTTCCTGCATAAAAAATATGCGGTCGCTCTGGTAAATCCAAACTCTTGAGTCAGGTGCAAAATCTTCGGGTAAATATTCTGCTATGTTGAAATTCATATTTGCGTTTTTAAAATTATGCTATCTACACTAAGGAGGCAGCCACCAACTCCGCAATATCCATTACTGCTACTTCATCTTCCATCTCTTTGTTTTTTACACCATCGGTCATCATAGTATTACAAAACGGACATGCAGCTGCTATAATATTTGCACCTGTTGCCAATGCTTCGTTGGAGCGTTCAATATTTATTCTTACGTCGCCCTTTTCTTCTTCTTTAAACATCTGAGCACCACCTGCACCGCAACATAATCCGTTGCTTTTACAGCGTTTCATCTCTATCAGTTCTACATCCAACGCTTCCAGCACTTTTCGTGGGGCTTCATAAATTCCATTGGCTCTTCCCAGGTAACAACTGTCGTGATAAGTAATTTTTTTGCCTTTGAAAGCACCATCTTCGCTCATGGTAATCTTGCCTTCATCAATTAGCTGCTGCAAAAAAGTGGCGTGGTGTATTACTTCATAATTACCACCTAGAGCTGGATATTCATTTTTAAAAATATTGAAGCAATGAGGGCATGCAGTTATAATTTTTTTAATGCCATATCCATCTAATACCTGAATATTTTGGTAAGCCATCATTTGAAACATAAACTCATTTCCGGCTCTACGGGCAGGGTCGCCGGTACACATTTCTTCTTTACCAAGTATCGCATATTTTGTATTGGTACGCTCTAAAATTGTTGCAAAAGCTTTTGTGATTTTTTGTGCACGCTGATCAAAACTTCCTGCACAGCCCACCCAAAATAATACTTCCGGTGTTTCACCTGCGGCCATCAATTCAGCCATTATTGGTACATGCATATTAGCTTATTATTTTTTGTATGAGCAAAGTAAGTAACAAATTGTTAGTGATGTTTGCTGTAGAGCAATTATTTTTGTGGATTAATCTACTATTTGAAAAAACTTATAAAGAAATTTACGAACTGGGAAGCATGGCCTTTTGCGCTAGTATACGCACCTATAGCGCCTTTTTGGGGGTGGTATATGTTGCGCTCCCGCGCCGTTTGGTTTTTTACACCAAGCAACCCCAAGCTAACTTTTGGTGGTATGGAAGGGGAACCCAAGCGGGAAATGTATGATTTATTGCCCAAAGAATTATACCCAACCACCTTTAATATTTTGCCAGAAGAAAATTTTGAAACCGTTTTATCAAAGTTAAAATCATCCGGTATAATTTATCCGTTTATCGTAAAGCCCGAAATTGGCGGACAAGGAATTTTGTTTAGAAAAATTGATGATGAGGCATCTTTAAAACATTATCATTCATTGGTACCAGCAGAATACATTGTACAAAAAATGGTTCACTATCCAATTGAGGTAAGTGTATTTCACATAAGGCATCCCAAAGACCAAAAAGGAGTTGTTACGGGCTTTTTACATAAGATTCCATTGCAGGTTTTGGGCGACGGAAAACATACATTAGAACAATTGGTTTTGCTAAACCCAAAGTCAGAGAAGCGATACCATGATTTACATAGTAGGCATACAGACATGTGGGACATAATAATTCCAAAAAATGAGAAGTATATTTTAAGCTATGCCGCCAACCACAACAGGGGCGCACATTTTATAGATCTAAAAGATTTTATAAACGACGATTTGGTTGCTGTTTTTGATAAGCTAAGTATCAGAATCAATGACTTTTTTTATGGCCGCTACGATATTATGTGCAACAGTGTTGAAGAACTACGACAAGGTAAAAATTTTATGATATTAGAGTACAATGGATGTGGTGCGGAGCCAAATCATTTTTACGATACCGGTTATACATTAGGTGAGGCTTACAAAGAAATTTTAAAACACTGGCAACTGCTTTACACCATTAGCGCTTACAATGCAAAACAAGGCATAAAACCTTGGGGTTTTTGGAGAGGGGTGAAGTTTCAAAGAGATACAAAAAAATTGTTTAGAAAAATGAAAGAAGCGGATGAGAGGATTGGGTAATTTTGGAAGGATATACAATTAATCTCAAATTATTTTACTGTCGGCCTGGGCTTGTCGAAGGCGGGTTTACGTAAGCGCATCGTCTTCGACAAGCTCAGACTGACACTCCCATTGAATGGAATTTTTGTCATTATTAAAGAGCTTAAAAAACTTTTTTTGAGTGCCCCAGCCTTACGCTATGTTTTCTCAAAACGTTTTACCATGCGTGAGCCTAATCATTTTCTGCGTTAGAAAATTACTTCTTTTCATTAATTTAACCAGCAGGTTTGTAGCTGTTTTTCTGCCGAATAAATACTGTACCAATTTACCGGTTGCCAAACGGGTGGCAAAATTTTGTTTCCATTGTGCAGTATACCTTGTCTCCATTTCATGTCTGCTCACATTGTTATTTAAAAATGCTGATATGCTTGCTGATGCCGTTTTTGCCCCGTGCATAGCCATGCTCATGCCATTGCCGCACAAAGGTGTGATCATGCCCGCCGCATCGCCAAGCATCAGCACACTATTTTCTACGGCATTTTTTTTACTGAACGAAACCTGAGAAATGGAGAGTGGCGCATCATAGCAATGAACCATGTTTTCAAAAACCATTTTCAGGTGCGGATTTTTCGACAAGATCTCTTTTTCGGCTTTTTCTATAGACCCCGCTTTTTTTATATTAGATGCTTTGGTAAGATAACAAACACAATATTTATCTTCTTCAATTTTTGACATGCCACAATAGCCATCTTTAAAATTGTGCAGCGCTATAACATCATCCGGAAAATCCATCTTTACATGATATTTAATGCCTACATAATTGTTTAAACGGGAAGATGATTTGCCAATAAAAGAACGTTTCCACTTCACATCAAAATTGCTGCGTTTGCCCCATGAGCCTGCGCAAACTTTTGCCTGAAAATCTCCTTTGCTTGTTTTAACGGTGAAAATATTTTGGTTGAAAATAATATCTTCCGCTTTGCAGTTTTCTACGACTGTTGCGCCTGCTTTTTCGGCTATTTCTTTTAAAATAAAATCGAGTTTATACCGGCTTATACCGAAGCCTCCGAGATCTAAATCTGTTTTTAACGAACTTCCATCAGGCGATGTTACCCACAGTTTTTTTATAATGGGTATTTCAATACTTTCTAACGGTACGCCAATTTCATTTGCCAGAAAATTCCAGCTTTCCAAGCTTATATATTCACCACAAACTTTGTGAAAAGGATAGGTTTCCTTTTCAAATAAAATAACCGTGTGCCCAAGTCGCTGTAGCAGAATGGAAAGGTTTAAGCCCGCAAGGCCACCACCAATAATAGCGGTATCATATATTTTGTCTGTTGTCATTTTTTACAAATAACAAGGTAACGAAATGCCCATTTCCATTTTACGGTATAGGTTGAAATACCTGCTTTCGCAAACAGCATTTGCCAGTCTTTTTTTACAAAACTTCTACTTACAGATATTGGTCCATCATTTTTTACCATATACGATTTTGAGAAGGCAGCTGTAAGCCATTTAATGAGGTAATAAGCTACAGTACTGCGTTGCAGGTCATTTATAAAAAATCCTTTCTTACTGTTTTTATGCATCCACTGCAGCATAAACACCAGTTGCTCATTTGTAAAATGATGACAGAATAGGGACGAGAAGATAACATCCGGCGCTGTTTTAAAAAATACTTTGCTGTAGTCACTTGCTATCCAGTCTGCTTCTAATTCAGGGTATTGCGTTGCCGCAAAATCGGTACAAGTATCCTTTAAATCTATTCCAATAAATGTAGTATTATTGAATTTTTTTGATATAGCTTTTAGGTTGTCGCCGCCCCCGCAACCAATTTCGCACACAATAAGTTGGGTGTTGTTTGAAGTGGAAAATTGGCTCATTCCATTAACTGTAATTGCATGGCCTCCAAGCAAAGTATTGATACTGTTCAGTTCTTTCATGCATATTTTAATATCTTCAAAAGGAAGATCTTCCTCATCCAGTATTTCTTTTTTATCGCTTCGGTTCTGTAAATTAATCATAGCTCGCAGTAAAGGTTTCCATTGTTAAACCCGGGCCAAACGCTGCGCCGAATATAACTGCATCTTTTTTATTTGTTTCTTGCAATTCATCCATAATTTTTTGCAATACAAAGAGGATAGTAGGGGAACTCATGTTCCCAAAATCGTTTAATACTACATATGATGGCTTAAAATCTTCTTTTTGTAAATCTAAACTTTCAGCAATGGATTGCAGTATCTTTTTGCCACCGGGGTGAATGCACCAATTGGTCACATCCTCTTTTTTTCTGCCTGTTTTTTCCAGCGCCGCTGCAACCAGTTTTTCAAAATCTGCTTTTATAAGTTCGGGTATATAGCCGCTCAAAGTCATTAAAAAACCGCTTGCCGAAAGCGACCACGACATGTCTTTTTTTCCTTTGAAAATTACATCGGAGTAAAAATTTTCAATACGTAATCCTTTACCGGTGTTGTCGCCCTGGATTAATACAGCTGCACAACCATCTGCAAAAAGTAAAGAAGAGGTGAGGTTATCTACCGAAAATTCTTTTTGAAAATGGAGGGTGCAAAATTCGGTACAAACTACAATTACGTTTGCATCAGGAGTACTATTGCAAAATGCATCGGCTATTTTCATAGCGTGTATAGCTGCATAGCAACCCATAAAATTTACGGAAGTTCGTACAATTGTGTTTGGTAAACCCATCAGCTCCATCACCTGCAAATCAAGACCAGGCGCACTCATTCCTGTACAACTTACCGTTATGAGATGCGTAATTTGATCTTTATTTATTTTTCCGTCAATGCATTTTTCAATGGTTTCTACAGAAAGATCTGGTGCAAAGCGATCGTAAATTGCCATTCTGTCTCCAATACTTGGTACATTGTTCTCAACTTTATCTGTTGTAAAAAAAGTTCGTGAATCTTCTGCAACTGTAAAATCTGCGAGCACAGAATGTCTGTATTCTATTCCGCTCTGGCGATATAAGAATCCTAATTTCCTTGTGTCATCCTCACTGTTATTGTATACATCATCTGCATAGGTAAACAAATCAGTTTGCGCATGTTTGTGTTCGGGCACACCCGTTGCTATCGAAATAATCTTACTCAAAATTTTTCTTTTATGATTAAAATAATTAGAAATGCTGCGTTGCTGCATATGGCAGCAATCAAGTTCATCCGCATTGTATTTTTAAAATTTGCTGCCTCCACATTCTTTCTCACTTTATTGTACCACCATAAAAAATAAACCAATGTGGGAAACGTACAGATAAGTAATATTAAAAATCGATCCAACTCTAAGTTTGATGCAAAATAGTAGCCAATTAATACCAAGGCAATAAAAATCGTACTCGTAGCCATCAAAAATGTTCCTTTATAACCTAATAACATGCTAATCGTTTTTACTTTATCCGCCTTGTCTTGTTTGTGCTGGTATATCTGTGTGAGCGGATAAAAACTTCCAACAATTAGTGTGCTCCCTATAGCCGGTAGCCATGCAACAGTAAAGTTATTGATGAGCCCGCAACTGCTCCATACCATTGTATATACTATAGCACCCTGAAAAACTATTGCAATTAGATAACTCCCTATCGGAAACCTTTTCAGACGTATTCCACTGTAGCTATATGCTTTGGAGGCTAAAATGTATAAAAGTACTAATGTGACAAAATAAAAGTTTACAAAAACTGATGCAAAAAGTGCGAGAGCATCTAACAAAACAGTAGCGTATAAAAGTTGTTTTGACGGGGGTAAGGGCTTCTCAACACATCCAATACTGTCTACATCTTTATCCATGTAACTGTTATAGCCGTTACTGGCAGGATAAACTAAAAAGTGTAAAATGAAAAACACCCATACTGCTTTGTAAATATCTATTTCGTTTATCTGGCTAAGGGCAAACCAATAAACCGGCATTAGAAAAAAAGAAAATTTTATTCTTAATAGTTGAACTGTGGCAGCTTGTAATTGAAAATGCATTTGTTGTAATGTAAACCAAAATTGTTAATTTCTAAAGCCACTGGTACACACAAGGAATTTTATTTTTTTTATTTTCTGAGAAAAACAACCAGATTCAACACGTTAAAAGGCGAGTCAATCAATTAAATTTTCTATTGTTAGAAAAAAGTGATGCACAAAAAGACAAGCTAGAAACTTTACATTTTACGAAGTAGCCAAACTGTAATCTTTTATTTGATTGTATAAAGTATCTCTTTCAATGGGCGTTCTTTTTACCTGTTTGATCAACGTGACAAGATCTTCGGTTGTCATGGTAGGGGTTTGTTCTTCACTGCCTGCCATACTGTATATTTTTGTTGTATCATCAATCGTTCCATCAATGTCATTCACCCCAAATGATAAAGTGAGCTGCGCATTTTGTCTGCCAAGCATAGGCCAATATGCTTTTAAGTGGGCAAAATTGTCTAAATAGATTCTTGCTATAGCATACATACGCATATCCTCCGTTACGGTACTTTCAGCTACATAACTCATATCGTTGTTGCTGTTCCTGAATTTTAACGGAATAAATGTGTTGAAGCCTTTTGTTTTATCCTGTAAATCTCTCAACTTACGCATATGGTCAATTCTATGTTCATACTTTTCAATATGGCCATATAACATCGTTGCATTGCTATGCATACCAAGGTTGTGCGCTACCTCATGTATGTGCAACCATCCTTCTCCGGTTACTTTGTCTCCTGCAATTTCTTTTCTCACGTCTTCATGAAAAATTTCCGCACCACCGCCCGGTAAAGATTGCAAGCCAGCATCTTTAAGTGCCTGCATGCCTTCCTCTGCAGTAAGTTTTGCTTTGCGAAACATATAATCCAACTCCACTGCAGTAAAACCTTTCACATGAAGATCAGGTCTGTGGGCATGTATTTTTTGTATAAGTTCAATAAAATAAGCCATGTTCATTTTTGGGTGTACACCACCTACGATGTGTACTTCGGTGATTGGCTTGCCATCGTAACTTTTTACAATGTCCAGCATCTGGTCTATACTTAATTCCCAACCTTCTTCTTTATTGGCGTACAGGCGTGAATAAGAGCAAAATTTGCAGCTGAAAACACAAACATTCGTTGGTTCTATGTGAAAATTTCTATTGAAGTAGGTTCGGTCTCCATGTAATTTTTCTCTGATAAAATTGGCGAGGGTGGCTACAAAAGGAAGATCCGCTCGTTCAAAAAGTATAAGACATTCTTCATCTGAAATTCTTTCGCCGTTTCTTACTTTGCCCGCAATATTCTTCAACTCATTGTCTGATGTAAAATTTATTACTGTATCTATCGAGGTACCCATATTAAAGATTTGGGCAAAATTACGAAACTAATATTCTATTGTTGAACGAATACATTCGAGTTAGGTAATTTAAACTTTAACGGTGTGATAAATCCTTTCTGCCTTGCAAGTAAACCAGCTAAACACATTTAAACTAAACTTCGAGAAGATACTTCAAAAAAGATTTGTGGGAGAGGATAATAATTTGATAACTTACGATTTCAAAAAAAATATCAAAACCAACTTTAGTAAAACATAAACGATGAGTCTAAATTTCCGGCTGACAACAATGAATTTTCTTCAGTTTTTTGTGTGGGGTATTTGGTTAATATCGCTGGGTGGTTATATGTTTACTTTACCAGGCGATATGAGCGTAAGAGGAAGTCTCGTGGGTGCTACCTACGGTACAATGGGTTGGGCCAGCTTATTTATGCCTGCACTTATGGGCATTATTGCTGACAAGTATTTACGTGCAGAAATTGTTTTGGGTTTGTGCCATCTGCTTGCTGGTGTGTGTTTGTATTATGCCGGCACACTTACCAATGCAAACGATTTGTATTATGCCATATTTTTTACCAGTTGTTTTTATATGCCGACCATTGCGTTAAGCAACTCTGTTTCTTACACTTTGCTCTCTAAAAATAATTTTGATGTTCAAAAAAGTTTTGCTCCAATAAGAGTTTGGGGTACAGTAGGGTTTATTGTTGCAGAGTGGTTGGTTGACTTGTTAGGGTGGACAGGCAATAACAAACAATTTAATTTTGCTGCCGTGGCAGAAGTTGCTACAGCCATGTTCTGTTTTACTTTGCCCGCATGTGATATTAATAGAAGCACAGAAAAAAAGAGTATTTCGCAAATATTAGGGTTAGATGCTTTTGTGTTATTTAAAGATAAAAAGATGGCTGTCTTCTTTTTATTTGCTATGCTAATAGGAGCAGCTTTGCAAATAACCAATATGTTTGGTACTTCTTTCTTGCTGGACTTCGGTGGAGTTGAGGCCTACAAAAACTCTTTTGCTGTAAAGCATTCCAATATTATGATTTCTCTTTCTCAAATTTCTGAGACACTTTTTATATTAACAATCCCGTTTGTATTGAAACGCTATGGCATAAAGAAAGTAATGCTTATCAGTCTCGCAGCTTGGGTACTTCGATTTGCATTGTTCGGTATTGGTAACCCTGGCTCTGGTTTTATTTTCTTAGTAATGTCTATGATCGTATATGGAATGGCCTTTGACTTTTTCAATATATCGGGTTCTTTGTATGTAGAAAAACAAACCGACAGCAAGATAAGATCCAGCGCACAAGGTTTGTTTATGCTCATGACCAATGGATTAGGGGCAATATTCGGAGGTTGGTTTGCAGGTAAAATAGTAGACCATTTCTCTATAACGACAAACAATGTGAGTGTAAAAGATTGGCAAAGTATCTGGTTTAGTTTTGCAGGCTATGCGGGAATTATACTAGTGTTATTTCTATTAATCTTTAAATACAAGCATGCCGAAGAAGAGGTAGTTGCTATAAAACATTAACAAAAAAACGCCGCTTTTGATAAAGCGGCGTTTTTTATTTTCTATACTAGATTATTTCAATGCTTCTATCTTTTTTACAAAATTAGCTTTTGGCTGAGCACCAACTAACTTATCTACCACCTCGCCATTCTTTAAAAATAAAATTGCTGGTATACTTGTTATGCCATAATTGGTAGATATCTGCGGATTTTGGTCCACGTTTAGTTTACCTACATTAATTACACCTTCGTACTCTTTTGCAAGCTCGGCAATAACCGGACCTATTGCACGGCAGGGGCCACACCATTCAGCCCAAAAATCTACAACCGTTAATTTATCCGAATCAAGTACTTCTGTTTTAAAATTTGAATCTGTGAATTCTAATGCCATAATATAAATTTTAGTTTGTTATTTTTCACAGGTTTTTCTTGCCTGCTTTTAGTTTCTATTACAAATCTATCACCATTATTTTTTTATGTACAAATGACATATCCACAATATGAGGATAAGCATAACTTATTAAAAATTCTGCTAGGCTGTCAGTACACTTACGCCAATATCTGTTCTTTTATTAAGATAAAAAGCCATATCATCATTCATGGTAAAACTTTTTTCCAAAGTATATAATCCTATTTTCAACTTGTCTTCAAAATCTTTAATAACGAATTTAAGGGTGGTTTTGCCTGGGTGCTCTTTTACATTTGTTTCAAGAAAATCAATCATTTCTTTCTTAATATCTTCTGGCTGAATTTCTATTTTTACTTCTCTGGTAAGCGTAGATTTTACAGTTTCTAATAAATGCAGTTTGTGTATTTTAAATTCATAATTGTCACTGTTATAACGTTGCTTAAAACCACCTTCCAACAATACTATGGTACCTTTTTCTAGGTATTTACTAAATTTCACATAGTCTTCGCTAAACATAGCAAAATCGCATTTGCCGCTAAAGTCTTCTATGTGCATAATGCCAAAGTTTTTTCCTGTTTTTGTAACCCTGTGTTGGCCATCTGTTACAAGGCCTGCAAGTCTAAATACCCGCGAAGGTGGAATAACATCTACGGCATTTTTTATTTCTAAAAATTCTCCAAGTGAGCTAATCCCGTAGTGTGTCAATTCAAATTTAAAATCATCAAGCGGGTGCCCACTCATGTACATACCGGTAACATCTTTCTCAAAGTTTAATTTTTCCACAAGTTGCCATGGAGCACATTGTGCAAGTTTTGGCGGCACAATATCCGGCATTTGCAAATCGCCAAAGAGGGTATTTGCAGAGCCTGCGGCCTGTGACTGAAAAACGGATCCAAATTTTACAATCTTATCCAAAGAAGGCACATCGCCAGGAGCCGTAAAAAAGTATTGTGCCCGGTGCATATCTTTAAAACAATCAAAAGCACCGCTGTGAATTAAACTCTCCAGCGTTTTTTTACTTACTGCTCTCAGGTTAACTCGCCTCACTAGATCAAACACATCTTTATATTTTCCATGTTTTTGTCGTTCCTCCACAATATTTTCTATGGCGTTTTCTCCAACCCCTTTCATTCCGCTAAATCCGAATCTTATTTCTCCTGCTTCGTTCACTGCAAAGCCATTGTTCGATTCATTAATATCCGGTCCCAATACCTTTAACCCCATTCTTTTGCACTCCTCCATATTGAAAGTTATTTTTTCAATACCTCCTGCATGGTTTAGCACTGCCGCCATATATTCAGCAGGGTAGTGAGCTTTTAAATAACCGGTTTGGTAAGCAACAAAAGCATAGCAAACAGAGTGAGATTTGTTAAATGCATATTGCGCAAATGCTTCCCAGTCTGTCCATATTTTTTCAAGCGTTTTTGCAGGATGACCTTTTGCCGTAGCACCATTTATAAAATCGCCTTTCATTTTGTCAAGCGTTTTACGGTCTTTCTTTCCCATTGCTTTTCTTAAAATATCTGCCTGCCCTTTAGAAAAGCCTCCCAGCTTTTGAGAAAGCAACATTACCTGTTCCTGGTATACCGTAATACCATACGTCTCTTCCAGGTGCTCCTGCATTTCCGGTAGGTCATAGGTAACTTCCTGCTTGCCATTTTTACGCGCAATAAAGTTTGGAATATAAGCCATAGGGCCTGGCCTGTACAGTGCATTCATTGCAATGAGATCACCAAACTTATCAGGCTTTAATTCACGCAAATATTTTTGCATGCCGGGGCTTTCAAACTGAAATGTTGCATTTGTATCTGCCTGCCTGTAAAGGTTATAAGTCTTATCATCTTCCAGCGAAATATTGTCAATTTCAATGGTTACGCCATGGTGTTGTTTAATAAGTGCCAGCGCTGTTTTTAAAATGCTCAGGGTTTTTAACCCAAGAAAATCCATTTTAATTACGCCTGCTTCTTCTATAGAATTTCCTTCAATCTGTGTAAGCCACAATTCCGATTCTTTGGATGTCGCTACAGGCAATAACTCAGTAAGATCCTTTGGAGCAATAATGATGGCTGATGCATGTATGCCGGTATTACGAACAGAGCCTTCTAATTTTTCAGCTTCGTGCAACACTTTTGCCAGCTCATCTGTACCATGGTAAAATTCCCTTAGTTTTTTTATTTTTTCAACATCATCTGGTTGTAGTTGTTCCTTTTCTTCTAATGATTTTTCTCCGCCCTTTGTTGCTTCTTTTGTGGTGATAGGAGCCGTAAGCAATCTCTTTAAATTCATACCTGGCTTTTCTGGTACTAAGCCTGATAATGCACGGCTTTGCTGCAATGGCAAGTCCATTACCCTGGCAACATCAGCAATACTGCTTTTTGCAGCCATCGTACCATAAGTAATAATTTGAGCTACCTGGTTTTTACCGTATTTGTCTACTACATAATCAATCACTTTCTGCCTTCCTTCATCATCAAAATCCGTATCTATATCCGGCATTGATTTACGCTCGGGGTTTAAGAAACGCTCAAAAAGAAGGTTGTATTTTATAGGGTCAATATTGGTAATTCCAATGCAATAGGCCACCACGCTTCCGGCGGCAGAACCTCTGCCAGGACCTATAAAAACGCCTATCTCCCTGCCCGCCCTTATAAAATCGCTTACAATTAGAAAGTAACCGGCAAATCCCATTTCCCTTATCACACCTAATTCAAACTGTATTCTTTCTTCGGTGGTGGGTGTTAGTATTTGATAGCGATTCTTTGCCCCGGTCCAGGTAAGGTTTTCCAGGTATTCGTCCTGGCTTTTAAAGTTTGCAGGTACCGTAAAATGTGGCAGAAGTATGTCTCTCTTAAGATCAAGCAAATCTATCTTGCTTACAATTTCATTTGTATTATCAATGGCTTCAGGCAGATCATGAAACACGTCTATCATCTGCTTTTGCGACTTTAAAAAAAACTGGTCGTTCGGAAACGCAAATCTTTTATTTTTTGTAATAACATCATCATCACTAAACTCCCTCATGGCGGGTGTGGTTTGCTTTTCGCCGGTATTTATGCAAAGCAAAATATCGTGTGCATTAAAATCTTCCTGTTCTACATAATGGCTATCGTTGCTTGCTATAACTTTTACATTATACTTTTTTGCAAATTTTAATAATACCGCATTTACCTTTTCTTGGTCGGGAATGCCATGCCGCTGTAATTCAACATAATAATCTTCCTGAAATATATTGAGCCACCACTTAAATTCATTTTCTCCCTCTGCTTCGCCTTTTTTTAAAATTGTTTGTGGCACAAGTGCACCAAGGCAACAGGTTGTTGCAATAAGGCCCTCATGGTATTTATGAATGAGCTGTTTATCTATTCTCGGGTATTTGCTGTACATACCTTCTATATAGCCGAGCGATGTAAGTTTTACTAAATTTTTATAACCTACGTCATTTTTTGCAAGTAATATCTGGTGGTTGCGAGGGTCTTTTTCTTCTTTGCTAAATGTTTTTCTGGTTCGGTCTGTCGTAATGTAAAATTCGCAACCTACAATTGGTTTTACTTTTAAGGTGCCATCATCGTTTTTGTGTTTGTATGCCTCCTTTACAAATTCAAAGGCTCCAAACATATTTCCATGATCGCTTATTGCAATTGCCGGCATTCCATCCGAAATAGCTTTTTTATACAGGTTCTTTATAGATGCTGCACCATCTAATAAGGAGAATTGTGTGTGTACATGTAAATGAGAAAAATTCATAGGGAATACCTTAAAGAAATGTTCCTAAAAATACAAATATCGACTTTTAAAAAAGGAGTTTGAAAAGCGTTTTCCACAAGTTTTTAAATACGCTATTTCCAACTCGCAGGTTTTTTAAATCTTTTTTATAAATTAATTTTTGTTATCACTATGCCAAAGGTTCACAGCTTGCGTATTTTTTTCCCCGTTTTATTTGTCGTTTTAGATTTGTACCCCTAAGTTTGCAACAATAGAGAGATAAATTTAATTATTAATTGTTGTAGGACAAGATTTTTAGCCAGGAATTTAACCATTAGATTAGTATAGAATTATAGAAGCACAAATAACAAAGGAGATAGTCTTATACGTGTAAAACCAATATTTTACGTATGAAAAACTTACTGTTTGTTTCTGTTGCGCTTAGCGTTTTTACAGTTACTTCACAAAAAGCATTAGCCCAAGGCAATATAAATGCTGTAGACGAATTCACTCCTTTGGGAGAAGGTATTGTTTACATGCCGGCAGAAGCGAAGCCTTCCCAGTTTAAAACTTCCGTAGTTTCATTTACAAAAAAGATAATGAAGCCTGTTGCAATGGCTACAGAATTTTGCAGCAGCTTGCAATTTAAATATGCTCAAATACTTGACAGAGAAGTAGAGCTCGTTACCAATACTTCTCTCATTGGGTTTATAGATGAGTGGTGGGGCACTAAATATCGTTATGGTGGCACAACCAAAAAAGGAATTGATTGCAGTAGTTTTACAGGTCTTTTAATGGGTTCTGTTTTCGGCTTTGCTTTACCAAGAACCGCACGCCAACAATATGCAGTTTGCTCAAAACTGGGCAAAGATGATATATTGGAAGGCGATCTTGTGTTTTTTAACACTCGTGGCGGTGTAAGCCACGTAGGTGTGTATCTTGGTGAAAGTTACTTCGTGCATTCCAGCTACACCAATGGTGTTACCATTAGCAGTTTAAATGAAGCTTATTATTCTAAAAGATTTATTGGTGGTGGCAGGGTAGAAGAAGGTGAGAATGCACCTACGCGTTTGTAAAAGTATTTTTTTTCATTATACACAAGCCCCGTCATTAAGTTGCCGGGGCTTATTTTATAACATTTATTTACCCATACAAATAAAGCAAAAACTCTTCACTGTCATAGCTTCAAATACATTATTATGACGGTTTTTAATAGTATAATCTTCAATCAACTATTGCTTTACCATGCATTTTATTTCAGACAGGGAATATAATTTTTGGCGCTGGGTATATGTTTTATTAAACGGCAGTTTCCAAAAAATAATATTATCAAAAATGACTTCAAATGAATTTATGCAACTGTACCTTTTTCAACTTTACCACTTTTTTCAACTATACCTGTCATTGCTACAAACTGATTCTCATAAAAAAAGCTGCCTCTTTTTAAGGAGACAGCTTTCAACATTATTATGATGTCATTTCTACCGCACCAACATGACAGTTCCTTTCATTTCAACTGTTTTGTTATCCTTGCTTGTACCTTTCACAATCCACACATAGGAGCCACTTGGTTGTGGTTTGCCTTTGTAAGTACCATCCCAACCTTTCAACCATTGGTTTGTTTCAAACATTAATTCTCCAAAGCGGTTAAATATTCTAAAGTAGGTCGTATTTGAAATACCTACAGGGATTGCTCTGAAAATATCATTTTGCCCATCGCCATTTGGTGAAAATGCATTTGGTATGTAATAGGTAGGGCCATCGTATACTTTCACAAAAACCGAATCAAATCCTTCACACCCAACCGCATCAGATACCCTAACATAAAAATTGGCATCATTTAACAGAGTCACAAATGGATACCTGGTATTAGGATTAGAGATTGAAACCGTTGGCGAAGACCATTGATAATTTAATCCGCCTGAGCCCTGCAACTGATGCGGTGCACCTTTTACAGCTATTGTATCCTTACCTGCAAATGCCTTTACTAATGGTTGTACAGATACTTTTACTGAATCATATGAAGTAAATGCGCAACCATAATCTGCAACAGTTGTTTTTACCGTTAACTTATACCATGTACTTTTTCTAGGGTATGCTGTTACCACAAGGGCGGAGTCATAACTCAAACTGTCTTTTGGTGTCCATACAAAATCAGAAATAATACCCGCTGTTGTGTGGGTAATCACTCCCGTAAGTACCGTAGATCCATCAACACAGATCGGCATATTTTTACCTGCATCTACTATTGGTTTCCATCTTACGTTTACATTTACGGTATCTTCAGATGCACAACCACCAACTCCTGCTCTTAAAATATACTGCGCATTATTTACAGGTGAGAATGTTGCATTTTTAATGTTTATACTGTCGATAGTACTGTTAGGAACCCCAATGGCTCTCCATTGATAGAATGAAGCAGCAGGCGTAACCACAGGAAAATATTTTACAGAATCACCCTCACAAATGCTGCTGTCTAAACCAATGTTAATAGCTAATTGGTTATTCACATTTACCCTTATGGTATCTCTTGGTCCTTCGCAATTACCATTTGATTGGCTCACATAATAAGATGTAATGCCTGCTGTAGAAGTATTTACCGTGGGTGGAGTAGAACTACCGGTGCCGCCCGTTGCCGTTGTGTACCAAAGTAAATTTGTACCGGTTACAGAATCTGATAATGGCATAGGTGAGTCACCTGGGCAATAAAAAACTGGTGACCTTACAATTGGTTTATTTGGGTAAGCTACCACGGTAATCGTACCCGTTAAATTTGCACTACTGCAACCACCTGTTGTCGTTACAGTATAAGGGAAAGTTCCTGCAACAGTTGCTGTTCCACTAATGGTGAAAATGCCACCTGCAAAACTGCCTGTAACACCGGCAGGTAAACCTGCAACAGTTGCGCCTGTAGCACCATTTGCAGTATTATAGGTAATATTGGTTATAGCATTATTTTCACAAAGTGTTTGAGCAGTTGTTGCAGCTGCAGAACTAAGTGTTATAGTAGCATTCGGATTTACAATAATTGAGCCTGACTGCGTTGCCAAACTGCATCCACCTGTTGTTGTAACTGTATAATTAAATGTACCGGTTACTGTTGGTGAACCACTAATGGTAAACACACCACCTGCAAAACTTCCTGTAACACCTGCCGGTAAACCGGTTACTGTTGCTCCAGTTGCGCCATTAGCACTTGTGTAGACGATATCCGTTATAGCAGTGTTTATACAAAGAGTTTGGTTTGCAGTAGCTGCCGCCGAAGTTAAAATCAAGGTAACATTTGCATCAACTGTAATGGTACCCGAAATAGGTGCATTGCCACAACCACCCGAAGTGGTAACTGTATAAGAGAATGTACCTGCAATGGTAGGCGTACCGCTGATGGTGAAAACACCGCCTGCAAAACTTCCAGTAACACCTGCCGTTAAGCCTGTAACTGTTGCTCCTGTACCTCCGTTTGCTACAGTATAAGTAATATTGGCAATAGCTGTATTTATACAAACTGTCTGTGCAGCAGTAGCCGCGGCAGAAGAAAGTACGATGGTAGCATCAGGGTTTACCGTAATGGTTCCCGTAGCTGTTGCGACACTGCAACCACCTGTTGTTGTAACCGTGTAAGGGAAAGTTCCTGCAACAGTTGCTGTTCCACTAATGGTGAAAACATTTCCTGCAAAAGACCCTGTAACGCCAGCAGGCAAACCTGTAACAGTTGCGCCTGTGGCCCCGTTGGAAGTAGCGTAAGTAATATTGGTGATGGCCGTATTTATACAAAGATTTTGTGCTTCAGTAGTTGCTGCTGAACTAAGTGCGATGGTCACATTAGCATTTACGGTAATCGTTCCCGTAGCTGTTGCAAAGCTGCAACCACCTGTTGTAGTAACGGTGTAAGGGAAAGTTCCTGCAACAGTTGCTGTACCACTGATGGTGAAAATGCCACCTGCAAAACTTCCTGTAACACCTGCCGGTAGCCCTGTAACAGTCGCACCCGTGCCACCTGCAGCAATTGTGTAGGTAATATTTGTAATGGCTGTGTTAACACAAATCGTTTGTGCATTGGTAGCTGCAGCCGAACTAAGTGTAATGGTTGCATTCGGGTTCACTGTAATCGTTCCTGTAAGTGATGCTGTTAAACAACCACCTGTTGTCGTTACAGTATAAGGGAAAGTTCCTGCAACAGTTGCTGTTC
>JBBAQB010000007.1:0-37593 GCA_040400515.1 Ferruginibacter sp. | reverse complement strand
CACTAATGGTGAAAATGCCACCTGCAAAACTGCCTGTAACACCAGCAGGTAAACCTGAAACAGTTGCGCCCGTGCCGCCGTTTGCAACGGTGTATGTAATATTGGTAATAGCTGTATTTATACAAAGTGCTTGCGTGTTTGTTGCAGCTGCAGAACTAAGTGTTGTAGTAGCATTCGGATTTACGATGATTGTTCCGCTTAAGGAAGCAACACCAACACCACCTGACGTTGTAACAGTATAATTAAATGTACCTGTAACCGTGGGAGTACCACTGATGGTAAATACGCCTGCGTTGTAAACACCGGTTACGCCTGCCGGCAATGCACCAGCAGTAATGCTTGCGCCTGTTGCCCCACCTGCTGCTGTATAAGTAATATTTACAATGGCCGTATTGATACAAACAGTTTGGTTAGCTGTACCAGGTGCTGAACTTAACGTAAGCGTTACCAGGTCGTTTACGATAATGGTTCCTGTTATTGTCGCAACACCACAGCCACCCGAAGTAGTTACAGTGTAAGGGAAGGTACCAACTACTGTAGGCGAACCCGTAATAGTGAAAACACCTCCTGCAAATAAACCTGTAACGCCTGCAGGTAATCCGGTGATTGTAGCACCTGTACCGCCGTTTGCAACACTGTAAGTAATGGTTGTTATTGGGGTGTTTATGCTTACTGTCTGGTTACTTGTAGCCGGAGCTGAGGTTAATGTGATGGTCGTAACAGGGCTCACAGTTATCGTTCCCGTAGCTGTTGTTACCGTGCAACCACCTGAAGTAGTAATCGTATAACTAAATGTTCCGGAGGCAGTTGGAGTACCACTTATGGTAAATACACCTGCTGCAAAACTTCCGCTAACACCGGCAGGTAAGCCTGTAACTGTGGCACCTGTAACGCCGTTTGTAGTTGTATATGTAATATTGGTTATAGCGGTATTTAGACATACCGTTTGTGCATCTGTACCTGCAGCTGAACTAAGTGCTATCGTTGCATTTGAATTGACTGTAATAACCCCAGCTAGCGAAGGTGAACCACAACTACCTGAACCCGTTGTGGTAACAGTATAGTTAAAGATTCCTGCAACGGTTGGTGTGCCTAGAATGGTAATGGTACCTGCTGAAAAAGTTCCCGTAACACCCGCGGGTAAACCTGTAACCGTCCCACCGCTTGCACCACCACCCGTAACATAAGTTATGGTAGTAATGGCATTATTTATACAAATTGTTTGGTTAGCTGTAGCAGGTGCTGAAGTTAATGTAAGTGTTGCTGCACCCGGTGTAACGGTAATAGAACCTGTTAAAGATGCGGCACCACAACCACCAGCCGCCGAAACGGTATAGTTAAAAGTACCAATAGCTGTTGGTGACCCACTGATGGTGAAAACACCGGCTGCGAAGGTTCCCGTAACACCCGTAGGTAAGCCTGTAACAGTTGCTGAAGTAGCACCGTTGGCAAGCGTGTAAACAATGTTATTGATGGCAATATTTGCACAAACCGTCTGCGAAGTTGTAGCTGCAGCAGATGTAAGTACGATCGTCATATCTGGATTGACGGTGATAGTACCAGTGGCTGTGGCAACACCACAACCTCCTGTTGTAGAAACAGTGTATGGAAAAGAGCCCGAAGCAGTTGGTGTACCACTAATGGTAAAAGTACCGCCTGCATAAGATCCAGTGACACCTGCAGGTAACCCGGTTACCGCAGCACCTGTGGCACCACCGCCCGTTGTATAAGTAATATTTGTAAGTGCTGTGTTGATGCAAAGCGTTTGCGTTGTTGTTGCAGCAGCAGAACTTAATGTAATAGTAGATAATGTATTTACGGTAATTGTGCCCGTTGCTGTTGCACTTGCACAACCACCTGTTGTTGTAACTGTATAAGGGAAAACACCTGTTGCTGTTGGCGTACCGCTGATGGTAAAAATGCCAGCAACAAAACTACTTGCAACTCCGGCAGGAAGACCAGTTACGCTGGCGCCTGTAACGCCATTTGCCGTGCTATATGCAATATTGGTAATGGCAGTATTTATGCAGACAGCCTGTGTTGTTGTAGCTGCGGCTGAAGTTAGGGTAATGGTTGCATTATTATTTACAGTAATCGTACCTGTTTGCGTAGGTGATCCACAACTGCCAGATCCTGTAGTGGAAGCTGTATAACTAAAGACACCGGAAACAGTTGGCGTACCACTAATGGTAATGGTACCCCCTGAAAACGTACCTGTAACACCTGCCGGAAGCCCTGTAACCGAACCACCTGTTGCGCCGCCGCCGGTAACATAAGTTATAGTAGCGATAGCGGTATTAATGCAGACTGTTTGGGTAGTGGTTGCAGGCGCTGAACTTAATGTAAGTGTTGCTGCGCCCGGTGTAACCGTAATAGTACCGTTAAGCGTTTCACTGCTGCAGCCTCCCGTTGTTGTTACAGTATAAGGGAATGAACCGGTTACAGTAGGCGAACCGCTGATGGTAACAACGCCACCTGCAAAAGTTCCTGTAACACCTGCAGGTAAACCTGTAATGGTTGCGCCTGTTGCACCGCTACCAGCTGCGTAAGTAATATTTACAATGGCAGTATTGGCACAAACAGTTTGTGAGGTTGTAGCCGCTGCAGAAGTTAAGGTAAGTGTAACATTTGATGTAACTGTAATAGTACCAAGTGCTGTAGCAACGCCACAACCACTAGTTGTAGAAACAGTGTTGTTAAAAGTACCGGCTGCAGTTGGCGTGCCACTGATGGTAAACACACCCGCAGCATAAGCACCGGTTACACCCGTAGGTAAGCCAGTAACAGTAGCAGCTGTTGCGCCACCAGCAACGGTATAGGTAATATTGGTAATGGCAGTGTTTATACAAACCGTTTGGCTTGTAGTTGCTGCAGCAGATGATAATACGATTGTAGCAAGAGGATTTACGATAATAACACCCGTTGCTGTTGGTGGTGTACAACCACCTGTTGTAGTGACGGTATAATTAAAATTACCAGCTGCAGAAGCTGTACCACTGATGGTTACTACTCCTGTACCTGCATTGAAGGCTCCGGTAACACCGGCGGGTAACCCCGTTACAGACGCACCTGTTACCCCATTTGCTGTTGAATAGGTTATATTGGTAATTGCGGTGTTTATACAAACACTTTGGTTATCTGTTGCCGCAGCGGAGGTCAGCGTAATGGTGGCTAGAGGCGTTATGGTAACAACTATAGCTGCCCTTGGCGACTCACAACCAGAAACCGTTTGAGATACATAAAATGTAAATGTACCTGCTGTAGCCGTAGATGGAGTAGGGGCTGTTGCACTACCTGTGCCACCTGTGGCAGTTGTGTACCAAAGCAATGCCGTACCCACTGCAGTTAAGGGAACGGCCGTTGTTGCATTTTGGCAAAATGTGACCGGCCCTTGTGGCACAGGTGCGGGGCCGCAACAGTTTGTTGGTGGCGCAAAAGTGGTATCTTTTGTGGCCTGGCAGCCAGTAGCATCTGTTACTAAAATGGTATATAAAGTACCAGGTGTAAGCCCTGTGAAAATACCAGTTGGGTTTGTAATACTACCCGGATTGAGTGTATATGTAAATGGCGCATTACCATTTAAAATGTTGGTAGCATCAATAGAAGCTGTAGCATTAGTACAAGTAGCAGCCGTAGAATTAAAATAGTCTATTGCTAAAGGTGCTGCACAGGCACCACCTGAAACTGCTCTTCTGCCAATGCATGCTCCTGAGCTAATTGGGCAACATTGTGCATACAGAGTCCCTGGGCAAGCAGACCCAGGGGGATCGTAAACAAATGGTGAACCTGAACCAACCTGTGTACCGCCTGTCGCAGCTGTCCACCAAGTTATTAGGTTGCTGTTTCCACAACCACCTGTAAATGTACCTACATAATTGAGGGTGGGTGAACATGATTGAATAGGATTTGCTGCCACAGGATTAGGTGTAAATATCGGTGCTGCACAGGCCACAGTGTTAAATTGAAAATCTAAGTTATTAGTCGTGGCGTCTGCAATAGTCCAACATCCAGTATTTCCATCAGCGGTTGCCCTTAGTCTTAAAGTTCTAGGACTCCCATTTATTAAGGCGTTACACAACCTCATTTGAAACGTTACCGCAAATTGAACATTACAATTAATACTTCCATCGCCCCAATTATCGCAAGGATCCGGTGTTGCAGGACCACCTGGGCAGCATGCAGATGCTGATGCTGCTCTATAGTAATACCCTGCTCCACCTGCTGTTTGCCCACCCGTAGCACAAGCACCTGTGCAACCGTTTGCTACATAAAACCAGTTTGCCGGCGAAAGCGAAGAACCTAAAAAAGTAAAACCTGTAGCGCCTCCCGGAGGAAAGAAAAAACCATGTATCCAGTTGACACCCGGAGTTTGATTCCATCTAACATTAGATACTGCAATTTCGATTATGGTTGAATCACAAGGGTTTAAGCAAACCAAATTTCCGTTTATAACCGTAGAACCGGGGCCTGAAATATATGTGACGGTCACGTTTGGTGCACCGAAACCAACGCAAGAATTTAAGCGGCCGGAAGTTACGATGTTGTTTACTGTAATAGCTTGTGAAAAGGAAGTATAACAGCTACCCAAAAGTAGTAACCCAATTAGTAAATTTTTAAACATGGTTTATTGGTTATTTTCTTGCATTTAATGAGGTTTGCAATTCTTGTAAAAAATATAACGGTGCATGCTGTTCAACACCAGAATTGGCTAAAATGTAATATTTACAACCAAACAACCGATCATCAATAGACAGATTTTCGTTGTAAAGAACTTTAAACATGTAAGAATTTCTTAGTACTAGTTGATATGGAATACTCTTGTTCCGGGCGTAATTAATTAAAATTTGCGTAACAGAATCGGGTAAACTCACTGTACTCTGACTTTTAACCATAAGATCAGTTAGCTTATCATGTACAAAATTTGGGTTTGTTGCCGCTAAAGGCGCTTGAGCGACAGCTGCGCAGGATATTGTTGTAACCAGTAAAAAGAAGAGGTAAAATTTTCTTTTCATAAATGAACAATTATAGAGTATTATTAAAAAAACTAATGATTGTAAGGTAACAAAAAAAAAGAACTTTTGTATAATTTTTAACAGCTTGAGAACAATATCTATATAGGTGTCAGAGAATTAAAAAAGAGCCATCCTACATGACGCTTTAGTCTTTAAAAACGTTGCTTTGAAGGTTTATTCTTTTCACTTTATTTAATAGTTTGCATTTTTTATGTATTTTTCGCCTGTACGGGTAAACTATAAGCTATGGTGAGCCAAAAACTAAGTCAGATGTATTGGTTCATATTGTAGGAAATAACAAAGTAACATTCCATTTAATATTTACACCTTGGAATAATGTTTTCTTTCTTTTCAAACTGGCGGCAAGTTCCCAGACGCTTTGGTAAAAGTTGAAAAAAGTTTTCTTGCGGCCGGGCTGTCTAATAATGTAATTCAGTTAAGGAAATGAGCTGTCAGGTTGAGCTTGTCGAAACCGGGTTTTAAACTATTTATAAAGGCCTCGACTTCGACAAGCTCAGTCTGACAATCCTAAACTAAATGACATTGGGCTGTCGGACCCGCCTGGCGGCACAAAAAGATAGCAACGACTAGCCGGACCAAATGTTTGGCTATATTCCAATGTCAAAAGCCCCAAGGTTTAAAAAACTTCAATCTCATCTGCAAACAGCCATGCAGGATTTCCAGCCCCCGGGTTGCCAGATGGAATGGGGCCATAGTTTTTAGCAATAATTTTCAGATAACGGGTTGGTGAAATTGTTTGCGGTGGCATTGATATTTTGTAAAGTAAATTCGTTGTTCCTTCCTGCTGCACAGCTTGCGATGCCGGTTCAGAGAAAGTTACACCATCGTCACTAACCAAAACAATAACAGCATTTTGCTTTGGTGGATAAATCCAACTGGCAGGTCTGGCAAAAATATGAAGCCTTATTTCTTTTACCTCTGTGGGTTTACCAAGATCAATAACAGCCTCCAGGTCTTTTCCGTTAAAGCCTAAAAATTCTGCAGACCTGGCAAGGCCTTTTGTATTTTGCAATCCATCAACCAGCGTAAAAGCGCCGTTGCCTGGATAAGCCGGTGATGGCGCTGTTGTTAAACTAATTTTTTTGCCTGTCGCCTCGTTTATCGAAATAGTAAAATCTGTCTTAAAAAGATATTGATATGGAGATAACGTAACAGCGCCCCATTTTTCACCTGCTTGTCCGGTTTGCATGTCGCCCAACAATCTTATACCGAATTCGCCAGATTCACTAATTGTTGTCGATATTGAATCGGTAAAAAGGTTAAACTCGCTTTTTGTTTTATTACCAAAGTAAAACAGCGGCTTTTTGGTTTTGCTGTTTACCTTTATTTGGAGGCCTTCACTATTCTTTGCTGGTACAATTTTAATTATCGGTTCAAAATACGCCCGACTAAAATTTACCTTCCATTTTTTATAGGTTTCAAAAACCGTAGGCAATCGTCTTTCAAAATCGCTCCAGTTTCTGTTTTCTTTTTTGCTCCACAATACTTCTGCTAACGCTGGCATGCGAGGAAAAATCATATACTCCAATTTCTTTTCGTTGGTTATGTATTCTGTCCATACGTTGGCTTGTGCACCAAGAATATGGGTAGCTTGTTTTTCTGTTAATATTGTGGGCACTGGTTCGTAGCTATACACTTTTTCTAATGGCAGGTAACTGCCAATGGTTACACTGTCTTCAATGCTGCTTTGTGAATGGTCAAAATAACAATGGCTGCCGGGCGTCATTACTACATCATGGTTTTCTTTTGCTGCAGCTATGCCACCTTCTATGCCACGCCAGCTCATTACGGTGGCATTGGGTGCAAGACCACCTTCTAAAATTTCATCCCAACCAATTATTTTTTTGCCTTTGCCATTTACATATTTTTCTATTCGTTGTATAAAATAACTCTGCAGCCCGTGCTCGTCTTTTAACTCTTTTTCTTTTATTAATTGCTGGCAAAAGGCAGATCGTTTCCAGTTTTCCTTTGGGCATTCATCGCCGCCAATATGTATGTATGTGGAAGGAAACAATGGCATTACTTCGTCCAATACATTTTCAATAAAATGAAAAGTATAATCGGTCGGTGCAAATACATCATTAAAAACGCCCCAGGTTTGTTGTACCTGTTTGCCTTTGCGGCTGCCTGCCCATGCCGTTGTTGAATCTATCTCAGTATTTTCTTGGGGGAAACAACTTAGCTGCGGGTAAGCTGCAATAGCGGCAGATGCATGGCCAGGCATTTCAATTTCGGGTATCACAGTAATGTATCTTTCCGCTGCATACCGTACAATTTCTTTTATTTGCTGCTGTGTGTAATAGCCACCGTAACGAATGCTGTCGTTGCCCTTGCCGGGATAACGACCTATGATGGTTCCGTTTCTATATCCTCCAATTTGTGTAAGCAATGGATATTTTTTTATCTCAATTCTCCAGCCCTGGTCGTCTGTTAAATGCCAATGAAAAGTATTGAATTTGTAATAGGCCAAATAGTCAAGGTATTTTTTTATATAACTAACCAAGAAGAAATGGCGGCTCACATCGAGGTGCATTCCACGATAAGGAAAGCGGGGGTAATCTTTTATTGATACAATAGGAAGCTCTATCGTTTGACTCGTATTTTTCTTTAATAATTTGAGTATTGTTTGTGTTGCATAAAAAAAACCTTGTGGGTGTTTTATTACAACATGCATGTCGCTACTCGAATTGAAAATATCATAATACTCATTGGTATTTTCATTCTTATCCTTGTTGGCTAACATTGTAACCACAATCTTATTGGGTGTATTTTTTTTATTTTTTTTAAAATCTACTTTTTCAAATTTTGACGATAAGCTGACCCCAAAATCTGATTGTATTCTTTTGATAAAATAGATAACATCTTTTTTTAGAGATGCATCATTGTAAGAAACAATTGTCTTGTTGTTGATCTGAAATTTTTCTGCAGCATTACTTTCTATTGATGCATTTGCAGGCATTGGTACAATATTTACCTGGGCAAATATTTTCAAATCAATAATGATTAATATAAAGAAGAGTGTTTTTTTCATATCTAATTTTATCTGCTTAATACCGGTAACACAATTTTACTGCCATGGTAAATATGTATGGTTGCTTTTTGAAAATCATTCTCGGTAGCATCTGAAATGCGCATAAATTTTTGAGGGTTTCTATCAACCAGCGGAAACCAAGTACTCTGTATTTGTATCATTATTTTATGACCCTTTTTAAAGGTATGTGCCACATCATTTAAATCGAATTTTACATTGGTTATTTCATTTGGAACAAAGGGTTTGGGGGTTGTAAAACTTTCTCTGAATTTCCCTCGAAAAACGTCTGCTCTCACCAGTCGCTGCAATCCTGCCATTACTGTTCCTTTAGGTGCCGTTATTGGTGTGGGCTCATTTGCAGGTAATACGTCAATCAGTTTTACTACAAAGTCAGCATCGGTGGTTGATAAAGAAACCTGCAGGTATGCAATTATTTTTCCCGCAAGGGTTACATCTTCTGTTAGATTCTCAGATAAATAAGATAATACATCATTTCTTTCAGATGCGAAACGCTGGTCTTCGGCCATATATCCATTGTTTCGGCCTCCTTGTACTGCTTTTGTATAAGGTACTGGGTTTGCCGGATCGCTTATGTACTCATCAAAGCCTTTTGTGGCTTTCCCATTTTTTGGTGAAAGTATTTCACCTGCCTGTAAAAAAAAATTGGTAGCTACCGTTTCTTTTGGCGGCCATACGTTGTAAGATTTCCATTGGTTGGTACCGGTTTCAAATATGGTAGCTTCTGCTGCGTTAAATGTTCCTTTGTCTTTCAGGTAAAAATTAAAGAACATTGTTTCTAAACTGTCCTGAAAATATTTACTTGTGTTTGTACCAAAATCATGTGTTGTAAATTTATTCCAGTTGCCACCGGCCCATGCGCCATGCGTCCATGGTCCCATTACGAGGTAATTTTTATTAACCGAATTTTGTTTTTCAATTGCCTTATATGTATTTAATGCACCATACAAATCTTCTGCATCAAACCATCCGCCCACAACCATTACTGCGGGTTTAATGTTTTGTAAATAGGGCCGAATGTTTCTTGCTTTCCAATAATCATCATACGTGTCATGCTGTAAATATTCGTTCCAAATAGCACTGCTGTTGTTAAAATATTTTGCAGACTGTATATTTTTTATCGGGCCAAGTTTTAAGAAAAAATCGTAGGCATCTTTTGTTTTATAATCAAATATTTGTGCGCCATAATCTGCAACAGGGCCGTTTCTTTCTTTGGCATAATAGTTCATAAAACTAAAATTATCCAGCAAAAAAAATGCGCCGTTGTGGTTGGCATCGTCACCTATAAATTCATCGGCTATTGGAGCTTGTGGGCTTACTGCTTTTATTGCTGGGTGTGCATTTGGCAAACTGGCCGTGGCATAAAACCCGGGGTATGAAATGCCGTATAACCCTGCTCTGCCATTGTTATTTTTAATGTTTTTTACAAGCCAGTCAACAGCATCATACGTATCGCTGTTTTCATCTACATCTTTATTCGTTTTTTTATTTTCGATATATGGGGTTACTTCCAAATTTATTCCTTCACTCATGTAACGGCCACGCACATCTTGGTATACAAAAATATATTTCTCCCTCATAAGACCTGTATTTGGTCCGATTCTGTCAGCAAAAATAGAATCACCGTAAGGTGCAGATGAATAGGGGGTACGCTCTATTAAAAAGGGATATTTTTCCGTTTCATTCTTGGGAATGTAGATAATCGTCTTTAGTTTTATCCCATCTCTCATTACAATATTCGTATCAGTTTTTGTATAGTTTTCTCTTACAAAATTGGGTTTGGTTTGGGCACATATTGCAAGCGTACAACACATGCCTAATCCTAAAAATATTTTCTTCATATTAATTTTTTAAGACAGGCAACACAAATTTTGTTTGGTTCATACCGCTATGATAAATTTTAATTGTTGCTTTTTTATAGTCTTTTTCATCGGCCTTATAAATGTTCATAAACTGCTGTGGGTTGCGGTCTGCGAGTGGAAACCAACTGCTTTGTACCTGAATCATCAATCGATGGCCTTTTAAAAATGTATGCGCAATATCGGGTAACGAGTATTTTATGGCAGTAATTTTATTTGGCGTAAAAGCTTCCGGCTTTTCAAAACTGTTACGGTATTTTCCTCTCATAATTTCACCTCGTACCAGCATTTCATATCCACCCATTGGGTATTCTTTTCCGTTTCCTTTCACACCAGCAGGGTAAACAAAATCATCCGGAAAAACATCTATTATTTTTACGACGAAATCTGCATCGGTAGTAGAAATAGCTGTAGCAATATCGGCCATTACCGTACCTGCAATCGTAAGGTCATTCTCCAGTATATCAGTTTTAAAAGTAAGTACATCAGCTCTGCGTTCAGCAAAGCGTTGGTCATCCGTCATGTATTCTCTTGTACGTCTGTTGTGCACATCTTCTGTGTACGGCACGGGATGCGCTGGGTCGCTTATGTATTCAGTAAAAGCGCTGCCACTTTTTGTTTGCGTAAACGATAATTTCCCATCCGCACCAATAAACATACTTTTATTTTCAACCTCCGCAGGTGGCCATTGTTTTAATTTTTTCCAGTTATTTTCTCCTGTAAAGAAAATATTAGCTTCGGCTATGTCGCTTACGGTTCCTTTACCTTTTAAATGATAATTAAAAAAAGGTACTTCAATATTTTGTTGATAATAATCTGATGTGTTACTGGCAAATCTTGCATTGCCTAAAAAACTTCCTTCGCCACTCCATTGCCCATGGTACCAAGGCCCCATCACAATGCTGGAATTGGTTTGTGGACTTTGTTTCTCGGTGGCTTTATATGCATTCCATGCACCCCAACAGTCTTCAGCATCAAACAAGCCGCCCACCCAAAGCATGGCCGGTTTAACATTGTATAATCCAACTCTTGCATTGCGTGCCTGCCACCAGGCGTCGTAATTTGGGTGCTCATACATTTGGTGCCAAAATTTTATGCTGTCGCCTATTAAACGAGCCAAATTTTTTGGCGTGCCCTGTTCCAGATAAAACTTGTAATTGTCTTTTACGGAAGTTGTAAAACCTTGCCCGTAACTCTGTGTCGGCTTAGGGTGTGGCTTACCAAATGTTGGGTAAAAAGAAAAACCATCCATGGCAAAAAATGCACCGTTGTGGTGAAAGTCATCGCCAATAAACCAGTCTGTAACTGGTGCCTGCGGCGACACAGCTTTTAATGCCGGGTGATTGCTTAATGCAGCTTCGGTGGAATAAAAGCCTGGGTAGGATGTACCAAATACACCCACATTTCCATTATTGTTTTCAATGTTTCTTACCATCCAGTCTATTGCGTCGTAGGTATCGCTTGCCTCATCAATTTCATTACCTTTTTTATTTTTATTAAAAGGGCGTACATCTTCAAACTCACCTTCGCTCATGTAACGCCCACGCACATCCTGCATTACAAAAATGTAATTTTCCTTTATATAGGCTTTTTTGTAGCCGCTGTAAACAGCCGCATAATTTGTTTCGCCATATGGTGCACAAGAATAAGGTGTGCGGGTCATTAAAAAAGGGTGCTTTTCATTTTTATCGTTTGGTATATAAAATGAAGTGAAAAGTTTTACGCCATCCCGCATGGTGATGTAAATTTCTTTTTTGGTATAATTTTCTTTAAAATATTTTTCGTCTATATCCTGCGCAGCAGCACAAAAGGAAAAAGCAACGAACAGGCTTATTGATAGTAATTTGTACATTGTGGAAATTTATGTTGAACCCTAAATTTACTGAAACAAAATTTGTTTAACCATGAATAATGATGAAAGACTGATAGAACGTTTTTTTACAGCATTTCAAAAACTGGATGCTCGCCAGATGAATGCATGTTACAGCGATGATATTGCTTTTTACGATCCTATGTTTGAACTGCTGCGAGGCGATGAGGCAAAAGCAATGTGGGAAATGCTTTGTACGAACGCTAAAAATTTTTCTCTGGCTTTTGATAACATCAAAAACCTCGATGATGGTTATTATACCTGTAATTGGACAGCTTCTTATATTTTTTCAAAAACAGGCAGGTCAGTTGTAAATATGTGCAAGGCGCACATGAAGATAAAAAACGGATTAATTACAGAACATAGCGACGGCTGGAGTTTGCAGAAATGGAGTGCACAGGCAATAGGCCTATCAGGTAAGCTTTTTGGTTGGGCAGGTTTTTATAGAAGAAGGTTAAAAAATAATGCAAGAAGAAATCTGTTACACTACATGGAGAATAAAGCTAAATAATCTTTTAAGATATTCTTATTTATAAAAAAGGGTAATTGATATTCATCAATTACCCTTTTTCTTGTTTTAACATTGCCTATTCTACCTTAGTTATTTTAATCGTATTTGTAGGTAAATGCATAGCCACAGGTGTACTTCCTGTGTTTACAACTATGTCGTCTTTTTTTACAAATCCTCTTTGTTTTAATACTTCAATCTGGTCAAAAATAATATCATCAAGGCTTTCTTCTTCACCATAATAAAATGCACGAACACCCCAACTCAAACTAAGTTGGCTAATGAGTGTACGTTCTTTACTAAAAATATAAAGAGGGCATTTGGGTCTGTAGCTACTGAGCATAAAAGCGGTATAGCCGCTTTGTGTCATTCCTACGAGTGCTTTAGCTTGGGCATCTTTTGCAAGTTTGCAGGCACTGTAACAAATGGCATCACTTACAAACGAAGGCGAGTGGGGTTGTGGTGTCAGTATATCATCACGGTCGTAATCGTAAACCGTCTTTTCTACTTCCATAATAATTTTACTCATCGTTTCCACCACAAGTGTAGGGTAAAGCCCTGTAGCTGTTTCGCCGCTAAGCATTACGGCATCTGCACCTTCTAAAACAGCGTTGGCAACATCACTTACCTCACTTCTGTTTGGCTTTGTACGGTCAAGCATACTTTCCATCATTTGTGTTGCAACAATTACAGGCTTTGCCCGGTGCATACACTTCCTTATGATATCTTTTTGTATAACAGGAACCTGCTCAATTGGAACCTCAACACCAAGATCACCACGGGCTACCATCACACCGTCACTTTCTATAATAATATCTCTAAGGTTTTTTAAAGCCTCGGGCATTTCTATTTTGGCAATAACTTTTATTTTGCTGTCGTTTGCTTTTAAAATCTTTTTTAGGTTGATGATATCTTCTGCCTTTCTTACAAAAGAAAGTGCCACCCAATCTAATTTTTGTGCAATAATAAATTCAAGATCAGCAAAATCTTTCTCAGTCATGGATGGCATTGTGAGTGAGCTATCCGGCAGGTTAACTCCTTTTTTGGGGGTTAATACGCCGCCCAATGTTACACGCATCAAAACTTCTTTATCATTCAATACTTTTACAACACTCAACTCCATTTTGCCATCATCTAAAAAGATACGTTCGCCAATTTTTACATCTGACGCAAGGTTTGGGTACGACACATATATCTTCTCATTTGTACCAACCATCTTTTCAATCGTAAAAATAAATTCATCGTCTTCTTTTAAAATAAGCTTGCCATTTTCCAGCTCTCCCACACGTAATTTCGGGCCTTGAAGATCCCCTAAAATTGCAATGTTATACGGCTCTTCTTTTATAATTCGCCTCACATGGTTAATTACAGCAAGTTTATCTTCATAAGCACCATGCGAAAAATTCAAACGAAAAACATTCACACCTGCCTTTACAAGTGACAATAGCTTTTCGTAGGTATCACATGCCGGCCCCACGGTTGCTACAATTTTTGTTCTTTTTTGGGAGTGTTGAATCCCTGCTGCCTTGTCCATATTTGCATGCAGGTATTTGGTAAGATTTTTTGACATTTTTATAAATTAGTTGGTTTTTATTTTTATTGAAAAATAGGTTTTATGTAGCTAGGATTTTTATAATCTTCATCCATTCATCACTAATACGCTGCTTCTTTTTTACAGCTTCATCCAGAGGAGTATAATTCATTTTATTATTTACGATTCCTATAAATACATTAAATTTTTCTTCCATAAAACATTCAATGGCATGATAACCCATCCTACTGGCTATAACCCTGTCAAAACAACTTGGCGAACCTCCTCTTTGAATATGCCCCAAAATACACACCCTAAGATCTTGTCCAGGTATTTCCTTTTTTATATGTTTTGCCAATTCATCTGCACCACCAAATTCTTCTCCCTCTGCCACAACAATTAGGTTTACGAGTTTTTTTCTTCCCTGCTTTTCTTTCAATGACGAAACTAAATCTATGTAACTTGTTTTTCTTTCTGGTATTAAAATATGCTCTGCGCCGGTTGAAATACCGCTGTGTAAAGCAATGTATCCTGCATCTCTGCCCATAACTTCTATGATAAATAGCCTGTCATGTGCATCTGCAGTGTCTCTTATTTTATCTATAGCTTCTACAGCAGTATTTACAGCAGTATCAAATCCAATGGTAAAATCAGTACCTGCAATATCTTTATCAATGGTACCAGGTAAACCAATACAGGGGATGTCATATTCATTGCTAAAAATTTGTGCTCCTCTAAAACTTCCATCACCACCAATAATTACCAGACCTTCTATGCCATGTTTTTTTAAGTTTGAGTAAGCAAGTGCTCTGCCTTCTTTGGTTAAAAATTCTTTTGACCTGCTCGTTTTTAAAATGGTACCCCCTCTTTGTATGATGTTGGCTACACTGCGACTTTCCATCTTCTGAATTTCACCTTCTACCATACCACTATAGCCACGCATAATGCCATAAACTTCCATGCCATGGTAAATGCCTGTTCTTACAACAGCACGAATAGCAGCATTCATACCCGGGCTATCGCCACCACTTGTAAGTACTCCGATTTTTGTAATTTTTTTCTTCATATTATTCTAATTCCCATTCAAAAATGATTAACAGGAAAAGGTTGGTCTTCCTTCTAATCGTTGCTCTTACTATTTTTTGTATAATAATAATCTATCTTTTTACTGTTATATAATATCTCACATCTTTTCTCTACATCCGCTCGGGCACATTTGCGCCTAATAACTGCATTCCACTTTTTAATATATTTGCAGTAAACATGGCTAGTTTTAAACGAAGTTGCTTTTTTTCCTCGTTCTCCGCTTTGCCAATTTTTAATTCACTGTAAAAAGTATTGAATGTTTTTGCCAGGGTGAAAATATAGTTTGCCACTTTTGATGGATCCATCTCTTTTCCTGCTTCCAATAAAACGGAAGGGAATTGTTCAGCAACAACGACAATGTCTTTTTCACTTTTTAATAGGGGCGCAGATATCGTTTGCGTAGCATTAAAACCTTCCTTTCTTAAAATGCTTTTTATACGTGCATAAGTGTATTGCACAAATGGCCCTGTAAAGCCATGAAAATCGATTGACTCTTCGGGATTAAATACCATTCTCTTTTTAGGATCAACTCTTAGCAAATAAAACTTCATTGCTCCTAAGCCAATGGTATTATATAGCTCTAACAATTCATTGGGTGTAAAATCTTTTACTTTACCGAGTTCTTCTGTGTGCCTGCGTGCAGTATTTATCATTTCATCCACCAATTCATCAGCATCAACAACCGTTCCTTCTCTGCTCTTCATTTTGCCGCTCGGTAGTTCTACCATGCCATAACTTAAATGATGTATTGCATCTGCAGAGGCAACGCCCAATTTTTGGGCAATTAATTTGAGCACTTTCATGTGGTAATTTTGTTCATCGCCAATTACATAAATGCTTTCATCAATATTATACTCATCATTTTTTTGCTGTGCAAGTCCAATATCCTGCGTTATATAAACACTTGTTCCATCTTTGCGAAGCACCAGTTTTTCATCAAGCCCATCTTCAGTAAGATCTATCCACACACTTCCGTCTTCTTTTTTATAAAACACATTTTTTTCTAACCCTAACTCAACTATTTTTTTACCCAACAAATAGGTATTGCTTTCGTAGTAAGTCTTATCAAAATCGCTACCAATATTTTTATAAGTAACGTCAAAACCTTCGTAAACCCAGCCATTCATGGTTCGCCATAATTCGATGATATCAGGCTTACCTGCTTCCCAATCTTGCAACATTTGTTGGGTAGCCAGCATAATAGGCGCCTGTTTTTCAGCATCTTTTTGTGTAATGCCTGTGGCAACCAATCCAGCAACCTGTATTTTATATTCGTCGTTAAATTTTACGTAATATTCTCCTACAAAATGATCACCTTTTGTACTGGTAGATTGTGGTGTAGCGCCGTTGGCAAAGATTTGCCAGGCTATCATACTTTTACAAATATGAATTCCTCGGTCGTTTACGATACAACTTTTAAATACTTTGTAACCGCACGCTTTTAAAATTTCAGCAACGGACCATCCCAAAAAATTGTTTCTTAAATGGCCAAGGTGAATTGGCTTATTTGTATTGGGCGATGAATATTCAACCATTACTTTTTTGCCATTGATGGCGTGTTTACCAAAACAAATATCTGCATATTGTTCATTAAGTAGGTTCAACCAAAACCCGTCTGCAACCACTATATTTAAGAAGCCTTTGACAATATTAAAACCCACAAAAAGATTTGGTTCGCTTTTAATAAGATCATTACCAAGCTCTTGGCCTAACAGTTCAGGGGTTTTCTTCGTAGATTTTAAAAGAGAAAAAAGTACGACGGTATAATCTCCTTCAAATTCAGGTTTTGTTTGATTTATTTGAAAATCTTTCTCTGTAAAGGGTAGGTTATATAGGGTTGTTAAACTATTTACTACAGCTTTCTGTAGTTTTGTTACAATGCTCATATGTTCAAAAATAATGAAAAGAACATGAAAACCCTAATGGTACTATTTTCATAACAATATAGACATGTTCAGCTGTACTTTTGTTACTCGCGGGCTATTAACATTTTTTACTAATAAAACATTTTAATACCCTTCAATTATTTTTTATTAATTACTTTTGCGCCCATTTTAGATAATTATGATTAGTGTAAATAATGTAACCCTTGCTTACGGCAAAAGGGTTTTGTTCGACGAAGTAAACACCAGTTTTACAAAAGGAAACTGTTATGGAGTGATTGGTGCGAATGGCGCCGGTAAATCTACGTTTCTTAAGATAATAAGCGGTGAATTGGAACCTAATAAGGGAACTGTAAGTATATCGCCTGGAGAAAGAATGGCAGTGCTTGCACAGAACCAGTTTGCGTTTGATGAAATTACCGTGTTAAGTACCGTTTTGATGGGACATGCAAAAATGTGGAAAGTGCAGCACGAAAAAGATGCGCTTTATTTGAAAGAAGACTTTAATGAGGCAGATGGAATAAAGGCAGGGGAGCTGGAAGAACAGTTCGGCGAAATGGGTGGTTATACTGCTGAAAGCGATGCAGCTACTTTGTTAAGTGAACTTGGTGTAAAAGACGAATTGCATCAGGTTTTAATGAAAGATATTAGTGCAAACTTAAAAGTGCGTGTATTACTTGCACAGGCTTTATTTGGTAATCCTGACATATTGCTGTTGGATGAACCTACCAATAACCTGGATGTAGAAACGATTGCATGGCTGGAAAACTTTTTAGCAGATTACCAGAACATTGTGTTGGTGGTGAGTCACGATCGTCACTTTTTAGATGCTGTATGTACCCATGTTGCCGATGTGGATAAAGGAAAAATAAAAATTTATACAGGTAATTATACTTTTTGGTACGAAAGTTCTCAATTAGCAGCAAGGCAAGCGTCTGATAAAAATAAAAAAGCAGAAGAAAAGAAAAAAGATTTGCTTGAATTTATTGCCCGTTTCTCTGCCAATGCAAGTAAGAGTAAACAGGCAACAAGCAGAAAGAAAGCATTGGATAAATTGGTTTTTGAAGATATTACCCCAAGTAGCCGTAAATATCCGGGTATTATTTTTAAGCCAGAAAGAGAAGCCGGCAACGATATTTTGAAAGTAGAAAATCTATCAAAAAAAGTAGATGGCAAATACCTTTTCAAAAACCTGAATTTCGATATTCAAAAAACAGATAAAGTAGCGTTCCTAAGCCGTGATCCAATGGCGCTTACTACCTTTTTTGAAGTAATAAATGGAAAAATAGAACCGGATTCAGGAAGTTTTATTTGGGGAACAACTATTACCACCGCTTATTTGCCAAATGATAATAAAGAGTTTTTTGAGGGCAGCGATCTTAATTTAATGGACTGGCTTCGCCAGTATGTACCACCACAAACAAAGGATGTAGATGAGGATTTTTTACGTGGTTTCTTAGGTAAAATGTTATTTACTGGTGAAGAAATCATGAAAAAAACGAAGGTGCTGAGCGGAGGTGAAAAGGTTCGTTGTATGTTAAGTAAAATGATGTTGCAAAATCCAAACGTACTTATGTTGGATGAGCCCACTAACCATTTGGATCTTGAAAGTATCATTGCTTTTAACGACAGCATGGTAAATTTTCCGGGCGTTGTACAACTGTCTACACATGATCACCAGTTTATGGAAACTGTTGCCAACCGTATAATAGAAATTACCCCAAAGGGCATGATTGATAAATTAATGACTTACGATGAGTACCTGGCTGATGAAAGAGTAAAAGAAGTAAAAGAGGAATTGTATAGTTAAGCGACTTGGCTAAGGGATGTAGGCAAAATTTTTTCGTGAGAGAATTATGTATAAAATGTTGTCCAATTAATTTAATTTTTTTTTGAAACTTCTTACCAATATTATTGATGCGTTTTATCCGCCATTTAGGAGGATAATGCCATTGCAAACTTTTCGGTATGCAGCTTGCGGCGGTGGTAATACACTTATGGGACTAACTATGTATTACATTGCTTTTCATTATATTTTTATACAGGAAAATGTATCTTTTGGTTTACTTGTTTTAAAGCCTCACAATGCAGCACTGTTTATTTCTTTTCTGGCCACATTTGCAGTAGGTTTTTTTCTTAATAAATATGTTGTTTTCACATCTTCCAGCACAAGGGGGCGTATTCAGCTTTTTCGGTATTTTCTTTCATTTGTAGTAAATCTTGTTCTTAATTATTTCTTGCTAAAAGTTTTTGTGGAGTATTGGCATATAGATGCATTTAATGCTCAGGTAATTACCACTTTTATAATTATTACAGTAAGCTATTTAACCCAAAAGCATTTTACATTTAAAAATGCATAAAATTTTTATTGGTATAAGGAAATAAATATTTCTTTACTATCCTTTATTTTGGCTTTATACAGCAGGTTAATTAAGCTCCATTTGTCATTTGGCGACCATATTAAAATGGGAAATTGAGGAAAATATTTATGCAAAAAAGGGTATTGGAAATAATAACCGGAAAGTGCACTTACTTTTGATTTGCTTATGGCTGTTGCTAATTGATTTACCAAAGATTTTATTGAGTCCTTCTCAATTAAGTAAGGATTAAAATACGGGGTATAATACGAAGTAAAAAAACTACTGTCGCTGTAGGGTTGTAAAAGTTCAATGCTACAAGATTCAACTAGTATCTTATTTTTGAGTTGGTATTTATTTCGTAACCTTATCAATTCATGGAGCGCAGGCAAGCAATTAAAATTATTTAAGTTTTTAAAATCTATCCATACACTAGCTTTAAGCTTTCTGTCTTTATAAACTTGTAACAAATCATCAAAATTTAAACCAATAGAACTATTAACATCATGGTGCACATCGAATTTTTTTTTGCTGCTGTCAAAATAAATATCAAATTCTAAACCGCTGCTGTTGCTGTCTACTTTATTCATTAATTCCTTGGTATTTACAGCTTTTACCCATTCTTTATTGGTATTGATTAATATTGTTTTTTTAAAAGATTGTATGACATCAATTTTAACTTCGGGAAAATTCTTTTTTATAAGAACCCTCACCAACCCTTTGTGCAGAATGGCATCTGTTAAGAGCGCCAGCATGAAAATAAAAACCAATACTGTATATTTATTTCTAAAAATCTGTTTTAGTATCATTAAAAGCAATATTATATGTTTCGTATTTATAAAAATGAAATAAATAAAAGTTGCGAAATGGATCAACTTTAGTGGCGCTCAATAATACAAGTAAATGAAAATTAAATTTCTTCTTAGTTCAGGTAAGGGTATCTGGAAAAACAATAAGCCATTTATAGTTTTTGTGTTTATTCTATTTGTAATTTATTCTCTTATAAAAATAATATTTTACAGCAATAACCAACACTTTATTTTTAATGATATACAAGGTGGTGTAGGCGAAGGCGTAAACTTAACAGTATTAAAATGGTCCCTCGTGACCGATCTGATGATAATTTTACTAATAAATGTGCCATTACTTTTCTTGTTGCAGTTAAGCAGATGGAAATTCAACGTGATATTTACTTACATTATCTTACCAATTTTTGTGGTGGGAAATAGCTTCGTTATTTTTCTTAATGTCGTCGATGTTTTTTATTTCAAATTTCATTTTCAGCGGGCTGATGCAGATTTATTTCATGTTATTGATTATCCTTTAAAAAAGCTCTTCGGCCTAAATTTTTTTATAATTGCTGCCTTCCTAATTATAATTGGAAGCATAATTTTAATCTTAACTAAACTCTGCAAAAGCTTCTATCATTCTTTTAAAATGGGATTTCGTTGTAATGCTATTACCTTGTTATTTGCAGGCACCTTGTTACTGATTCCATTCTATATGAATTATGCCAAGAAAACCCTGTTACCTACATATCCGCTTGTTAATCTTAGCAGTAAACAATTAATAATAGTTCAAAACTCCTTTCACACTTTTATATACTCTTTACTTCGAAACAATCACGATGCGACCATTAAAAATTACATGTCCATAAAACAGGCCGAGCAAGAACTACCAATAAAAAAAATACTCCCGCTTCTTAAAGAAAACCAGGCACAAAAGAACATTGTGCTTTTTATCATGGAGAGTGTACCCTACGATTTTTTTGATTCTACATCTGAGTATAAAGTGCAAATGCCTTTTTTTGATTCAATCATACAAAAGAGTACTTTTTTTAATAACGCTTTCAGTTATTCTTTAGAGTCAAATAAAGGCATTACTGCAGTGTTGGCAGGTACACCCACGCTTACAGATGTACCCCTTTACCACAGCGCTTTTACGAATATGCCTATTACTGCAATAGGTACTGCGTTACAGAAAAATAATTACGAATCATTTTTTTGCATAGGTGATGATTTTAATAATTTTGGCTTTGCTGAATGCGTCAATTGGTTGGGAATTAAAAAATACTACTGCAGGAACAATATGGGAAAATTTGTGACGTTGCCTCCACACTACATGGGCTTGCAGGATGAGGATGTTTTAAATTTTATGGGTAATAAAATTGATGAAACAAAACAACCGTTTCTTGCTATTAACTACAATATATCCACACATTACCCTTACGATATTCCTGCAGGTTACGCTAATAAAATAGATAATCGTTACACAGACGCTATGAAAAGCATGAGTTATTATGATTATAGTTTACACCAGTTTTTTAATGGTGCGAAAAATAAGTCCTGGTTTAACAACACCATATTTATTTTTTGCCCCGATCACTGGATGTTTCCAAACGACAAAAAAATAAATTTTAATGCCGTCAACAGTCATAAAATACCAATCATTATTTACGATCCCTCATTAAATAAGAAGACCACAAATTCATCGCTGGTCAGTCAATTTGATGTGCTTGGGACCATTCTAAACATTGGACAATATAACGATAGCATCATTAGCTATGGTGGTAGTTTGTTAGATATTAATTCGTTGAATAAGGTTGCTTTTTGTAAAATGAACGACGGTTTATACCAAGTCATTGATACATCCTATGTTTTAGGATTTAGTGCCAAGAGTAATAAGGTGGAGTATTTATTTGATTACAATACTGACAAAAATCTTAAAATAAATCTGCTTAAAACATCGTCTGCAAAGCCAATCATTGATCGTTTAACGACGAAAATAAAGGCATTTTTGCAAAATAGCACAAGGCAGTATCATAGTTATATTCATTAGCAAAAAATATTTTCTGCAAATCTCTGCCATTCTTCTACATATTTGTCACCGGCACAATGATTTGACCTCATTGCCAACTTAAATTTAAATAACTATGGTTAAAATTATAGGAATCAATGTATCTAAAACCGATAGGTGTGGATCTGCTTGGCGTGATAATGCGACTCTCGTTATTACAAACTACTAACGTAGTTGAGCAGAAGTTCCAACCTTCTTCTCAACAGCATAAGAAATTAGAGTAACTAGGAAAAATGATAAGAGTGTTAAAATAAAAAATTGCTTTAAGTAAAATAATTTATTGTTTATTATTTTAACGTCAGAATAAGTTTCTGACCATACATTTTTTTTGAAGTATCGTTTGGTTTTTTCTGACAGGCTATACACGTTATTTAAATTTGTGTCATAATAATACGATAGATCTTTATCGAAGTAATAATAATTATTAAAATCCTCTCCTAAATCGGAAAATGGCATCTTAATAATACTGTCTTCGGAATTGGCAAAAATATTTGATTTTAAAACATAAGCGGCATTATTGGTTATTGCTTGATTTTTAACCTGAACGGCGTTCATTAATTCTCCTTTAAAGTCAACATAAGCTATATTATTTAGCATAATATCTGTTGTAGCCCATTTTTTTGTTTCGTCAATATAAAATTCATTAAATACATGAATATTTTCACCGAAAGTTCCATAATTATGTTTTAACTCAATAATGCGGTTTGTAATATTTGATTGACTTGCAAACAATGAAAAAATCTTAGCATAAATTCCACAATCAATTTTTTCATTTCTTAATGCTGCCAGATACTGTTTGTAAGTGGATAAATTTTTCGTAGTTACGCTTGGAGTTCCTTTAGAATTTGAAATGCTAAAGCATAAATATTGAGCAATTTCTATAGCTTTTACATAAGAATCATCATGTGTTTTTATCCCTACATCTGCTATTAAAACTTTGTTTAAACTTTTTAGGTCATCGGTATTTATATCAATGTGATTATTTTTCCATTTTTCTAGTTTGGGAGAAGAATTCTCGGGGATTTTACTTCTAAAAATGGTAACACGATTTCTCTCATTACTATTTATTTTTTTAAAAAAAGAATCAGGATAATATTCAATTTTTAAAAGCAACGAATCCTGAACATTTGACGACATAATATTGTAATCAGAAATTCCTTGGTCAAGTGTAATTATAGGTTCTATACTTTTTATTTTATTGATAACATTATTTTTTTTTATGGACCACTCTGAGGGGTTTGTAAATTCATTGTTCAATTTAATACGTAATGTAGAGTCATTTATTACATTAAAAGATTTTATTGATAAAGTTTTATAATCAGGGTAGAGTTCATAATAAGCGGATTGTTGTTCATAAGCAAAATCATCCCTATTAATAAATATGTAGATATTTATACATAACAATATTGTAGATAATAAAAGAAAAATCTTAGTAACCTTCATTGAGCCGATTTTATGTTGTTTTCTGAATTTTCAAAAGTAATGTTTAGGGATCATTTGGACATTTCCTTTTAGATTGAAAGACAAATTTAGTTGAAACGGCATCAGCTGTACCTGCCATTTTTGCACACATTTTCCATTGGCACAATGATTGAACTTGCTGTAGAAATTAAAATTAATTAATTATGGCTAAGATAATAGGAATTGATTTGGGTACAACAAATAGTTGTGTATCTGTAATGGAGGGCAATGAGCCTGTAGTTATCGCAAACGATGAAGGTCGTCGTACGACACCCTCTGTAGTGGCTTTTTTAAAAAATGGAGAGCGTAAAGTAGGAGATCCGGCAAAACGCCAGGCTATTACCAACCCTCAAAACACCATTAGTTCTGTAAAAAGATTTATGGGTAGAAGGTATGACGAGGTTACTGAAGAAAGCACACACTGGAGTTATAAAGTTGTAAAAGGTGACAATAATACTGTTAGAATAGATATAGATGGCAGAATGTACACACCGCAGGAAATAAGTGCGATGGTATTACAAAAAATGAAAAAAACTGCGGAAGATTATCTTGGTACAGAGGTGACAGAAGCGGTTATTACGGTGCCTGCATACTTTAACGATGCACAAAGACAAGCTACGAAAGAAGCAGGAGAAATTGCAGGCTTAACCGTTCGTCGTATTGTGAACGAACCTACTGCTGCTGCACTTGCTTATGGATTGGATAAAAAAGGACAGGACCAAAAAATTGCCGTGTTTGACCTTGGTGGTGGTACTTTTGATATCTCTGTGTTAGAACTTGGTGATGGGGTTTTTGAAGTAAAATCTACCAACGGTGATACACATTTAGGTGGAGATGATTTTGATAAAGTAATTATGGATTGGCTTGCAGATGAGTTTAAAGCTGATGAAGCAATTGATCTTCGCAAAGATCCGATGGCATTACAGCGTTTAAAAGAAGCTTCAGAAAAAGCAAAAGTTGAATTGTCTAGTGGTACTGAAACAGAAATAAACCTTCCGTATGTGACTGCTGTAGATGGTGTTCCTAAGCATTTGGTTAAAAAACTTACCCGTGCAAAGTTTGAGTCATTGGCCGATAAATTATTTGACCGGTGCCTGAAACCTTGCGAAGCTGCTTTAAAAGATGCAGGAATGTCTGTATCACAAATTGATGAAGTTATTTTGGTGGGAGGTAGTTCCCGTATTCCTAAAGTGCAGGAAATTGTAGAGAAATATTTTGGTAAAAAAACAAACAGAAGTGTAAATCCTGATGAAGTTGTTGCAATAGGAGCAGCCATACAGGGAGCAGTTTTAAGTGGCGATATTAAAGATGTGTTGTTGTTGGATGTTACGCCACTAAGCCTTGGTATAGAAACCATGGGTGGTGTAATGACAAGGTTGATTGAAAGCAATACGACAATTCCAACTAGAAAATCTGAAAGTTTTAGTACAGCAGCAGATAACCAGCCCGGTGTTGAAATACATGTTTTGCAGGGTGAAAGACCAATGAGTAACCAAAATAAGAGCCTTGGTAAATTCAACCTTGCAGATATCCCGCCGGCACCACGTGGTGTACCGCAAATTGAAGTAACTTTTGATATTGATGCAAACGGTATTTTACACGTGAGTGCAAAAGATAAAGGAACCGGAAAAGAGCAAAAAATAAAAATTGAAGCTGGTAGTGGCTTAAGCAAAGAAGAGATTGAAAAAATGAAGAATGAAGCAAAAGCCAATGAAGCCGGAGATAAATTAGAAAGAGAAAAAGTAGAAAAAATTAACCAGGCAGATAGTTTGATTTTTCAAACGGAAAAACAATTGAAAGAATACGGCGAAAAAATTCCTGCAGAGAAAAAAGCACCTATTGAAGCGGCGTTGGAAAAATTAAAGGCTGCCCATAAATCTCAGGATCTTACACAAATAGACACAGCCACTACAGAAATGAATGCTGCATGGGCTACTGCAAGTGAAGATATGTACAAGGATACCCAGGCACAACCTGGCGCTGAACAAGGACAGGGTGGCGAACAACCGCAAAGTGGTGCAGATGCGAGCGAAAATGTTACAGACGCTGAGTTTGAAGAAGTGAAATAATCAACTGATGTACTAGTTTTAAAATAATAAAGAAGCCGCTATTTTTTAGCGGCTTCTTTGTGTAATTATTTCTTTGTGGTGCAAGATTTATTAAAGTCTATTGCCTTTTCTTCAGCTTCTTCTTTTTTATAAAATTATAGGCCAAATTAATTTTGAAATTCCTTGTTTTTGTGTAGCTGTAATTCTGTAAAATAAAATTACTACCATATGTAAAGGTTGTGTTTTGTTGAGTGGTGAAGGGGTCCACTGCGCTAAGTGTTACAATAATAGTTTTCCTAAAAATTTTTTGCTGCACATTAAAACTCATACTTACATTGCTGCGCACAGTACCCTGTGGGTTTGCAAAACGATTATAAGTAACAGCTGCTCCAAACTGTATTTTATCTTTTGGGTTATAAGTACCATTTACATTAGACGTTAAACTACCACCGTTGCGGTAACGCAACACACTTTTGCCAAAGGCATCATATTTATTATAACTGTAGCCCAAACTGCCACTTATTTTAGAGTTTTTTGCCAACGAATAGGCCCCCCATAAACTTGCTTCATATTCTTTGCGGCTGGTGATATTTTCGTAGGTAATAAAAGTTTTACCGTCTGGCTGCAGCGTCCGAATTGGCACATACAAATTAAGTAAAGAGTTAAATCCTATACTTGCGTTGTAATTAAACTTTTTATAATTCTTGCCAATAGATGCATCAAAATTATGAGAATAAAAAGGCAAAAGATAAGGGTTGCCAAAACGTGTGTTGTAAGGGTCTGCAATATCAATAGCTGGGTTTGTTTCGTTAATCCCCGGTCGCTGCAGGCTTTTTTTATAACTGAGCGATACATTATAATTGTTTGCCCACCTTTTTGTAAATAAAATATAGGGTAACACGCTTATATACGTTTTGCCGTATTTATTGGCTAGAGATAGGTGGTTAAAGCCCTGCCCGGTATTTTCTACCTGCGTGCCTGCTGTTAAATAAGTATCGGTTTTTAGCCTGTATTTTAATGCCAACCGAGCCTGCAAAATTTGCTGCCTAAAATAAAATTCATTGCCATATCCCAACTGTGGTAGAATAATATTCGCAGGTTTTTTTAAATACTGCGCATTTAAATCGTTGTAATTGTTGTTGTCAAAATAGTTTATACCGCTGCTAAAAAAATACTTCCCACTATCAATCGATTTATCAAAACTTATGCGAACCGAATAGTTGGTTGTTCTGTTATAATTTGATTGAAATTGTGTGGAATCTATGCCTAGGGGAATGTGGTTTAACCCAAAAAATTCCTGATAGAAATCTCTGTCGTTGTTGTTTTTGCCGGCCACAAAACCGGCGATAATTCTTAACACGCCTGTACGTTTTTTATCCTTAAATAAATAGCTGCTGCCAATGTTGATTGTATTTGTATGAATGACAGAACTAATAGACCTGTCATTTGTTTTATAGGCTAATAAATCTTTGTTTCTGTTGGTAAATTCGCTTATTGAATTATTGTTTCCCTTATTTGCATTGTACGACACAGAAAAATTTACACTGTTGCTTTTATTAAAATCGTAATCAACATTCCACCGAAGATTTGGCCTGAAACTTTTATTTACGTAATTGCTTGCTGCATCAAGGTAATTGGTAGAATCTTTGTAGCTGTTCTGCCTTGTATAATTTGAATTGCCCATAAATTTGTTGGACGATAGGCTCATGTTAAACTGCATAGCCAGATTATTTTTTTTGTAGGTAGTTGCAAGCCCACTACCTACTTCGCCTCTGGTACCATAAAACATATTTGCCCTAAATGTGAAACCCACCTTTCCTTTCTTACTTACAATGTTTATTACACCACCCCGTTCATTTGCATATTGTGGTGGCGGATTTGTCATTACCTCAATTTTATCTATAAAGCTTCCAGGCATGCTTTCCAGCAATTCCTGCAATTGCTTGGCATTTAATTCTACCGGCTTATCATCTATTAAAATTTTTACTTCTTTTCCTTTTAATAAAATTTTACCATCAGCATCAATGGTTACTAGTGGAGTTTTTTGCAATAGTTCATTTACGTTACTGGAATTTGCCGCGGCCGTTTCGCCAACATTAAAAATGATCTTGCCATCTTTGTTTTCAATCAATGGCTTTTCTGCATAAACAACTACTTCATCTTCCGTATTTATTTTATTAGAGAGCGTTATTTCACCAAGGTTAAATTCCAATCTGCCATCCCTCACGTTTATACTATCAATTTGCCTGATGGCAAACCCAACAATTGACACTTTTATTGAATAGTAATTTTGAGCAAGAGAATCAAATTCAAAAAAGCCATCCTTATCCGTCAGCATCATATGGCAGTTGTTATTGGCAGCACAAATTTGTACACTGGCATTTTGCAAAACTTTGTTTTCTTTATCGATAACAGAACCCGAAATAGTACCATAACTCTTTTGCTGTGCTTGTGCACTATAGCTCGTAAGTAGTAATAAAAATGAAGTGAGGGTGGATGCAAATTTCATTGAACTGTAAAATAATATTTTACTGGCTGTTTATAATTTTTTTTTAGATGGCACTCTTTTATTTCTTTTCAATAAATACAGCTGCATTTACATCTTTGCTAAACACATAAAAATTCTTATCTACGGCAAAGGTCTTTCCATCCCACCATTTTCCAACTTTCATTTTTTTCCATTTAGGGCTAGTTGTTATCCATTGCTCGGTGCCATTGGCCTCACCCAACAAAACTTTTATTGGTAAAACTAAATTTGGTACGTTGTCAACCCATCTGTACTCAAGTTTATTACCTTTTATTTTGTATTCTAATAAGGGTACTTTAATTGTTCTTAAATATTGGTCAAAAATACCCGCAAGGTTTAATTTTAAAAAGCTGCTTATATAGTTTTCAATCTCATGCGTGGTAACGGTTTTGTGGTAAAAAGTTTTGTTAAGCCCAAGCAACATTTCTCTAAATTTGGCATCGTCGTTTGTAAGTTGTCTGATAAGGTGAATCATGTTAGCACCCTTGTAATACATATCGCCACTGCCTTCTTTGTTTACGCCATAAGGCCCAATAATCGGAATGTCATTCTCAATGTTCTTTCTTATTCCTTCTACGTAAGTTTCACCAGCGGCCTTACCCCAGTAGTATTCGGTAAAAAGAGTTTCACTGTAGTTGGTAAAACCTTCGTGTACCCACATATCTGCAATATCTTTTGTGCAGATGCTGTTGGCAAACCATTCATGGCCGCTCTCATGTACAATTATAAAATCCCATTTTAAACCTTCTCCGGTTCCGGATAAATCTCTGCCGGAGTATCCCATTTTAAAGCCATTGCCATAAGCTATGGCACTTTGGTGTTCCATGCCCAAATGTGGCGCTTCTATAAGCTGGTAGCCGTCTTCATAAAAAGGGTAGGGACCAAACCAATGTTCAAAAGCTTTTATCATTTTTGGCGCATCAGTAAACTGTTTTTTGGCTTTCTCTACATTATAATCCATCACCCAATAGTTCATATCTAAATTGCCGTTAAGCCCAGTAAACTTTTCTGAAAAATTTACATATTTGCCAATGTATGGTATGATGCAATAATTATTTATCGGATTTTTTACTTTGTATGTGTAAGCCGTTTTGCCATTGCCCAACGATTTTTTTTCTGAGAGTCTTCCGTTACCGATTGCTACTAAGCTATCGGGGACAATCATGCGAAGCACTGCACCACTATCGGGTTTGTCGCTTTGTATATCCTTGCATGGATACCATACACTTGCGCCCAAACCCTGGCAAGCCACCGTCATCCAAGGATTACCCGCTTTGTCTTTTTTCCAAATCCAGCCACCATCCCACGGTGCACGCACAGCTTCTTTCGGCTTGCCATGAAAGTAGAAGGTGAGGGAACGAATACCGGGTTTTATTTTAAACATAATATTGCTACTCGTATCTCTGTATTGCAGCCAATAAACATTTTTTTCACGGTTGAAAATAAAATGGGTGTTTTCATCTTTTACACTATCCAATATCATAGGTTCCTGCAGGTCTATTTGCATCATTCTCGCACCTTCATCAAAAAACTGCATGGTGCTTTTGCCCAAAATGGTTTTTGAAGCATAATCAGGTTCAACAGTTACATCATATTGCAATACATCCCAGTTCTGTCTGTAAATTCCATTGCTACCCCTTAACGTATCTGCATGTGTAAACAGAGGTTTTTTATCGCCAAGCTGTGCAAAAGCTAGTTTTGCTAAAAAAGAAAATACAACAAACGTGAATATTTTTTTAAACATTGTAAATGTGTCTTTTATTTTAAAATCTAAATTATGCTGTTTAAAGCAACTGAAAGTATAAATTTGTTTTAATGGTAAACAACAAGTCACAATTAATAATTTTTTATAAACCTAAGAAGCATATTTTTTCGCTTTTTGTTTTCCCCTTCTTGGTGCTTCTTTTTATTTCTTGCAAAGATCGCTCTCATACCGATAAAAAGATATTCCGTTACAATGAAACAAGTGGCATTGCGTCTTTAGATCCCGCCTTTGCAAAAAACCAGTCCATCATGTGGGCCATTCACCAATTGTATAATACCTTACTTGAAGTAGATATTAATATGCAGCTGAAACCTTCACTTGCTAAAAGCTGGCGTTTTTCAGCGGATAATAAAACCATCATTTTCAATTTGCGCAACGATGTTTATTTTCACGATGATGACTGTTTTCAAGAAAATGATTTCCCTAAAGAGAGAACAAGAAGAAGATTTATTGCCGAAGATGTACTCTATAGTTTTAACAGGATCATTGATAGAACTACAGCCAGCCCAGGCGCATGGATTTTTAACAACAAGGTTGACAGCATTGAACCTTTCAAAGTTTTGGACGATACAACTTTTCAGCTAAAACTGCAGCAGCCGTTTCAACCAATTCTGGGAATATTAAGTATGCAATATTGCTCAATTGTAGCACAGGAAGCTGTAGCAAAATACGGCAATGATTTTAGGCGGCACCCTGTTGGTACAGGGCCGTTTGCTTTTGTAGCTTGGGAAGAAGGGCAGGCACTTGTTTTAAAAAAGAACGACCATTATTTTGAAAAGGACAGCAGCGGTAAAATGCTACCTTACCTGGATGGTATTAAGGTGAATTTTTACGATAGCAAGGCTACAGAGTTTTTAGCGTTTCAGCAGGGTGGGCTGGATTTTATAAATGACATTGATCCTTCATTTAAAGATGAGATATTAACCAAAACAGGCAACCTTAAAAAAGAATGGAACGATAAAATAGATCTGCAAAAACATCCTTACTTAAATATAGAATTTTTTGGAATTTTATCAGATACAAATAATGCACTCCTAAAAAATTCGCCTTTAAAATTACTAAAAATACGACAGGCAATTAATTATGGTATTGACAGGAAGAAGATGATGCTGTATATCAGAAATTCAATTGGTACAGCAGCGGAGAGTGGTTTTGTGCCGCAGGGGATGCCATCGTTTAGCAATGAACAAGTGAAGGGTTATCTGTATGATCCTGCAAAGGCAAAGCAACTGTTAGCTGAAGCCGGTTTTGCAAATGGTAAAAACCTTCCCGACATAAAATTACTCACCATTCCTATATATGCAAACCTGGCAAGTTATGTTGCAAACGAATTAAAACAAATTGGCATAACAGTAAAAGTAGAATCCATGCAAAAAAGTTTGTTGCTTGAGCAAACATCAAAATCGCAGGCACTTTTTTTTAGGGGTAGCTGGATTGCCGATTACCCCGATGCTGAAAATTACCTCAGTGTTTTTTACAGTAAAAACCCAGCTCCACCAAACTATACACGTTTTAAAAATACTGAGTTTGATGCTTTGTACGAGCGTGCCTTGTCACAAACAAACGACAGTGTCAGGTACGAAACTTACCGGCAAATGGATAACATCATTATAGCAAATGCGCCAATAGTGCCACTTTGGTACGATGAAGCCATACATCTTGTTCAAAAAAATATCAAAAGCTTTGTTCCAAATAGTTTGAATATGTTGGAGCTACGACGGGTTGATAAAGGAATAAACCCTCGGTAGTACCATTGTAACCAACACGAATTCTCGGTTATTTCCTTATAATTTTTTTCAAATATTTTTCTTTACCCATTGTAATTTCTAAAAGATAATTTCCCGAAGCCAGCTCTCCAATATCGTTTATAACAACAATATTATTTCCTTTTTGAAGAGAAATTTTTCTCGAAAAAACTTCTTTGCCTTCAAATGAAATGATCCGATACTGTGCATCTATGTCAGATTCTGCGTTTAAAGCTATTTTTACATTGTATTCAAATGGGTTTGGATAAATTGTTATGTCACCCTTTAAATTTCCTTTCAATAAAAGAGCAACGATTTTTGAAAAAGAAATTTTTCCATCAACATCTACAATTTTTAAACGGTAGTATATGATGCTTGCGTTGATATTTATCTCATCAGTAAAATTATAATAATGTGTTGTAGATGTTGTGCCATTGCCGCTTACAATGCCTCTACTGCTAAATGTTACACCATCTTCACTTCTTTCTATTTCAAAATGATCGTTGTTTAATTCGTTTTCTGTAACCCAGTTTAAAAGTCCCTGCTTATTTTTTAAAGTTGCAAAAAAGGATGTCAGTTTTACCGCAAGTGAGCCACCCGATGGGCCAATGATAGCTGTACCATCATCTGTAAATACATCTCCAGCCTGCGATGTTGATGTTATTCTTGCTGTATTCGAAATACTGCCCGGAATAAGTAATGCTTGTACTTTAAACTTTACCGCGTAGGTTGTTCCTATATCCATTGTGCCGCCAGATGTTGGTGTGGCACCAGTACCCAAATAAAATTTTACATAATTTCTTACTCCGTTTGTTGCTTTAAAAGCATAATCATCGCCACCGGCATCCGTTTGAGGAAGTGGTCCTGAAACTCCGGGGGCGTTCACAATTAAAAGGGAATTGTTTACATAGGTTACATTGTTAGGAAGAGAATCTATTACCACCGTGTTATAAGCCGAGCCAGGGCCAACATTGCTTCCGGAAAGTGTGTAAGTAAGTTGTTCGTTACTTTGCAGGTTACCATCGCCACTTGCATCGGCTACAGATTTGTTTAATGTAATAACAGGGCTTTTCATCCGTATGGCAAAACCAAAAACACTGGGGAAATAGCGATCTGCTTCTGTTCCAAATTCTATGCTCACAGTTGTTGCGTTGGGCAGAATTCCATATCCCGTGCCTACTTTTAATTCATCTATATCAATACCCATTTGGTTGGTAAAGTCAGGATTTTTTGTCGTTACAAAAGCTCCATTTTTTGAAATCGTGCCATTCCAGAAATTTCCTGCGGGGTTAACAGCGTTGCTTACAGTTGTCCCGTTAATTTTTACATAATCGCCTTGTGGGTTTAGCAATGACGAAGATAAATTTGCATCACCTTCCCAAACCATCGTACTCATAACAGCATCGCTTAAGCTAAGTGGATTGTTTGGCACATTTAAACCTGTTAGGTTAACGACCTGGCTCACGCTTTGTCCCGAATTGTATACCTGTGAAAATCCATCGTAAATACGAACGCTGTTAAAGGGTTCTGCTACATTTTCGTAGGCTACAATAATGCACCATCCTGCATAATTACCTCCCGATCCAACGGATCCAGCTTCTAATGGAACATCTGCAATCGTGTACGTTCCGGCTCCGTTATTTTGTACAAAAGGAGTAATATCCGCAAAGGCCTGGTAAGCATTTATACTGCTGTTATAGGCAAACATATCTACGCTGGTAGCTGATGTTAGTACATTTGAATAGGCACCTGATGCCCCTTTTCTGATTTTTATTTTTCTTAAAGTATCTGGGAACGCAGTTAGAATTGCACTTGAAATTTTACCACCCCAATAGAGGCGTGCAAATTTAATTGTATTTGTACCTGCAGGCATTGTAAGGTCTGCGTTAGAAGAATTTGATACATAGTTTGGCGTGGCAGATAAGCTCATATCAAAAATGCAATCGGTGCTGTTGGTTTCGGCCTGGTGAATTTCTATGGCTATCACATTGTCTCCATTTGTGAAGTAGCTTGATGAAATCAAAAAGGTCTGGTTTAAAGATATGTTATCTATACTTGCCAGTGTATTGTAAACAATGGCTCCTGTAGGCATATTTGCTCTGTTTACTTCTACTCCATTTACATATACAACAACGGCGTCATCATAGCTATAAGTAAAGTGAAAACTGCTGTATAATGCAGGTGTAGGAATATTAACCGTTTTTAAAAAATAGTTGGTTGGTGCAGGCGGGATCGAGACAGTTTGCGAACTGCCATAACCAAAACTGCCGGTGCCACTTACCCAATTAAGTGACGGATTATTGAGTGTTCTCCAGGCGTTACCGAGATCACTGTTTGGGTTATTATACTTCCAAGTTGAGCCATTACTGAATACATTTAAAATTGGCAACTGCATATCTGTAATTACAGGCTGCATATTCTCCAGGTCATTACCCCACTGGCTAAACCCAATGCCACCAACGCCATTTGATGCAACGCCGGATTCGTTCATTTTTGTAAGATTTGCAGTAGAGTTGTCTATAATTTGCATACTTGTATTACCAAATATTGCTGTACCGCCCTTTAAGTTTTGTGAGAAAACCTGCGTGTATGGTCTAATGTTTTGTCCCTTTGATAAGGCAGCACAAAGCATAAAAATACCCAATAAAAGCTTCGCATTTTTTTTGTAGGTAAGCATCTTTTTAAATTTAAGAGTTAAAAAAGGCTCACAGGTAAAGAGGGATTCTACTTTTTCACATAGATATTGGAACCAACAAGTTGGAAGTTATAAGACCGACAGGATTTATGTTACCAAATTAGAGGTAAATAAACTTACCTGATAACAATAACGATCTGTCTGTGGATTTTAAAATCGTGTTTTGAAAGGGATATTCGCTGATGGGCTTGATGTAAAACTATGTAAATTTCTAATTATGACAAACTTTTTAAATATTTCTTGAGTAAGAAGAATAGATAAAATTGTTTGCGACAGCCAGGATTGTCTGCAAAATTTTGTAACGATATTCTTTATCACAGACTTATGTTTTGGTGAAGATGCTATTATGGAACCTTTATTTCCGGTTCTCCGCCTTTCATTTTTGTTTCGTCGATGGTTCCTTTTGCATCTCTAATCGTTTTCTCTGCAGAATATTTTTTTGGTGGAGCACCAGCAAATAAATTGGTAGTTAAAACCCACTTACCATTTTTCCAAAGAAATCCCTGGTATTCTCCATCAGGTACCAGCGTCCATTTCTTTTTAGGCTCATTTGTTTCTGAAGATAATTCATCGAAAACCACTACTCCTAGGTCTTCGTCAAATGTGAGCCTTGCAGCAGCTTCTTTTTTATACTCTAAAATATATCGTGCCATTTGCTTTTGGTTTTCATTGCTGTTCTCAAATACGAAAAGCTTATTGCCAAAAACCGGTTTGCCATTTACAAATTGTAAAATGTCCATTATTTTTTTGTCGCTTTTTATATTGTTTTCATCAAAACCAAGCAGGGTATAAAAGGTTTCTCCTTTGTATTCTTTTTGGATGATTTTGTAATACACAGCGCCCATCCAGCCATTGTTATCTGAAATAGTATCAGTTTGGTTTATAGTAATATCTGATCGGTCAATGAGGGGAAAAGCCTTAAAAGAGCCATCTGGGGTTTTCATTTGTATAGCCCCATGTTGCCTAATGGTATTTTCATTGATCGTTAATTGCCATGTAAATATTTTAAATGAACTATCAGGCGCATACAATTTAGAGATGTTAATGATGGAATCGAAAGGATGATAAAATGAATTTCGTGTTCTTAAAGCACGAACAAAAATTCGGGTAAAAGCACTGTCTGCAAAAAAACGATCGGCTGCATTTCTGCCTTGTACTATTTTTAACCCTACGGTTTTTAAGGAATCTTCTTTTTTTAGTAGAAATTTTTTATCAGCAGTAGATATCTGTTGCGCAGATAGGGTAGAAGTTGCAAAAAGCATCATTAATAAGGGCGCCCAGATTTTCATTGTATAAATATATTAAATGATATTCTATTGATCCTTTCCTTGATCATCTTATTCAATTCTTTAACGAAAACTTATAATAGATTGTTGGCAAATGCAATCAATGATAGAAAAACTGCATCAATATGCTCATCTTCCAGATTTACTTCTGGCCTTGTGGTTGGTAAAAAAATGGTTGAAATGCCAAGGTTTTTGCCAAACTGCATATCGCTGAGCGTATTGCCAATCATCAACGCTTTTCTAAGATTGATTGTTGGAAAATCTTTTAAAGCCTGCATACCCATACCTGTATTTGGTTTCCTGCATGGGCTGCTGCTGTCATTATCCTTGCAATAATAGATCGCATCTATTCTACCACCATTTTCTTCAACTGTTTCCTTCATTCTTTTGTGAAGAAATAAAAGATCCTCCTCTTTGGTTACACCTTTGCCAATGCCTCTTTGGTTGGTAACGACTACAATGTGTTTAAATTTTTTTGCAAAGATGGGCATCGCTTCGAGCACCCCATCATAGAAGTTAAACTCACTCCAGGTGTGAATATAATCGTTGGCTTTTTCATGGTTTATCACGCCATCTCTATCCAAAAATAAGGTCCATTCTTTATCAATTGCATTTATATTAAGCATTGTATTTTTCATTTATTTCTGTGTTGGCTTTTTTAAAATCTTCAGGTATGCCTATGTCAATAAAATAGCCCTCGTCTTCTACGCCGATCATTGTTATTTTTTGTAGATATTTCTCCAGAAAATCTTTTTCAAAAGAAAACTTTTCCGGAAAAATAATAGTATCGAAGCTGGCCTTGTTTATTAGATATACGCCGCCATTTATTAGACCTGCCTGTTCGTATTTTTTTTCTTCAAAAGAAATGATGCTGTTGTGAGAATCAATTTTTACGACACCATACCTGTCAAAATGTTGCATTGGTTTTAATGCAAGGGTACTGTCGCTGTTTTTTTCAAGATGTTGAGCTAGTAATTTTTCATTATTTGTTTCAAACAGGGTGTCTCCATTCACAACCAAAATATGTTCTTCCTTACAAAGTTGCATGGCCAAATGTATGGCACCACCTGTGCCAAGTGGTTCCTTTTCTACTGAAAACTGTACAGATAAATCAGGGAAATATTCACGGATATATTCCTCAATCACTTCGTGCAGATAACCAAGTGACAATACAAAAGATGTGATTTTTTGCAACTGCAAATAGGTTAGTACCCAATGTATAAATGGTTTTCCGGCTACGGGTGCCATGCATTTGGGTAAGTCAGCTACTTCACTGCGCAAACGTGTACCAAGACCGCCCGCAAGTATGATGCATTCTTTTATTGGCAAAAAATGAGTTTTAAGAAATAATGTATGTTAAAAATATTGTTCCTCTACAAGCTGGCAAATAATGTGGCCGATGAGTATGTGACTTTCCTGAATTCGGGGCGTATCTGTTGACGGTACATTTAATAATATATCACAGCCATCTTTCATTTTACCGCCAGATGCTCCGGTGAAACCAATAGTTGTCATTCCTTTTTCCTTTGCAGTCTCAATAGCTTTTAAAATATTGATGCTGTTGCCTGATGTGCTGAGTCCTACCAACACATCGCCTTTTTTACCAATTCCGTTTACCATTCGGGAGTATACAACATCAAAACTGTAATCATTAGCAACCGCCGTCATGTATGAAGTATTTACGTGAAGTGCTTCTGCCGGAAGTGCATCTCGGTCTTTATAAAAACGACCACTAAATTCTGCTGCTAAATGTTGCGCATCTGCAGCACTGCCGCCATTGCCACAAAACAATATTTTATTACCGTTTTTAAAGGCGGTTGTAATAATATCAACTGCTGCGTGAATGCTGCTTATTATTTTTTCATCTGCGAGAATTGATAGTTTTGTATCAATCGAAGCCTGTATAATTGAACGGATAGTTTGTTTCATTTAAATTATTTGTGACGCAAATTTAATGTTTGTTATTGACTATTGTAAAACCAGAGCAGTTAATAAAAGTTGGAAAAAGATTTATTGTTGAAAGGCTGCGGGATA
>JBBAQB010000006.1:0-150978 GCA_040400515.1 Ferruginibacter sp. | reverse complement strand
CTTAGCCGAACTACAGGACCAACAACCGGTAGTATGAAAATAAAAGGAAGAATGGCAAGCCTGCTTGAAGTGGGAACTGGATTTCATCCTGAATTGAGTGGCAGAGACAATATTTTTTTGAATGGGGCAATTCTGGGGATGAGGAAGAAAGAAATACAGGATAAATTTGATGAAATCGTTGATTTTAGTGGTGTAGAAGGATACATAGATACTCCTGTAAAAAGGTATTCTTCGGGGATGTATGTTCGTTTGGCATTTGCTGTAGCTGCGCATTTGGAACCCGAGATTATGATTGTAGACGAAGTACTTGCAGTAGGCGATGCTGAGTTTCAGAAAAAGGCATTGGCAAAAATGAAACAGGTGGCTTTGTCCGATGGTAGAACAGTCATTTTTGTAAGCCACAATATGGCAGCAATGAAAAATTTGTGTAATAAAGGTATTTTATTAAAAAACGGGAACATAAGTTATAGTGGAGACATTGAAAAAACAGTAAGTGCTTATTTGGTTACTGACCAATCAACTTCTCAGGTTGCGAAGTCTATCGAACACAGCATGAATCGTGCGGGAGATGGTGCAGTAAAATTTGCTGATTTTTATATTGAAAATAGTAATGGTGAAAGAGCTGACAGAATAATCTCAGGTGAGGATATCGTGTTGGTTTTTAAGTTAAAAATAAATCAGATCAAAGTGAAGGATATTGATATCGGATTTTCAATTGAAGATGATATACCGCTTGGTAATTTATACAGTTCATTTCAGGATGTGTTTTACAATTTAAATGAAGGATATCAAATTGTAAAATGCAAATTAAATAATTTTCCATTTGCACCAGGTAAATTAATCATTAGAGGTAGGATTGTTGCAAATGGAGTTGAATCTGATTATTTAAAAGATATTTTAGCTATTTTGGAAGTAGAGATGGGAGATTTTTATAAAACTGGAAGCTCTGGTCAGAGAGATTGGGGAGCAAAAGTTTTATTCACGGGTAATTGGTCTAGTATTTAAAAAAATAGCTATTAAAGTGTACAACACTCCAATACTTTTTATCATATTTAATAGGATACGAACAACTCCAAAAGCGTTTGAATGTATTCGACAAATGCGGCCCAAGCATCTATACATTGCTGCTGATGGACCAAGAGCTGAAAAGCCAGGAGAGGAGTTAATTTGCCAACAAACAAGAGAGTTGGTTTTGAGAATGATAGATTGGCCATGTGAAGTGAAAACGCTTTTTCGTGATGAAAATTGGGGATGTGGAAAGGGTGTTTCTGATGCTATTTCATGGTTTTTCAACCAGGTAGAAGAGGGTATCGTATTAGAAGATGATTGCATTCCTCATCCAAGTTTTTTTGAATTTTGTAGTGTACTTCTTGATCGCTACAGAGACAATGAAAAAATCATGCATATTGGTGGAAACAATTTTCAATTTGGTCAAACCAGAGGCGATGGGGATTACTACTATTCATTTTTTTCACACAATTGGGGTTGGGCCAGCTGGAAAAGGGCATGGGAGCATTTTGAGTATGATGTAGATAATGAAAAAAATAAAATCAGAAAAATTTACAAGGCTGCCTATAAAAATAATAAGCCCTTAATTAATTTTTTTGACAACAGATTTATAGAAGTCAAGTCTCCTCAAAATCATATATGGGATATCCAATGGCATTTCGCTATTATTAAGAATAAAGGCATTTCAATTGTTCCAAATAAAAACTTGGTTGAGAATATTGGATTTGGTACTGATGGAACCCATACATTAAGAGAAGAGGATTGGAACACTTTAAATGTAGCTCAAGAATTACAATCTTTTCGGAAGCCATCAATGTTGTTGATAGATAATGAGGCAGATGAATTTACAATGAAAAATAATTTTAGAGTAGATGATTTGTATCAGAAATTTAATGAAAATAAAAAAGCTAAAGCAATAATAAGAAGAAGAAACAGTGAAAGATTTCTAATAAATTCGGTAAAATTAATCATTCCAAAATTTATATGGAATTTTAGTAAAAGGTTATTTAAATAGCCAGTTTATAAAATAAAGGCCTTAGCATTATGTAAATCGCAACTAGTTATTCTAATTACGGTTTAAAGAAAAGCAGATATAAAGATGTTACAAACTTTAAAAAATAGTTTTTTTTTGTATAAAGTTGTTTTTTCAGCAAGATTATTTTTATACAAAACTCTTTTACGTACATTCAAAAAAAAATATTCAAGTGAAAAAATATTAAAAAAAATTATTCACGTTAATACGGATGATATAATAGGAGGTGCTGCAAGGGTGTCAAACGATTTATTTATTTCTCAACTGACAATTGGTACAGAAAGTTCAATGCTCGTGAGAACAAAAAAATCTAATCACCCAAGAGTTTTCCAGATTGAAAATGTAGTATCAAAAAAACAAGATATTTTAAGTTACGCTCAAAAATATTTGGATTGGCAAGATTTTTTCAACTTGTCTACCTTCGAGATTTTTGAAAATAATTATTTTGAAGACAAGGATATAGTTCATTTGCATAATCTGCATGGAAATTATTTTTCTCCACTCATTTTGCCTGTTTTGAGTCATAGAAACCGAGTGGTATGGACATTGCATGATATGCATGCAATTACCGGGCATTGCGCTCATTCATTTGATTGCGAAAAATGGGAGATAGGTTGTGGTAATTGTCCTGATTTGAGTCTCTACCCGGCACTAGAAAAAGATACTACAAACTTTATTTGGAAAACAAAACAAAAGCTTTATAACAAGTCAAATATTGATGTTGTAGTGGTTTCAGAATGGCTTGCTCAGAAAGTAAAAAAAAGTATATTGTCTAATCAAAGAATACATGTAATTCACAATGGTATTGATATAAAGGTCTTCAAGTTGATGTCAAAAAATGACTTGCGTGTAAAGTATGGTATTCCTATTAATCAAAAAGTTGTCCTCTTTTCAGCAAATTCAGGTTTATCAAATCCCTATAAAGGAGGATATTTTGTATCAAAAATAATAGGAGATTTTATTGAAACTGATATCTTGTTCATCAATGTTGGAGCAAATTCTGAAATTAAGAAAGGAAATGTATGGCAAATTCCATTCATAAATGACCAAAATATTATGGCTGAATGGTACAATCTTGCTGATGTATTCCTATATCCTTCTCTAGCAGACAATTGCCCTTTGGTAGTTTTAGAATCAATGGCATGTGGCTGTCCGGTTCTCTCTTTTGAAACAGGAGGAATACCCGAATTAGTAATTCATAATACAAATGGATATCTCGCAAGTTATAAGGATTATGAAGATTTGAAAAATGGATTGTTTTTTTTATTGAATAATAATGATTCACGTCAAACAATGTCAGAGAACTCTATACAAAGAGTTTTGGAAAATTTTACCTTAACTGATATGGTTAATAAATATGAAGAGTTATATAAAACAATATTGGCCAGGAATTAATCATTTTACTTGTATTAGCCATCTTATTTTTTAAAGATTCACAAATCAAAAATTCCAAGTTAATTTTCAATGCCAATACTTACAATAATAACTATCAATTATAATAATTATGAAGGACTAAAAAAAACTGTTGAAAGTATTTTCAATCAAACTTTCAAGGCTTATGAATATATTGTTATTGATGGTGGGTCTATAGATGGCAGTAGAGAATATATTGAAGAGCATGCTTCAAAATTTGTTTACTGGGTTTGTGAAAAAGACAATGGTGTTTATGATGCCATGAACAAAGGAATAAAACATGCAAATGGAGATTATTTACTTTTTTTAAATTCTGGGGATTGCTTTTTTGATTCAGAAACATTGTCAAAATTATTTTCTTACCCGTTTGATGAGGATATAGTATATGGTGATGTAGTTTGGGAGAAATTTGATGCATCCGGTACTCAAATGCATCAACACTTCCCTGATAAAATTTCTTTTGATTATTTCAGCAAAAATTCATTGCCCCATCAAAGTTCGCTCATTAAAAAAAAATTATTTGACACTGTTGGCTTATACGATGAAAAATGTAGGATTGCAGCAGATTGGGCATTTTTTATTTTAGCAATTTACAAATACAATTGTTCCTATTTACACATCGATGTCCCTATTTCAATTTGTGGCAGAGACGGAATCAGTTGTTCGCCTGAAAACCAGCATCAGATTACCCTGGAAAGAGAATTCATATTAAATACACATTTTTCGTCGTTTATCGCCGAATTGAATGATTATCATTTATTGAAAAAAGAGTATTCCAAATTAACAAATGATTATTTGGAATTGCAAAGACAACTGACGCTCGCGCAGAGTGCTTTCGGTTATCGTTGGCAAGAGAGATTAAAGAATATCCTTAATTTAAAAAAATAGTTTAAAAGGTTTATTAATCATTGAAGAAGATTGTTTTTATATCACATGACGGATCAAGAACAGGCGCTCCCATTCTTTTACTGAATATTATAAAACTCATAAAAGAAACAGGCAAATATGAGTTGGTTGCAGTCTTCAAAAATGGCGGTCCTATCGAAGAAGATTATCAAGAAGTAGTCAAAACTTATATATGGAATAAGCAAATTAAAAGACCATTACCAAAAGGCATTATACAACGGGTTAAAAATAAATTCTGCCCAATCGATTATGACCAGTTAAACAAGCATGCAATTATAAACGAAATTTCCAATGCAGATTATATTATCAACAACACCATTACCAATGGAGAATTACTTGAAATACTAACACAAAATTTCAAAGGGAAGGTTATCAGCTATATACATGAATTGAAAATGTCCGTATTGAAATACGCGACAAATGAAGGTGTTGATAAAACAATTCAATTATCTCATCAATTCATAACACCCTCCCTTGCAGTAAAGCATTTTCTTAACGAAAGCTTTATTGTGCCCGTTGAAAAAATTTCAGTGCTTAATTCTTACATCAACGTACCTTCTACAACTGTATCGGAAAATAATAACAGCAATAAAATGTTTACAGTTGGAAGTTGTGGGACTATTGAATTAAGAAAGGGAACAGATCTTTTTGTAGCAGTTGTAAAATTTTTGAAAACCAATAAACCTGATTTAAATATCTCATTCCTTTGGAAAGGGATGAATGGAGATAACGAGACTTTACATCAAATCAGAAATGATATAAAAAAGGCTAATCTAGGTGGTCTAATAAGATTCATTCCATCTGATAACGACATGGATTCATTCTACAAAGAAATTGATGTTTTTTTGTTAGCATCAAGAGAAGATCCTTATCCATTAGTAGTTTTAGAAGCTGCTTCTTATGGCAAGCCGATTATATGCTTTGACAATGCCGGAGGAGCTCCGGAATTTGTTCATGATGATGCCGGTACAGTGGTTGAATATCTAGATATAATAGGACTTGCAAATGCAATAGATACCTATCAAAAAAAACCTGATTTGGTTAAGCAACAAGGAAATATCGCAAAGGAAAGGGTTCAAAAAGAGCACCAGGATAAAAACCTTGTATTAGCGCAATTAAATCAAATTTTGAACGATTAAAAAAAGCGAATTGATGAATGCTCAGAAAGAACTTGTATTTACGATATGCTCTGCAAATTATCTCGCACAGGCAATAACTTTGGGTAATTCATTGCAAGCTACCAATCCAGATGTTGAATTTAGAATATACCTTGTTGACAGATTGGAAGGAAGGGAAGAATTAAGAAATAGAGTGCCTTTTCCTTTAATTGAAATTGAAGAAGTACCAGTTACTGATTTTGAAGGCATGGTACTTCGTTACAATGTTGTTGAATTAAACACATCTGTAAAGCCCTATATCTTTGATCACATTTTAAAGACGGAACTCGACATTCAAAAAATAGTTTATTTAGATCCGGACATAATGGTATTTCAACCATTAACGCATCTTTTTCAAACATTGGATAATTACAATATGGTGCTAACACCACATATACTTACACCAAGTGACAATAATCCAAATGTACCCCAAGAAACAAGTTTTCTAGCTACTGGAATATTTAATCTTGGTTTTATTGCTATAAAGCGTTCAGAAGAAACCCTTTGTTTTTTAAATTGGTGGAAGGAAAAACTATTGCACCAAGGTTATGCTCGACATGAGAGTCATTTATTTTTTGATCAGAAATGGATCAATTTAGTACCTGTTTTTTTTGAAGGAGTTTTTGTTGAAAAAAACAGAGGTTACAATATGGCACCTTGGAATTTACACGAAAGAATATTAAGTAAAAAAAATGAAACATTTATTGTTAACGAAGTTGAACCTCTTATATTTTTTCATTTTAGTTCATATAAAACTACTAACCCAAATCAAGTCTCTAGCTACACAAAATATACTTTTGAAACGCGTTCTGATTTAAAAGATGTTTTTCAATTCTACCATTCTCAACTAATAAAAAATGATGAAAATAATCTTAAAAAATATAAGTATTTTTTTGATGAATATAAAATTAATATCATGCGAAAAAAGGCATTAATGAATTCTAATTTTATTATGTATAAATTAAGAAAGATAAAGTACATTATCGAAAACAATTTGATTTTTAAAAAAAAAAATAATTTATTTTATCAAATTAACAAAGATGAAAAAAGCAATTGTTACTTTAGCAATAGGGGATAAATATCAAAAAATATTTGAAGCTTATTGTAGGAAGAGTTGGGAAATTTATTCAAATAAATTTGACTATGATTTAATTGTGATAAATGAAAGTTTAGATAAATCTGAACGAGCAAGCAAACGTTCTCCTGCATGGCAAAAATTATTGATCTTATCTCAAGAGTGGTCTTCAGAATATAATCGAATTGTTTGGATTGATCTTGATGTTGTAATAAATAATACACGTTCATATGACATTTGTGATAGCGTGCCTATTGAGTTGGTTGGTGCTGTGGAAGCTTATTCTATACCATCTAAAGAAATTCACGATATTGCACTAGCTAGAAATTATGAATATTACAAAAAAAATAATATTAGCTATATTGACAACATGCTACCTAGTCAATATTATACAAATAGGGAGATTTTAGGACAAGATTTGAATGAAGTTATGCAAACTGGTGTTTTTGTTTGCTCCCCTAAGTTTCATAGAGATATATTTGAATATATATATTATAATTATGAAGATAATAATCTGGGAGATTGGAACTATGAAATGCCAGCAATGTCATACGAATTAGTAAAATCAAAACTAGTACATTGGATTTCACCAAGCTTCAATTTTGTGGTTACTTCGTATTTATCTGCATATTATCCTGCCTTTAAATTTCGTAAAAAATTTATTGATAAAGTCGTCAATTATTTCATAGGATATGAAAATAGATATTCTAAACAGTTGGAGTTGAGTAATCTAAAAAACTTATATGATTTGTCCATATTCATGCATTTTGCAGGGAATTTAGATAAGTTATCAGATATAGATACGCTTGTTTAAATAATAATTTCAAAATTTCATCTTTCCAAATTACAAAAAAATTGAAATTTAGTACCCCTATACTTTTTTTAGTTTTCAACCGCCCCGATACCACAAAACAAGTATTTGAGGCCATACGAAAAGCAAAGCCTACTAAATTGTTTGTAGCAGCCGATGGTCCAAGGTTAGATAAAGAAGGTGAAAATGAAAAATGTGAGGAGGTTAGAAAAATTGCTACTCAGATTGATTGGGATTGTGAATTAACCACATTATTCAGAGAAGAAAATTTTGGTTGTGGTAAATCAGTGTCTGAAGCAATTACTTGGTTTTTTGAGCATGTAGAAGAGGGGATTATTTTAGAGGATGATTGTTTGCCAGCAGAATCCTTTTTTAATTATTGTACTGAACTACTGCACAAGTATAGAAATGATGAAAAAATAATGCACATTGGCGGTAGTAATTTTCAAAATGGAATTAAACGAGGTGGAGGAGATTATTATTTTTCATCTATACCACATATTTGGGGATGGGCCACCTGGAAACGTGCTTGGGATAAATATGATTTTACTTTGAATGGATATTATGATAATGATTGCCTTGAAATGTTGAACAATTTGTATAGGAAAAATCATATAATCAATTATTGGATAAACATTTTTAATGCTATGTCTAAAGGAATGATTGATACTTGGGATTATCAATGGCACTATACATTATTAGAGAATAATGGAATGTCTATATCACCCAATATCAATCTTGTAAGTAATATTGGCTTTGGCATTGATGCCACGCATACAATTGAGAAAAACAAATTAGTTTCAGATTTACCAATATTTGAAATTACTAATTTGAAACATCCCGTTAAAATTATTGTATCAACTATAGCAGATGATTATACCTATAAACATATTTATGGTATAGTTAAGCCAAAGAATTGGTATGATAAATTATATATCTCAAATAAAATAAAAAAAGTATTATCCTTAACTAAAAAGTTCGCCTAAAAAATATATTAATTTATAACTTAACACTTTAAAATGTTCAAAAGAATATTAAATAAAATCAAAAGAGAATCAAAAAAAATTCAATTTTATAAAAAAAGAGATCATAAAAAAATATTCACAAAAATATATTCGGACAATATTTGGGGTCAGCCAAAATCGGAAAGTCCATTTTATTCAGGAACTGGTTCTGATGAAGATTATGCTAAACTTTATTCATTTTCACTACCAAAATTTATTATTGAAAATAATATAACTTCAATGGTTGATTTAGGTTGTGGAGATTTTCGAGTAGGATCAAAAATATTGAATGATGTTAATATCGACTACATTGGAGTGGATATAGTTCCTGAGTTAATAGATTACAATAAACAAAATTATAATAAAAATAATATTACTTTTCGTTGTTTGAATATTGTAAAAGATAAATTACCGAGAGCAGAATTATGTACTATCAGGCAAGTTCTTCAACATCTATCAAATAATGACATAAAGAGAGTTTTGAAAAAATGTAAAGATTATAAGTATTTAATCATTACTGAGCATTTGCCCTGTTCTGAATCATCAATACCGAACATAGATAAACTATCAGACGAAAACATACGGCTAATGAATAATTCTGGTGTTTATTTAGACAAACCGCCGTTTAATCTAAATGTTAAAGAGCTATTGACTGTATATCCTGAAGTAGAAAAGGGGTCTAAAATAGTCACATTTTTAGTTTCTAGTCTTTAAAAAAAATATTTTTACTATTAACTACTATTGAATAATGCTTATAATTAAGTTCACTTTTCTTCTCTGGTTTAAAAATGGAAAATAGTTTTACTCTTTTATACGATAAGCAAATATTCAGACTTCAAAAATATGGTGGGATATCGAGGTATTTTAGTGAAATAATTCATGGAATCAGTAAATATGAACAAGTAGATGTTTTACCAAAAAAATATTTTTCAGATAATGAACATTTAAAAAAAACTCAAAAAAATTCTTTCACCCCACTTTATAACTACAAAAACTTTAAAGGTAAAAATCGGTTAATAGAATATTTAAATAAAAGAGATGATAAGCATTTAAATAAGATTATTAAACAGGGACAATATGACATTTTTCATCCAACCTATAATCAAATAGAATTTTTGAATTTTATTCCGAATGATAAGCCTTTTGTATTAACTGTTCATGATATGATTCATGAATTATACCCAGACCCTAATTTTACAGACTACTTTAATGATAAATTAAATAAGTCTATTTTAATTCCGAAAGCAAAACGCATCATTGCCGTTTCAGAAAACACTAAAAATGACATATTGAAATTTTACCCTTCGATTGATCCAAATAAAATTTCAGTTATACAGCATGGGTATTCTTTTTCAAGTTGTAAAAAATTAGAAAAAAGGGTTGTCAAAGAAAAATACTTATTATATGTTGGTGGGAGAGCGTTTTATAAAAATTTCAAATGGTTAATATCAAATATTTCAACTTTTTTACTAAACGAAAATATTCAATTGGTATGTGCAGGCGGTGGTTGTTTTAATACTGAAGAACTACAACTGATTAAAACTAATAATTTAGATAACAATGTTTTGTATACTAATATTAAGAATGATGAACATTTGAGTAATTTGTATAATCATGCACTTTGTTTTGTTTTTCCTTCATTATATGAAGGTTTCGGAATTCCGATACTTGAGGCATTTGCTAATAATTGCCCTGTAATATTATCAAATTCAAGTTGCTTTCCAGAAATAGCAGGAGATGCTGCATTGTATTTTGATGATCAAGAATCTTTATTAAAGCAATTATTGGCAATTTCAAATTCATCTGAATTAAGGAATGATTTGATTTTTTCTGGCAATAAAGTGTTAGAAAATTTTACATGGGAGAAATCTATAAAAAAACATTTAGAACTCTATAATATATCATTGAAGGGTTAAAAAATTCGGTTTTTGTTTTTTTAAATTATTTTGTAAAATTTATGGGCATCAAAAGTTATATACACCGATTTATTTTATCATATAGGGTTAGTAAAAACAAAAAAATAGTTGGTTCAAATAACCAAATAATGAATGATGGCCATATCAATCATTCAAAATTTGATATTGTAGGCAATAACAATAAAATTGTAATTAAAAAATCATCAAGCATAAATAATGTTCTTTTTTTTATTAGAGGGGACAACCACCTTATAGAAATTGATGAAAATTGTTACATCGGTGGTGGAGAATTATGGATTGAGGATAATAATTGTGCTATTATTATAAATTCCGGTACAACGATTGAAAGTGCTCATTTGGCAGTAACAGAGCCACATTCCAGGATTGAGATTCATGATGATTGTATGTTAGCCAAAAATATCGAAATCAGAACAGGAGATTCCCATTCTATTATAGATAATAATACTGGACAAAAAATTAATCCAGCTAAGAATGTGATTTTACAAAGTCATGTTTGGGTTGGTGCTCATGCTAAAATACTCAAAGGAGTTACAATCAATTCAAATTCAGTAATTGGGACTTCTTCAGTTGTCACAAATAGTATTCCTGGCAATTGCATTGCAGCGGGTATTCCTGCAAAAGTGATCAAAAGCGGAACAAATTGGAAAAGAGAACGATTTTAATTTATCAGGTAAGGTATTCTTTGTTGTCAAAAGATAGTATTTCAAAATATTTAATGATACCCCATTTTATTTCTTCTAACTAACTTGAACCAAACATATCCCAAAATATCAATAGTTACTCCTTCCTATAACCAGGGAAAGTATATAGAGCAAACTATATTGTCTGTAATCAATCAAAACTATCCCAACCTTGAGTATATTATCATTGATGGTGGCAGTACAGATGAAACGGTTGATATTATTAAAAAATATGAGCAACACATCACCTATTGGGTAAGTGAAAAAGACGAAGGTCAAAGTCACGCAATTAATAAGGGCATTGAAAAATGCACTGGTGAAATATTCAATTGGTTAAACAGCGATGATTGGTACGAGCCTAATGCACTTTTTGCTATTGCAAGAGCTTTCATGAAGAACAAGAATATCCAGTTCGTATCAGGCTACGAAAATCATGTTTTAGAAAATAGTACTATTATTTTGGATAATGGCACTTATTTGAGAAATACTATTGAGGAAACAATTGAAGCTTGTCACATTGCACAACCTTCAACCTTTTTTAAGCTTGATGCTATCAAATTGGTAGGTGGGGTTTGTAATGATTTACATTACATTATGGATGGTGAATTGTGGGCAAAATTATTGCTTGTGCACGGAGTTTCTAATTTTAAAAAAATTAATACGCCATTTGTGAATTTTAGAATTCATGCCAGCTCTAAAACAACTAGTAATAAGATTGTAGATAATTTTTTGTTTGAACGATGCAGTATTATAATCGACCTACAAAAATTTGTTAATGTGCCTGACTATATTATTAAATTTTATATTACTGATATATACCTTTCAAAAAGAACAATCAACTTTCCAGCAAATTGGAAAATAAATAATAAAATAATATCCCCCCAAAAACTAAAGCATTACTTCATTAAAAAATATATTGTAAAGCAATTTATTGCCAAAAATAATCTTGCAGCCAAAAATGGGTTAATGATTTTATTGAATGATAAAGTATTTGATTTTTTTGTTTTAAAATCTATTTTCAAGCTTCTTATGTTTTCATTAAAAATTAGTAATAATGGATATAGATAATTTAAATTCAAAAGGAGAACCGGGTGGCACTGATAATTTGGTTTCAGTGATAATCACTTGTTACAATCAAGAACAATTTATCCGAGAAGCAATAGAGTCTGTTATTAATCAGACTTATCAAAATATTGAATGCATTATTGTAGATGATGGTTCAACCGATAACACAAATTTAATTTGCAACGAATATCTAAAAAAGGACGCTAGATTAAAGTATTTTTATCAACAAAATCAAGGCGTTAGTATAGCAAGAAATATTGGGTTTACAATGAGTAAAGGAGATTTTATACAATTCCTTGATGGCGATGATTTTTTATCAAAAGATAAATTAAAACGCCAGTTAGAATTTTTATCTAACAATAAGAATTTTGATCTCTGCTATTCTAATTACAGTCATTATTTTCACGATAAGAAACAAACTCAGGAGTCAAAACATAGGGTTGTTGATGTTAATCCAATTGAAAACTTTTTATTTAGCTGGGATAGAGATGTTGGCACGACGATCCATAGTGCATTGTTTAGAAGAGATATTTGGTTACAGAATGAAATCCCATTTCCCGCTGATTATAAAAGTCGTTACGAAGACTGGGTATTTTGGGTACTTGTTGCATTGAAGAATAAAAAAGTTGGATACAATAATTTTGTGGGAGCATTTTATAGGATCCATTCAAATAACCTAACTGGTAATCACCAAACAAATACAATTTATTTTTTTAATGCCATGTTTTACTTACAAAATAAAATACCTGAAAAGTATAGACAAAAATTTATAGAACATAATACCGGCTACTTATTAGAGAAATACGCAAAGAACAAAATATTTCAGGAAATATATAAAACTTGGGAATGGAAATTGGTAAAATTGACAAGACTAATATTTTCTCCAATTTTAAAAATTTTACAATTTAAAAAGTAATTAGTATGAATATCGTTAATAAAATAAATTATAAATTAAATCATGTACTTTTTAAAGAAGTTAGAAAAAATATGAATTTGGTAAAAATAAATTCAGCCTTTTCCAGAGGTGCCATTAGCTCGCATTTAAGAAAAATTGATTCAACCAATCCGCTCTCATGGGAATTTAGTGCATTTAGCCAGAATGGAGAGGATGGAATTATAGATTTTTTACTGGAAAATTTAACCGACTCAAACCGATATTTTATTGAAATTGGTGCAAATAACTGTATTGACAATAATACCGGTTGGTTATCATACGGAAAAAATTTTTCGGGGATAATGATTGAGGGGGATTCTTACCTTTATAAAAATTCTGTAGATACTAAACCGTGGTACACCAACTATCATAATATTTTTGTTTCGTTGGATAACATTGGTGTTTTAAGTGATATTTCTCTTCATAAAAATCCGGATGTATTTTCATTAGATATAGATGGCAATGATTATTACCTGATGAAAAAAATCCTTGAAGAAGGATTCAGACCCAAAATTGCAGTTGTAGAATACAATTCTTGTTTTGGACCAGATGCTTTGAAAACTATCATCTACAACAAAGATTTCAACTTTTTTAAAGCACATAAAACATGTTTATATTATGGTGTTTCAATCGCACTATGGATAAACCTTTTTAATGAATTTGGGTATCAATTTGTAACAGTTGAAAGTAATGGCGTTAATGCGTTTTTTGTTGACCCAAAAGAATTTAAAAGAGAATTTTTAAATAATATTATCAGCGAAAAATTTAGAGAAAATACACATCAACTCAGAAATTTTAAGCAAGGTTGGAGTTATCAATCGGAATTAATTAAAGACATGGACTTTCTACATTTATAAAAAAAATAGAGATGTCCAAAATTCTATTAATTATACCTTATAAATTTTACCCGCCAACTAATGGTGGTTCTTTACGCTGTTTTTACCTGCTGCGTGAAATGGCAAGAAAAAATGAAGTGTATGTGCTGACCATTCAGCCCAATGAAGAATTTACTGAAGTTCAATACCCGTCGTTTCCCGAAAATGTAACGATTATAAGTATTCATGGAAAAATAGGTTACCGTTCTGTTTTGAACACTTTACTCGGGAAGGCTGCAGATGCTCTTAATTATCGGTTTTTGAGACGATCTTTAAGGGGCAATACCAACAGTTATTTTCTACATACATACCCGCCATTGCTAAAGGCACTAAAAACATTTAAACCTGATTTAGTCTTTTACGAAAACTTGGAAGCTGTAGGTTTTTTTTCAAACATCGTAAACAGGCACTTGCCTGGCAGTAAACAGGTATACGATGCACATAATATTGATTCTGAACTGTGGACGCTGCTGGCAACAGTACAACAAAGCAGTCTATTTAAAAACTATGCTGAAAATGCCCTGCAGATTGAAACCAATTTATATAAAAGCGTAGATGCTTTTTGCTGCTGTAGTGAGGTAGACCGGGGAAAACTGCTTGCCTTAAACCAAGGTCGCTTGCCTGGTTTTACTATTCCTAACGGCGTAGATACCGATGCAAAACCGTTTGACTATAACCCACTTAAGCACAGCAAAAAGGAGATTCTGTTCTGCGGAAGTTTAGATTATTATCCAAATGAAGAGGGATTGATTTGGTTTTACGAGCATGTTTTTCCTTTGATAAAAAAGGCCATACCTGAAGTTGTATTGACTTTAGTAGGTAGTTCAGAAAAAAATGAAAAGAATCAAAAATTGTGGGAAGATCCGGCAGTGTGTGTTGAAGGCAGGGTGGCTAGTTTACAGCCCTTTTATTACCGGGCAGGAATATGTATTGCACCATTACTTAGTGGCAGTGGTACCCGCTTAAAGATATTGGAAGCAATGAGTTTTGGTAATCCAATTGTTAGTACCAGCGTTGGTGCGGAAGGTATAAACATCATCCAGGGAAAACATTTGTTGATTGCTGATGATCCATTTACTTTCGCAGGAATGGTGATTGACTTATTGCATAACCAAGACCTGTTTGAAGCAACACGGATTAATGCACGGGAACTTGTGTGCTCAGAGTATGCATGGGGAAAGATTGGGTCGGGTCTCAATGAAGTTCTGCAACAGATAACGTTATCGCATACCCCTATAATTAAAAATGATATTGCGGATTCCGTTGAGCAAATTGACCATTAATAAAATAATATTTTAGAATAACTTGTTGGTTTATTATAGAAATGTATTTTGTATTTGATTTACTTTAGTTGACACAAAAGGTAAAGAAATGTATAGATAAATACATCAACAGTAAAAGAAATTGAAGCTTTCAGAAAACAAATGGCTAATAGATACTATCATCATCTTTTAAATGAAACTGCTTTAAATGCAAAAAAAGTCCACTTCCAATTTTTTGCATTTTAAAAAAATATCAACATGGAATTTCAAGTATTGATTCAGAAATATTTTATTTCGCCAATAAATTAAAATTTGGATTTCAGAGTTTAAAGAAATTCATGTTAATGAATCGTTGGATTATAGTATTTGTTTTTGTTTCAGTAATTAGAAATAAGCTTAATCAATTCTCTCAATGAACAGTAGCCCACTAGTAAGCATTCTAATGACTGCTTATAATAGAGAAAAATATATTACAGCAGCAATAGAAAGTGTTGTGTCTAATTCTTATGTAAATATTGAATTAATCATTGTAGATGATGGTTCAAAAGACGAGACAGTAAATATTGCCAGAAGATTTGAAAAGATTGATAATCGAATTAAAGTTTCTGTTAATTCCCAAAATTTAGGAGACTATCCCAATCGTAATAAAGCGGCATCTTTTGCCAAAGGTGAATTTATAATGTATGTAGATTCTGACGATAAATTGCTCCCTGATACCATAACAAACATTTTCAAAGATTCAAATGGAGGTCTTAGTTTAAATTTTGCTATGTATTGGCAACATTCAGATAAGAGATTTCAACTTGCAGGAAATGATGCATTGCAAATGCATTTTTTTGATAAACAGTTTTTGTATATGGGACCGGGTGGAACTTTTATAAGAAAATCTTTTTTTGATTCACTAGGTGGTTATCCTGAGAAATATGGTCCGGCAAATGACATGTATTTCAATTTAAAAGCATGTTCCTTTTCGGAAATATATTTATTTCCCTATGAGTTTATTTATTACAGAATACATGATGGGCAGGAAATTAATAACCATTTTAATTATTTGTACAACAACTACAATTACATGCGTGATGCTTTGAATGAATTGCCTTTGCCATTCACAGAAAAGCAGTTGAACTGGCTAAAAAAGAAAAATAAAAGACGATTTGTAGTAAATCTTTTTAATTATTTTGTTAAGACAAAAAATATAAACAAAACAATTGAAGCATATAAAAAAGCTTCATTCAGTTTTTTAAATATTGTACAAGGAGTACTTAATTTTAATTAATACCATTGAAAACGATTAAAGTAAATTATGGTTATTTCTGGCCCGGTTTTGATAACACAGATAATTATTTTACTAGAATATTATCTAAGAAATACAAAGTTTTATTATCAGATGACCCTGACATATATTTTTTTACACATGCATATAATAATAAACATGATTATTTAAAATATAAATGTCATCGTGTGTTTATGGGATTTGAGAACGAACGTGCCGATTGGAATATTTGTGATTATGTTTTAGATTCTGATTTTTATAATAACAATCCAAGACATAAAAGGTTGCCATTATGGGTAAGTTGGGGTCAAGATTCACTAATAAAATCTAAAGAACCCCAAAACATTATAACAAAAGAGAAATTTGCCTGCATGGTGGTGTCCAATGGCAAGGCAAAAGAGAGATTTGAATTTTTTAATTTACTTTCAAAATATAAAAAAGTTGATTCAGGAGGTAGGTTTTTAAATAATATTGGTGGCCCGGTTGAAAATAAATTAGACTTTATTAAAGACTATAAGTTTGTAATCTCCTTCGAAAATTCTTCCTATCCCGGTTACACCACAGAAAAGTTAATTGAGCCAATGTTCGCTAATAGTATTCCAATTTATTGGGGGAATCCAAGATTAGAAGAGGATTTTAATACTGATAGTTTTGTGCATGTTAATCAATTTTCTTCCTACCAAGAAGCAGTTGATTATATTATTGAATTGGATAAGGATGATGATAAATTATTGAAAATGGCTCATGAACCCTGGTTTAAAAATAATACCATTCCTTCCGAAATGACTGATGCTTCTATTGAATCATTTTTTGATTTTGTGCTGGAAGATATGAAAACAAAAAAACCGGTTGCATTGTCAGTTTATAAAAGAATTTCACATACAATTAAGTTGTACAACAATAAATTCACATCTTATATTTACTATAAATTAGGAATAGAAAAAGGTTTTAGGTAATTAATTTTATACAAAAATAATTTACACTGTAAAAACAATTATTCAAAAACACTTCTCAATATTCTAAAATCTAACAAATTATAAATTACCTCATAAATAAGATTGATTCAATTAATTGCAGCGAATGATACCTGTTACCAAAAGTTTTATACCTCCCTTAGAAGAATACCAAGCCATTGTAAAACGAGCATTTGACAATGAATGGCTTACCAATAGAGGGGAGTTGGTATTAGAGTTAGAAGAAAAATTGAAAGAATACCTACAGGTTTCTAATATTATTGTTAGGAACAATGGTACTATACCATTGCAAATAGCTTTGAAATTGCTGGGAGGCGGGGGTGAAATTATTACTACACCATTTAGCTATGTCGCTACTACTGCTGCAATTGTTTGGGAAAACTGTACGCCTGTTTTTGTAGATATTCATCCCGAATATTTAACCATTGATGAAACAAAAATTGAGGCTGCAATTACCCCAAAAACGACCTGTATATTAGCTACACATGTTTTTGGTAATCCTTGTAATATTGAAGCAATTGAAGCCATTGCAAAGAAACACAACCTGAAAGTTATTTACGATGCAGCGCATTGTTTTGGCGTAAAGTATAAGGGTAAAAGTATTTTTGAATATGGTGATGTAAGTACTTGCAGCTTTCATGCTACCAAATTATTTCATACAGGCGAGGGTGGGGCAGTTTTTTGTAATGACGAAGCATTAAGACATAAAATATTTTATAGCCGCAACTTTGGGCACAGAGGTCCGCTGAGTTTTTTGGATTGGGCATTAATGGTAAAATATCTGAATTACAGGCTGCCATGGGTTTAGCAGTTTTCCCACATTTAGATGAAACTATAACAAATAGAAGAAAAATTGTAGATACCTATAATCAATTATTACGTAACTCCAATCTGCAACTATTTAAGCTTAGAGAAGATGTACAGTGGAATTTTAGCTATTATCCAATTATCTTTAATTCTGAAGCTATTTTGCAAAAAGCTATTGAAAAATTGGCACTTGAGAAAATTTTTCCAAGAAGGTATTTTTATTCTTCTTTAAATAAATTGAATTACATAATTAGTAATCCAATGTATGTATCTGAAAGTATTTCTTCAAGGGTATTATGTTTGCCACTGTTTCACGACCTTAGCCAAAATGATTTATTAAGAATTTGTTCAATGATTGATTCAAATGCATAGGAATATTTTAATTATATCTGATAATATTTATCTGTCTTATGAATTTGAAAAGATAATATTTTCTAGTGAATTTCAAATGTATAATTGGAATTTTTCAATTAGTTCTTCTTCAAATAAAAACGATTTTAGTTCCATTCTAAAAAGTAAAATTAATAAGTATGATTTAAAAAATAGAGATGAAGTTAATACAATTATTGAGTTATATGATTTAGTTATATCTATACATTGTAAACAAATCTTCCCTGAAAATTTAGTTAACAATGTCAAGTGTATTAATATTCATCCCGGTTACAACCCTATTAATATAGGTTGGTATCCTCAAGTATTTGCAATAATAAATAATTTGTCAATTCGAGCTACTATACATGAAATTGACAATGAACTAGACAATGGAAATATAATAGATAGAGAATTTGTGAAAAAAGAGGTCTGGGATACATCATTATCACTTTACGATAAAATTCTTAAAAAGGAACTAGAATTAATTAAAAAAAATTTAATTAATATTCTGCAGGATTGTTATAAAACTCAAGTTCCGGAAAATATTGGAAATCTTTTTTTAAAGAAAGATTTCAATGAACTATGTAAAATAGATTTAGATGAAAAATTAACTATGCGACAAGCAATTGATAAATTAAGAGCACTTACACATGGTGAATTTGCTAATGCATATTTCATTGAACCATCTTCAAAAAGAAAAATCTTTGTTAGCATTGAATTTAAATTAAAGGATTAATGAAGGTATCTGCGTGTATTATAACTTATAATCATGATAAATTCATTGCGAAATGTATGTAAGGAGCAATTAATCAAGTTGTAAATTTTGAATATGAAATTGTAATTGGTGTTGATCTTTCTACTGATAAAACTTTAGATATTTGCAATTCCTTTTCCGAAAAATATCCTAATAAAATAAAGTTGTTTGAAAGAGACTCGAATTTAGGAATGATGGGAAATTGGATTCAAACTATGAATTTATGTCAAGGAGAATATATTGCCATATGCGAAGGAGATGACTACTGGACTGATCCATATAAATTGCAAAAGCAGGTTGATTTTTTAGAAAGAAATGCGGAATATATAATGTGTTTTCATTCAACTCATATACTTGAACCCGATGGTTCACTTCATATAAATGAGTTTCTTAAAAAAATTCCAGATAAGTATCAAACTTTTGAAGATTTATCAATTTACGGAAATTATATTCAAACCGCTTCTGTGATATTCCGTAGAACAATATTGCCATTGCCTGAAATATTCAATTACTCGCCTGCCGGGGATTATCCTTTGTGGCTTTATGCTGCATCTAAGGGTAATGTTCATTATATACCCGATTCGATGGCTGTTTATAGAAGTGGAGTTGGTGTGTGGAGTAGTTTAGATGAAACTAAAAGAGCATTTAATCATTGTTATGTGCTTTTTTTATGTGTGGCTTATTACAAGGAGTTTAATATGCAAAAAGGCTTACAAAATCAACTAGATGGTTTTCAGACGCAAATTATGCAATCATCTATAAGAATAGCAGCAAAAAGCAAAGATGATTTCTCGACAGACATACCGATAAAAAAATTACTTTTTTCTTTATTGAAAGGTGTCTTACGAAAGATGAAAATTGTTAGAAAATAACCATCTACTACATAATAAATTCAATCAATTAATGAGTTTGAAAATTAACCAGTTAAAATTTATTATATAATATGTTTTTTTAAAATAATAATGAAATTCCCACAACAGTCTACTCAAACTAAACCTGAATAATTATTTAGGATATATCAAATTACTTATAATTTTAAATCTAAATACATAAATGAAAAAAATATTAAAAAAAATCACACCTCTTTACAGTCTATATTTAAATACTTTAAAATTAAAGAGAAAAGTTAGGGATAGGATTATCATACCTGATTACGCAACCAAAAGAAGAATTATTTTAAATATTGCAAATAAGTATAACTGTAATAATGTTTTAATTGAAACAGGTACTTATTTAGGAGATACTGTAGAGGCTTTAAGGAATTATTTTAAAAATATTATTTCAATAGAGTTAAGTCATGATCTTGCATTAAGAGCACAAAAGAGATTTGAAAATTATAAAAGCGTGCTTATTGTAAACGGTGATAGTTCAAAGAAATTATCTGAAATAATTTCCAATATTAAAGTTCCAATTGTTTTTTGGCTCGATGGTCATTATTCATCTGAATTCTGGTCAAACGATGAATATATAATTACAGCAAAAGGAGAAAAAGTATCGCCAATATTAGAGGAGTTATTTCATATTGTAGATCACCCTATAAAAAATCATGTAATTCTTATTGATGATGCAAGATTATTTACGGGGGATGATTATCCAAATATTAAAATTATAAAAAAATTTGTAATAGACAATATGCCTAATCATATCTTAGTTATTAAAAAAGATATAATCCGAATTTTACCCCAAAAAAATAATTAACCTAAATGAATTGGTTTTATAATGATTCAAGCATTTTATGAATAGTTTATTTGATGATGTTGTAAATTCAGATTGCTCTAGGTTAATTGAGAATCTAATTAACCCATTGACACCTTACTTTATATGCGATCATTATATTTCGACAGAAATAAAATCTGATAACAGCAAATATGTTGGATGTGATTTGTATTTAGCTGGAAATGATTTATTAAAAAATAATAATTATAATGAAATAAAAAATTTCGATATAATTCAAGTGCAAGTTGATTATATTAATTTCTTTTACGATAAAGTATTACCAATTATAGTAAAAAAAAATCTTCAAGTAGTATTAATAACATCACAATGGCATTTACCTCAGGTTCACCGAAATTATAAAACAGATAGTATTTTAGTTAGTAAAAATATTCTTTTATGGATATCACAAAATCCGATATATCAAAATATTAAAAAATATATGGGATTTCCATACGGTCTTTTTCACAATAATATAATTGAATATGTAAAATTGTTAAAATCAGATGTTTGTAATAATAACAAAGAAATAAAAATATTAAACCAATGCTCTATTGTTCATTCCCATTTGCCAAAAAATCATATAAGGAGAATGCATGATATTTTTGGAAAACTTAGTGGCCCCAAATTAAATTATGGTGAATATTTAAGTAACATTTCAAAATCTGAATTTGTAATTTCTACAACAGGTGATAGAGAAGACTGTTATAGACATTATGAGTGTATTGGTTTAGATGCGATTCCAATATCAAATATTTCTTAAAAGTATTATGATATTTTTGAGAATAATATTATTTATTCTACAGATATTGACATGATTAATATGATCAATAGTAATTCAGTTAGTGTAAGCTATAAAAAACCCAATAAAGATATTTTAACAACAGAATATTGGAGAAAAAAAATACAATCAAAAATGGAAATTTTAACCTAAATATCGATGTATTATTAATTAGTATTTAATACTATAATAATTTTTCTTAACAATGAAATTTTCTTTAGTATCAATAATCATTTCTGCATACAATGCAGAAAAATACTTACCCCAAACATTGGAATCTGTTCTCAATCAGACATATTCCAATCTTGAAATCATTGTTGTAAATGATGGCTCTACCGATAATACTTTGTCTGTATTGGAAACCTATTCAGATAAAATAAAAATTATTACTCAAGCAAATAAAGGCCAAGATGCAGCATTGAATAATGGTTACAAGAATTGTTCTGGAGATTATATAAAGTTTATGGACTCAGACGATTTGATTAATCCTGAGATGATTGAACGTCAAATGAAAGTATTAGAAGGTACGGATGACTATGTAGCTTACGGGGAATGGGCCAGGTTTTATAATGACCGGCCGGCATTGGCAGATTTCACAAGGCTCGATTATTGGAAGGATGCATCTCCCCTTGATTTTTTAACGGCCCGCACCGAAGGCGTGATGCTGCAGTGCGGGATCATGCTGGTTCCCAGAGCCATAATTGAAAAATCGGGTTTATGGGATGAACGCCTCATCCTCTTTAATGATACCGAATTTTATACCCGGGTACTGCTGGCATCAAAAGCAGTGCGGTTTACGGAAGGGGCCCGGTTGTATTATCGATCAGGCATGAGCGGTAGTATTTCGGCCGGGCGAGCAAGGAAATTTTATGAATCCACTTTCCTGGCTACCTGCTTGTTGGGCGAAAGATTAGTGGCAGCAGAGGATTCGTACCGGGTTAGGAACCTGGTCAGCAATACTTTCCTGATGCAGTATTATCATATGTATCCAAAATTTCCGGACCTGCAAAAAAAACATGAAGACATGATCAGCTATTACGGGCAGGGCACCATGGGAGTTGATGGCGGCCGGGTTTTTAAATTACTTTGTACATGGTTTGGGTGGAAGTTTGCAAAAAGGGTACAATATTTTTTCTACACCCTGGGTTACCTGAACCTGCTTTATGCTGTGCGAAAAACAAAAAATAAACAAGGAACTTGAAGATACTTTTTATAAGCACCCTCAGCCTGGCTGCCAATCCGCGTTTGGTTAAGGAAGCCAGGCTTGCTGCAGGGAATGGTTTTGATGTTGAGGTCATCTGTTTTGAATTTGATAACTGGAGCAGCGGAATAAATAAAAACCTGGTTGATGAATTTAACACAAAGCAGGTGCATTTGATTCCGGCAGGCCGGAGCCCGTTCCTTCCTTGGTTTATTTCTGTATGCCTTGAAAAATTTTACCGAATGGCAGCCAGGTTAATGGCATTGCCTGCGTCGGTATTGTCGCTGGCAGTTTCCCGGCGGAGTTATCAGTTAACAAAAGCTTTAAAAAAAGTAACAAAACCAGATTGGGTAATTGGCCATAACCCCGGCGCTTTATGGCCGGCATTAAAAGCCGCAAAACAATTTAATTGCCGGGTTGGCTTTGATGTGGAGGATTATCATCCGGGAGAGGGCAGTAATAGTTCATTACAAAAATTTACCAAACAATTGATGGTAGAATTATTGCCGCAATTAAACTATGTTTCCTTTGCCGCCCCGCTCATCAGGGAAACCGTGAAAAAAGACTTGGGTTACGAAGGCGCCAATTGGTTTACGCTGATGAATTATTTTCCTGCACATGAATTTACGGTTCCGCCAGTTCAGCAACCGGGGTATCTAAAAATGGTTTGGTTTTCACAGCATATCTGTGCCGGAAGGGGCCTGGAATTTATTTTATCTGCTGTAAAAAAAGCAAGCAACAAAGTTGAGTTACACCTGTTTGGAAACCTTGACGCGGCATTTCAGGAGCAGTATCTAAAAGCTGCCACAAACATTTTTACCCATGCGCCGCTAAGCCAGCAGGAACTGCACCTGGCTTTGAGCCGGTTTGATATCGGGCTGGCATTGGATACTCCGGTAGATGAGAACCGCGACCTGGCCATCACTAATAAATTGATTGCCTACCTGCAGGCAGGCCTTTATATTATTGCTACAGATACGAAGGCACAAAAGGCTTGCCTTGCAGAAGTGCCGGGTCATGGCGAGTGTTTTGATAAGCATTTCAATCATTTTGAAACAGTGCTGGAGCAATGCATCAATAACAGGGAAACAATCAGGAATGAAAAAATTAACCGGTATCAAGATTTCAAAAACAGAAACTGGGAAACAGCTTCCGCTGAATTATTGCAGTTTTGGACACCCCGCATATGAATAAAATACTCATCATCTATCCACATTTTCCACCCTCCAACCTGGCGGGCGTGCACCGGCCCCGGCTTTTTGCACAGCACCTGCCTTCTTTTGGATGGGAACCGGTTATTTTAACCGTACACGAAGATTATTATGAAGAAGCATTGGATTGGAATTTACATAAACTGATACCGGAAGGCATGCGCATTGAAAAAGTTAAAGCTTACCGGGTAACCAAACCAAGGCTGATTGGTGATATTGGCCTGCGTGCTTTTTTTCAGTTGCGTAAAAAAGCGTTGGAGCTGGTACGAAAAGAAAAAATTGATTTTGTTTATATTCCCATTCCATCCTTTTATGTGGCATTGATAGGCCCTTACCTGCACAGGAAAACAGGCGTGAAATATGGTATTGATTATATAGACCCTTGGGTGCACACCTTCCCGGGCAGCCAAAAAATATTTTCCAGGCATTGGTTCAGTTCAAAGATCGCTGGCTTATTAGAACCCATAGCTGTAAAAAAAGCTTCTCTGATTACGGGTGTAGCGGAGGGTTACTATGAACCGGTGCTGGAGCGAAACCCGCATTTAAAAGTGCAGGCTGTTTGTGGTGGCATGCCCTATGGCGGCGAGATCAAAGATCATGAACTGCTGGATCAATTGGATATAAAACCATATCTCTTCAGCAGGAAGCCTGGCAAAATGCTGCTGGTATATGCTGGGGCCATGTTGCCGAAGGCATTTGGGCCGCTGGAAGCCGTTTTTAAAAGTATTGCAGCCAACCAGGTGCAATTTAAATCAGTAGAATTTCATTTTATTGGTACTGGTAAAACGCCCGATGATTCCGAGGGGTTTAATTTAAAACCATTGGCCCAACAATACGGGTTATGGGAAACGGTTGTGTACGAATACCCGAAACGGATAGCTTACCTGGATGTGCTGGTACACCTGGATATGGCTGATGCCATTTTTATTTTGGGAAGTACAGAACCTCACTACACGCCATCAAAAACATACCAGGGAGTTTTGAGTAAGAAGCCTATAATGGCTGTGCTGCATCAAAAAAGTACTGCGGCAGGTATATTGCAGGCCACGAGAGCCGGGTTGGCACTTAGTTTTGACGGGGAAAATGGATTGAATAAGATAAGAGATGAGTTTGCATTTCTTTTTGAAGAATTTATTTCGTTTAAAAAAGCTTACAATCCAAAGCAGGTAGACCAGCCCTTATTCAATAATTACTCCGCCAAAGCGGTTACTGCCAAACTGGTTGACCTGTTGAACAGGGTGGTGGATAAAAAATAATTTTTGAGCCTGTTTATTTACCAAAAAACAAATCAGCGTTAAAGTTACATCTATAGAATATGCTTTTTAACTCCATTCATTTTGAAATTTTTTTACCTGTTGTTCTTATTTTATGTTGGTTTTTATCGAATAAGCAAGTCAAACTTCAAAATATTTTACTTCTTGTAGCAAGTTACTTCTTCTACGCTTGTTGGGACTGGAGGTTTTTCTTCCTGTTAATTTTTGCCACACTTTTAAATTATTTTTCTGGCATTAAAATGTTTGATGCTCGAAATAAAGTTATTAAGAAGTTTTGGTTTTGGTTATGTATATCTGTAAACATCGGGTTTCTCGGTGTTTTTAAATATTATAATTTTTTTTCTACCTCTTTTGCAGATGCTATTTCACATGTAGGACTTCATTTTAATCCATGGACATTAAAAGTAATCTTACTAGTTGGAATTTCATTTTATATTTTTCATGGGTTGTCTCATGTAATAGCTATTTATTACAACAGAATTAAAGTAGAGAAAAGCTTTGTTGATTACGCTGCATTCCTAAGTTTTTTCCCATTGATGATTGCGGCATCTATTGGATATAATACGATTAAACAGAAACCATGAACGGAAAAATTAGAATTTCAATATTAGATGGATTTAGAGCGATTTCTATAATCTCAGTTATGCTATATCACTATTTCTCAAGATGGACTCCACCAAAAAATAATGTTTCCCTATATCCTTATGGTGATAAGTATAATTTTTTTAATTACGGTTATTTAGGTGTGCAGTTTTTCTTCGTAATTAGTGGTTTTGTTATCTTTTTCACGCTAGAGAGAACAGATAATTTAATTGCATTTTGGCAGAAAAGAATGATTAGACTATTCCCGTCAATATTAATTGCAACTTTGATTACATACTTTTTTTTTATACTGTTTGATAAATATAATTTATTCCCGAATAGTCATTTTTTAAAGAACTTTATACCTGGTTTAACATTTGTATATCCATACATTTTAAATAATATTTTTAATATTGACACGTCATATATTAACGGGTCTTATTGGAGTCTTTGGCCTGAAATTCAATTTTATGTTCTGGCTAGTTTATTATACTATTTTAATAAAAAGAGATTTTTAATAAATTTTATTACAGCTTCAATTATCTTAATTTCTACTAACTTAATATTTGAAAATATACAAGGGAGTAATAGGTTACACATAGAATTATCTAATGAATCATTAAATTTTTATACGAAGTGGATTTCTAATTCATTTAACTTAATTACTTTTCTGCCATTCTTTTGTTTAGGCGTAATTTTTTATAAAATTTCATCAAATAAAAAAGAAAAGAAAAAAGTATCTACTTTTCTAAAAATAAGTTTGTTAATAATTGTGCTTTTCATCATGTATTCAGGTGAGGTATTTCAAGTTCGAATAATTTACTTTTTAATTATAGGCATATTTCTGCTTTTTATTTACTCACCAAGCAACCTTTCTTTTCTTGAAAATAAAACCGTTACAGAAATTGGAGAATCTTCTTATTTTTTATACTTAATACATGAGAACATAGGAGTCTTTCTTATTTATACATTAGGTAAATTTATTTTGCCTGGCTCCTTTTTAATGCCGGTGCTACTAATAATTTTGTTTTCATATTTCAGTATTTTATTTTCAAAAAAAGTGGACCAACCGATTAATAAATGGTTAAAGATTAAAGTAAATAAACTTCCTTCCATAAAAAATAAAAACTAAAAGAGCAAAAGTTATCACGACAATTGATTCATATTAGAAAGATAGAAAAACCTTATGCTATTCAACTCAATCGACTTCGCAGTTTTTTTACCAATTGTTTTTATGTTGTATTGGCTCATCGCCAATAAGAATTTGAAGGCACAAAATATTTTGCTACTTGTCGCAAGCTATTTTTTTTACGCTTGTTGGGACTGGAGGTTCTTATTCCTCTTAGTTTTTTCCACACTCTTAGATTATTTTACAGGCATTAAAATGTATGATGCTCGAAATAAAAGTATTAAGAAGTTCTGGTTTTGGTTAAGCATATCTGTAAACCTCGGGTTTCTTGGTGTTTTTAAATATTATAATTTTTTTGCTCAATCCTTTGCAGAGGCAATAGCAAACTTCGGGCTACATGTAAACCCCTGGACTTTAAAAGTAATTCTGCCGGTGGGCATTTCTTTTTATACCTTCCACGGACTATCATATGTAATTGATATTTATAAAGATAGAATTAAGGCTGAAAAGAACTTTATCGACTATTCTCTTTTTGTTAGTTTTTTCCCTTTATTAGTTGCTGGTCCTATAGAAAGAGCCACCCATCTTTTACCACAAATTCAAGAAAAGAGAACTTTTGAGTATGCGAAAGCCGTTGATGGTTTAAGGCAAATTTTGTGGGGTTTATTTAAAAAGGTAGTCATTGCGGATTACTGTGCACAATATGCCAACGAAATCTTTAACCATTCAGCATCACAAAGTGGAGCAAGCCTCACATTAGGAGCTATATTTTTTACTTTTCAAATATATGGAGACTTTTCGGGTTACTCAGACATTGCAATAGGCACAGCAAAACTTTTTGGTATTGACCTGTTAAGAAATTTTGCTTTTCCATATTTTTCTAGGGATATAGCTGAATTCTGGCGGCGCTGGCATATGTCACTTTCAACATGGTTTAGAGATTACTTGTATATACCTTTGGGCGGCAGTAAAGGCGGCACATGGAATAAGATCAGGAATGTTTTTATCGTTTTCCTGGTGAGCGGTTTCTGGCACGGGGCAAACTGGACATTTATTGCCTGGGGCGCTTTAAATGCAGTATATTTTGTGCCGCTGCTGCTTACCAAAAATAACCGAAGTCATTTAAATACTGTTGCAGAAGGTAAATTATTACCCTCACTACGGGAGCTGGGTTATATGCTGGTCACTTTCGGCCTTACTGTTTTTGCCTGGATCTTTTTCAGGGCGGAAAATATGGGGCATGCCCTTCAGATCATTTCAGGTATATTCACAAATCTGGGATCATTTTTTTTATTAAGCACTTATACAGGCTATAAAACTATTAATATTTTACTGGTGCTGTTTTTGGGCATTGAATGGGTAGGCAGGGAACAACAATTTGCAATTGCCAGCTTCGGGCTGAACTGGCCAAGAACGTTGCGGTATTTATTTTATTATGGGATATTATTCCTGATATTCTGGTACGGCGACCAGGATCAGCAGTTCATTTATTTTCAATTTTAACGAATGAGGCAATTTCTATTAAAAAGTTTATGGTTTTTATTACCTGTACTGATCCTGCATCTGTATACCTGGCTTTTTTATACTGCAGACAAAGGGGACTTGATCAGGCTGGGATATATCGTTGATGTACATCCATCATACCGGAATATTTTTAAAGCGGAGTTTGAGAATAAAATACATTTTACAAAGCTTTCTGATTTACCCAAAAAAAGAAATTATGATGTATTGACAATCGGGGATTCTTTTTCTGAAGGGGATTCATACGGGTATAACAATTACCTGGAAAATAAGGGTGAGGTTGATATTCTGCATGTGGACAGGCGGTTTCATAACAACCCGATTGAGCAATTATACGCCATGCTGCATGGAGATATTTTTGATTATTACCAGGTTAAGTATGTCATTCTGCAATCTATTGAACGGCTTTTCATTGAACGAACTAAAAATATTGACAGCACCCAGGTATTTACACTTAAAAATGCAAGGACTTTAGTAAGTGAAAAAAGGAAAGATGTAGACTTTAGTTTTAAATTTCCGTCGGACCGAATCTTGAAATTTCCTTATTATAGTTTTCAATATCTCATAACAGGAAATCAGAATACTGAAACGCAGGTACATAGAACCCGGATCAGTAAAAATTTATTTTCGGTAAACAATACCGAATTGTTGTTTTTTGATGACGATATCAGTAGCCTTAAAATGAATAATGATCAAGCCAATATTTCGCAATTGAATAATGTTCTGAATGACCTGTCTTTAAAACTTCAGCGTAAAGGTATTACCTTGATTGTTTTGCCAAGCCCTGATAAATATGATATGTATTATGACTATATCGTAGATAAAAATAAATATCCGAGACCATTGTTTTTTGACTACCTGAAAACTGAAAACAAAAATTATCTATACCTGGATACAAAAAAAATATTGCAAAAAGATTTTGCCGGCAAGAAAGATATTTATTTTTATGATGATACGCATTGGTCGCCTTGGGCTGCACAGATAGTAGCTGAAGGGTTGTCAAAAATAATTAGTTCTGCACATTGATTTGAATTGTTTTATAAACACTGCGGAATATATACAATGCAGATAATAAAATTAGGCGTTTAAACAAAAATTACCTGTTAAATTATACAATAGATTTTGAAAAAGTTAGCGATAATTTCTACCCATCCCATACAATACAATGCACCCCTTTTTCGGTTCCTTGCTGAGCGCAAACAAATTGACATCAAAGTTTTTTATACATGGAGCCAGAGTGCTGCCGGTGAAAAATTTGATCCCGGTTTTGGGCAAAATATAACCTGGGATATTCCATTGTTAGAAGGATATGATTACAGCTTTGTAGAAAATATTTCAGACAGTCCCGGCTCTCATCATTACAAAGGCATTAACAACCCTACGCTTGTTAAACAAATAGAGGAATGGGGTGCAAACGCAATATTGGTTTATGGTTGGAATTTTAAAAGCCATTGGAAGGCAATTCGATTTTTTAACAAAAAAATACGGGTTTATTTTAGAGGAGATTCAACTTTGCTAGATGAAAATAAAGGGTTAAAACAGTTTGTAAGAAGATTCGTTTTGAAGTATGTGTATTCAAAAATTTACAAAGCGTTTTATGCAGGTGTGGCAAACAAAGCATATTTTAAAAAGATGGGGCTGAATGAGCAACAGCTGCTATTTATGCCGCATGCAATAGAAAATGATCGTTTTTCACCAACCAACGAAAACGTAAAGGCCGGGCAAAAACTCAGACAAGGTTTACATATACCAGCAGATGCTTTGGTTTTTTTATTTGCAGGAAAATTAGAAACAAAAAAGCAACCAGATTTTTTAATTGAAAGCTTTGTTGCCTTAAAAGCTGATAACGCTTACCTAATAATAGCAGGTAGTGGAGAACTTGAAAAAAGCTTATTGAATACCTACGCATCTAATTCATTTATAAAATTTATAGGTTTTCAAAACCAGCATCAAATGCCGGCTGTTTATCATTGCTGCGATCTTTTTGTATTACCATCCAAAGGGCCAAATGAAACCTGGGGGCTTGCAATAAACGAAGCAATGGCTGCGGGCAAGGCCATTGTTGCAAGTGATAAATGCGGGGCTTCTTATGATCTTATTGTAAATGATAAAAATGGTTTTGTTTTTGAATCTGATAATTTTGATTCATTAATAACCACACTTAATTTTTTTGCAAATAACGTAACCGCTGCAAAATTGATGGGTGAAGCTTCTTCTGAAATGATTAAAGAGTATAGTTTTTTAAAAGATTGTGGTGCAATCGAAATCGATATAAATCAATAGGAGAACGAAACAAATTAAATGAGATCAAGGATATATTTTGACGATGGTACAAAGGGTTTCTTATTGCTTTTGCTGATAAGCCAATTGTTTTTTACAAATGGTATTATTTTGTTTGTTGGAATGGTCATCTTCTTTTTCCTGATAGGAGCAATACAACAGCCGTACAAACCATCGGTTTTTACCATTATGTTGTTTTATCATTTTCTGCAAATATCTGCGGGCATTTGGGAAAGCAATTATTTAAATAAAGATATCAATTACCGATCACCAAGCACAGAATATGCTACCATAGCTGCTTACATTGGTTTGTTGGCATTGTTTTTACCAATTCTATATTACCAAAATAAACTGCCTGCGCTGTCGCTTGCTCAATTAAAAAAGCATGCTGACAGGTTATCAATAGACAAAACATTCAAGGCTTATGTGATTGGTTTTTTTGCCCTGAATGCGCTTACCGGTATTGCATTTTTAATTCCGTCGCTTACCCAAATAATCTTTAGTGTAGGAAATATTAAATGGTTTCTTTTTTTGTTATTTGGTTTTCAAAGTATATTAAAAAACAGTAAGCGAAAAGAGTTTTATATTTTTTGTGGGTTGGAATTTTTAACTGGGTTCTTTAGTTATTTTTCTGAATTTAAGACCATCATCTTTTTTGTTCTTTTTCTTCTACTGTGCTTGCTTACTGTGGTAAGGTTTAATAAAATGATGATTTTTGTTGTTGGGGTGGCAGCTATGTTTTTTGCAGGGGTATTTTGGACAAGTGTGAAGGGGGAGTATAGGACTTTTTTAAACAAAGGGAGCAAGTCTCAAACCGTACAGGTAGAAAAAGGGGATGCATTTAATAAATTATTAGAATTATCTGAAAAGCAAGACAGTGACTCTTTTAGTGATGCAATTGAGGCTTTTCTCGATAGGCTACAATACACCTATCACCTTGCAAAAACGATGGACAGGGTACCCGCTGTTATTCCCCATCAAAATGGAAGCAATTGGGGTACTACGCTGGAATTTGTACTCACGCCCCGTATTCTAAACTCCAAAAAAGGTACCTACGATGCATCTGTAAAAGCATCAAAATACACTGGGATACAATACGCAGGGGTAAGAAAAGGGGTGTCGGTGAGCCTTGGTTATTTTGCCGATGGGTATATAGATTTTGGTTATGTAGGTATGTTTTTACCATTGTTAATTTTAGGTTTTATATATGGCAGCACGTATTACTATTTCATTAGAAAATCATCTAACAATTTTATATTTAACTATGCAGTGGTAGGAGCGCTCTACATGGAATTGTTCTCCTTTGAGTCAGATAATATTTTTGTTGCAGGCAGATTGTATGTAAACCTCCTGGTATTTTTTATTTTGCGCAGGTTCTTGTTTCCAAAGTTGATGGCGTACATCAGCATGCCTAAAAAAATAATCGAGGAACCTGCATGAAGATCTTTATAACGATACCGTGGTTTGTACCCGCATTTAGAGCGGGTGGGCCCATACAGTCTGTTGCAAACCTTGTTGCAAACTACACAGAAGGGGTGGAGTATTTTATTTTTTGCGGCAACACAGACCTTAACGGAGAACCATTGCAGGGTATTACCACAGGCGAGTGGACAAACTACAATGACTGCACAAAAGTTTGGTATGCGGGCAAAGAAAACCTTAGCAACAGCATTTGTGAACAGATAGAGAATATAGAACCAGACGTACTCTTTATTATTGGATTGTTTAACTGGCATTATAATATTGTGCCCATGCTTTTTTGCAAAGCAGGTACAAAAATTATTTCTGTGCGGGGGATGTTGCACCCGGGCGCATTGTCACAAAAAAAATGGAAAAAACGTTTTTTCCTGCAAATGCTAAAAGCAAGAGGGACCCTACAATACATTTTTCATGCAACCGATGCAATAGAAGCAGCATATATACAACAACAATTTGGAAAAGACGCAAGGGTTTCCGTAGCGGGTAACTTTTCAAAAAAGATGGAAGTATTAGCAGCGCCGCCCAAAACCCCAGGCAAACTAAATCTGATAACCATTGCGCTGATAAGCCCCATGAAAAATCATTTATTGGTTTTAGAGGCGCTTCAACATTGCACGGCGTCTATCAACTACAATATTTACGGCCCTGTAAAAGACGAAGTATACTGGCAGCAATGTCTGCTTTTAATAGCAGCGATGCCCGAAAATATAACCGTGCAGTACCATGGCGAATTGCTGCCAGATGCGGTGGCAAAATTCCTTATGCAGCACCATGTTTTTATTATGCCAAGCAAGAGCGAAAATTTTGGTCATGCAATTGCAGAGGCGCTTGCTGCCGGCAAGCCCGTTATAACATCTCACAACACCCCATGGAATGATCTTGGCAACCAAATGGCGGGTACGAACGTTGGCTTAACAGTACCAGAAATAACAACAGCCATTCATTTTTTTGCAGCTCAAACACAATTAGAATATGAGGGCTTTGCTGCAGCAGCTGTTCAATATGCTAAAACCCATTTACATACCGAGGCCAATAAAGCGGCCTATCATCAACTGTTTTTAGGAAAAATATAGTATGTTATTTAAAAATCGATCATTTATTCAGTTCATTCTCGTATTTGGGGCGGTGTTTTTGCTGTGTTATTATGGGGCACTTTTTATAACAGGTCTTGCAGTGCCTGGCGGTACATACAGCCCTTTTGTAGAAAGATATTTAAATGTGGCAGCCTGGTTAAGATCTTCGCTTATTATGAGTACCAAATTATTTGTTGGTGTTTTTGGTTTTGATACCGTTCGTATAAATGAATATGTATTGAGGGTGCCCGCAGCAAGTGGTATAAAAATAGTTTATTCTTGCCTCGGTTTTGGTGTAATGAGTTTTTGGGCAGCTTACATTATTGCTACCACAGGAGATATTTTTAAGAAAACTGTGTGGTTGTTTGGCGGCTTATTTTTAATATGGTTCGTAAATGTGGTAAGAATTAGTCTTGTGTTGATGGGCGCGAACAAGGGTTGGAAATTTCCTTTTGGCTGGGATCACCATACATGGTTTAATATTGCAGCTTATCTGGTTATTTTTACCATGATGTATTTTTTTGAAAAAAGTATAAAACAAACTTCCTCCTATGCAGGTTGACCTTTCTACGTATAACAACAACTGGTACAAGCCCGGTAATGCTGTAAAGCGTTTTTTATGGCATTACACAAATCTTATTTTTTTTAAATCTGGATGGTTTCCTGTATACGGGTTAAAAGTATTTTTATTAAAATTATTTGGTGCCGTGGTTGGTAAGAATGTTTGCATAAAGCCATCTGTAAATATTAAATATCCCTGGTTTTTGCATTTGGGCAACAATGTGTGGATAGGGGAGGATGTTTGGATTGATAACCTTACGGATGTACATATTGGTGATAACGTGTGTATCTCGCAGGGTGCGCTGCTTATCACTGGTAGCCACAATTACAGCGAAGCAAACTTTGGTTTATTAATGAAACCCATTCACATCGAAAACGGCGTATGGATATGTGCAAAAGCTGTTATTTGTGGAGGCGTGGTATGTAGTAATCATTCTATGATAACGGCGGGTGCAGTTGTAACAAAAAATTGTGAGCCTTTTGGCATGTATAGGGGTAATCCTGCCGAGCTCTTTAACAAAAGATAAATTTTGTAAATGCGAAATGGGGAGAACCTTTAAAAAAAGTTATTTTTATTTTTTATAATATTTAAAAAATGTACTTACCCATTCTTTTTTACCCGGTTGTTAAAAAGAATATTTTCGCTTTCACATAATAAATGGGCTTATAGTAAGTTATAGTTATAAGTAAGATTTTGTGTTACTGTAATCTATTCAAATAATAACTTATAACTCTAAAATTAGTCAATACATGAAACAAAGTTTGCTCAAATTTTTTTTTACCTATAGTTACTTGTTGTGGCATTTTTTGTTGATTTTTCTGTTTTTTGTGCCACTAAAGAAGGTAAATAAAGATCGAAGGTCTTTCAAATTATAGGAATCATCTTTCAAATAATGGAAAGCTTCCTTCAAATATGGAAACTTTCTTTTAAAATTTAGGAAACTTCTTTTAAAGCTTGGGAAAAATTAATGGCACATTGATTGTTTGTAGAAATTAACCTTTCTTTGTATTACGTATCCCAAGTAAAGAAGAGCGAAGCTTTTTAAAAACCTATGAAAATCTCAATTATCACGGTAACCTTTAATTCTGAAAAATATCTTGCAGACTGCATAGATTCTGTACAAAGGCAGTCGTATAAAAATATTGAGCACATTATTGTAGACGGCAATTCCAAAGACGGTACCGTTGCCATCATCAAAGCTTACGAAAATAAAATTGCTAAATGGATTTCAGAATCCGACAGGAGTATGTACGATGCTATTAATAAGGGAATGGCAATGGCAACCGGTGATGTAATTGGCGTATTAAACAGTGATGATATGCTTTTTTCCCACGATGTTATAGGAGAAATTGTAAATACGTTTGAAACAGAAAAGGTGGATTCTATTTATGGGGATCTTCAGTATGTAGACCGAGAAGTAACTTCGAGGGTTTTCAGAACATGGAAAGGAAAAAAATACGACCGTAATTTGTTTAAAATGGGTTGGATGCCCGGGCACCCCACCTTTTATATTAAGAAATCTGCCATTGATCTGCACGGTGGTTACGAAAACCATTATTTTACTGCTGCTGATTATGAATTTATGGCCCGCTACTTATTCAAACATGAAATTTCTTCTTTTTACTTGCCCAAGCTTATAGTAAAAATGAGAAGAGGTGGTGCAAGTAACAAGAATATCAACGGCCGATTTAGGGCAAACAGAAGAGATTACCTCGCTATGAAAAGAAATGCGATCCCAATGCCTTTTTTGGTTTCTATATTAAAGCCGCTTATTAAAGTGCACCAGTACAATCTAAAAGCCAGCCTAGGAATATTTTAATGTTTACACTGTTCAAAAAACCTTCTCCTGTTTTTTCTTCTGGTTATTTTCCTATAATCACAGATATACATTCTCATATACTTCCCGGTATTGATGATGGTGCTCCTGATATTTCTACCTCACTCGATCTTGTAAAGGGTCTTATTCAGCTTGGTATAAAGAATGCTGTTGCAACCCCCCACATCATTGGCGATCTTTATAAAAACAACGCCGAAACCATCAATAATGCACTCACATTGCTACGGACCGCACTACATGAAAATAATATAGATTTTAACGTAAATGCAGCAGCGGAATATATGCTTGATGCCTATTTTCTTGAACTCCTGGCAAACAAAACGCCTTTGCTCACCATAAAAGACAACATGGTGCTTACGGAGTTTTCGTATGCAGACAGGCCTTCCAATGTAGAACAAATAGTGTTTGCACTTATTACTGAGGGTTACCAGCCCATTCTTGCACACCCAGAGCGCTACGGCTATTACCAAAACGATTATAACCATTACCACCATTTAAGCGACCTCGGTTTTTTACTGCAAATAAATCTGTTGTCGCTTACCGGTTATTATGGCAAACCTGCCGCTAAGGCCGCTGCTTATCTTATTAAAAATGATTTGGTAAGTTTTACCGGTACAGATCTGCACCATGAGAGACACCTGCAGGCTTTAAGTAACCCAAATAACAAAGCGCTGATGGCAACTGCTTTTAATGGCAAGCTTTTTAATGCCGAAATGAATTTCTAATGCACAAAAGAGAGGTTTTGTCAAAATTTAAAAAACGATCAATTGCTGCTTGTTCTTAAAGGCGCAACCACATTTAAGCTGATCATTTTTTTAAAAGTGGAGGGAATGTTTTGTGAAACTCAACACTACACAAACTTTAAAATTTTGAGAAAGCCTCTTTGTGAAAGAAAAACTATTTTAAGAAAAATTTATTCATTCAACCATCTCCTCCTATCGGTCTTTGTGGGCTGCTGTTTTGTGGCGGTCCATAAATCTACAGACCCGAACGAACAGTTATTTTCTCCTGTGTGAATTGCATGTACTGCAGGTGTTTCTTTTGTCTCGTTTGTTAATTCTTTCATCTGTTCTTTGTTGATGGGTATAAAAATGCCCATTGATTCCTGTTTCCTATTGCTGTGTTTTATCTTCTATAAGTTAAATCTCTGAAGTGATGGCTACTACGCATCTTGGCGTGGGATTATTCGCAAAAGGGTGTTAAAAAGCCATATTTAACGAGGGAAAACGAATTTGCGGCGCAATGATAAGAACGTACAAGTTCTTTGCTAGTTCCAAAGAAGTATAATTGGTATTTTTTCTATGTAAAAAGCATATTACTGATTTGATAAAGGTTATATTTGGTAGGGAGAGCCGTTTGTTTGATTTCTATAAAATGAAATATTTTTTACTTTTATATTGTATATTTTCTGTACCATCATGTATGGTTTGCTTTGCACAAAATCTTGCAGATAAGGAAAGTTTTTTCGAAGCAAAAAAAAGAAGTCTTATTAAAAAGATTGGTAAAAGCCTGTACCGAGCAAATGAACCGGAAAACCCAATAAAATCTGTAAACCCTTTCCTGCCGTTTAAAGGAAAAACAATCAGAACGATCACAATTGCTCCAACCGGCTTCCATAAGATTGTAAACGATTCCTTGGTAGTCAGTAAAAATAAATTTTCAAAACTAGCAGATGCTTTTCATCGGAATACGCTTCCCACTGTTATCAGAAAAAATTTGTTTTTTAAAGAAGGCGATCAAATTTTTCCTTTACTCTTAGCTGATAATGAGCGATACCTGCGGGAACTTTCGTTTGTACAGGATGCATTGATTGTTGTAGAGAGTGATTCGATGTCCATTTTTGCAGATATTATCATTGTAACAAAGGATGTCTTCTCCTTGGGCGGGTCGGTAAAAATAAGTGGTACAAATAGGGCGCAGGTTACGGTAAAAGATGAAAACGTTTTTGGGACAGGAAATAAAATAGAGTACGGTTCTTTATACGATATAAAAAGAGTGCCAAGGCATGCAACAGCTGCCTCTTTTACACAACGAAATATTAAAAAAAGTTTTATCAACTGGAGTATTGGTTTTAAAACTTTCAATCCTGCATTTAACAGTGGACGGCTCGAAGAAAAAAGCTCGTACACCATTTTAGAAAAGCCTCTTGTGAGGAGGTATGATGCTTGGACGGGCGCAGCGGCTGTTTCGTTTAATGAAACAAACAACGCCTATATTGGTGATTCTCTTTACCGCAATGAATTTCAATACAAATCAGTAAATGCAGATATGTGGGCCGGTTACAATATTGGGCATAAAATCGCAAGGGAAAATGATTCTGAAAAGCGTTTGCGGCATTTTGTTGCGATGCGTTCTTTTTATAAAACCTTTTATAACATACCCGATGCTTTTAAAACCAACTACAATTATAATTATGCCAACCTAAATGGATTATTAACATCTTACAGTTTGTACAAGCAGAATTTTTATCGTACAAATTTTATTTATGGTTTTGGGCGTAATGAAGATGTACCGGACGGCATCAACGCAACGGTTGTGGGCGGTTATACGAATAAGCAAGGTATTAAAAGACCTTACTTTGGTCTTGAATTTGATGCATCGCACTATGAAAAAAAAGGTGTCTTTACAAGTTATACCCTGCGTGCAGGAAGTTTTGTAAACAGAAAAAGACCGGAAGATGCTGATGTACTTTTAAGCATTAGCAGGTTTACAAAATTGACAACAATTAGTTCTTTATGGAGAAACCGAAATTTTATTTCGCTGAGTTATACCCGCCAATTTAATAGTGTATTAAACGGGCCTTTGTTGTTAGAAAGTAATTATGGGTTACCTTATTTTAGAAACAACAGAGATGTTTCAGATACAAGGTCAACCATTAAGTTTGAATCTGTTTTTTATCATTTGAAAAAGTTTTTTGGCTTTAGATTTGCTCCATTTTTGTTTACAGACTTAAGCTTGCTAAAACCACTTTATAAAAGTGTAATGCAAACAAAAGGCTTTACCGCATTGGGTGGTGGTGTGCGCACACGCAACGAAAATCTTGTTTTTGGAACGGTTGAATTGAAGGGTTATGTTTTTCCACGGGTGTATGAGGGCATGAGAGGATGGAAAATTGAATTAAGTACCAATATCCGTTTTAAATACAACAGCAGCTTTATTCGTAGGCCCGATTTTATTATACCTAATTGATTTTATGTACACAAATGCGGAGGCATCGGCCATCAGGCAAAAATTTTGGACAAGTTTTGGATTGTATATGTCGCCTGTACCATCTGCCACAGCCGAAAAAGTAAATTGGGTAAATTACAAGACGGGTATAAAAGGTATTTCTTTTAAAATGAATGCAGATAAAGAGCACGCAAGTGTGGCAATTGAAATATTTTTAAAAGATTCAATGTTACAACATCAATATTTCGATATTTTTAATAGCTTTGCGCCACAGTTTGCAAGTACAGCAGGCGAGGGCTGGGTTTTTGAGAAATCGTCTTTCGTTGAGCATAAAGACGGTATCAGTTTGATAGTTGTAAAGTTGAATAACGTAAACATTTTTAAACAGACTGACTGGCCAGCAATAATCAGTTTTTTAAAACAATACATGACCGGTCTTGATGCGTTTTGGGCAGCATATAAGCCTGCCTTCGAGCTGATTTGATAACAATTTTTTAAAAATATAAAAGATAAAAACAATGCTAAAAAAAATATTACCAGCTGGTTTATTACTTGCAACAATTACACTTGCTGCATGTAACAGCAACGGAACAAAAACGGTAGAAAAAGCCGCAACAGAAAATAGCACTATAAAGACGGTAAGTGTGAAAAGTGAAAATGTAGATTACAACGGAGATGGTGTTACCATGAAAGGATTTGTGGCCTACAATGAAAATGACACTGCGTTAAAACCAATTGTACTTATTGTACCTGAGTGGTGGGGTATAGGCGATTATACACGTGGAAGAGCAAAGCAATTGGCAGAACTTGGCTATCTGGCATTTGCTGTAGATTTTTACGGTGAAGGAAAAACGGCCGAAACACCTGACGAAGCAGGAAAGCTTGCAGGACCGTTTTACACACCAGGCAATATGATGGCAAAAAATAGATTTGATGCAGCCCTTGCAAAAATTAAAACATACCCAGGTGCAGATACTACAAAAATCGGGGCTATTGGCTATTGCTTTGGTGGTGCAATGGTGTTAAATATGGCAAGAATTGGCGAGCCATTAAAAGCAGTTGTTAGCTTTCATGGTAACCTAGTAGGTTCACCGGCAAACAAAGATCTATTAAAAGCTGCTGTATTGGTTTGCCATGGCGAAATTGACCAGTTTGTACCTGCAACCGAAGTGGCTACTTTTAAAAAGCAAATGGATTCTATTGGTGCCAATTATACTTTTAAGAGTTACCCAAATGCAACACATGCATTTACCAACCCTGGTGCAAATGAGAAGGCTAAAAAATACCAAATGCCTATTGCCTACAATCCTGCTGCAGACACTGCATCTTTTAATGAAATGAAATTATTTTTCGAGAAGAACTTGAGATAAGAAAAATTATATAAGATCAAAAAAAGGGCTGTCTCAATAATGCGAGACAGCCTTTTTTATAAAGTCTTTTTTATGATGGTTGTTCTGGAAGAAAAGGAAGTTGGATCAATCACCATATTTTGCTCTGTTGTCGCACTGCCTTTATCTTTCATTTTTAAAGTAGTTGCGTCTATGTTTTTTATAAATAATGCCGCTTGGGTTTTGTTTAATTCTTTTAAGGCAAATGCCATGTAATACTCACCTTCTCTGCCCATTGGCCCAATGTAGTCATAGGAAAGTTTCCTAATTTTATATTTCTTTTTAAAGGCGTTTATGCATTTTAAAAGCGGCGCAGCATCGGGAACGCCACAGCATTCACTGTTAAATTTCACAACATATTTATAAGTGCTGGGTGGGGTTGCTCCAATACTTGTTAATGCAAACAATAAGGCAAATGTGCATGTTAAGAAAAATTTCATAATAGTTTTTTGAGATTATTAGATAACAGGTTCAATAAGCATACCCAAATTTATTTAACTCTGTGAAGCAGGATATTCTCAACATCTTTTAACGTTGTTTTTTTTGCTTTTAGCAATATTAAGAAATGATACATCAAATCTGCCGCTTCATTTAAAAACAAATTTTCATCATCGTCTTTTGCTTCAATAACCAATTCAACAGCTTCTTCACCCACTTTTTGCGCTACTTTGTTTATTCCTCGTTTGAATAGTTTATTGGTATAGGAATTCTCGTCATTTTCATCAATTCTTTTGTTGATGGTTTCTTCCAGCTTGTACAAAAACCCTTTGCTGCTTACATCACCAAAACATGTTTGTGTACCGGTGTGGCAAACTGGCCCTACTGGATTTGCAAGAATGAGAAGCGTATCATTGTCACAGTCAATTTTAATATCTTTTACAAATAAAAAATTGCCCGAGGTTTCTCCTTTCATCCACAAACGCTGTTTGCTGCGGCTGTAAAACACCACCTTGCCTTCCTCTTTGGTTTTAGCAAACGCTTCTTCGTTCATGTATCCAAGCATCAACACCTGTAAACTTACTTCGTCCTGCACAATTACCGGTACTAGCCCGTCAGATTTATTATAATTGATATTCATCTTATGTTAATATTTTGTTCTTTGAGATATTGTTTTAATACAGGAATTGGTATTTCGCCAAAATGAAAAATACTTGCAGCCAATGCTCCGGTTGCTTTTGTTTGTTGAAAAACATCCTTAAAATGTTCGACTGTTCCTGCGCCACCCGACGCTATTACAGGGATATTGATTGTTGTGCTAACCGCATTTGTAATATCAACAGCAAAGCCCTTTTTTGTACCATCGTTGTTCATGGAAGTTAATAATATTTCTCCTGCGCCTAGTTGCTCGGCTCGTTTAACCCAATCAATAGTTGTTATTCCGGTTGCAACTTTACCGCCATTTACGTATACAAACCAATCGTTGTTTTCAAACTTTGTATCTACGGCAACTACCACTGCCTGGCTACCAAAACGCTCTGCAATTTCTTTAATTAATAAAGGGTTTTTAACTGCTGCAGAGTTAATACTTATTTTATCAGCACCGGCTTTAATAATCGTTGCAGCATCTTCACCTGTATTTATTCCTCCACCTACCGTAAATGGAATATTTATTTCCTTTGCAATTTTTTCGACCAAAACCACAAGCGTTTTTCTTTTTTCATTGGTGGCAGTAATATCTAAAAAGACCAATTCATCTGCACCTTCCAAAATATACTTTTTGGCCAGTTCAATTGGGTCGCCTGCATCTTTTATATCAATAAAATTAATGCCCTTTACGGTTCTGCCGTCTTTAATATCAAGGCAGGGTATGATTCGTTTTTTTAGCATAATTTACTTAAGTCATTTAGTGTAATCTTGTTTTCATAGATTGCTTTTCCAACAATTGCTGCCTCACAGCCAAGTGCTTTTAACTGTACCAGATCATCTAAGCTGGAAACACCCCCACTAGCGATTAGTTTTACATTTACTTTATTTATTATTTCTGTGTACAAGTCATTGGATGTACCTTGCAACATCCCGTCTTTACTGATGTCTGTACAAATTACATGCTCAATTCCTTTCGTTTGATATTCGGCAATAAAATCGATTACGTCGGTTTCTGAATTTTCCTGCCAGCCCTGTGTAGCAATTTTTCTGTTTAGGCAATCTGCTCCTAAAATAATTTTATATGGGCCATATTCTGCGAGCCATTCTAAAAATAATACAGGATTTGTTGCTGCAATACTGCCGCCTGTTATTTGCGATGCACCATTTTCAAAGGCAATTTTTACATCTTCGTTTGATTTTAATCCGCCACCAAAATCAATTTTAAGATTTGTTTTTGAAGCGATATCCTGCAACACTTTGTAGTTTACAATATGCTGCGATTTTGCACCATCAAGATCAACCAAATGCAAATATTGAATGCCTGCAGCTTCAAATTCTTTGGCTACTTCTAAAGGACTTTCATTGTAGATTTTTTCTGTGCTGTAATCACCTTTCGTTAACCTTACAGCTTTGCCATTGATGATATCTATTGCCGGAATTATTCTCATTTTTTTATTTTTACCATTGAGGCTCAAAGGCGCAAAATGTAAATTTTTCTTTTAATCTTTTTTTAAATTCTACTTTACCTTAGTGACCCTTGTGCCTTCCTTTGTGCCTTTGTGGTTTAAATATTTTGCTCACAGATTTTTCGGATTTTCCTTATTTTTCGTGTTTCAAATTCCTTTGCGAACCTTGTGCCTTTCTTAGTGTCTTTGTGGTTCAAAATCCTTTGTGTCTTTGTGTTGGAAATATTTTGCTCACAGATTTTTCAGATTCCTTTGTGACCCTTGTGCCTTCCTTAGTGTCTTTGTGGTTCAAAACCCTTTGAGTCTTTGTGGTTCAAAACCCTTTGCGTCTTTGTGGTTCAAATTCTTTGTGGTTCAAAATTCCAAGAAATTCTTTAGAATCGTTTCCCCCGCATCAGCTGATTTCTCCGGATGGAATTGTGTTGCGTAAAAATTATCTTTTTCCATTACCGCACTAAAAGGCAAAATATAATTACAGGTTGCAGTGGTGCTGTCGCATGGCTCTGCATAAAAACTATGGACAAAATAAAAATTATCATCTGAAGAAACTCCTGCCAATAAACGACTATGTAGTATCTCCAAATTGTTCCAACCCATGTGTGGTACCAATTCTGTTGGAGGAAATTTCTTTACAGTTGCATTAAAAATCCCCAAACATTTGGTATTATTTTCCTCAGAAAAATTGCACATTAATTGTTGCCCAAGGCAAATGCCCAATACAGGTTGAGTGAGTGCTGGAATTAATTTGTGAAGCCCTGTTTCCTTTAGGTATTTCATAGCAGTACTCGCTTCGCCCACGCCAGGAAAAATTACTTTTTCTGCACCTTTTAGTAACTCCACATCGTCCGTAACAACACATTGGTAACCTAAACGGTTAACTGCATTTTCAACAGATTTAATATTACCTGCAGGATATTTTATAATTGCAATCATAAAGTGCCTTTTGTACTTGGAATAGTGAAATTATCTGTCTTACTCACTGCCAATTTAATTGCCTTTGCAAAGGCTTTAAATATGGATTCTATTTTATGATGTTCGTTGTCGCCTTCAGCTTTAATATTCAAATTGCATTTGGCATGATCGCTAAAAGATTTAAAAAAGTGCATGAACATTTCTGTTGGCATTTCTCCAATTTTCTCACGGGTAAATTTGGCATCCCAAACCAGCCATGGTCTGCCACCAAAATCAATAGCAACTTGGGCTAAGCAATCGTCCATGGGTAACAAAAAGCCATATCTTTCAATTCCTTTTTTATTATCCAAAGCCTTTAAAAATGCTTCTCCTAATGTAATGGCTACATCCTCTATTGTATGATGCTCATCAATATGCAAATCACCTTTTACATCCACAGATATATCCATATTTCCGTGCTTTGCTATCTGCTCAAGCATGTGGTCAAAAAAACCTAGCCCAGTGTTTAATGCGCTCTTTCCGGTACCATCTAAATTAATGGTTACCTCAATATTTGTTTCGTTTGTTTTTCTAAGTACGTTTGCTTTTCTTGGTTTGCTTTTTAGGAAAGAATAAATAGCAGCCCAATCCTTAGTACTTAACTCAGCCTCGTTAATTTCCTCTCCTAAAAATACAGCCCCACACCCCAAGTTCTTTGCAAGCTGAACGTCTGTTATTCTATCACCAATAACAAAAGAATTTTTGAGGTCATAATTGCCGCTCATGTATTGTGTAAGTAACGCAGTACCGGGTTTGCGGGTAGGTGCATTTTCGGCAGGCATCGTTTTGTCTATAATGATATCTGTAAAAACAATTCCTTCATTTTCAAACGCATTGATTATTTTATTTTGTGCAGGCCAAAATGTTTCTTCAGGAAAAGAACTTGTACCCAATCCATCCTGGTTGGTTACCATTACCAATTCGTAATTTAACTCCTTTGCAATGCGGGATAAATATTGGAATACGCCCGGATAAAATTCTAATTTCTCCAAAGAATCAAGCTGGTAGTCAATTGGGGGCTCAATAACCAATGTTCCATCTCTGTCTATAAAAAGTACTTTTTTCATTTAATATTATAATTTGTTTTCTTTCAATCTAACTAAAACGAATTTTTACTAGAAGAACAAGAAGAGAAAAAGGGAAGAAGTTGAGCAATCTGCATGTCAGCATTTCTTTTCCTTTTTTAAAATTTTGCCTCAACTATTTTATACACACATTGTTGAAATCTTGAATCAAATGTTTTTAATGCAAATATCAATTTTTCATTCTCAGCCTCTTTACCTACAGTTATCCTGATGCAGTTTTTTACAACAGTGTTTCGGTTGCGGGTAATCACTTTTTGGTTGACCAGTTCATTGTAAACTTTATCTGCATCTTCTACTTCTACCAACAAAAAGTTTGCGTCTGTAGGGTATATTTTTTTCACTAAACTGATTTTTGCCAGTTCGCTTTGCAAAAAAGCTCGTTGAGTTAAAATGGCATTTTTATTTTCCTCAAACTGTTTCTCGTCTTCAAGCGACAGTAAAGCTGCTTCCTGATTGAGCTTGCTTACGTTGTATGGTGGCTTTACCTTGTTATACAAATCGATTATTTCTTTGGAAGCAAATGCTGTACCTATTCTTGCAGCTGCCAATCCTCTTGCTTTGCTAAAAGTTTGTGAGATAATCATATTAGGATATGAATTTAGTTTTGACAGAAAAGACTCGTTATCACTAAAATCAATATAGGCTTCATCTACAAAAACGATTCCGTTAAATCTTTTTAAGATATCCACCATATTATTTAAATTATTACCAGATGGATTATTGGGTGAACATATAAAAATGAGCTTTAAATTTTCATCTTCAATGTATTTATTCAATAATTCCAAATCAATCTGAAAGTTTTCGGTTAGTGGGATTTTTATTAATTCAACATTATTAATCGAGGCTGATACGTCGTACATGCCATAGGTAGGAGAGAAGGTAAGCGCCTTATCTTTTCCAGGTTCGCAAAATGTTCTGTAAGCAATATCAATGACCTCGTCGCTGCCATTTCCAATAAAAATATTTTTTGTATCAATTGATTTTATGCTGCCTAATTTTTCTTTTAATGCTGTCTGGTGTGGATCAGGATAGCGGTTTAATTCTCCAAATGGATTTTCATTGGCATCTAAAAAAACCGCATCTTTTCCTGTGTACTCGTCACGTGCACTAGAGTATGGTTTTAAATTTAAAATATTGGGTCTAACTATTTTTTCTAACTGGAACATACCTTATAAACTTTTTAGTCTTAACGTTACTGCATTTTTGTGAGCAAATAATTGTTCTGCTTCTGCCATCAACTCTACCGCAGGGCCAATATTTTTAATTCCCTCATTGGTCACCTCCTGAAAAGTTATTTTCTTTACAAAACTATCTAATGAAACGCCGCTGTAATTGCGGGCATAGCCATTTGTTGGCAGCGTATGATTGGTGCCGCTTGCATAGTCGCCCAATGATTCGCAACTGTACCGACCTAAGAAAACAGAACCTGCCGTTGTTATGTCGCCAATCAATTCTTTGTAATTTTCAGTAGCTATTATTAAATGCTCAGGAGCATATGCATTACTGAATGCAATACATTCATCCAGGTTGTTCAATAAAATTGATTTGCTATTTAATAAAGCTGCCGCTGCTAATTCTTTGCGGGGCAAATTTTGCAACTGTTCATTTATTTCTGCAAATGTTTTTTTAATGAACTCGTTGCTGTCAGATAATAATATTACTTGGCTATCTGCACCATGCTCTGCTTGCGATAATAAATCTGCTGCAACAAATGCAGGCTCTGCATTTGCATCAGCTATCACCAACACTTCGCTTGGCCCGGCAGGCATATCTATGGCCACGCCAAATGATTGGGCTAATTTTTTAGCAGCGGTAACATACTGGTTTCCAGGACCAAAAATTTTATAAACAGCGGGTATTGTTTCTGTTCCAAAAGTCATGGCGGCAATGGCTTGTATACCGCCTACACAAAAGATTTGTGTAATGCCTATCAAGCCTGCAGTATATAAAATGGCAGGGTTTATTTTACCGTCTTTACCAGGAGGCGTGCATAGTATGATTTCTTTGCAGCCTGCAATCATTGCGGGGATACCAAGCATTAGCACTGTTGAAAAAAGTGGTGCAGAACCTCCGGGAATGTAAATTCCTACTTTGTCAATTGCCCTGTTTTCTCTCCAGCACAAAACGCCTTTTGTTGTTTCAATAATTTGTTTGGTTTCTTTTTGTGCAGTGTGAAATTTTTCTACGTTGCTTTTAGCAAGTTGTATTGCTTCTTTTAATGCCGGTGAAAGTTGCGCTGCTGCATTTTCAACATCAGCTTTATTTACTGCCAAAGATTCAACTGTAACCTTATCAAATGTTTTCGAGTATTGCAAAACAGCTTTATCACCTTCTGCTTCAACTTCTGTAAACACCGTTGCCACAAGGTTTTCCAATTTTTCTTTTTCGGCCGTAGGTCTTTCTGCCAGTTTTTTCCATTCGCTTTTTAAAGGAAATTCTATCTTATACATTACTAGTTCATTAAATTTTATAAAATCATTTTTTCAATCGGGATCACTAAAATTCCCTGGGCGCCAAGGTCTTTCAACTTATCAATCACTTCCCAAAATTCATCTTCTTTCACTACGGAATGTATGCTGCTCCAACCTTTTTCCGCCAATGGTAAAATAGTGGGCGATTTCATGCCCGGCAAAATAGAATTGATGGCTTCAATGGCGCTGTTAGGTGCATTCAGCAAAATGTATTTGTTTTCAGAAGATGTTTTTACCGCTTTAATTCTAAACAATAGTTTACTAAGTATGGCTTGCTTTTCGGCCGATAGTTTTTTATTCGAGATGAGAACTGCAGCACTTTTTTTAACGATTTCTACTTCTTTTAAGCCGTTCATCAATAAAGTACTGCCCGTGCTTACAATATCGAAAATGCCATCTGCCAAGCCAATGCCTGGTGCGATTTCCACACTGCCACCTATTTCTTCAATTTCTGCTGTAACCTTATTTTCGTTAAAGAATCTTTGTAATATTTTCGGGTAACTCGTTGCTACTTTTTTATTTTGAAAGAATGATGGACCGGTATAAGTCTCGTCCTTTGGTATGGCAAGTGATAATTTGCAACCTGCAAAACCTAGATTTTCTACTGTAATTACATCTTTGTCTTTTTCCCACACTTCATTCTCTCCTAATATTCCAATATCGGCAACGCCTTGCTCTACATAGTGAGGAATATCATCGTCTCTTAAAAACAAAACTTCTATGGGGAAATTTTCAGAGGCAGTCAATAATTTTCTATCACCATTCGGTAATTTAATACCACATTGCTTTAATAAATCGAGTGATTTTTCGCTTAGCCTTCCGCTTTTTTGTATGGCAATTTTAAGTTTACTCATTGTTTAATTTAATTTGCTGAGTAAATAGGAGAGTTAAAAATAAAAACCCCGTCTGTTTACTCAGACGGGGTTTTTAAATTATGTAGATATACATCATTAACACCTTGCCTGAGGGCGAGTATGAGAATGACGATGGTGTAGTGTTATAAAATTCATTTGATTGTTTGTATTTCAAAAGTATGATTACAAATTTGTTGTACCAAATCTTTTTTCATTTAATTTGTTAAAACAAGTAAGTTATCTTTTAACTTCATAAACGGTTTCTCTACCAACATATTAAGTAGATAAGAGGCAAAAAATGTAATTATTATGCAACAAATAAAAATATAAATACTTTCTTTTTGATACCCTGCAATATAAAGTAGCTTCTGTGTAAGATGTATTGCTATTTTATGAATTAGATAAATTGCATAAGAAAGAGAGGCCGTTTTTTCAATTACGGCAGATTTATACTTTATAAATAAATTTTCTTTATTTATGGTTACAATTAATAGCAAGGCATATCCTAATACTACCAATGGAAAACCGATCACTGTTGCACTTTTTGAGTAAGTATCTTCACAAATAAGATAGGCAAGCAAAATAGTAAAGATTGCTGCAAAAAAAACGTACCCATTTCTTTTCGAAAAATATGACTGAAAGTTTTCTTTGTAATGAAACAGAAATGCCACGGTCACCCCTGCAAGCAATCCATCCAGCCTGCTGTATGTTGAGTAGTAAATTCGCTTGTTCCAGTGGATACGAAAACTTTCTCCGTTTTTAAATACATCGTTTAAATAATGCCAATAAAAGTACCTAAAAGCCATGCCGGCAAAGAATAAAAACAGAATAATGATAAACCAATAATTTAGTTTTCTTGTTTTTACCAACAGCAACAATGAAAGTGGAAGTGCCAGGTAAAACTGTTCTTCTATACACAGCGACCATGCATGTGAAAAACAATTTCGCAGATGAGGATCTAAAAGAAGATTAAAAGAAAAAGTAAGGAACATCCAAGTATCTGCGAGGTAAGGTTGCTCTCTGATGGTGGGGAAAAAATAGTAACAAATAAGAACAAAGAGATAGGCAGGTATGATTCTGAAAAACCGTTTAATCAAAAATCTTCTTAATTGTAATTGCTTTGTTTCTTTAATTTCTATTAAAAGATGAGATGTGATAAGGTAGCCGCTCAGCACAAAGAAAAGATCAACTCCTGTCCACCAAAACTTACTTATAACGTAAGTCCATTGAGGGTGCTTAAACATTTGGTCATAATGATAAACAAATACCATTGAAATGGCAATTGCTCTTAAGAAATTAAGCCCGAAAAGTTTTTTTTGTGAAGAATTTTCAGACACGTAAGGTATTTTAAAAAATTATTTTTAATTTGTAACAGCATCCACCAGCTTCTCCCAGCTAAACTTTTTCTTATCTTCTTTTATATTTTCTATAAAAACCAGCTCGTTTTTCGTAAAATATTCCTCTATCTTTTGTGCAATAGCCGCAGCATTAGGTTCCGCAACCAAGCCTACAACGCCATCAGGAACAAGCGCCGGCAGTCCTCCTACATTTGTTACAATCATTGGTATTTCAAAATGATAGGCTAGGGGCGTAACACCACTTTGGGTGGCGTTTCTATAGGGTTGAATTACAACATCTGCTGCGGAGAAAAAATTCCGAACTTCGTTATCTGGTATAAAGTCGGTTCTTAAAATAAGCATGTCTTCCAAACCTAATTTTGAAACCTGTTCATCAAAAGGCTTTCTGTCTTCATAAAATTCGCCCGCTATTAAAACTTTAAAAGGTGTTTTAGTATTTTCTTTTCTCAATAGAGCAAGTGCATCAAGCAAAATATCCAACCCTTTGTATTTTCTTATAAATCCAAAAAATAAAATTATTTTTTCATCACCGTTTATTCCTATATTTTTTCTTGCAATACGCTGCTCTATCTTTTCTCCAAAATTATCGTACAGGGGATGTTGAATGAGTTGAACTGGTTTTATTTTATCAAATAGTTTTAAGTCGCCCATCACTTTTTCACTCATCACAATAAATGCATCAATTGGTCTTATAAAATATTTGGTAAAAAGATTATCTCCTTTTCTCTTTTCATGTGGAATAATATTATCCGCTATACAAATTATTTTTGTGTGTTTGTTTTGCTTTACAATCCTTAAGATTGTTCCTAAGCATGGCCCCATTACCGGCAACCAATAGCGCACTACAATAAAATCAGGCTTAAGTTTTTTGAGTTCCCATCCAACTTTTAACCAGTTTGTTGGCAGTACTGAATTTATGCAAACTTTTATATCTAAATCAACAGGAGCAGGTGCATCGCTGTATTGAGTAGTTCCGGGAAACATAAAACCCGGATATTGAAGTGAAAATGTATAAATTTTTGTGTTGAAACCCTGATGTATAAATTGCTTTGCCAATCGCTCATTAAATGTAGCGAGACCACCACGCAAAGGGTGTGCTGGACCAATAATTACAACACTTGCCATAATTACATTCCGAGTTTTTGTTCAATGAGGTAACTGTTTTTTTCAGGAGAATTACGTGCAATTAATTCGCCAATAAAACCTGCCAAAAATAATTGTGTTCCAATCGTCATGGCAAAAAGTGCAAAGAAAAACAATGGTCTTTGTGTCATTCCCGTGCCATCAAAAAAGAACTTGGAAATAGTAAGGTATAAAAATATGGTGAGCCCGGCCATAAAGGAAAGCGTGCCCCAAAGTCCAAAAAAGTGCATAGGACGTTTTCCAAATTTGCCTACAAACATGATGGAGCCCAGATCTAAAAAGCCATTTACAAAACGCTCCCAGCCAAATTTTGTAACACCGTATTTTCTTGCACGGTGTTCCACTACTTTTTCGCCGATCTTTCTAAAGCCGCTCCACTTGGCCAGTATTGGAATGTAGCGATGCATTTCGCCATATACTTCAATACCCTTCACCACTTTGTTTTTGTATGCCTTCAATCCGCAATTAAAATCATTTAGTTTAATGCCACTGCTTCTTCTTGCTGCTGCATTAAACAATTTTGAAGGTATATTTTTGGTCAATGTGTTATCAAATCTTTTCTTCTTCCAGCCGCTTACAATGTCATAATTTTCTTCTAAAACCATGCGTCGCAGTTCAGGTATTTCATCCGGGGAATCCTGCATATCTGCGTCCATTGTAATAACTACATCGCCCTGTGCTGCTTTAAAAGCTTCATTTAATGCAGCACTTTTCCCATAATTCCGTTGAAATTTTATCCCTTTTACTGCATTGTTTTTTGTGCGTAAATTTTCTATCACCGTCCACGACTCATCGGTGCTGCCATCATCAACCATTATTACTTCGTAGCTGTAATTATTGGCGGCCATCACTTTTTCTATCCATGCCATTAACTCAGGCAACGATTCATCTTCATTAAACAGCGGTATTACAATTGATAAATCCATTTTTTATTTTTTGTTAGCCCGGCAAAGAAGCAGCTATGGTAAACAGTTGTGGCGTCGTACCTGTCCGCACTGTGTTCAGTTGGGCGGGCATTTCATCTTTGCTTATTTATTTAGCTTTTTTCTAAATTATATTTAAACACATTATACCGATTTTTTTTGAGATAGAAAACCTGCTGCAACAATTGTAATGAGTGTACCCAAAACCAAATTCTTAACAGTTGTTGTAGCAATCATCATGGGTATAAAAATTCCTCTTAGCTTTTCCGCATTGGCAGTTACTTCCGCTGGCGTTTTGTCTGCATCTTTTGCATTATAACTATTTATTTCGACCAGTGCATTTTCTAGTATCTGTGGGTTCATTTTATAAAAGATGAATGTAAAAACTGCCATTATCAACGTCACTACTACAAAAACTTTAAACCCTTCAGAAAAATAATTTTTAAAGCTTGAATCCTCCCTGTTAGTTTGATGAAACAAAAACAATCCAGCTAATATTCCAATTGCATATATTCCATAAATGAAATATTGGTTCTTTCCGTTCTCCGGAAAATGAAAAACGTAAAAAAGAGTCAAAGATGCCGCCACCATTGCAGCAGCAGTTAGTAAGCCAATATATTTTGCAGAAATATTTTTCATCAGTTGTTTAAAACCAGTTTGTTTTTATTGATAATGCCAATTACTTTTCCATTCATTTCTTTTCCTACGAATGGAGTGTTTTTCGATTTAGATACAATGTGGTTTTCTTCAAAAAAATATTTTGTAGTGGGTTCAAACATGGTGAGGCAAGCTATGGCGCCTTCTTGAAAGCGTGGTATGTTTAATCCAAATATATTTCTGTTGTTTTCTGTAAATATTTTAACTAATTGGTCGGTGTTTTTTAAAATCAGGTTTACTGTTCCATATAGAGTTTGCAAACTGATCATGCCATTTTTGGCATATTCAAATTCACAAATTTTGTCATCACCACATTGCGGACTGTGGTGGCTTGCTATGCAGTCAATATCTCCTGATCGCAACGCATCCTGCAACGCAGCAACATCTTCTTTTGTGCGCAATGGTGGATTTACTTTTAAATTCGTATCATAATCCACTAAATCATCGTCACTGAAAAACAAATGGTAAGGTGTTACCGAACAGGTTATTTGTAGCCCTTCCTTTTTTGCATTTTTTATTAAATCGATCCCTTTTTTTGTGGATACGCCGGTGATGTGTAAATGAGAATCGGTGTAACGAAGCAGTGCAATATCTCTTGCTATCATAACTTCTTCCGCCATGGCAGGATTGCCAGGCAACCCCAGTTTAGTACTTATGATCCCTTCGTTCATTAATCCACCCTCACTAATGCTTTTATCATCGGGTACCTGAATGATTACTGCATTTTTTGCAGAAACATATTGCAATGCCTTTAATAAAATCCCTGATTGTTGAATTGATTTCTTGCCATCACTAAATGCTACTGTGCCGCTGTTGTGCATATCATACATTTCGGTGAGTGCTGAGCCTTCTGCATTTTTAGTAACAGATCCAATTGGGTGAATGTGAACGGGGAGTGATTTTGCACGTTCAATCAAAAATTCAACCTGTGCTTTGGAAGAAACGGTAGGTAAAGTATCCGGCACCAACATTACATCCGTAAAACCACCTGCTGCTGCTGCGTTTGCCCCACTTTCAAGTGTTTCTCTGTGCTCATTACCAGGCTCAGCAAAATCCGCAAAAATATCCATCCAGCCAATGCTGAGGTGCAAATTGTTCCCTGCTATGATTTGTGTATCTTCTGCTGAGATGTCGTCTTCAATTGCTTTAATAATTCCATCAACAACTAATATATCTTTTACCTGATGGTGAAAAGTAGACGATGAACAGATAATGGTGGCTTGCTTTATTAACGCATTCATTTTTTAGAGATTGTGCAAATATCTATAAAAATCACCAGACTTTAATGGGGGTGTGTAATATCTGTGTTGAAATAAGAAGATCAATTTTTTAACTTTCAATGTGATTTCTTTTATGAATATAAATCAGACTGTGCCTATGTACTGAAGCATTGTAATAGATAGGCTTCGATTTTTTAATGAGTTTTGGGGCTTTCACCAACAAACCTTTTTTAACACTTGTCAGGGTGATCTGCTTTGAACTGTCTGCAGGCAGGTCGTTTATTCATCGGCTTTGCGGGGTTCATAAGCCTCCATTTGGCGATTGCTGCTATCCCTCGGCCCTTCAATTGTTGAATTTCTATTGGGGATTTATTTGTATTGCTATGTGTTTTGCTCCCACTAAGAAATTAAATAAAATTATCTAAGCAATGAAATATCTCCTGTTCGTTGTACCTTTTGTCCATCAACAAACTCGGCGTTAAGGGTGTAAGTATACACATCCATTGGTTGCAATTTACCTTTGTAATATCCATCCCAACCTTTTGTTTTGCTATTGCTTTTAAAAACCAATTCTCCCCAACGATTGTATATTTTCCATTCCATTTTTTCAATACCAAAACCCCTAACGTAAACGATGCTATTGTTGCCAAATTTGCCGGGTGTAAAGGCGTTTGGCACATCCAATAACGGCACTATAATTACACTTATTGTAAGGCTAAAAGTGTCAATACAAATTAATCGATTGTAAGCATACAGGGTAACTTTGTAGTCACCCATTTTTATAAATTCATGCAACGGTTCAAACAAAGTAGAACTTTCCCCATCACCAAAATCCCAAAAGTAACTAGTCGCATTAGTGCTTAGGTTTCTAAATTTCACCAATGTATTAGGTTGTGGAGGAATAGGGGAGTAGTCAAATAATGCGTTGGGCGTGTTGTAAATCGTTAAACTAATGTAGGCAGATGTATCAGCTAAATTGCAGGTTGCAGGGTTAAAAGCTATGAGCCTGTATTTATAATTCCCACCATTGGTGAGGGTAAAAGTTGGCTCAAATAAGGTGGATGTGTCAATGATATTGTTTGCAGAATCTATAATTTGCCATAACCAAGTAACACCGAGTATAGAACTATTTTTAAATGAAATATCGGCAGGTGTGCATGCAGGTGAAGCTGCAACAACAGGCACAGATTTTACATTTGGCAACACTGTAATAATGACTGTATCGGTTATGGGGGCGTTGCAATAGCGAGGATCTATTACGGTGAGCGTAACAAAATAAGTACCTAAGCCTGGATATGTATGTTGCCTATTGGGTAGTTTGTTTGTGGTATCTTTTGGTGATCCATCACCGTAATCCCATACAAAAGATGTGGTTACAAACGAAGATCCATCGAAAGTAGTAGAAGTATTTTCAAAAATGTATTTATTAACGTTACACGGTTGTATTCTTTTTGCAGTAAAGGAAGGAAAAACCCTCCTATCTGAAACTGTAATGTTAATATAGGAAGTGTCTCTTATATTGCAGGTAGTAGAGTCTTCTGAAATAAGCCTTACTCTATAAAGGCCCGCAGCAGTATAATAATGCGAGGTATCTGCATGAGTTGTAATGGCATCTATATTATTAGGAAAATTTAGAGCATCAAAATTCCAGAAATAGGTAACACCTTTTTGTAGTGTATCTCTAAAAGAAACTAAAATGGGAAAGCAGGCAATTGTATCATTTAAAACACCATTGATAGATGATTGTATTTCTGTGGCAACTCCTGAAAAATCTAAATCTATTTTTACCGCCGCAAGGTTACAATTATTGCTGTTGTTTGTAGATGACCATGGAAATGTTGGGCCAGTGGGATAAGTTGGAAAAGTTGGGGCGAAATTTTTGTTACAATTAGCACAAATTGCCTGGTAAATAATTCCATTTGCATCAAAGCGGCTCGTTCCACCATCTACATGATCTCCAACACCGCCATCTTGACCAAAATGAGAACCGAATAATTGTGACTGTGCGTTCTTTTCTAAGATAAAAAAATAAAAGTCACTAGCATCTGCCGCGGGTATATTGGGTAATGGATTTACCTCAGGCAAACCTGCGGTTCCACTGTTGGAATAGCCGCCATTTACATTGCCTCCCCAACCGGAGACATATACATTTTCGCATCTGTCAACTAAAAACGCAATGGGAGAAATGTTTGGAGTTGGTTCATTGGTTCCAAACTTTGTAGTGTAAACAAAAGTTGATAAATCGGGCTGTAGTTTAGCAATAAACTGCTTAGCTCCTGGGTTTGAGAATAATGCATTTTGAACCTGCCAATTTCCGGTGGTAGTTCCCATAATGTAAGGGTAACCAAAACGATCAAACTTAAGCCCATAAACGGCGTCAATGCTTGGTGTGCCTATATAAGTTGTTCGTATCAAAGATGAAGAATTAGATTGTAGCTCCGTAACAAAACCATCGATACCACCTAAAAAATCTGGATTGATTGTGCCTGCCGTATTGCCCGGTAAATTGCTGCTTTCCGTAGCGCCACCTATGTATAAATTATTGGTTATTGGGTTTATTGCCCCCACAAAACACGCATCGTTTTTATTGCCCCCAAAAAAGGTTGAAAAAATAAGAGACGACAGGTTTGGGGTAAACTTTACGATCACCCCATCTTGAAGGCCACCACCAAAGGAAGTCTGGCTTGCGTTTGCAGTGGGGAAATCTGTCGATTGAGTGTAAGACGCCAATATTACGTTATTTGAACCATCGAGCAGTACTTCACTGCGAGCATCATCTCCGTAGTTTCTACTAAGGCTCGTATCACCTAAACTAGATGCTTTGTCTTTTATATTTACACCGTCAGCACCAGAGCCACCAATTTTTACCGAGCCAAGCAAAGCGGTGCCGGTTGCATTTAATTTTGTTACCACGATATCATAGCCAAGACCAGTATTAGGTATGCCTGTAAGTAGGGGATAGTTGTTAGAAGTGCTCCTACCTGCAATAATTAAATTTCCGGCGGCATCTGCAATCATACTATGTGGCTGTTCTTCACCACTACCGCCAATATATGTTGCATACATTCTAAACCTGCCATCTGGCGAAAATTTAAAAATAGAAATATCAAAACCTACTGCATAAGACCCTGGTATAGTACCCTGATAGACGGTTTGAAATGCTCCTAGTGACGCAGGATATCCATTATCGAAAGCGACACCTCCAGCAAAAAAACTGCCGTCTGCTCCAGGTGTTGCCGTATAACCCCAGTTATCTGAAACGCTGCCGGTAAAAGATGAAAAAATTAATTGCGGATCAATGATTAAAGTTGCGGAAGGGTCGTATTTGCTTATGGCAAAAGTTACCAAATTGTTTTTTACAATATATTTTGTGGTGACAGTTTGTTTTGAATTGGTATTTGTTTGATAAGAATATGGCTCCATTTCTGTTACGTTTCCAACAGATGTACCAATAACTAGTTGTTTATTTATAAGCGATAAATTTACCCCACCATTATATTGCAAGGTAATAGCAGAAGGATTTCCACCTGGGTGGACAATGAAATCGTATTTCAATTTATTTTGAGTGCTGTAATATCTAACATCAATATTTGGATAAATATTTTTATAAGTAACAGCTGTATAAATTTTACAATTACCTGCCCATTTTGATTTATCATTCCCAATAAAATAGTTATTGTAAGTTGGCAATGGTTTGTCAGGAATTTTTTCAGGATTTAGTGCCGCTCCCACAAAAGTAACATTGTAAGCAAAAGAGTGAAAAACCAGGCTGTCTTTTACGTTTGTTATCTCCCCTTTTCTAAAAAGACCATGTTTTTTTGCCGAAAGTTTTTGTACATCTTCAGGGTCGTTTAACAAAACGGTAAATCCGTTGTTTTCCAAAAAAAAAGACCCTGTGTTAAAATCACCTTTGTAATTTATTTGCTTTTTCCATTGCCCCTTGTTTTGTACAAATTCCATTTGTGCAAAAGCAAATTGGATTTTTAAAAGTAAAAATATGGATACAATTAAATATCGAAATATTTTAGGGTACAGTTTCAATCAGTTTTTTTTACAAATTAATCAAATTTTATGAGTCTAAAAACTGTTTGGGTTTGCAGGATAAATTTTTTACAAAAATAGAATACAATGAAATGCTCAAGTTGAAAACATCCGTTATTTTTTTTCCTTGTACAGTTTGAATTAATTAGTCTTTTTTTTTATAAGAAATGTGCTTTACATTATTTTTAAAATACTCATTTTATGCGACTCCGGTTGGCGCTTCATTTTTGTTTATAAAATCAAATGGCATTTCAACTGTTTTATAATCAACGCTTCTCACTCATTTTTTCTTACTGTTTGTCAATATCTAAAATTGTTTTCAGCAGTAAGTTTGCTCCATTGGCCATATCCGTTCCCTTTGTAAATTCTTTGGGCGAATGGCTTATACCTGCTACACTTGGCACAAAGATCATTCCCACGGGAGCAATCGTTGAAATCTCTTGTGCATCGTGCCCTGCGCCGCTTTGCATAAACTGATAGGTAAGACCAAGGGCTTTTGCGTTGGCTACAATTTTATCCTGAATTGATTTATCTGTCAATGCCGGCTTAGGTGCATTGTTTTGATGATTAAATGTAAAATGAGTACCAGAAGCTGTTTCAATATTTTTTACCCTTTGCTCAATGGCTTTAAACAATTGCCAGATTTTTTCGTAGTTGAGGTCCCTGATTTCCAAACCTAAATTTACTTTGCCCGGTATAACATTAAACGCACCTGGCAAAGCGACAATCTTTCCAACTGTGCCCACTTGCCTACCTTGTACTGTTGTTATTTCCTCATTTACTGCTACAATAAATTGTGCGGCAGCAAGTAGCGCATCGCTGCGCATGTTCATGAGTGTGGTACCTGCGTGGTTGGCAAAACCTTCTACTACAACTTCCCAGTGTTCAATTCCTACAATTCCTTCAACAACGCCTATTTGTAATTTTTCTTTTTCCAATAAACCGCCCTGTTCAATGTGCAATTCTATAAACGCAGTAAGGTCTCCTTTTTTGCGAGCAGCTGCTTTGATGTTATCAGGGTTTCCGCCAATAGCTTTTACTCCTTCAGCAATTGTAAAACCACTTTGGGTTTTAAGTTTTAAAGCATCAGGGCTAAAGTTCCCTGCCATGGCTGCTGAACCATCTGTACCGCCTTCTTCGTTTGAGAAAATAATCAGTTCTAAAGGATGTTTTGTGGTGATCTTGTTTTCGTTGAAAACTTCTATCAGTTCCAATCCGCCTATAGATCCTAAACAGCCGTCGTAATTTCCACCATCAGGAACCATATCAAGGTGGGATCCAAACGCAATTGGCTTTAATAATGCGTCTTCGCCTTTTCTTTTCCCAATAATATTGCCGGCATCGTCAATACTCACTTCAAGGCCTGCATTGCGCATCAATCCCATAAAATAATTTCTTCCCTCTACATCTCCTTTTGTATAGGCTACCCGATAGCCTCTGCCATTGGCATCTTTTCCAAACTGTGCTAATTCAGCAATTCGTTTTTCCATGCGTTGCTGGTTTACAGCGGGCTGTGCGAATGATACAGCAGATAGTATAAGGATGGCAATTGTGGTTAAATAAAACGTACGCATCATTTTTTTATCAATATTATCGAATTTTGTTGGGCCAGGGCAACGAAGTGCCTGCAATTTTTAAATACAATAAAGAGTATTTTTATTTGCATCAGGTAAAACACGGTGGAAACCTAACCCCGAGCTTTCATTTGTAACTGATAATATTTATGGTTCTTGGCAGTCATTGAGTAATCTTGTAAAAGGAACAAAAGAGGAACAAACAAAAACTTTTCATTCACAGAATACTTATAATTTACCTGCAGTATGGAAAAAGAATAGGTTCATTTATTGGGGTAATAGGTGGATACCAGATACTCTAGTTGGAGGTAAATATATCTGGTTAAACATTACATTTGAAGAAGGAAAACCAGTAATTTATTTGATAGATACATGGTCGTTAAATTAACCTTAGATATCATTCAATTCAAGTTTGATAATTCTGAATTAAAAACTATTTTTAGTCTATAAAATCAATCTTTTTTATAAAAATCCTGTTATGGAAAATATTATAAATAATTTAAAAACGGTGTTTGGAAAAACATTCGAAACAAGCCAAACTCCTCTTATCGTACGATCACCTGGTCGTGTAAATATAATTGGCGAGCATACTGATTACAACGGTGGATTTGTGCTGCCGGCGGCAATTAACAAAGCTGCTTATCTAGCTATTGCCTTAAGAGATGATGATGAAATACACTTAATGGCACAAGACCTCAATGAGATTTTTTCAATATCAATAAAAGATTTAAAACCTGTAGAGGATATCAGCTGGCCTAATTATATTTTGGGTGCTGTAGCACAGTTTCAGAAAAAAAATATTCAACTTAAAGGTTTTAATGCCATCCTTACGAGCGATATCCCAATAGGTGCCGGTCTTTCTTCATCGGCAGCGGTGGAATGTGCCACCGTTTTTGCACTAGATGAATTATTGCATACCAAGTTTAGTAAAATTGAAATGGTGCTAATGGCACAAAAAGCGGAGCATGAATATGCCGGTGTTATGTGTGGTATTATGGACCAGTTTGCATCTGTGATGGGAAAGTATAATCATGTTATGAAATTGGACTGCCGCTCATTGGAATATGAATATGTGCCCTTTAATTTAGATGGTATAAAAATCTTATTATTTAACACAAATGTGAAACATTCGCTTGCAACATCAGAATACAATACCCGAAGGCTGGAGTGTGAACAAGCAGTTGAATGGATAAAAGAATACCACCCGGAGGTAACCTCTTTTAGAGATGTAAGTGAAGCAATGTTAAATGACTATGTATTACCCAAAAGTCTTTTAATTGATCAGCGCAGTCGTTTTATTGTGCAGGAAATAGACCGTCTACAGAAGGGTTGCGAAGATTTAAAAGTCGGGGATATCAATGCACTTGGAAAAAAAATGTTTGAAACACATCATGGCTTAAGCAATATATATGATGTGAGTTGCAAAGAGCTTGATTATCTGGTTGACTTCGTACAAAACAACAATGCTGTTTTTGGTGCACGCATGATGGGCGGTGGCTTCGGTGGTTGCACCATTAATCTGGTAAAGGAAGAAGCTATTGAGCAACTTATAAAGCAAATTGAGCCGGCTTATGAAGCAGCAATGGGGCTGCCATTAAATTATTATATCGCATCTATAGAAAATGGAACATCAATAATTTAATACATTATGTTTGATTTAAAATGGCACTCGCATACAAGGTTAAATATACTCACCGGCGATTGGGTTTTGGTTTCTCCTCATAGAATTAAAAGACCTTTGTAAGGTAAAACAGAGGAGTTATTAAAGACGATAGAACGTAATACAATACTAATTGTTATTTGTGCCCCTTGCAACAAAAGGTCTGATGGAAGTGCGAAGCCATATTATAAAGACTCCTTTGTTTTTAGGAATGATTTTTCGGCCTTGCTGGAAAATACACCCGCAAGTGTTATAGATTTTATTCTTGGCTTTTTCTTGAAACATACCATAGGTGGTCCAGCCATGGCGGGTTTATTGTGCTAATTTTTGTTTTTATTTTTTTTCTGAATTATGCACCCGCTGTATTTGGAAATGAAACATGGCCTTATACCGCTTTTAAAAAGGGCGATGGCGTTTATGAAATACCCTTCCTACTTAATATGGGTTATTGTTTCTTTTTTACTGTAGCCATAATGGTAGTGATTAGTTTATTTGGTCCAAAGATTAATTCAAAAGGATTAGAAATAGACAGCAGTATGTTTAAAATAAAACCTTTACACACAGTGCTGATAGTCGTTATTCTTTTAATGATAACTTTGATCTATGCAAAATTTTGGTAAGCTTTTAAATTCCAATACGTTAGAATACATTAATTATGTCTGGGTTAGAAAAAAATTTTAAGAGTGAAATTAATGGTAAGGAGATAGATATTTACTTCATAAAAAATAAAACGATTTCCGTTGCAATAACAAATTATGGCGCAAGGGTTGTACGTTTTTTAATACCAGATAAAAACGGAATACTGGTGGATATTGTTGTGGGCTTTAAAAGTATTGAAGATTATTTCAAAGCTGATTGCCCTTTTTACGGCGCAATAATTGGTCGTTTCGCAAACCGTATTGCTAATGGAAAATTTACCTTGGATGAAAAAACTTACCAGCTGGAACGAAACAATGGGCCTAATGCATTACACGGAGGTAGCAATGGATTTCACAACCGTGTATGGGATGTTTTACAGGTTAAAGAGAATTCTTTGGAGCTGAGTTATTTATCTGTAGATGGAGAAGATGGTTACCCCGGAACCATGACAACTAAAGTTTTATATTCAATAACCGATGACAATGAATTTAGAATCGATTATGAAATATCAACTGATAAAAAAACGATTGCAAATATTACGAATCATAATTTCTGGAATCTTAATGGAGAAGGATCTGGTGATATCCTGAATCATGAATTGAAGTTAAATGCAAAGAAGTTTATTGCGATAAATGCAAATTCAATTCCAGCAGGCACGGAGGCTGTACACGATACGCCCTTTGACTTCAGTGCTTTTCATAAAATTGGTAAACGCATAAATGTTGATGATGAGCAAATAAAAAACGGGAATGGCTACGACCATAATTTTTGTTTAGATAAAGGCATTACCCAGTATCCAGAGTTGGTTGCAGTTGCAAAAGCAGATGTTTCAGGAATTGTGATGGAGGTTTCAACAACAGAGCCTGGACTGCAATTTTATAGTGGTAATTTCATGGAAGGCAAGGACGTTTTTAAAAGTGGCAAAAGGGATGAACATAGAACTGCTTTTTGTTTGGAAGCACAACATTTTCCTGATTCGCCCAACCAACCAACTTTCCCCACAACAGTGATAGAGCCTGGTAAAGTTTACAGATCAACTACAATGCATAAGTTTAATTTTAATTTATAATTTACTTTCCTCTAAAGTTTACAAAGCACAAGTTCATAATGGGTAAATCAATTATTTTTTCTCTGCTTTTATTTACCACTTCTTGTAATAACAATAAATCAAATGCTGTTATTAATAAATTGGGCAGTGCTCATTTCTGTACGAATGTTCCCAATCTTTTTGGTAATAATGCTGACACAAAAGCTTTGCTCATGTAGGTAGTAACTTAAGTTGAAAAAATGGAACATTTCTAACCGAAAAACAAATTAGGTTTTTCGCTGTATTAATACACTACACTTAACTATAGGCAAAAATAAAAAAAGGACAAATTGGTAGTGAAACCAATTTGTCCTTTTGCGTTGGGTGGATACCGTCAGTTCTCACCTAGTAAAGGATATGCTGTTAAAATTTAACCGGCGGTGTCATTTTGCACCTCCAAACAGATTATTCAGTTGGTTTTACAGATGTCTAAATATGAAGATGCAGTTGTGGCTTGCCATCATTCTTTTATAAATGAGGCAATCCAAAAAAACGCATAGCGTTAAAAAAAATGTCTTTTTTTCTTGTATGTTACAGCAATAGAAATTTGATTGATTTTGAGATATAGTGGGCGGTTTTTTTTGTAGAAGGGTACAAAAAGCCCTTTTTTTCCCCTTTTTCGGGTAAAAAATACCTACTAGTAGGTATTTTTTGGGTTGCGATAAAGTATAAGTTTGTCGTTTATTAATTCATGAAAACAACCATGGGTTTATAATTTGCTTGAACAAATGACTAATTCTGTTTGGAATTCGTTTTTGCCTAATTCCGGTAATTAAAATAATACAGCAAATCCAAAAGGTTTTTGATTTTACAAAATAAAATATTTTTTAATGAAAAATTATTTTAAAAAAGCGCTTCTGTCTTTTTTGTTTTTATATTTTTTTTCGTGTACTTATTGTCAAAATCAAAGGGCATTATTAATTGGTATTGATACATATGCTCCGCCAGAGGATGCCCAAATAACTTCATCAAATGCACGGATAAATTGGCCCACCCTCGATGGCTGTAAAAATGATGCGGATTTAATGAAACAGGTCATCATTTCACATTTTTCTTTCTCTGAGAAAAACGTGGTTGAAATCGTGAATCAAGAGGCTACGAGGAATCGGATCCTGGAATGTATGGAAAATCTCTTGAAGAAGAGCGATTCCGGTGATATTGCATTTATTTATTATGCAGGGCACGGCAGCCAAGTGAAAAATTCTATGTCATCAGAGAAGGACAATAAGGATGAGTCCATGGTGCCTGTGGATACTTGGAAGGAAGGAGTTTCTGATATTCGTGATAAGGAATTGGCAAAGATTTTTAACCGGTTTGTGGACAAAGGCGTTAAACTCACCGTCATTTACGACTGTTGTCATAGCGGATCCATCGCAAGGGGAATCTATCCTTCTAAAAGTAGGTATATAGCAGAAAGTAACTATGACTCTAAAGACAATTCATCTCCCATTGCTCCAGAAACAAGGGATAAATCTGGATATTTAATTATTTCTGCGGCTCAAGACAACGAATTTGCCCAAGAGCAATTTGATGACTATGACAGTGCGCATGGTGCATTCACACTTTCCTTAGTAAAGGCATTGGATCAGCAGTCTGTAACGGCTTCAGTACAAAACCTGTTTTCAGGCTTAAGGGCAATACTTAAGAGTAACGGAAAAACTCAAGAACCGGTGTTGGCAGGCGATGCCTCCCGATTCGACCAAACCCTTTTTGGATTGGACAGGTCAAAAATGTCTGATAGAATGCAGTTTCCCGTTCTTTCTGTAAAGGATAATCTGGTCACAATTCAGGGTGGTCAGGCTGCTGGAATAAGTGCAGACAATGAGTTGTCCAGTAAGGACGGGGCAATAAAATTAAAAGTTATACGTCTTGCAGGAATTACTCAGTGCGAAGCCGTCATTGTTTCAGGCGACAAGAATAAGATAAAACCTGGTGAGTTGGTAGAAGTTACCAACTGGGTTTCGTCCCAAGGGCCGTTGTTGAAAATTTATATTCCCTCTGGAAAATACAGCTATGAATACTTGCAAAAACTCGCAGCTGTAGGGCTGCAGCTGAAGCAGTCTAAAAAGAATAAATCCTTCAATCGTTTTGACTTGGTGGATCCTGATATTTCCATTTTTGCAGACAGTAATAAATTCATCGTAAATAATTTCCAGAACATGAAGTCTGGAATGAGCGAGTTGAAGGATTTCAATCAAGCCGCAATAGACCTTTTGTCAAAGGACAAAAATCTTTTCATAAGTTTGCCTCCAGTAACGGCACTTTATGATTCTCTAAAGTACAAATACAGTATTTTTAAGTCTATTCAAATTGTAAATAAGCCCTCAGAAGCACAGTACATTCTTTATGGAAGCATAGATGAAAACGACAAGCTCGCTTATGGCTTTATTAAATCTAGTTTTTCTGTTAAGGATAGCTTGTTTTCCATGCCCATCAGCACCAAACTCTTTCCGCTTACTAATAATAGAGGGGCAACATACAAGGACGTTGTGGATAGCCTTTTTGAAACCACTTTGAGACTATCCAAAATCAGGGGCTGGGTAACGATGGCACCCCCAAAGAATGCCGGTTTTTTCCCTTACCACCTGACTATGCGCGACAAAGTGTCCAAGGCCGTGATTGGTATGTCTGGCGTGAAAATCGGAAAATCACTGTCCTTATCCATTGAGGCTGATGCAGATTACCTGTCAAAAAAGATTGATACAAAGTACATATATGTTTTCACAATTGATATAAATGGTAAAATGCAATTGATCTATCCTTCTGAGGGCGATGGGAACAGCCAGAACAAATTCCCCTTCTTTTCAGAAACTGGGCCAATCAATAAATTTATTATTTACGATGAAATGGAGGCTGCAGAGCCGGTGGGAACAGACAGCTATTTTCTGATTGCATCAAAGGAGCCTATTACAGGATATAACAAAATATTTAACCAAATGGGTGTTCGTGGGGTTGATAAGGGAGATTATAATCCACTCACAAATTTGCTTGATATGGGTAATGAGTCCACTGCTAGGGGGCAAAAAAGCGCCACGCCTGCAAATTGGAATTTGTTAAGACTTTCTGTAAAAACGGTACATTAAAATTCAGTAACTAGGGATGAAATATTTTTTCAAAAGGGATACCATTCTTGCAACTTTCGCTGTTTTTTTAGTGATGGGGTTATTGTCATTGGTGCCTCTGAACACACATTTACTTGACCCTTTAAAATTAGCTTTATCCGACCTTAGATTTAATGACATGTCTTTTTCTACCCTAAAAATTCATAGAGACAATGCGGTAGACAAAAAATTGATGGTGGTTAATATCGGAAATGCCAACAGGTCAGAAATTGCGGCTGTAATTAAAATTTTGGATTCTGCGGGTCCTGCTGCCATTGGGTTGGACGTTTTGTTTAATGAAGCCAAGGATGGCATGTCAGACTCTGTTTTGGCAGATGTAATAAAAAAATCATCCCTTCTCGTGTTGAGTGTAAAACCCGATTTTGAGCATGGTTCCGTAAGTGAACATGGCGATTTTTTCAAGACTGAAACAAGCCATTTTGGATATGTAAACCTGGTGGGTGAAAAAAAAGGTGTAATTCGGTATTTTTCCCCTTTTGAGAAGTATCAAAATACGGTTATAAATAGCTTTTCGGCTGCAGTAGTTCAACAGGCAGATGAGGTGAGGTTTGGGCAATTAAAAAAGAGAAACCACGCCTTAGAGAATATTAACTACCAACGACAGTCGGATCAATATTTCATCGTGAATTATCAGGATTTACTGAGCGACAGAACCGACAAAACCATCTTTAAAGACAAAATCATACTCGTTGGTTATGTGGATGATAATCCTGCGAACATTGAAGACAAGCATTATACACCACTAAATGAAAAGTTTGCGGGTAAATCAATCCCTGATATGAATGGTGTAATCATTCAAGCCAACATCATTTCAATGATATTAGAAAACAATTACATATACCAGTCCCCATCTTGGATTAATTGGGTATTGGCCGTGCTGCTTACCTGGTTTTTTGTGGCATTTATTCTCAGGTATTACCTAGAGCATCACATGTGGTTTCATCTTTCGGCTAAATCTGTACAGTTACTACTCACCGTTTTCTTTATTTATTTAGGCATACTCTTTTCAAAATACCTTAATACCTCCATCGATTTTGCTGCTGTTATGGGGGGGATTGTACTGGCTGTGGATGTATTATATTTTTATGAAGGGTTTGCCCATTGGGCCAACAAACGTTTTTCATTTAGAACCCAATTTTCAAAATCAAAACATTGATGTTTACGAGGCTTTTTATATTTTTCTCATTGCTTTTTTCTGTTGCCAAAGGGGAGCAGGTTTTCCTTGTGTACCAACTAAAAGGTTCGGTTAAACTGAAAGAAAATGGCCTTATTAGCTCGTTGCGCATTGGGCAAGTACTTAATTCTGGCAACAGCATTACGATAGCAAGAAATTCCTCTGTTGTATTAATATGTGAGGGGTATCGTGTATTCACGATAAAAAGGGAGGGTGTACACAAGCTTAAGGGGTTCATCGATTCCTGTACGCCTGAAACCCATTCCATCACAGCACGTTATTTTGAATTTATATGGGATGAGTTTACCCATCCACATTCCACTCCAGAAGGGACGAGGAGAAAATACATGCAAAATGCCGGTGCGGTTGTAAGGGGTTGTCCGGGAATAAAATTTGAACCAATATTTGATACGATATACAACAGTAACGGGAATATCTGGATTTCATGGGAAACAGCTTTGCAGGCAAGTCAGATTTCCTTTGTAATGTTTAATAGTGAATCAGGTGGTACTCTGTTATATACCTGTGATGTGGCAGGGAACGGCATTTATTTGGATAGCATAAAAAATCACATGGGCAAATATAAAGAGGTGTACTGGAATTTGACCATCAATGGAAATGAAATGTGCAGCCGGAAATACATTAAAATGTGGGATAAATCTGATTATGATTCCCTCTTTGCGGAATGTGAGAAGCAGCTAAAAGAAATATCCGACCGGGCAGAACGCAAGTATGCCACCGGATTTGTGCTGGAGCAAAACCATTTTATTGCCGAGGCAAGAGGCTATTACCGAAAGGCCACAGAAATTAAACCCAGTGAAAGTAGATACCGAAACAAAATGGATTTTATGGAGCTCGAAAGAAAAAGCGGGATATCTCCAAAATGAATTCAAGAACGTTTTATGATAGAAGCATCACAATAAAAATTTTTTTTAACCCAAAACAAAAATCAAACAAAATGAAAAAAACACTGTTTCTCCTTTCCTTTGCATTGACTGCATTGTTCGCAACATCATTCAGCCAGCAAAAAAAGACAATCGACAAAAAAGTAGTCTCCACGGCTTACTCTGCTTCCCGCGGCGCTGCTGACCCTAAGATTAAAGCAGACGTTCCAGCCGAAGACAAAAAGTCGGTTAAGGAACGTGGTGATTGCTCAATTTATTTTGACAATTACTCTGGATTGTATGTAAAAGTTTATGTAGATGGTACCTACCGCGGAACCATGAGCGGTTATGGCTCTTTAACAGTAAATACCTATGGCTACACTACCATCTATTGCAAATCTACTGGTGGTACAAGGGTATGGAATGATGCCGGAGATTGTTCCGGTTACTATCATTTCAAACTTTACTAATCAAATATTAGTTTAACTTATCTGTTTAGAGGCCTTTTTTAGGGCCTCTAAACAATTTTATAAGCTTTAAAGATCTGTTTTGCCCTGATTTTTTCTGGGGTTTTATTTATATGTTTATCGCTTTTTTGTTTGAAGCTATAAATATTAAGGTTGTTATTTAAAAAATATATTCTCATGAAGACTCTTTTCCTATTAAATTTTGTCACGGCTGTTTTTTTCGTTTTGGTATTAGGGGTTTCTTGTAAAAGTACTCAGTTTGGCTATTCTGTCAAGGATGAGCAAAAAGATATCACCATCAGGGAGGGAAGTGATGTAATAGATTATGCATCGCTAAAGCAACAAAGCATTCAAACATTTGCTAGCAGAGGTGCTGGAGCCAACCGGGGAATTCCGATTGCAGGAGCCGTATCATTGGCCACAGGTGCCATAAAAAAAATGATTGCGGAAGATCGCAAGAAGTACACGGCAGACTACTCATTCGCCACAACGAACCTTTATTTTTACGACCAGCTTTCCACAGAGAGTGCATTTGATCCTGTAGGATTACAATTTAAGGGTTTCAGGCTGGTTCGCAGTTTTGTAAACAAAGAGGGACAAATCGATACGGCCTTCATCGCCAGTTTTGTGATAGACGCTAGTCGTTCTAACGAGATTATCAATAATTCTATTTTCAGATTGAAACTACAGGATTTAACGCTACATAAAACAAAGGCCAAAATAACTGCAGGTCAAAAGAATGCCATCAATATGGATATTGAAATTACGTTTAGCACTTCCTATGTAAATAGCATGGGGCAATTATTTACCGATGTGGAAACCGGAAAATTTTATCTGTTATTGAGGGATGCACCACTGGACAAAGGAAGCGAAGGCTTTACGGCCTATTATGATAAATTAAAAGGGAAAAACCTGGATGGTAAAAGTTTTATCATTCCCCGTTCTTTTGGTTATTATGTAGACCAGGATGGTCAAACAAAACCATGTTACAGCCAGGGAGGGTACGCCATCAGTATTAAAGTGAAGGAAAGTTCCAAAGATAAATTCATCGCCAAAATGTTATTGGACAATAGTAGCCAGATTGTAGATGGTGTGGGAGAAAATGCGGTGAAGTTGGTGAATGGTTTGCAGAAGTAGGTGGTTGGTGCGGCTTCGGAATACTTACAATGAAATATCAGGAGTAATTTTTAATTACCGGATTGCCCTGATTTGGATGAAACCTAGTGCTACACTTATTAATTGAACTAGCAATCCAATGAATGATTGTTTTTACGGGTATTGTTTTCCTTGGTAACTATTATTAAAATATAGCAATTGAAAAAAAATATCTTTTCCTTTTTTATACTTTCCTTTTTTTGTTGCACTAAATCCTATACCCAAGAAATTCCCATCCTCAAGCAACAAATAAGCTTAGATAAAGTAAGTGAAGTTTTTTCAGGAAGCAGTCAAAATGTTTATTTATTCAAGAGTGAGGACATTTTTACATTGATTGACCAAACCTCAAAAATACAGCTGGGTACTTTGCAATTGGATCTTGGGGATTTTGATATCCCTGGAAAGGGAAAAACATTTTTTTTAAGAGATAGCGGTATCCTCATTTCTACTGGCCAAGAGTTGTTAACGGCAGATATCATTTCAGGAAAAGTGGATACCTTATTTAACCAAGTGAAATTTCCGGAGTTCATCATCAATTATTTGCCCTTACCTTGGAATAAGGATATAATATTGATAAATACCAAAACGTATCCAGTTAGTAAAAATGGAGATGTGTATTTCTCTTCTTCAGATGAAAAAAAACAAACCGTATATGACGACAGCAAAAACTGCCGACTTATTTTATTTGACATAAAACATAAAGCGGTTGTAGCATCTGTTTCTACCTCTCACTCAATTACTGCATTCGCAGAATACGGATACGAAAATAAAATTTTAGCTGGAACATTCCATGGGGATGTGCTTAAAATTGACGAACGCTTGGTTCCTGAAATTATTTTTCATCCTTTTAATTTTCCAATACACAGTCTTTTGCAGCAGCAGGGCTTGGTATTTGTAATACCACATATTGGCCCTAAATACATCGGAGCCATTGCTCAAGGAAGGATTTGTATTTACAATTTGACTTCAAAAGCAAAAAGGGAAGTTTTATTTCCTAGTGAAATACCGGTCGTTAAAAGTAAATATGGCATGAATCCTCAGCCATCAAATGGGATCTCACAGTTATTCTCTTTTCCTCAGGACAGCAGTGTTCTGGTGAACTATGGTTTCACAAAACTGGTTAGGATATCTTTACCGGATTTGGACACTAGTTATTTTCCTGTCCTTTTTAATTCTGTGAAATTCCATTGTTTCAATAAAGACAGCACTCAATTAGTGGCATCTGTTGCTGAATATCCTGGCATTTTAAAAATGTATGGTGAACTAAATATGTATGATCTTACGCGGAAAAAAGTTCAAGCTTCATTCAGAAAAACAGCAAATCAGCTGGAGTATAAATACTTGGTTAAATTGTATGATAAGGGAGGGAATTATCATATAATTGGGCAAAAAGAATCTGGTTTTTTTTCGATTGATACATTGGTAGTTTATTCCAGTAATAAAACTTCCCCCACTTTCCTCATAGGCGGTAATTGTCATTTTATTATAAATGACAAGGATGGTACGCTGACATTATCTTCAAGTGGTAAAAATTTTGTTTATGGTTTAATTCACTTGGAGAACCTGGGAAAAAATTCATACTCATTTCATATAAAAGATATGTTTGACAATGTAGACACATTACATAAAAGCATATTTACTGTTTTGTTTGATTCCAGGAAATTAACACAAGATGACCGATTGTTGCTCCCATATGAAGTGTCTGGTATTAGTAGACTGGATAAAGGGAGTATACTGGAAATAGGCCATACTACGTTGAATAATAAAACATTTGATCGCTATGTAATCATTGATTCAACAGGAAAATTAATTTTTAATAGCCCAGATTATGAGACTAGTTTGATAAATGATTTATGTAAAATATCAGCCACTAATAATTATATCGCAGTCAACTTTCGGCAGAAGGGTTTGGATGTTTTAGAAATTTGGGACATTCGGTTTAATAAAAGATTATTTTCTAAGATTTTTGAACAGAAAAAATTTCTTCAATTCTACTGCTTTGACAAATCACAGGATGTTTTATGGTATTCCCAGAATATCATTGATAATACTATTAAGGTTTTTAATGTTAAATTAGACGAAGCTGAGGTAATAGAAGCGTTTGTTTTTGCAGATCCTAATTTCCTTTCATTTGAAACAGATATTAATAATGACCAAGTGGCATCCGAAAGCTACAATCGTTTTGACCTTTTTCGATTATCAGACCATAAACTACTTTATCATGTAGATCCGTTAAGTTCTTTTTTTACCATTTCTCATCAACCCACAGGATTTGGCTTCTCTTCAAAAACCGAATATCATCTCATTAATAGTAACCTGAGTTATCTTTATTTTACTTCTTTTGAGGAATTTAAGCCAGTTGAAATACTCAATAATTATCTATATAGGGGAGAAAAGTCTGCAATTGACAACCTTGCATTTATACGAAATAGAAAGGGGTTTATGCCGAGTGATTACGACTTATTTTTCAACAGACCCGATTCGGTTTTGTTACAATCAGGCTCTTTGAATGTGAGCTATAACCAATTGATTGGTAAAGCAGTTGAAAAAAGAAAACGGATTAATGCAAAAAAAATCTTTGATGATGGAATCGATAATCGGCCAATATTTTCTATTCTGAATAAAAAAGATGTTCCGGAAATAGTGGATTTGTCGGAGCTAAAACTTTCAATCAATGCCAAATCAATTTCTGGCAAACCAATATCATACTTACATATTTTAGATAACGGTATCCCCATATTCGGAAAACTTGGCTTGCCTGTAGCATTGCCATCTCTGCAAGTTCAGCAATTGATTACGATTCCCCTCGTGAGAGGGTTGAACAGTTTACAATTATCTGTTTCAGATTCGGATGGCATTTCCTCCTCAGTTGAAATTGTAAGCACATTTTTAAACCTCAAGGAATCAATATCCAAGCGTTTTTTTGTTGGAATTGGAATTGATGAATTTGCTGATAACAAATACAACCTGAAATATAGCGCAAAAGACATTCGTGATTTGTCATTTAAATTAAAAGAAAAATTCGGAAATGAAATTTCAATAGATACCCTGTTTAATCATAGCGTAACTATTGAAAATATTAAAGCATTAAAGGAAAAATTGAAAAAGTCTACCGTTAACGACAAGGTGATGGTTGCTTATTCCGGACATGGTTTACTTAGTAAACAGCTGGATTATTATCTTTCTACTTATGCAGTGGATTTTGAAAACCCCGGACAAAACGGGCTGCCCTATGAGGAACTGGAGAACTTACTGGACAGCATTCCTGCCCGCAAAAAGTTGCTATTGATAGATGCCTGCCACAGCGGTGAAGTGGATAAAGAGGAAGGGATTGCCATGAACAATTCAGTTGATTCCCTTGGTCTTTCAAAAGGTGTAATTATCAAAAATAGCCAAAAGCCACAGGTAGGTTTAAAAAACAGTTTTGAACTGATGCAAAGCCTGTTTGTGAATGTGGGAAAAAGTACGGGTGCCACCATCATCTCCGCCGCGGCGGGCAACCAATTTGCATTGGAAAGAGGGGATTTGAAAAACGGTGTGTTCACTTATGCTATCTTGGAAGCAATGAATGCCCATCATACCCTCAAAGTTAGTGAACTGAAAAAGATAGTAGGTGAGCGGGTGGAGCAACTGACCAATGGAATGCAAAAGCCCACTTCGAGGAATGAAACGATTGCGGTGGATTGGGAGGTTTGGGGTCCGCTTTTGCCACTCAGGCCGTTGTAACTTGTAGTAAACCACATTGGAGCCTGGAGCTTTTCAACTCCCCTGGATAATCAGGAGCTAAAATTTTGAGTGCGATTTTGAAAACGACAGAGCACCAGTTTTTTTGGGATGGTTGGTATTTTACTAAACTATATCCGTCGTGTTTATGGTCCTTTATGTGTAAATGATTTTGTGTAATTTTTGTCACTGCTACTCAACTTTTTTTCTACTTGATACTTTAACCTGTCTTCCGGGCAGCCTCGGTAAAACAGCTTTGCCTTTGCACAAACAGAAATCACTTTTGACAATGCAGCAGGAATATTTACTGCTGTTATTGATGGGAAATGGCTCCGTTCTGTTTTTTAAAATAAAATGTAGCATTTAAATGGCAAAACTGCCAATGTGAGTTAATATTAATACCTTTTCAAAAAATTATCAAATGTCATTGAGACCCTTGCTTTTATTTTGCGTATATTTTTTTTCTTTTTCATCGAGTGTATGTTTTGCACAGCAACCGAGGTTGGTGTTACCTATTGGGCATCCGCAAGGTGTAATTGATATTAAAAGTACTCCAGACGGAAAATATATCCTTTCAAAATCTTATAATGATAACAACATAAAAGTTTGGGAAACCAAAACGGGCAAACTCATTTTTGATTTAAAAATGGAGGGTGGGGCGAGTGAAATGAAAATTAGTCCATCTGGCAAATATGTGTTCATTATCGGTCAAAATGACTCAAGCATTATCTGGAATTTATTTACAGGGGCGCCGGAGATTATCATAAACGAGAACTTTAACCATGCTTATTATTCCCAAAATGGGAAATTCCTTTTAACCTATAAGGACAATAATGTGCAGGTTTGGGATGCTGCAACCGGGCAGGTTCTTCATACTCATGATTCGCAGGATTCAATTATTAGTGCAGGCTATTTTAATAATGACAGGAATATCCTTATTGCAAAAAAGGAAAATAATAAAACCGGTTTTTATTTATTGGATGCAGAACTGAATACCAGCAGCCAAATTCATTATCCCGGAACTATTGATCAATTTTATTTTTATGATTTCAGAGACAGCCTTTACCTGGTTCAGTTTGACCTGAAGGACGCATATATTCATCAACTTGCTTATGATAGTTTAAGTATTAAAAAAACTATTAAGGTCAAAAATTTAAAAAGTTCTGTTGTTAATCATAGCTTTTCTGAACGGGATGGCAACTTATTATTAGGAATGAAAGACAAAACGGTACATCTTCTTAATTTGAAAGAAGGGATAGTCTATTCATATGCTAAATTCAAATATGGGTTTGATAATGTTGAATTTGTTGATTCTGGCAGGCATTTTATAGTAAAAGATGGTTTTGAAGGACTTTACTTTAACACTAAAAATGGGGTCTCTATACAATATTTTAACTATTTCCGGGAAAGTCAAGACCTCAAAAATGTTGGAGGGGTAATAGCTGTAAATGACAAACAAAAACGATTTTATTTAGCTCTGGAGGATAATATTATCAGGGAGTATAAAACCGGGGCTGATACCTGCGTTCTTTCTCAAATGTTTACAGGACAAACACAATCTTTAAACTTTTTTTCATTAAGCAATGAAAGTTTAATTATTGGAGATGGGAAAGGCTATGTAAAAATAATCAATTTAATAAAGGATGAAGTTGTAAATTATTACAATGCTCATTCCGACTTCATGAGTGGTATGTCTTTTTCTTCCTCAAAGCAACTAATTGCTACCTGTTCCTGGGATCATTCTGTAAAGATCTGGAACACTGTTACCAATAAGATGATCAAAAAAATAACAAAAAAAGATCCTGTTATTTCTGTTAAAATAAGTAATTCCAATGATAGAATGGTATTGATAACAAAAGAAGATATTGAAAGTTTTAGTAAAAACATAAAATCTTCTGTTGAAGTAATTGATTTAAAAACGTACAAAGGAATAAAAAAATTAAACAGTAGGGACAGGCTTTTTTCTGCCAATTTCAGCAATGACGGGAGTATGATCTTTTATTGTAACCAAACTGATAGCACAGTGATCATCTGCGATTTGAATTTAAAAATAAACAGGAAGCTAAAAGTAACGGGTTGGCTTCATGATGCATACCAAAGTGAAAACGGAAGATTTATTGTGGCCGTCACTGAAAGTTCAATTGACTTATTTGATTTTCAAACAAATCATCTGTTACGGTCTTTTTCTATCGAAAATACAACCGGTGGTAATACTCCTGCTACCTCAAAAGATGGCAGTTTACTCGCCGCAGGAACGGGTAGAGGGAGTATGAATGTTTGGGATATCAAATCAGGTGAGTTGCTATATTGCCGTAAACTACATTCATCCAGTCTAACACCAGTCTTTACAAATGAAAGTGAATTGTTGACCTGTTCTGAGGATGGGACAATTAAATACTGGAAATTTGACCGGAAGGATGTTTATCCTGTTTATCAGACAGCCCCTTTTAAAAAAAGTGAATACATCACAGTTATACCCGCAGGGTTTTATAAAGGTTCCCGTAATGCTTCAAAGTTGCTTCATTATGTTACAAAGGATCTGAAGATTATTAGTTTTGAACAATTAGATGTTAAGTATAACCGCCCCGATAAAGTATTGGAAGCCATCGGCAGTGCCGATACCACTTTAATAAAGTCGTACCGTAAAGCTTATGAAAAACGGATTAAAAAACTCGGTATTGATACAACTGCATTCCGTTCAGGCTACAGTATTCCAGAAGCTGATTTTGCAAACAGGGATAATATTGAATACGAACAAAAAAATGGAAGACTAAAACTTGAAATTAAGAGTGGGGATAGTACTTATAAACTAGACCGTTTTAATGTGTGGGTTAATGAAACCCCTGTTTTTGGACAGCGCGGCATCAGCTTACGTAATAAAGACAGAAACAATTTTGATTCAACTATTCTTATTGATCTTTCAGCGGGTGAAAATAGAATTGAAACCTCTATTACCAATGTGAATGGAACTGAAAGTTACCGCATGCCATTGATGGTAAATCATACTCCTGCAATTAAACAAAAAGAAAAAACATATTTTATCGGCATTGGCATTGATAAGTTTAGTGACAGCAAATACAATTTAAAATACAGTGCAAAGGATATCCGGGACCTCTGCATAAAACTAAAAGAAAAATGCAATAACATTATCATCGATACCTTGTTCAATGAAAATGTAACTGTTAGCAATGTTAAAGCATTAAAACAAAAACTGCAGCAAACATCGGTGAATGATAAAGTAAATATCTCTTACTCTGGTCATGGCTTGCTAAGCAAAGATTTTGATTATTATCTCTCCACTTACAATATCAATTTTGAAAACCCCGAACAAAACGGGCTGCCCTATGAGGAACTGGAGAACTTGCTGGACAGCATTCCTGCCCGCAAAAAGTTGCTATTGATAGATGCCTGCCACAGTGGTGAAGTGGATAAAGAGGAAGGGATTGCCATGAACAATTCAGCCGATTCCCTGGGACGTTCAAAGGGTGTAATTATCAAAAATAACAATCAGCCACAGCTCGGTTTAAAGAATAGTTTTGAACTGATGCAAAGTCTGTTTGTGAATGTAGGCAAAAGCACGGGTGCCACTATCATCTCAGCCGCGGCGGGCAACCAATTTGCATTGGAAAGAGGGGATTTGAAAAACGGTGTGTTCACTTATGCTATCCTGGAAGCAATGAATGCCCATCATACTATCAAAGTTAGTGAATTAAAAAAGATAGTAGGTGAGCGGGTGGAGCAACTGACCAATGGGATGCAAAAGCCCACTTCGAGGAATGAGATGATTGCGGTGGATTGGGAGGTTTGGTAGCAGCTGGTCTATAACGGTATGAATCAGTATTGTTTATTTTATACGTTTTAACTTGGTCGTCCAAGTTGCTGTATTTGTAAAAGTAGACCACGATACGTGGCTGTCGCAACCGTGGGATGAGCACGCACCAAGCGGCAAACAAAGGCCGTTACTTATTAGAATTTCAGCAACAGCCAATGGAAATGAAAAAAAAGTCGCTCAAGAAATCAAATGGCTCTACCAGTCGGTCGGTTATGCTGTCGCTAAGAGCGGTAATCCCTCAACATCACTTGCTTTTTTTCCTTATGGCTTCTCCCATTTCTCAAAATGTTCCACAACTGATTTGGGATAAACTTTCTCCTCAGGCACTACCATTGCTTTACCACCATACTTCACCAAAGTGTCATCAAACTGACCATTGGCCATATCTAGTTCAATCTGTAAGCCTACGCTTTTTGCTGCCACTAGATTGACCTTATTGTAGGCAGAATGACTTACAGAATACCTTTTCTTAAGATACTGCCATCTTAATCTGATTCTACTTTTGAAATTCTCAATGGAAACTGTTCCCTTTTGTTTTTTGATACCCAAATGTGATTGTGAAGGGCTTTATTTGGTAAATCAGACACTCCTTAGAAACAGATTAAAAAACCCTTTAAATTGATCTTTATCATGCTAAAACCCTGTTCCATAAAGGTTATAAGTATAAAAAAGAGCACCAACCTCTTGATGCTCTTTCTGTCGGGTGGACAAGATTCGAACTTGCGACCCCTAGACCCCCAGCCTAGTGCGCTACCGGGCTGCGCTACCACCCGAAAATAATTTTGTAAATGTATTAGAGATTTTTTTAAAAAATAAAATTTACTCTTTTTTATCATGTATAAACCTGATGGTTCCGCTCTTTTTAAGATCTGATGTTATCCTTACTTCATACCTTTTGTTACCATCTCTTACAATCATGAGTGCAGTATTTGGTGGCAAAGTGCCAAGATTGTCTGCATACATTACCAGTTCGTTTACCGCATCGTTTGGTACAGGAATTTCAAGGAAAATTGGTTTTTCTGAAAGGCGTTTGTGCGCCAGTAAAACATTACCGTTATAAAAGAGAGACACGCTATCGCCGTCTACTTCGCCATTATCATACAGCTCAAGCTTAATGGTGGCACTTTCAACTTTTACAGTCTGCAACACAGCATTATTTCTTTTTTCAAAACCTGCCGGTAATGTTTTCTCCATTGGTGGCAACATTTTTAATGGCATTGCCTGTTCCGTATTAATTTCATTTGTCTTTGTAACGGCTGTTTCTGCCACTTTAGGCTTTATATCCACGTTTGGTTTTGCAGGTTGTTTAGCCTTTACAACAGCATTTACTTTAACAGGTTGTTTTAAAGTGCTTTTTGTAACTGTGTTTGGTTTTGCCGCAGCTGTTATTGGCTTTTCAGGAGACGACTGGGGATCTTTTTTTGCATTAATTTTTTTTGCCAACGGTGATATTTCTGTGAGTTGCCTTTTTTGAAGAGAAGTTACACCAAAGCCTGTATTCTTATTATCCTGGCCTGCAGCAGGCTGCCATGTTCCTTCCAGTATTTCATCATCACCTTCTTTGTGCCAGCTGAGTTTATGTACCTGAAAACTGTTTGAAATATTTACCGGAATATTTGTTTTGGTACGGGCTGTTTCGGTTATTTCCAAAAACTTCCGTTTCTTATCTGCCGTGCCCTCCACCCTGCAAATAGTATAATATTTTTTACCTGCGTTTGTAAAATAGGTATAAGAATAGCCGCTCACTTCAGTGCCATTCACTTCAAGATCTAGTACATAATCACATTTGTCTCCTCCCCACGATACAGAGCTTTTATCAATGAAACTTCCCTTCCACTGGCCTTGAAAATTTTGCGCCACACAAAAGAAAGTGCTGAAAATAAAAGTGAGGAGCGTAACTGTTCTTTTCATTCCTTTATTAAAATTGTTTATGCAAAAGTAAATTTTATAATTTTTTGTTCGTGTTATTTAGGGGAACATATTAGCAAAGACTTCGTTAAATTTGCAACTCATAAAAGCATTGAAGTTAAGTAAAATGAAGATCAAAATTACACTGCCAGACGCCTCAGTAAGAAAATACGAACAAGGGGCGAGTGCTATGGACGTTGCCAAATCTATTAGCGAAGGGCTCGCACGAAAAGTGCTTGCTGCAAATATTAATGGAGAAGTATGGGATGCTACCCGTCCCATAAACGACGATGTTTCTTTAAAACTATTAACGTGGGATGATGCAGATGCAAAGGCAACCTTTCGCCACTCAACCGCCCATTTAATGGCAGAGGCAGTAGAAGCACTTTATCCCGGAGTGAAATTTTGGGTCGGTCCCGCTGTAGAAGCAGGTTTTTACTACGATATGGATCTTGGGGATAAAGTAATTACCGAAGATGATCTTTTGCTGATTGAAAAAAAGATGAGTGAACTTGCTAAAAAGAACAGTTTATTTATTAGAAAAGAAATAAGCAAAGCGGATGCTGTAAACTATTTTACAGATAAAGGCGATGAATACAAATTAGACCTTTTGCAAAATTTGCAGGATGGTGGAATTACTTTGTACACGCAAGGCGAATTTACCGATCTGTGCCGTGGTCCGCATATTCCCAATACATCTTTTATAAAGGCAGTAAAGTTAATGAGTGTGGCAGGTGCTTATTGGAAGGGCGATGAAAAGAACAAACAACTTACAAGGGTGTACGGAATTTCTTTCCCAAACCAAAAAGAGTTGGATGAACACTTGTTGATGCTGGAAGAGGCTAAAAAAAGAGATCACCGCAAACTTGGAAAAGAGCTGGGTATTTACACAACAGATGATAGTGTAGGAGCAGGGCTTATTTTGTGGATGCCAAATGGTACTGTGATAATTGAAGAGCTGGAAAAACTGGCAAAAGAAACAGAAAATGCAGCGGGTTATAAAAGAGTTGTAACACCACATATTGCAAAAGAAAATCTTTATTTAACGAGTGGGCATTTACCGTATTATGCCGATAGTATGTTTCCGCCAATGGTGATGGATGGCGAAAAATATTATTTAAAAGCCATGAATTGCCCGCATCACCATAAAATATTTGATGCTGAGCCAAAAAGTTACAGAGATATGCCTTACCGCATTGCCGAATATGGTACCTGTTACCGTTATGAGCAAAGTGGTGAACTGTTCGGCCTCATGCGGGTTCGTTGCCTGCACATGAACGATGCTCATATTTATTGCAGCAAAGAGCAGTTTGCACAGGAGTTTCGTGCGGTGAATGATATGTATTTAAAATATTTTAAAATATTTGGTATTGAAAAATATGTGATGCGTTTAAGCCTACACGATCCTGAAAAATTAGGCCAGAAGTACGTAAACGAACCCGAGCTTTGGTTGGAAACGGAAGCAATGGTAAGAGAGACATTGATAGAAGCCGGTGTTCCGTTTGTAGAAGTTAAAGGCGAAGGTGCATTTTATGGCCCTAAAATAGATGTGCAGATATGGAGCGCAATTGGCAGAGAATTTACACTTGCCACAAACCAGGTAGATTTTGCACAGCCACGCAGTTTTAAATTATCATTTACCAACAAGGACAATACACCCGAAGTACCTTTAATTATACACCGAGCACCTTTGGGTACGCACGAGCGTTTTATTGGTTTTCTGTTAGAGCATTATGCAGGTAAATTTCCAACATGGTTGGCACCTCTTCAGGTTAAAATATTGCCCATAAGCGATAAATTTATGGACTATGGGTTAGCCGTTTTACAAAAATTAACATCAGCTGGTATACGGGCTGAAATAGATGACAGAAATGAAAAGATAGGAAAGAAGATAAGAGATACAGAACTTGCAAGAGTGCCGTATATGCTTGTGTTTGGCGAAAAAGAAATTGAAGCAAATACAGTTGCAGTTCGTAAACAAGGGAAGGGAGACCAAGGGGTAAAAGATCTTCAGGCATTTATAAACGAAATTTCTGAAGAAATAAAAGAGCGTAGAGCTGAATAATTTAGTATTTTTATACTTTAGAGGCAGATTAATCATTAAAAAAATAAACATTTACAAAAAGCACCACACTGCCGGTGACTAATTGTAAAATATAAAAAATGGCATTTCCTCCAAGACCGCCCAGGGGAGCGTTTAATCCCCGGTTTAAAAAAGAACAACAACAGGAACACCGTACAAACCATCTCATTAAAGCCATGCAGGTGAGGTTGGTTGGTGAAAATATTACACCTGGTATTTATTCTATTTCAGAAGCAACTGGCTTCGCAAAGGAACAATTCTTAGATCTCGTTGAAATTTCTCCAGGTGCAACTCCTCCGGTTTGTAGAATTATTGATTACAATAAATTCCTGTACGAAGAGAAAAAGAAGAAAAAAGAAATGAAAGCGAAATCCAAAACCAGCGAGGTGAAGGAAATTCGTTTTACACCAAATACAGATGACCATGATTTTGACTTTAAAGTAAAACATGCTGAGAAGTTTTTGGAAGACGGTAATAAAGTAAAAGCACATGTGCAGTTTAAAGGGCGTGCTATTATGTTTAAAGAAAGAGGTGAATTGTTGCTTTTAAAATTTGCAGATGCTTTGAAAGATGTAAGTGCTTTGGAAGGGTTGCCAAAATTAGAAGGAAAGCGGATGCAGGTAATGCTTGCACCAAGAATTATAAAGAAAAAGTCGGGTAATGAGTTAGGTAAGCTCCATAAAGAGAAACCTGCTGAGGAAGCAACGCAAGAGCAAACAGCGCCTGCATCTACAGAACAGAATTCTGCATCTGAATAGTAAAAAAAATAAATAGTTTTTTAAAAGGTTGTCTGTAAATAGGGCAGCCTTTTTTAGTAATGCAAACTTTGATTGATGGATATTAGCTTAAATAAGTACATTAGTGATACAGGTTTTTGCAGCCGTAGAGAAGCTGATAAATACATTGAAGAGTGCCGTGTAACCATCAATGGTAAAGATGCAGATAAAGGCAACAGAGTAAAACCGGGGGATATTGTAAAAGTTGATGGTGAAAATTTAAAAAAGAAGTCTGCACCTGTTTACATCATGCTCAACAAGCCCAAAGGAGTTACCTGTACTACAGACCAAAGCGACAAAACGAATATTGTAGATTTCGTAAACCATAAAACACGCATTTTTCCAATAGGCAGGCTGGATAAACTTTCTGAAGGATTGATTTTTCTTACAAATGACGGCGACATCGTAAATAAGATATTGCGTGCAGGCAATGGCCACGAAAAAGAATACATGGTAACTACTGACAAAAAGATAGACCATGAATTTATAAACAGCATGCGAAATGGTGTGAGAATTTTAAGCACAACTACCAAACCATGCTTTGTAAAGCAGGAAGGTGATGCACGTTTCCGCATTATTTTAAAACAAGGACTAAACAGGCAAATACGCCGCATGTGCGAAACACTAGGGTTTAAGGTTACATCACTAAAAAGAGTTCGTATAATGAACTTTACTTTAAAAGGAATTGAACCCGGCAAATGGAAATATTTTTCTGTGAGTGAACTCTCGTTGCTAAACGAGTTGTTGAAAAACAGCAGCGGTACGGATGGTGAAGACGGTATGGGGGAGTAGTTTTATCATTTGCCTTCGATTATCGTAAAAGCCTAAATATCATTGCGTAAAAATAATAATGCACTAATAATAAATATTGTTGTATAAAATCGCTATTTTTACGCTCCGAAAAGAGCAATCTTTTTAGACATTTCCCACACGGCCCCATAAGTTTCCGACATTTCGGAACGCCAGCAGGGAGTAACAACAAACAAGTTATATAATGCCAAAGGTAAAAACAAACAGTAGCGCAAAAAAGCGCTTTAAAGTTACCGGTACAGGAAAAATCGTTTTCCAAAAACCTTTCAAACGCCACATTCTTACAAAAAAATCTACCAAGCGCAAGCGTGCAATGCGTAAAGATGGTATGGTAGATTCAACACAAATGTATTTTGTAAGAAGATTACTCGGATTGAAATAATGTACCCATTGTTTTAGTAAAATGCTATCACAAAACAACTAATAACTTTAAAAAAAATTAAATATGCCACGTTCAGTAAACGCTGTAGCCAGTAGGGCCCGCAGAAAAAGAATTTTAAAAGCAGCAAAAGGATACTACGGTAAACGTAAAAATGTATATACCGTTGCTAAAAACGTAATGGAAAAAGGTCTTACATATAGCTATGTAGGCCGTAAATTAAAGAAGCGTGAATACCGTACTTTATGGATTGCACGTATTAATGCAGCTGTAAGAGCCGAAGGAATTACTTACAGTGAATTTATACACAAATTATCTGAAAAAAGTATAGATCTTAACCGCAAAGTATTGGCAGATCTTGCAATGAACGAGCCTGAAGCTTTTAAAGCATTGGTTCTTTCTGTAAAATAATTTTGAGTTTTTAAAAGTGTGAAAAAAACCGTTCTAAATTAAAGAACGGTTTTTTTTTGACTACTATTAAATTTTATCTATGGAAATTTCGGGTTCATCCTTAGCAGTAATCGTTTTAATGTTGGTGTTTGCGGTGTTGCTTGCCATTGTACTTATAAAAGTAATTATTTACTACAACAAGAAATAATATGGATATGCATATTATTTGCCATGCTAATCTTCATATAACCACTACTATTAAATATATTTGCGCAGCAAAAAAAATCTTTAACAACAGTACCATTTCTAAGCGATGAATAATTCTTACGACAGCCTAGTGCAGCAAACCTTTAATTTTCCACAAGAAGGATTTAAACTGCATGAAAACCATTTACAATATAATGATGTAGATATCAAAGCGCTGATTGATAAATATGGTACACCGCTAAAATTATCTTACCTGCCAAAAATAGGTATGCAGATAAATAAAGCAAAAACAATGTTTGCCAATGCTTTTAAAAAACACAAATACGAAGGGCAATACAATTATTGCTATTGTACAAAGAGTTCGCACTTCAGTTTTATTGTAGAAGAAACATTAAAACACAATATCCATTTAGAAACTTCCTATGCATATGATATTGACATTATAAATGCGTTGTACAAAAAAAGAAAAATTACGAAGGATATAAATATTATCTGCAATGGTTTTAAACAAAAAAATTACACAAGTCGTATTGCAAAGTTGATAAACGATGGATTTAAAAACGTAATTCCTGTGTTGGATAACAAGGAGGAATTGAACATGTACAAACGTAATATCCGCACCGGTAAACCTTTTCAACTTGGCATTCGTATAGCGGCAGAGGAAGAGCCAAGTTTTCCATTTTACACTTCCCGCTTAGGTATGAAGGCAAAAGATGTTTTGGGTTTTTATGTTGATGAAATTGAGGGATATGAAGATAAATTTCAGCTTAAAATGTTGCACATCTTTTTAAATAAAGGCATTAAAGATGATATTTATTACTGGAGTGAATTACAAAAAAGCATCACACTATATTGCCAGTTAAAAAAGATTTGTCCGGAACTTGATTCTATAAACATTGGTGGCGGTTTTCCTATTAAACATTCGCTTGGGTTTGATTATGACTACCAATTTATGATCAATGAAATTGTAGGCAATATAAAAACCGCTTGTAAAAAAGCAAAGGTACAAATGCCCAATATCTATACTGAATTTGGCAGTTTTACCGTGGGTGAAAGTATGGCGCATATCTACAGTGTGATTGGAGAAAAAGTGCAGAACGACAGAGAAACATGGTATATGATAGATTCCTCTTTTATCACAACATTGCCAGATACATGGGGTATTGGAGAAAAGTTTTTAATGCTGCCAATTAACAAATGGAAAAATGAATACCAACGGGTTGTATTAGGCGGTATAACCTGCGATGGGCATGACTATTACGACAGTGAAGAACACATTAATGAAGTGTTTTTGCCTAAAGTAAAAACGACCAATGAAGATGATTTAGAAAGTAACAAGGATCCGTTGTACGTTGGCTTTTTTCATACCGGCGCTTACCAGGATCAAATAAGTGGGTATGGTGGTATAAAGCATTGTCTTATTCCATCTCCTAAGCATATAATTATTGAAAGAGATAAAAATGGTAAGTTGGTTGAATGGGTTTATGCTAAGGAACAAACATCTCAGAGCATGTTGAAGATATTGGGTTACAATTAACAAGTGGTTATTTTCATAATAGATTAATTTACAAGTGTAAAAACTGTTTTATGAAAATAATTTTTAGTCTGTTTAGTATTGTCTTTTCAACTTTTTCTTTTGGGCAATCGCTAATAAATAGTAGCAAGCCCGATGTTTATTTAGATTCAAACAAAATAGAACTTGAACATTTTTTATTTGATCAAAGTAAAATAGAAAAGTTTGAAATTGTGAAACAAATTTTTGAAGCGAGAACGAACACAGCAGGCAGTATTTATATTACCTCAAAAAGTCCCAATTTTTTAATTTCCTTTCTTACCAACAAATAAAAACTAAATATTTTTCTGAAAGAGCAAAGCCTATTTTACTACTATTAAATGGGAACTTTATTAAAAGCCCTGCGAAATTAAATATCGATTCGTCCTACATTAATAAAGTAGAAGTGGAAACCGGCGAGGAATATAAAGAGTTAAAAAATTTATATCCCACAATGGCAATTGTAAATATTAGGCTTAATAATAAATATTTATACGAAAGGCAAATTATTCTTGACGGTATGCCTCAAAATAATTTACCCGAATAAGCATTCTCAAAATATCACTGGGTTTTTCAACCGATATAAAAAAGCTCTCCAAAGGTTTATCCAAAAACCCTCAACATACTTCCAGTTAAAGTAGTGCTGTATTGCTTCAAATTACTTGAGGCAGGTCCATTGTTTACAACACCTGTTGTACTAAATAATGAGCCATGGTTATTGCAAACGAATCTGTTGTTTGGTCCGTCAAAAACGACAGCAGTGCCTTGGTGCGTGCACGCCATAGCTACCGCAATATAATTACCTGAAGTAGTGCGGGCCACTATTATTCCATCTTTATAAATGAATCCACCATTTGATCCCAAATTTGCGTTTTCAGGTTGCGTTAGATTTAATGTAAAATCTACGCCAGATGGTGGGGGTGGAGTATTTCCCATGCCAGGTGTATCACCGGATTTACTACAACCACCCAAACAAGTTGCTAACAGTAGGGATGCAGCACTTACACCCAAAGCATTTAAGAATTCTTTACGTTCCATTTTTTTTGTTTTGTTAAATTTAAGGTTAAAAACGCTTATTCTGCAGGCTGCCAATTACTATTTAAGAAAATATTGAAAAGTTTGCAATAGAAAATAGCATACATAAATCTACGAAACAACATATTAAAAAGTTACTCTGTTAAAAATTTTCGATAAAAAAACTCCACAGTCATCTGCGGAGTTTTTCATTTCAACAATCAATCAACCAATCAAAACTAACTTTTATGAAATGCTGATGTCTTTTGCACCTGCATTAAAACTTTCTTTTTTAGGAAGTTCTATTTTTAAAATTCCATTTTCATAACGTGCAGCAATATTTTCTGTGTCAATTTTTTCATTTAGAGTAAAACTTCTTTTAAAAGATTTTAATCCAAATTCAGAGCGAATCACTTTTTCATTTTCAACGGCAGTTTCCTCTTTTTTGTCGGTACTAACTGTCAGCACATTGTTATCTAGCTTTATACTGAAATCTGCTTTTACATAACCTGGCGCAGACAATTCAACGGAATAATTTGTTGTTTTGTCAATGATATTTACTGGTGGGTAATGTAAAACATCCTCTCGTACTGCTTTGCTCACCGCAGATGGAAATTCGTTTAAAATTTCTTTCATAAAGCCATCTAATGATTTGTAGTTATTGTTCACTTTTACGTATGACATAGTTTTATTTTTTTATTTTTTGTAAATAATGGTTTCATCTTTATTAGTCAAAACCTATTCCATATGAATAAATAAGCCATTATGGCATATTATTAACAACAAAGTGACAGTATGGCTTTTTTTTGTTTCTCATCTGTAAAATTTACAGCAGTTAATTCGAGATTTAGCATGTAATTTTGCAATCTAAATTTTAAAATATGTATCCAGAAGAGATAGTAATACCAATGAAAGAGGAGTTAACCGAAAATGGTTTTACTGAAATGCTTACAGCGACCGATGTGCAAAATACACTAACAGAAAAAGGAACTGCCTTGGTCGTTATTAATTCAGTATGTGGCTGTAGTGCAGGTACAGCAAGACCCGGTGTTTTAATGGCCGTGCATACCGCTGCAAAAAAGCCTGATTTAATTACAACTAGTTTTGCAGGTTTTGATGTAGAAGCTGTAAATGAAATCCGTAAAAATTTAATGCCTTATCCGCCAAGTTCTCCCGCTATAGCATTGTTTAAAGACGGGCAGTTGGTGCACATGATTGAGCGCCATATGATAGAAGGTAGAAGCGCACAAATGATAGCTGATAATTTAAAAGCTGCATTTGAAACGCATTGTAACTGATAATTTGTGAATTGGGAGTAGTGATTGGTGAATTGACCATTCACTAATTGAGCCATAGCTTTTCACAATTCCACAATTGACCATAAACAATTCACCAAATTGACAATTCACCAAATTGACAATTCACCATTCACCAAGCATTTTCATGCTGCAATGAATGGTGACTTTCATTATATTGCACCTCTTCAAAAAAACACTGTTTATGTATCCCAATTTATATTATGTATTCAAAGACTGGTTTGGTGTGGAGTGGGGTGGTCTAAAGATTTTGAACACTTTTGGTTTAATGGTCGCAGTTGCTTTTGTTGTGGCAGCGTTTGTGTTAAGCGCAGAGCTAAAGCGGAGGGAAAAACTTGGTTTGTTGCAACCTTCAGAAGAAACTATTGTTGTGGGAAAGCCGGCAACAATAATGGATTTGCTTTTCAATGGCATTGTAGGATTTATTTTTGGCGCAAAATTATTAGGTCTTTTAATTGATAAAGCGCCAGAGGTAAATACGCAGGAATATATTTTTTCCAGCAACGGTAGTTTATTGGGTGGAATAATGATGGCAATTATTTTAGTTGCAATAAAATGGTATGACAAAAACAAGCAGAAATTAAAAACACCTCAGCGCAGAACTGTAAGAATTTGGCCGCATGACAGGGTAGGAGATATTGTGATCATCTCTCTTATATTTGGTATACTTGGCGCCAAGTTGTTTGATAATTTTGAACACTGGGATGAATTTATGGCCGATCCGATTGGGAAATTATTTTCTGTAAGTGGTCTTACTTTTTATGGCGGACTCATATTAGCGGCAATTGCAGTTTGCTGGTTTGCTTATAGAAAGGGAATAAAAATAAATCACTTGGTTGATTCTGCAGCTCCATGTTTAATGATTGCTTATGCAGTTGGGCGAATAGGTTGCCAGGTTGCTGGAGATGGTGACTGGGGTATTCCTAATAGTGCCTATATAAGCGACCAATATGGTAATTTATCATTAGCTGCACCCGGAGAGTTTGAAAAAAATCTTCAAAAAAATGCGGGTTATTTCCTTGAAGGAAAAGTAACTGATAGTACAGGTAAAAAAGTATATGTTACTGACAGAACCTATTCATCACTTGCAGAAGTGCCACACAGATCGATTAAAGGTGTTTCTTTTTTACCCAAATGGTTTTTTGCATATAGTTACCAACAAAATGTAAATAACGACGGTATTCCTATTCCTGGCGTTACAGATGAGCATTACAGCGTATTGCCTCAGCCTGTTTTTCCAACATCTTTATACGAAACAGTTTTATGTACTTTTTTGTTTTTACTGCTTTGGGCTGTAAGAAGAAAAATAACTACTCCTCTAGTAATGTTTGGTATTTATTTGATCATTAATGGGCTAGAGCGTTTTTTAATAGAGTTGGTTAGAGTCAATAAGGCCTATAATGTGTCAAACTTCTCCTTTTCACAAGCTCAGGAAATTGCTTTATTGCTGATCCTCAGCGGATTTATTTTGGTAATTTTTGCCAAAATTAAATATCGAAAATAATACTATTATCTATTTTATGTAATGACCGGCTCCTAAAACTGCCGGTCATTCTTTTATATTGCCGTTAATTGCTAAACATTATACTATGAATAACAAAGTACTTGCTTCGTTTAGTATGTAGCAAAGTAAAGAACTAAATAAAATAAAATGAAAAAGATAATATTAATTTTAGCAATAGATTTTGCAAATCATTAAAAATTCGACAAACAAAATCAGGGGGTGCAGGAGAGGAGCAGAACAGAAAAAAGACAAATTAAAATTGCATTGTTATCTTTACAGAAATTAATTCATTATGCCATCATTTGATATAGCCAGTAAAGTAGACCTTCAAACCCTTGACAATGCCATTAACGTAGTGAGCAAAGAAATTAAAAACCGTTTCGATTTTAAGGGCGCCCACGTAGTGATAGATTTGAATAAAAAAGATTTTAAATTAAGTCTGGAAGCAGATAGCGAAATGAAAATTGACCAGATTAAGGACGTGCTCATCAGCAGAAGTATAAAACAAGGTTTGGCAGCAGAGATATATGATTTTAGCAAAGAGCCTTTTCCCAGCGGTAAAATTACAAAGCAGGAAGTAATTGTAAGAAACGGTTTGAAACAGGAAGACGCAAAGAAGATCGTAAAACTAATTAAGGACAACGGCCTTAAAGTACAGGCTGCTATAATGGACGATATCATAAGAGTTACAGGTAAAAAAATTGATGATCTGCAGGAAGTTATTCAGGCAAGTAAGAGCTGGGATACTGGTTTGGCGTTGCAGTTTGTAAATATGAAGTAGGAACTTTTCGTATTTGATATATTGCACCAAGCTCGTCGAAATTTCTTTTGACGAGCTTGGTGTTTAATAGTAGTATAATCCTTACTTTTGCACATTAAAATAACAAAGCATGGCAAAATCCATGCACCAAAAAAAATAAAATGAAAAAAGATCTGCATCCAAAGAACTATAGATTGGTAGTTTTTAAAGACATGAGTAACGGTACAGCATTTTTAAGCAAATCTACCGCTGTAACAAACGAAACAGTTGTATTTGAAGAAGATGGCCAAGAGTATCCTGTTATTAAACTGGAGATTTCAAATACATCTCACCCGTTCTATACTGGTAAGAATGTATTGGTTGATACTGCAGGACGTATTGATAAATTTAATAAGCGTTTTGGTAAAAAGACAGCTCCAACTGCAGCTCCTGCAGCAGAAACCGCTGAATAGTTTTACTTTTCTTAAAATATTGTCCCTTCGGTTTATGCCGAAGGGATTTTTATTTTACGATGAAAATCTCATCTTATGTCAATTTTATGATACTCTTTTTTTGATAAATCGTAATTTTGCATTTAAACAAAAACAAAATGGAACCAATTATAAAAAACCCGATTAATTTAACTGATGCAGCCTTGGGCGAAGTAAAACGCCTAATGGGAGAGCCTGGCTTTGATGCAACTAAAATGTTGCGCATAGGTGTAAAAGGTGGTGGGTGCAGCGGCATGACGTATGTGTTGGATTTTGATACAAGAAAGGAAAATGACGCTCTTTATGAGAAAGACGGGGTAAATTTTATGATTGACAATTCCCAAAGCATTTATCTTTTTGGTATGGAGATAGAGTGGGAGGGCGGTTTAAACTCCCGAGGTTTTACTTTTAAAAATCCAAATGCAAGCAGTACTTGCGGTTGTGGAACGAGTTTCGCAGTTTAGTAGTTTTCCAACAATATTTGCAACACAAAAAAGTCCGCTGAAATTTCAGCGGACTTTTTTGTATATAATTCACTATATTAAAGTTCTGGAGCTTTTACCTTCTTTTTAGTTACAATTTCTGCTGCAGCACCCAATGGTTTGTCTTTTGCAAAATCAACTAATATAGGAGCACCTACAAATATAGATGAGTAAGTACCTGTAATAACACCAATCATCATAGCAAAGGCGAAGCCTCTTGTTACTTCGCTACCGAATATAAATAAGATAAGTAGTGTTAAGAATACAGTTAAAGAGGTCATTATAGTACGACTTAATGTGTCGTTAATAGCACGGTTTATAATATTTGTTTTTGTTTCGCCTTTCATGTCTCTGCTGTATTCACGGATTCTATCAAATACAATTACAGTATCATTCATTGAGAAACCAATAACGGTAAGCACTGCTGCAATAAAGTGCTGGTCTATTTCTAATGGGAAAGGAACGATATCTTTTGCGAAAGAAAATACAGCTAATGTTACCAATACGTCATGTATTAGAGTGATGATTGTTCCTGCAGAATACCTCCAGTCACGGAAACGGATGAAGATATAAATAAAGATGGCCAACATTGCAAAAATTGTTGCCTTTATTGCTCCACGTTTTAAGTCATCAGATATTGATGGCTGTACGGTAGAGTAACTTTGGATATTATCTTTTTCAAACTGACCATAAGTTAAATTAGCCGGTAAAACCTTTTTAAGTCCTTCGTACAATTTCGTTTTTACTAATGAGTCAACATTTTCCTGCCCAATCAAATACGAAGTTGTAATATTCAAATGTTTCTTATCGCCAACTGTTTTAATTACTGGAAATTCCCCACCAAATGATTTCGCTAAATCATCCTGAACATCAGAATTTTGTAATGCTTTATCAAATTTTACAGTATAACTTCTTCCACCTTTAAATTCTACTCCTTCGTTAAAACCATGGAAAAAAGAGGCTATCCCTAATGATAAAACCACTGCAGATAAAATATAAGCATACTTTCTTTTCTCAATAAATTTATATTTGGCGTGTTGAAATATTTTACGAGAAAGGCTTGTAAAATAATTTAAATGGTGATTTTTATCAGTCCTTAAGTTCGTAATTAATCTAGATACTAAGATTCCACAAAATAAAGATAAAAGAATACCGATAATCTGTGTAGTTGCAAATCCTAGTACAGGGCCAAGACCAAAATATAGAAGAATAAATGCAGTTAATAAGGAAGTAATATGCGCATCTAACACCGGTGCAAGAGATCTGCGATATCCTTCGTTTATTGCAGCAGGATATGATTTACCTTTTGTAAGTTCTTCTTTAATTCTTTCAAAAATGATTACGTTCGTATCTACCGCTAAACCAATGGTAAGCACAAGACCCGCAATACCTGCAGCCGTTAGCGTAAAACCAAACATGGCAAGTACACCTATTGTAAACAACAAGTTTAAAATCAAAGCTATATTAGCAACCCATCCACCCGTGTTATAATAAACGAGCATTAAGGCAAATATTACTGCAAATGCAATTAAAAAGGCATTTCTTCCACCAATTAAACCTTCCTGACCAATTGTTGCACCAACAATTTGTTCCTGAACAATTTTTGCAGGTGCATCAAGCTTACCTGATTTTAATACATTGGCAAGATCCTGTGCAGCCTCTACTGTAAAATTTCCTGATATTTCTGTGTTACCACCTTCAATTTTTCCATTTACTCTAGGCGATGAATAAACCATGTCATCTAATGAAATAGCAACATAACGGCCGTTGTTCTTTTCGGTAAGATTGGCCCATGTTCTTGCTCCTGTAGGAGTCATTTGCATTTTTATAGAAGGCTGACCTTTGTCATCATAACCTTGATTTGATTCCGCTACACCATCACCTTCGAGCGGTGCTTTGTCTAAGCCGTTTACTTTTTCAACTGCATATACTTCAAAGAAAGAACCGGTTTTAGATTTTTGTTCTATGCCATACATTATTTTTACATTGCCACCGAGTAGCGATGCAAAAACAGCGTTGTTGAGGTAGCTGTTTAACAAAGAAGTATCTTTTGATGCTACCATACCAATATAAGGCGTTTCATATAACTGACCATTCTTAGGGTCAACTGGAAACTGCAGAACAGTACCTAAAACGCCCGTTGCAGCTGAATCCATTTTTGCCTTAGCACTATCGTTTAATTTGGTAGTATCTGTACCCTTTAAAAACTTAGCCAATGCTTTGTCAGCATCGGTAAATGATTTTTGAAACTCCTGGTCTTTAAGTAATACAACACTCCAAAACTGAAGGTTTGCAGACGATTGTAAAAACTTACGAACTCTTTCAGGGTTAGTAATACCGGCAAGTTCTACGTTAATAACTCCTTTATTTTCATCTAAATTGATGTTCGGTTGAGCTACCCCGAATTTGTCTATACGCTTTTGAAGAATTTTATAGGTCTGCGAAATAGCACCTCTACCAATTTCCTTTATTTTTGAAGTGACTATATTATCATTATCACCGGCTTTTACTTCCTTGTTTGGCCCTGAAAATAAGGTGGCTAATTTACCTGCACCATTCTGAGCGATATAGGCCTGAGAAAATAGATCTACAAAATTTGCTTCACTGTTTACTTTTTGCCCATTTGCTGTTTGCAAAGCCCTTAACAATGCAGGATCTTTCGGATTATTGCTTAATGACTCTAACAATTTTTGTAGACTTACATCCATTGTTACACTCATTCCACCCTGTAAATCAAGACCAAGGTTTAATTCGTACTCCTTACATTTTTGATAAGTAGTACCTACCAATGGATAAATTTCTTTTTCCTTTGTACTGTCAAGAATGTGTTGTGTTTTTGCTTTAATAACCTCATCTCTTTCGTCGGCATTCATACCGGATATCTGGTTTTTTACAAGACGGGTGGCTTGTGCTTTTACAGACGATTCATAATTACGAACAACAAATGTGTAAGAAAGCTCCCAGATAGAAATCAATACGAGCGCAATGGTGAAAAACCAAACTAAACCTTTCAGTTTCATGTTAAAATACTTTAATAATAAGCTATGTTAATTTTTTACAAGTGTGCAAAGATAAGGGAAAATGGCAAAGAAGAATTTACGTGTTTTTTTTTAGATAATTACGTCATTTAACGTAAAATTTGCAGCATGATAAAGGGTTTGCAAATGTTACAAATATTCGTGTGTGTGTTCTTGGTTTTATTTGCTTGTAAAGCTCCCCAAAAAAGCACTGCTGGACAATATATCTCAAATACGCAGAACAAGTCGTTGCCAGTAAAAACATCGGGCACAGTTACAACTAAAAAAGAAGAAGATGCTAATTTTGAAAGGATATTGAAAAGCAATCTGGCATTTTACAGGCAGATAGTCTCAGAGAAGAATAGTTTCAATATACAAATCATTTTTACAGAAATAAAGAAGGCAGATAACAAAACCATTTTTACCAATCATGTTTTCAATAAAGGCGATGCCAGGTATTTTTATCCTGCATCAGCCATCAAATTACCCCTTGTACTACTTACACTGCAAAAAATAAGGGAAATTAATAACGCCGAAATAACATTGAATACAACGATGCTTTCTGGTAGTGACTATAAAGGGCAATCTGCTGTTTACAATGACCCAAACACACTAAATGGTAAGCCTACCTTGGGGCAATATATAAAAAAGGCACTGCTTGTGAATGACAACGACGCCTGCAATAGGTTGTACGAATTTTTGGGGCAGGATTATATAAATACACAGCTCATAAACCATGGTTATACAAGTGCAGAAATAATGCATAGAATTGGGATTGAATTATCAATTGAGGAAAACAAACATACAAATTCCGTTTATTTTTACGACAATGCCGGCAATTTAATTTATACCCAAAAGGCCGTCAATGCAACTAAAAAATATACGGGCAGAAAAGATTTTGAAGGAAAAGGCTATTTTAGAAACGGCAAATTTGTAAATGGGCCTATGAATATGTCAGAAAAAAACCGAATCTCCTTAGCCGACCTACATAAGATGATGGTGTCATTGCATTTTAAGGAAGCTGGAAAGCCCTTCAATATAAATGAAACCGACAGGCAGTTTGTATTGAATCTTTTGGCAATGTTGCCGAGTAAATCGCAGCATCCGTTTTATAGTGCAGACTTTGATGGTTATACAAAATACCTGTATTTTGGCGGAGAAATACCTGTATCGCCAACTTCAATAATATCATACAATACATCTGGTGCAGCTTATGGCCAAATGACCGACGTTGCTTACTTATATGACAAAGAGCATAACAGATCGTTCTTTGTTTCGGCGACTATTTATTGCAATAAAGACAATATTTTAAACGATGAAAAGTATGATTACGAAACAGCAGGCCTGCCGTTTTTTAAAAATCTGGGCAAAGCTTTGTACCAACATGTAAATCAAAGTAAACAGTAATTTTTAGCCTTAAAAATGAGCTATGTTTTAGGCGGTGCTTACATAAATAAATATACATTTGTACTTCACTATTGCTATTTGTTATGCATTTATCTTCTTTGCTTGAGAGATTTAATGAACCCGAAACTTTAAAAATGGCCAAACTTGGCAGAGAACTTAGAGCTAGAGGAATTGATATTACGGATTTAAGTCTTGGAGAACCGGATTTTGATACACCACAACATATAAAGGAAGCGGCTAAAAAAGCGATTGACGAAAATTACAGCCATTATACACCTGTATCAGGATATTTAGATGTACGAGAAGCAGTTTGCGCAAAACTGAAAAGAGATAACAATTTAGATTACAAGCCAAAAAACATTATTGTAAGTACCGGTGCAAAGCAGAGTATTGCAAACGCTGTCCTTGCTATTGTAGATAAAGATGACGAAGTTATAATACCCACTCCATATTGGGTCACTTACAGCGAAATTGTAAGGCTTGCCGGTGGAGCCGTAAAATTTGTAAATACAAAAGTTGAGAACGGTTACAAAATAACGCCTGCAGAATTAGAAGCAGCCATTACAGAAAAAACAAAACTTTTTATGTTTTCATCGCCCTGTAACCCAACAGGTGCGGTTTACAGCAAAGAAGAATTAAGTGCATTGGCAGAAGTGTTTAAAAAACATCCAAACATTATTATTCTTAGTGACGAAATTTATGAATTTATTAATTACAACGGCAAGCATGAAAGTATTGCCCAGTTTGATTATTTAAAAGATAGGATAGTTTTAATAAATGGGCTAAGCAAAGGTTATGCAATGACGGGCTGGAGGCTCGGGTACCTTGCTGCAAATAGCACAATAGTAAAGGCTTGTGATAAACTGCAGGGACAATTTACTAGTGCTACATGTTCCATCACACAGCGGGCTGCTATAGCGGCTCTCACAGGCGATCATTCGCCTACACAGCAAATGGTTGAGAAATTTAAAGTGAGAAGAGATAAAGTGATTGAGCTTTTAAAAGATATACCCGGTATTGTTTATACGATTCCGCCCGGTGCATTTTATGTTTTTCCTAATGTGAGTTCTTATTTTGGTAAGAAAACACCTGCAGGAGATGTGATCAATAATGCTGATGAACTTTGCATGTATTTTTTAAATACGGCCCATGTTTCGGTAGTTACAGGTAAGGCTTTTGGCGAACCGACATGTATAAGAATGTCATTTGCAGTGAATACTGCTAACATTGAAAAGGGGTTTGAAAAAATTAAAAAAGCGCTTGCAGATTTGGTCTAAAATAAAATAATTTCGGCTTGAAGACTTAAGCATGAAGCCAATCAATATTTTGCAGAATATTTTTATGAAAGTCAAAAACCTGTGGTATCAACAAAGATTCTTCATCATTTAATATAACAGCATCGCAAAGGCTCATTTTTACTTCATCATTCATTTGGTTTTTAATGCGAAGTTGTACCGCTTCCAACGAAATGTTGTTACGGGCCATCACCCGTTGTATACGTAATGCTTCAGGGGCATAAACACCAACTACAAGGTCCAGCATTTTGCCTGCTTCTGCTTCAAATATAAGCGCAGCCTCTTTTATAGCGTAAGGCGAAGTTTGTTCATTCATCCATTTTTCTGCGTCTGCAATGGTTGCCGGGTGTATGATGGAATTTATCAGGGCGGTCTTTTTTGAATCTGAGAAAACGGTTTCTGAAAGAAAAGAACGATTTAATATTCCATTCGCATAACTATCTATACCAAAGTGATGAATAATTTGTCGCTTTAAATTTTCATCTTTATTCATCAGGTTTTTTGCTGCATCATCTGCATAATATACAGGTATGCCAAGCACTTCAAATATTTGTGCAACAGTTGTTTTACCTGAGCCAATTCCACCTGTGAGACCAATTTTTAGCATAGCCAAATTTAGTTTGTAAATCTTAACCAATAACAAATGGCTTTAAACTTTGAAAAATATTCAAAATTTAAAGCCATTAAATAATAACACCATGGTAGAAAAAGAAATTAAACTTGCGTTTCAATTTCCAAAATCCAAATTACTTTTTTGCATCTACAGCAGCAACCTTGTTTACATTTGCTGTCCACTCCATGCTGATTGTACTTCTTTCAATCTTAATGTAGCTTCCAGGGCTTGTTTCAAGTAACAGCGTACCGTCGTCATTCATTTTATTAATGGTGCCATGTATACCGGCAATAGTAACAATTTTATCGCCTTTTTGCATGTCTGCAACAAATTTCTTTTGGTCTTTTGCTTTTTTAGCCTGTGGGCGAATCATAAAAAAATAAAATACAAGGATCATTCCGCCCATTATGATCAGGTTATAAGAACTACCACCACCTGCTTGTAATAAAATACCTAATTGCATAGTTTGAATTTTTATTTGGCTTTAGAAGCCTTTTGTTTAAAATTAATTTTCTTTTTTTTCTGTTACTTCTCCGCTTAGCAAAAGTTCCGGGAATGCAGGCTCTGCGTTTGAAGAAACGGTAACTGTTTTATGTGCATTACCCACCCTGTGATCGCTGTTAAATTTTACTTTTATAAAGCCCGTTTCTCCTGACTGAATGGGTTGCTCAGGCTTTTCAGGTACTGTGCAACCACAGCTGGCTGATGCATTAGTAATAATAAGAGGCTTGTTGCCGGTATTTTTAAACCTGTAGTTGTATTCAACAATTTCACCTTCCGTTACTTTCCCAAAATTATAGGCACTATCAATAATCTGTACTGTTGTTGGGTCTTGTATTTGAATCTGTTTAGTAAGGGCATCGTTTTTTTCTATTTGCTTTTTATTGCGAACATTGCAACTAATAAGCAATAATGCTGTAAAGGATACGATTGCGTATTTAAACATACTTTTAAGTTTTTTGTTTGAAATCTCTTTTATCAAGTTTGTTGTCCTGCTGAAGTTCCTTGTGAATGTTATCGAGCAATCCGTTTACAAATTGTCCACTTTGTGGCGTACTGTATGCTTTTGCTAGATCTATGTATTCGTTGATGGTAACTTTTGTAGGAATTGTTTCAAAATATAAAAATTCAGAAACGCCCATTTGTAGTAAAATCAAATCTAGCGCCGCTATTCTATCAGCATCCCAGTTTTTTAATTTTGGCTTTATTAATTCAAGGGTCGTTTCATTTTTGTCCAACACAGTATTTAATAAATCTTTTGCAAAAGTTCTTTTTTCGAGACTTAAAAAATCCTGAAAATTCTGCTGACCGGGTTTATTCAAATAACTCAATACCAATGTATGCATCATTTCAGCATCATCGTCCCAGTTAATAAAATGCTCTTCAATGTGGTTGATAAAATCTTCGTTGGGTAACAAAAGGTCAGTAAAAATAAATTCTAACATTCTCCTTTCACTTCTTTTTTCCCTTGATTTTTCTTCAATGTATTCTTGGTATTCGGGGGTTTCTACAAGAGATCGGTATATTTTTTTTAGCAAATCATTATCCATAATGTGGACAGCCTTTACTTCATTTATAGTTGCTTTAAAACTTACATCTTCAACTATTTTCCAAAGAATTTCATTGCCTGCAATCTTTGTGTTTGTTGCAAGATCAGCAGCAGTAGGTAAATTTTTGCTTGCTCTATTGTTGGCATCCGTTTCTGCATAACGAGCCGTTTCAGTAATAAAATAAATAAGATAAGTAAATAACTGTTTGCTTTGTTCTATCTTTTTTGTAAGTATAGAAATAGGCTCTCCTGGTTTTACACCGCCACTCATACTATCTAATGCATAAAGCGTCTGCATTACTTTTACCCTAATATTTCTTCTGCTTAACATGGCGTCAAAAACCTTTATTGAAGGCGCAAAATTAAGGGATTTAGGGACATAAAAAGGAATAGATTTGAACGAAGAGGTTTCAGCATTTTGTAAATAGAATTTGAATTAAGATTCAATGTGGTAAGATGTCAATATTCAGTCTGTAAAATTGTCTTATAAAAATGTAAATAAATTGTCAAATCTGTATAATGTATGACAAGTATGCCTTTTAATGACTTTGGTATAATATTAGAGTACTTGTTCAGATATTGTATAAAATCTATTTCATTAACAAAAAAAATAAACTATGGCTACTTCAAAAAAGCTAAACATTACCCCATTACACGACAGGGTTATTGTAAAAGCTGCAGCTGCGGAAGAAAAAACTGCAGGTGGAATTATAATACCTGATACTGCAAAAGAAAAACCATCAAGAGGAATTGTATTGGCTGCAGGACCAGGCAAAGTAGATGAACCGATGACTGTAAAAGCAGGAGATACGGTTTTATATGGCAAATACGCCGGTACAGAAATACAAATTGAAGGTGCTGATTTGTTGATAATGAGAGAGAGCGATATATTGGCTATAGTTTAAAAAAATTAGCTAATTAGCTGATGTGCTAATGTGCTGATTTACTCAATTCATAACTTTCTATTAGGTAATAAACTTTTAACCGTGCGTAATTAGCATACCAGCTAATTAGCACATTAACGAATTAACAAAATGAGCAAAATAATTTACTTCGATATCGAAGCAAGAAACAAAATGAAAAAGGGTGTTGATACCCTTGCAAATGCAGTAAAAGTAACACTTGGGCCAAAAGGTCGTAACGTGGTTATTGAGAAAAAATTTGGTGCACCGGCTGTAACCAAAGATGGTGTAACTGTTGCAAAAGAAATTGAATTGGAAGACCCAATTGAGAACATGGGTGCACAAATGGTTAAAGAAGTAGCAAGTAAAACTGCAGAAATTGCAGGTGATGGTACTACAACTGCAACTGTATTGGCCCAGGCAATTATCAGCGAAGGTCTTAAAATGGTTGCAGCGGGTGCAAACCCAATGGATTTGAAGCGTGGTATTGATAAAGCAGTTTCTTTAATAGTTGAAAACTTACGCAGCCAAAGCCAAACAGTTGGTAATGATGCGAAAAAGATACAGCAGGTTGCAACAATCTCTGCTAACAACGATGAAACAATCGGTAAATTAATTGCCGAAGCTTTTGTAAAAGTTGGTAAAGAAGGGGTAATTACTGTAGAAGAAGCAAAAGGTACTGACACAACTGTTGATATTGTTGAGGGTATGCAATTTGATCGTGGATATGTATCTCCATACTTTGTTACGAACAGCGAAAAGATGAATGTAGAATTGCAAAATCCTTACATTCTTATTTTTGACAAGAAGATATCTACCATGAAAGATATTCTTCACATACTTGAGAAAGTTGCACAAAGTGGTCGTCCATTATTGATCATCGCTGAAGATCTAGAAGGAGAAGCATTGGCAACTTTGGTAGTAAATAAATTGCGTGGTACGCTAAAAGTGGCTGCAGTAAAAGCACCGGGCTTTGGTGATCGCAGAAAAGAAATGATGACCGATATAGCTATTCTTACTGCAGGAACTGTTGTAAGTGAAGAGCTAGGTCATAAATTAGACGGTGTTGAGTTGGCAACTTTAGGCCAGGCAGCATCTGTAACCATTGACAAAGACAACACAACCATCGTTGGTGGTAAAGGATCTAAAAAAGATATTACTGCACGTGTTAATCAAATTAAAGCACAGGTAGAAAATACCACTTCTGACTACGACAAAGAAAAATTACAGGAGCGTTTGGCTAAATTGGCCGGTGGTGTTGCGGTATTGTATGTAGGTGCTACCACAGAGGTTGAAATGAAAGAGAAGAAAGACAGAATGGATGATGCATTACATGCTACCCGTGCTGCTGTTGAAGAAGGAATTGTACCGGGCGGTGGTGTTGCATATATTCGTGCGTTGGTTGCTTTAGACCCTAAAGTAAAAGGACAAATTGCTGATGAAACAACAGGAATGGCAATTGTGCGTCGTGCAATTGAAGAGCCATTGAGAATTATAACTGCAAACGCAGGTGTTGATGGTTCTATCGTAGTTGAAGCAATTAAAAATGGTAAAGGTGATTATGGTTACAACGCAAGAACAGAGCAGTACGAAACTTCTATGTTTAAAGCAGGTATCATTGACCCAACTAAAGTTGCTCGTGTAGCACTTGAAAATGCTGCTTCTATTGCAGGTATGTTACTTACCACTGAGTGTGTTATTGCAGACAAACCGGCTGCTGAAGCTCCTCATAGCCATGGTGCACCTGATATGGGTGGCATGGGTTATTAAAAAATGCTGAATTTTATTACCGAAACCTCTTGAAATTTTCAGGAGGTTTTTTTATTAAAATGAATTACTGCTCAATTCTAAATAAGAATATGTATTTTGTACCAAATATTTTTTCAACCAAAACTAATTTTATGAATTTTATTGATGCTGTAAAAAGCGTGTTTACTAACTATGCAAATTTTAATGGAAGAGCAAGAAGAAGCGAGTATTGGTGGTTTTTTTATTTAGTATGATAGTTAGTCAGGGATTAAGTTTTATTTCGCCAAGTGTTTCCTTGGTATTTTCATTAGCAACTATTATTCCTTCTATTTCAGTAGGTGTAAGAAGAATGCATGATATTGGAAAAAGTGGTTGGTTTATTTTAATTCCTATTTATAATTTAGTTTTAGCATGCACAAATGGAGATGCAGGAAGCAATGAGTACGGGCATGATCCAAAAGGAAATATGTTAGATGATGAAATAAATGCTATCGGAAACAATCAATAGATACCAAATAATATAACTAATGATTTACTAAAGAGTATAATTAAATAGTAGATACTTATCTAAATTTTTATAGTCGATTGAATTATTTCAACCGACTATTTTCATTTATAAAAATAAATATGACTCATTTAAACATAGAATTTAAAGCTGTTGCGAATAATATACAAGCACTTGAAGAAAAATTATTGTCATTGCATTCTAAATTCATTGGCGAAGATCATCAAAAAGATACTTATTATGATGTACAAATCGGACGTTTAAAATTGCGGGAAGGTAACATTGAAAATGCTTTGATATGGTACCAGCGGGAAGATATAGCAGGGGCGAAGCAATCTGATATTTTATTGTACAAACATGCACCGGATGAGGCCCTCAAGCAAATACTAGTAAAGCTTCATGGAATTAAAATAGTAGTTGATAAAATTCGTAAGATCTATTTTGTAGAAAATGTAAAATTTCATTTTGATAGGGTAGAAGGCCTTGGGACTTTCATTGAAGTAGAAGCGATAGACAGCACTGGTGAAATTGGTATTGAAAGATTAAAAGAACAATGTGATTTTTATATAAAATTTTTCGAAATAAAGACGGATGATTTTATGAAGATTTCTTACAGTGATATGATGATGAATAGGAGTAATAACTAATAATTATTAAGGAGGAACAGCTTTTTTGTTAGCATCTGTTCTAAATAGAAAAGGGTTTCACTTTAATCAGTGAAACCCTTTTTTTGTGGTAAAATAATTGATAGTTTTAAGATTGAAAGAAATTTTAGTGCGCACTATTTAAGTCGAGTTTCTCAGTACGTTTGGTTTGCTTTACAAATAATACAATAGGCAAACAAATAAGAAACATAATACCGAGGTATAAAAATATATCCATGTAGCTCATCACTGCGGCCTGCTTAGTTACACTGTAATCTAACGCTTTGTAACTTGATTTAAGTGCCATGTCGGGCGTTAGGCCTTTTGCAATAAATGATTTCTGCATCATCGATACCCGCTGTTGTACATTTAAATTATTTACATCAAGTTTTGAAATTAATTCATTTCTGTGGGTCATATTCTTAGCTGATAAAATAGTGGTGATTACAGCAATACCAAATGACCCGCCCAATTGCCTCATCATACCTGTAAAAGCTGCGCCTTGCCCTATTTCCTGACCTTTTAATGATGATAACGATAAAGCGGTTATTGGTATAAATAATAAACCCAAACCAACACCTCTTGCAATAAGCATCCAGAAAAAATCATCTTTGCCTGTATCAGGCGTAACAATTTTAAAGCCCCAAAAACTGTAAACAAAAAATACCAACATGCCCGCTGCCACAAGGTATTGTGGTTTAATGCCACGGGTTAATAATTTACCAATCAAAGGCATCATTATAGCCGTCATAACAGCAGCAGGTATCATAAGGGCTCCTGCCTGGTAGGGTGTCCATTGCAAAACACTTTGTGTGTACAAGGGGATGATGAAGGTAGAACCGTATAAACCAAAACCCAATATGAAACTCATCACAGTTCCAATTCTAAGGTTTCCATTTTTAAATACACGTAAGTCTACAATCGGGTTTTTGTAAGTCAATTCTCGCCAAATAAAAAAGAAAAGACCAAAGACTGCTGTTACCATTAACCCGGTAATAACAGGGCTTTCCAGCCATGCATCTTCTTGCCCACGCTCTAAAACATACTGCAGGGAACCAACAGTTATTGCCAGTAAACCTATACCCAGCCAATCAATTTCATTTAATAATTTTTTTGCCGCAAACACTGGACTTTTAACGAATTGCAAAGTCAACAAAGTTGAAACAACACCAATAGGGATGTTTATATAAAATATGTATGGCCAGCTAAAATGTTCAACAATATAACCCCCTAGCGGTGGGCCTAAAGTTGGGCCGATAATTACACCAAGGCCATAAATAGCTTGTGCCATTCCACGCTTTTCAATTGGATATGATTCTGTAATAATCGTCTGAGATGTAACAAGCAAGGCACCTCCGCCAAGTCCTTGTAAAAATCTGAATAATACTAACTCCCAAATATTTGTAGCATTTCCGCACAAGAATGAACAGATTGTAAATAAGATGATAGATGCAGCAAAATAGTTTCTTCTGCCAAACTGTTGTGACAACCAGCTCGTCATAGGTACAATAATTACGTTACCTATAGCATAAGCGGTAATTACCCAGCCAACTTCTGTAAGCGTTGCACCAAGGTTGCCACGCATATCATTTAATGCAACATTTACAATGGTAGTATCAACAATTTCGAGCAAGGCGCAAAGAATAGCAGTAATAGTAATAATCACCCTTCTTGCACCATATTCAACAAGAGAATTAGGGTCAGCCAAACCACCTTTCAGCGGCGGCTGTAGCTTAATATCGTTTGAAGAAACTTTCATCTATTGTCTAATTTTATTTTCGTTTCCAGTTCGAATAAAGGAATAAATCCAGCCTGAAAATTATTTTAAGTGCACATCAACATTTACATTCATTCCTGCGCGCAGTTTTTTTAGGAGCGTGTCTGACTTATTTGTAAAATCAATTTTTACTGGTAAACGTTGAACAACTTTTACAAAATTGCCGCTTGCATTATCTGCGGGTAACAATGCAAATCTTGAACCTGTAGCAGGAGAAAATGAACTCAGCACTGCATCGAAATCATGGTTGGGGATTGCATCTACGTGAACCGTTACCTTCTGCCCTTCCAACATTTTGTTGTATTGTGTTTCTTTAAAATTTGCAACAACCCATTTTTCATCACTTAATACTATACTGAATAATAGCGCACCTGCTTGTAAAAACTGCCCTTTTTGTAACGGAACTTTAGCTACCAAGCCACTCTCAGCAGCAGTTATAACAGTATAAGAAAGATTCAGTTTAGCATTTTCTACATCTACTTCTCTTTGCTTAATTACCGAAGTCGCAATGCTTCCTTGTTCCGATACCGCCGCACTTTGAGATGTTACAACGCCGGTTTGTACAGATGCCTGGTTGCGTTGATCAATTAGAACCTGCAGTTGTCTTTCTGCAGTCTGTTTCGCAGCCAATACCTGCTCATACTGCTGTTGGGTTATGGAGTGATCTTTTATAAGATTTTCATATCGTTGTAAATCCTGAGATGTGCGGGTTACATTCACTTTTGCTACTTCTATTTGTGCAGAGGCAGTTTGTACGGCCGCTCTCGTAGTATTAATATTTTGATTAGCAGCGTTTGCAGACGCCTGTGCAGCACTTAAATTGCTTTTAGCAGTTGTGAGCGCAGCTTCTGCCTGTTGCAACACAATCCGCAAATCACGCTGGTCAAGTACAATAAGTGTATCACCTTTTTTTACATATTGATTATCTTCTACTTTTACATCTGCCACGTATCCTGGTATTTTTGAAATTACAGGGCTAATGTTTGCCTCTATTTGAGCATCGTCTGTTTCTTCATGCTTTTGTCCATGAAAATACTTTGTAAGTCCAAACCATAAACCTCCTCCAACAAGAAGGATTAGCACAATGATGAAACCAAAATTTTTTTTCTTGGGTGTGGTTGCTTTTTCGTCAGTAGTAACTGTTGCCATGATGTATTTTTTCTTTTTATTTAGATATAGTTCCTGTTGTTGATAAAATTTTATGATACGCCAATGCAGCATCTGCCTTGGCTACACTTGCATTTAATTTTGCCTGCAATAAAGAAACATCTGCTTCAAGTAAATCAGTTATCGTAACCAGATTATTGTCGTATTTATTTTTTGTGATTCTATAATTTTCCGACGCCTGGGTAATTGATTTTTGATAAACATCAATCTTTTTTTGGGCAAAAAGGTAGTTTTGATAGTCTTTGTTTAATTGAAGTTTAATGCCATCATTTATTAAAGATTCGGTAGCATTTAATTGTATTTCTCTTGCTCGGGCTTGTGTAAGTTTTGTATTGTTTTTCCACAAGGAAGAGATGTTGTATTGAACGCCAAGCCCAATGTTTACTGCATTTGTAATAGTGAGTAATTTTGGAATGTCTGCTGCAATATAGCCCCCGGTAAGTGCAATTGTAGGATAAGCTTCAGCCTTTGCAACTTTTACTCCTACGGCAGCAGCCTTTTTTTGAAATGCAATAGCCTGCACATCTTTTCTGTTTTGCATAGCCAAATCTTCCATTTCCATAAATGGCTTTAATTGCTGTGCCGCATTTACAAAATTGCTGTCAACTTCTATCGATGTATTTTCGGGAAGGCCTAACAACAAAGCCATATTGATACTTGCTATGTTAAAATTGTTTTGTGCATCCAACAGGCTTAGCTCAATATTAGAAGTTGTTAACTGCGCTTTTAATAAATCATTTCTTGCCAAAACACCATTTTGTTCAAGTCGGGAAAACAATGAATCTCTTTGTATAGAAGCATTTAAATTTTCTTGAATTACAGCTATCGTTTTAGATGATTTATACAAGTTTGTGTAGGCTAAAATGGTATTGTAAACAACAGCGTCCTTATCATTTTCTACATTTAGCATGGCAGCTTTTTCAAGGTATTGTGCAGATTCGATGCCGTACCTAATTCTGCCACCCGCATATAACGGCATGGTTACATTTACGATACCATATGCAGCTTGGTTCACTTTTGGTGACGGACGACTACCGTTTTGAGCAGATTTTAAATCAATATTTGCACTGCTTAGTCTTAGGTAGCTGGCAGATACAGAGGCGTTAGGTAATTTTCTATCTTTAGCCTCTTGCACATCTGCTGTTGCCTGTAAAACTTTTGAATCTGCAATTTTTAAATTATTACTGTTTTTTATACTTAATTCTATTGCTTGTTGAAGACTTATTTTTTGTATTGTTTGAGCCTGCAAAGAATTTGGTATTATCAGACATGCTAGCACATACAGGATTGTAATGTTTATTTTATGATTCATAACCAAGAATTGTTTTAAAAATATTTTTTAAATGATCGAAAAGCTTTCCATGGAGGTAATTTTTTGAATCAACCTCATTCATGTTTTCCTGATTGTTAAATTCGAAATAATATTCTTTGTTGATGATGATTTGCGTAACAGTTCCCGTCATCGTATTCAGTGCTAACACAACATCTACATTTTTTTTGAACACTTTTTTCTTCTGGCCTTCTTTAACCAACTCGGTAAACATGGCAGCGTATTCCATTTTTAGTGCACGCAGCATTTTTATTATTTCAGTATTTTTTTTCATTACCTGCTCACACAATAAAATTTTATAGAAAGACTCGTTTTCTATAACTTTTTTGATATACTCATCCAGCATGATCTCTACTTTCCCAAATGGGGAGATGTGTTCATTGCTTAAAAGCTGCTGCACTTTAAGTTTCGTATTTATCATCCTTTCCTCAAAGAGGCTTTCCATCATCTTCTCTTTACTCCCAAAGTAATAGGAAATCATAGCAAGGTTCACACCAGCTTCGTCAGCTATGTCTCTCACTGTAGAAGCCTCGAAGCCTTTTACAGCAAAGAGTTTTTCTGCAGATTCTAAAATGTGGTTCTTTTTATTTTTTGCTTCCATACCAATAATAAAGCACAATATTAAACGTTTGTTTGATAAAATTAAATGTTAGTTTAATAAAATAATGCTTAGCTGATACGAAACTTTGAGAAGGCAAAAAAAGTGAAGCCAAAAGCTTCACTTTTAATATTGATCGTTTAATCTTTAATTTCCACTTAGTTTTCTTAAAGATTCAAAAAGTTCTAATTGCTCTTCGTTCAACCCCGTTGGAAGTTTTACATTGTAAGTAACATACAGGTCGCCAAAAGTCTCATCTTGTTTATAAACCGGAAAACCCTTTCCTTTTACCCGAATCTTTGTCCCATTTTGTGTTTCTGGTTTCACTTTTAATTTTAACATGCCATGCAATGTATTCAAATTAATATCTCCGCCTAGCAAAGCAGTGTACAAATCTATTTCCTGTGTTATCTGCAAATCATTGCCAACTCTTTTAAAGAATGTATCATTGTTAATTTTAAAAGTCAAAAACAAATCTCCGGTAGTACCACCGTTCGGACTTTCCTGCCCATAGGCTCTTAGTTTTATGAGTTGCCCATTTTCCACACCTGCCGGTATGGTAATTCTAATATTTTTACCATTTACAGTGATTGTTTGCTGGTGTGTTTTAAAAACGTCCGTCAGGTTTAATTGAAATGTTGCATTAATATCCTGGCCTTTTTGTTTACCTGCACTTCTTCTTCCACCGCCACCGCCAAACATGGACGAGAAAAAATCTGAAAAACCACCCTCGTTTTCATAACTACCAAACCGCTGCCCATATTGCTGTTGCTGTCTTGCTTGCTGTTCATAGGCCTCGCTGTGTTGCCAGTCTTTACCGTATTTGTCAAATTTTTTCCTGTTTTCGGGATCGCTTAATACTTCATTGGCTTCATTTATTTGTTGAAATTTCTTTTTGGCGCCTGCATCGTCGGGATTCGCATCAGGATGATATTGCTTCGCTAATTTCCGGTAGGCTTTTTTAATTTCATCGGCGGTAGCATTTTTTTGCAAACCGAGTACACTATAATAATCTATAAATTCCATTTGATTAAAATTGAAGCATAAAATTACACTAACCTAATTACACAGTACAAGTAAAATAATTAAAACAGGTATTATAAAGAAAAGATGGTCTTAATTATTCTCCTCCTGTTCTTCCACTTCCTGCATCAATATTTTTGCCAAAGAAAATTGCATTCATAAATAATTTTGTACCTCCTAGCCAAAAAGCTCTAAAGTTTGGATCGTCAGCAATGCTTATTACCCTGCCATTACCAACTGTGTTTACAATTACTGCTGCAGAGTTTTTAATAGCATCTTCATTTTGTTTACTTACCCATCCACTCTGTAAAGGCTTACTACCATAATAAAATGGTGTAGCATAGGGGTTTTTACTTTTCTCCATAAAAACTTTATTGGCCTTAAAAAGACTGACGTTTTTTTGGTTATAGCCATATGCAAGTGGGTGTGTAAGATCTGCCTCAGCACCAAATATTGCACCTGCAACCTGTTGTGCTCCGTCAATCTGTTCTTTCTCTACGTACGTCACCCTTTCCAAACTATCCACCGGTGATTTTGCTTTTTTAAACTTTACATCACTGATGCCATTTTGGGCAGCCCATGTTACGGCTTCCTCGGTTAATATTAATGTGCCTCCTGCCTGCACCCAAGTTTTTAATTTCTCTTTGTTTAGGTCTGCATAATTACCACCAACCATTACAATACTGTTGTATTTATTTACATCAATGCGGTTAAACATAGCAACCTCCAAATGCGATGACGGTATGTTCATTCTTTGATCCAATAGATGCCACACCTCGCCCGCATCAGTTGCATTAACTCCGGCGCCCACTATCATGGCTATTTCAGGTTTGGTTAACGGTAACATTTTACTACTTCCCAAATCGCTACCCGTGTTTACATTACCAGTTTGTACACTGTATATAGTCACACCGTATTTAGCAGCAACATTATTTAGTAGTTCAAGTATTTTATCGCTGCTTACTTTTTGTAATTGACTCGGAATGATAACACTTCCGTAATTAAAATTCTTAGATACACCATTCACATTTATTGAAAATTTATTTCCCGCAACTTTTGTAAATACATCATTTGTTTGTAATTCGTACAATGCCGCAGGTGCGTATAATCCTTCCCATTGCATGATGTAGCCTATGTTGCTTTTATTTCCAATGACGTTTTGCTTTGCAAAAGTAACGGGGCTTACTTTTTCGCTCTGTAGGTTGATATTGAATTGCGCAGAGCCCAGTTCTGCATAAGGCAAGCCAAAAGCCAATGGCATTGTCCATGATGTTATATCATAAAACAAACTGTCTTTAAATTTCGAAGTTTTTTCAAAGATTGTTTTTATGACCTTGTATTGTGTTTGATTTGCGGGAACAATGTAACTGCCATCTTTTTCAAAATCATTTCCGTCGGCCTTAATAGTTGAATTTAAACCGTACACATCTATTTGTTGTCTTTGCAGCATTTGCAGAAAATGAAATGTTTTTGCCTTGTCATTTTTATCTCCAAAAACATAAGCTTTTACAGGGTCTGTAACTGCATCGCCCAATGCTTCTTTGTAAAAATCTCTTTGCCATTGTAAAAATTCTTTTCTTAATACTTTGGCACCTTCCAGCGTAGAAAGTTCTGTGGTGAATTGGTTTTTTATTGTAAATGGAAAACTTAGTAACCCATTGGTTGTTTGTTGCAAATGCCCACGTGACGAAGCCTGTTCAAACAAAATTCCAATAGCACCATTAATATCTGGATAGGTAGATCCTTTGCCATAATAAAAATCGTCATAGTTTTCTTTGGTGAAATACATGGAACCAATTCTATCTAAAAAAGCCGCATGATATTTAGCAAGTTTTCCGGTCAGTTCCTGGTTTTTTTGAGATGTTAGCGGGTTTACTCTTGATGGTACGCCCGGTTGAAAAAAGAAAGTCGCATTGCTTCCTTGCTCATGATGGTCTGTTAGAATATTAGGTTTCCATTTGTGGTACCATGCTAATCTGTTCTGGCTTTCTACATGCACTGCAGGTAACCAGTCACGGTTTAGGTCAAACCAATAATGGTTAAATCTTCCACCAGGCCATACCTCGTTAAATTCTCTTGAATTAGGATCGCTTACCAGGTTTTTACTTTTGTGCTGGTTTGCCCAAGTAGAAAAACGTTGCAATCCATCGGGATTAAACGAAGGATCAAAAAGGATGACAACATTGTCTAATAGATCGTCAATATTTTTTCCTTGCGCAGCAGCAAGATAGTATGCGCTCACAAGGCTTGCGTTTGCACCACTCGGTTCATTACCGTGTATGGAATGGCCTATCCATACTACGATTGGCATGTTCTCAATATTTACAGATCCGCTCTTTGTTGGGTCAGATAATTGCAAATGCTGTTGCCTTATTTCTTCCAATCTTTGTTGGTTTTTGGGAGACGTTATAATGAGCAAAACCTGCGGGCGGTTTTCGTAAGTAAAGCCCATCGTTTCCAGTTTTACTCTCTCAGGCGCAGCTGCGGCAATGGCTTTCATATAATTTACAAGGCGATCATGTGTTACATGCCATTCGCCTGGGTTATGAAAAATAATATCTTTTGGGGTAGGAATTTCCTTGTTATATGTTACACTGTCTGGCAAAAAATAATTTAGATCTTGTGCAAAAATGCATTGTTGAATGCTGGTGAGAAACAGAAAAATTAAAAATTTCTTCATAAAGTTTTGGTTGTTTTTATAACCTGTAAGTTATATTATTATAACAATAAGTTTTTCAAACCCTTACTATTGGCAAGAAGGTATATTTTACGTCCCTTGTGCAGGTGTTACACAGGTTTTACCTTTTTAACCATGCTGCAATTGTATCTGGTGTGTTTGTTGTGAGAACCCTCACTCACAGTCACAGTGATTCAGCACATATTATTTTAAATTGAAACATAATACACGCAACGGTTGGTAGTTCTATTATCATTAAAAATATGTTTTGAAATACCTAACATTAAGAAAAAGCAAGACTTTTTATATTTTAAAATTTTAGGTAAGTAACTAATAGGTATATAGTTAAGGATTTTTTATCTATTTAAAGATTCTATCATATTACTAAAAAAGATAAATTCTTAACTTTTTATACAATATCAACAATGAAAGTTCGTTTTCTTATAAACCTATGAAAATGAAAACCAATATCATCTATTTATTAATTATCTCAATTTGTGTAACGCTATTAGTAAGTTCTTGTATGATTAGTAAAAACAGCCTAGTTGCACCCGAACTTACAACTGAAAGGCAGACCGAAGTAGCCTCCAAGAAATGGGATTGTTATGTGGAAATGAATGACGGAACAATCAAAAAATATTCTAAAATAAAATTGGTTACCGGTATTCTTTCAACACCTTATCTTTTAGCAGATGGCGAGATAAAAATATTGGCAACCCAAATAAAGACCTATAAAGACGCCAATTTCTACGCTGTTTCACAAAGGGAATTTTATAATACCAACAAAACACATGTTGCTATTGATGTGTTACCAGGTTTTGCCATAAGGGAGTTAAAAGGGGAGCTGAATGTATATTCCCTTCAATATTATAATGGCAGTAATATCTATAAAAAGTTCTTCTTGCAAAAAGGTGATGATGGTAAGATTATTCCCTATACCACACAATTACTAAACGAGTATGCAAAAAATAATATTGAGGTTAAAAACTTCGTTACAAAAAAGAAAGCGAAACAAAAAGAGTTATTGGCCGTTGTAGAAAATTATAATAACTCAGTATCCATCTCAAAAAATTAAGAGCCAAAGTTTATGTGCGATAAAATGAATTGAACAGAAAAATCGGTAAAGCTCACAATATTTTCTTTCGGAATTCACCAAACATAAATGCCTCATTCTTGTTAGATGAAAGAGATGTTTTTAAAATAAAAGAAGATGGCTGTCTCATTTACTGAGACAGCCATCTTCTTTTTCACTTTAGTAGGGAGCAAATAAACGTGAAACTAATTCCCTTTTATCATAAATACGTAATCCTGCATTTTTTCTACCTGCCCCGGTCTGTCAAGTCCTTTAAGTGAAGGAGCTGAAATTATTTTAATTTTTTCGTCGTCTTTTATCTTTTTCACAGCTTCAATTGCACGGTAAATATTTGCAGATTTTATAGCATAAACAACTCCGTTCGCATTGGTTTCTGTACTAGTTACCACACCCACTAACTCCCCACTCTTTGTTACAACCGGAGAACCGCTGTTACCTTCATTTGCCGCTGTACTAATCTGGCAAAAAACAGTATCCATCAAATAACCATTTTTTGCACTTACATATCCCTCACCATATACAATTTCCTGTTTAGGGTAACCCAACATAAAAATAGCCTCGCCTAATTTAGCTCCGGTCCTTCTGATGGAATATGGTAACGATGGCAAACGTTTGAAAGATGTATCTGTAATTTTTAAAATAGCCATATCATTTACAATATCTACATAAACCGTTTTTGCGCTATATTGCTCACCATCATTGTTTTCTACAATGAGATGGTGTGAGGCTTCCTTTATAACATGGGCATTTGTTACAATATAATTATTTGCTGCGTCAATTAAAAAGCCTGTAGCCCTAAACCTCGAATCGAAACTAGGCTTTTCCTTTGGTGCCACAACACCATTTTTTTCAATCTCATTCAGTTTATTTTCAATTTTTCTGGTTTTTTCGGCCTGGTCGTCAATCTTATCAACTAAAGGTTTGATATTCGTTTTTTCACCTGTAGATACTGTAGAAATTGCAGTAGCTATTAACAATGAAACCAACCCGGCAATTGAAGCGGCAACAGCAATATCTTTTTTGTAACGTTGCCAAAGCTGTACTATTCTTGAAGTGGGTTCAGAAACCGTTCGGCTAAGAAAAGACTCTTCCCTAAGTTTATTTTCTACATCTGACAAGAGGCTCCTGAAGCTTTTGGCCTTGCTGTAACTGTCAAGCTGGTTTAAAAAGAAAATTTGTTCTACAACAGCCTGGTCAAGTTCGGGGTTATTTTTTCTGAGGTCTTCAAAATAAATTTTTTCCTCGGCTGACATTTCTCCGTTCACAAATCGTTCTGCTGCGTCTATAAGTAAAGTATCTTCCATTAGTCTGTATTTTTATATTGTGCAAAAAACAATTTTTTCAATCGCACAAGGCATTTATATTTTTGCGTTTTAGCATTGTCTGCATTTGTATATCCAAATTCCTGCGCAATTACATTCATATGTTTCCTTTGCAGATAATATGCCTGTAATAAACTTTTGCAGGGTTCTCCAACCTTACCCATTGCGCTTTCCATGATAGAAAAATCATTTTGCAGTTTTAAATGATGTTCTATCTCATCTTCAACAGGAATCATCTCCTCAAGCCCATCTGCCTGCGTGGTAAACCGTTGCTGCTGCAATTTTTTAAGCCACAATCTTCTTGCAACGGAGTATAAAAAAGTTTTCAAAAGGCACTGTAACTCAAAATTGCCAGTTTTTACTTTTTCGTATAAAACGATGACCGTTTCCTGAAAAAGATCAGCCGCATCATCTTTATTGCCTGCATTTGCAAGAACCATAGATTGTACCATTGTGTAGTGCTGTCGGTACAATTGTTCTATAGAGGTTTTATCTTCTGCTGCAATTCCCGCCATAATAATTAAATCTTGTTCTAATGTACTCACAGGTTCGTCTTGTTTATTAATACAAATTAAAGGATTTAGTAACCCAATTAGCTGTTAAAAAAAATATTTTAAATAAATGGGTTACCTTTTTTAAGTCTGCGTATTAATAGTCAAATTATAATTTTAAACTTAACAAACAAACAAAATGAAAAAAATCCTTGCAATCGCAGTTATCGCAGCAACATTCACAGCTTGTAACGAGAAAAAAGCAGAAGAGCCTGCTGTAACTAAAGATACAACTACTGTTGTAACTCCTGATACAACTACTGTTGTAACTGCTGATACTAGCACAGTTGTAACTACAACTACTACTACAGGTGATACAATGAAGAAAGAAGAGAAAAAACCATAATTCACGGTTCTTTTGACAAAGCAATCATGGCCATTCCGGTTTTCCGGAGTGGCTTTCTTTTTTTGTAGATGTTCTATTTTCTGCGTAGGCATCTTTAACTTTACAAGCATGTGAGGCTACATGTATAATGTTTTGGATTGAAATACGTCCTTCTTTTAATCGTCTAATCTATTTGTTATCAATAATGTATGTGCAATATGGAATTGAAAATTGTTGTTAGATGATTCATTTATTATCGTAATGCTGCTAAAGGAAAGTACCGAATGAGAATATTAAAAACATGTTTTTCAGGTGAAACAGTAAACATTTACTTTGATTCTCCTTTTTCAACCATCAAAGAACGTTACGAGACACAGAATATAATTCTGCTTACAGATGAACATATTTTTGAGTTGCATAAAAAAAAGTTTGAAGGTTTTCATGTTATTACTGTTAGTGGCACAGAAATAAATAAGACGCAGGCAACAATCGACTACATCATAGAAAAACTATTGGACTTAAACGTAGATAAATCGTGGCTTTTACTAGGTATTGGCGGTGGGGTAATAACAGATATGGCGGGGTATGTGGCCAGTATTTTTAAGAGAGGTATTAAACTGGGATTGGTTCCAACCACCATTTTAGGAATGACAGACGCAGCAATTGGAGGGAAAAATGGAGTAAACGTAGGAATGTTTAAAAATATGGTTGGGACTACTTATAGAGCCTCTTTTATTTTATACGATTACAGTTTTCTCGATACTTTGCCCCGGGCGGAGTTTGTTAACGGCTTTGCAGAAATTATTAAACATGCTTGCATAAAAGATGAGGAGATGTTTAATGAGCTGGAGAAACATACGGTTGATTATTATTTAAACAATAGGGAAGCTTTAGCATCATTAATTGAAAAAAATGTTGCCATAAAAACGGATGTTGTGGTGGTAGATGAGTTTGAAAAAGCAGACAGGTTTCAACTCAATTTTGGACACACATTCGGTCATGCAATAGAAAATTTATACAATTTGCCACATGGGCACGCGGTGAGTATAGGCATGGTAATAGCCGCAAAGATTTCAGAAGAAATAAATAATTTTGACAGCGAAGCCGTGCTGCGTTTAAAAAATTTACTACTTCAATATGACTTGCCCATTGCTCAAAAAATGGATAAGAGCAAAGTATTGCATCTGCTGGCAAAAGATAAAAAGAGAACAGGTGGAGCCATTAATTTCGTATTATTAAACCATATTGGTGAGGGAAGTGTGCAACAAATTTCTTTTCAAAATATTGAATCACTTTTAGACCAGACTTTATAATGAAGGTTAGCGTTTCCCCATCTGCAATTACAGGAATTTTACCAGCACCATCATCTAAAAGTAGTATGCAAAGAGCCTGTGCAGCTGCTTTGTTGCACAAAGGAATAACATATATTTATAATGCAGGAATAAGCAACGATGATAAAGCCGCATTAAGTATTATTGAGTGTCTAGGCGCTGCAGTTAAAATAGAAGAAAGTAAAATTACCATAACATCTAATGGATTTTCAGCATATAGCAAACCTAAGGCAGATGAACTATCCTGTGGGGAAAGTGGCCTATCATTTAGAATGTTTGCGCCAATTGCAGCACTTTCCGCCCAACCTATACTACTTACTGGTACAGGGAGTTTACTAAAGAGGCCAATGAATTTTTTTGATGAGGTATTTCCTCAACTTCACGTGCAGATAGAATCGAAAAATGGTTATCTACCCTTGTCTATTACAGGCCCGTTATTGCCAGAGCCTATTCATATTGACGGATCATTAAGTTCTCAATTTTTAACGGGACTTTTGTTTGCATTTGCAGCCGCTGCGACAAAAACGGAAACAATATTTGTAAATGACTTAAAAAGTAAACCATACATAGATCTAACATTGCATGTTATGACAAAGTTTGGTTACAATATTACTCACCAAAATTATGAATGCTTTACAATTGTTCCATCTTCTTCATACCCAGCAACCGTTGAATATACAGTAGAGGGAGACTGGAGCAGCGCTTCTTTCTTGCTGGTAGCAGGTGCGATAGCAGGAACCATAACAATAACAGGGTTAGATGAACACTCCGCACAGGCTGATAAAGCAATTATGAAAGCGCTGAATGATTGTGGAGCTGCAATTTATAAAAATGAAAGCTCGATCAAAATAAGCAAAGCAAATTTAAAAGCTTTTACATTTGACGCAACCGACTGCCCTGATCTCTTTCCGCCATTAGCGGCATTGGCTTGCTACTGCGAGGGCACATCAGTTATTTCAGGTACGCACAGGCTTGCAGCAAAAGAAAGCAATCGTGCCGAAACCCTACAACAGATTTTTGGCGAAATGGGTGTAAATATTTTACTGATAAACGATGAAATGCAAATTACCGGCGGAAAAGTAAATGCTGCATCGGTAACTTCGCACCACGACCATAGAATAGCAATGGCGGCGGCTATTGCTGCATTAGGAGCCACGGGCCCTATTGAAATATCTAATGCAGATGCCATTAATAAATCTTATCCGCAGTTTTACAGCGATATGAAAAAGTTGGGAACATTTATTACTACCATTCAAGAATAATTTTACGGTATGAACAGTTTTGGAAATTTATTTAGGGTTACAATTTTTGGAGAATCGCATGGTCCTTCCGTTGGAATTACCATAGATGGTTGTCCGGCGGGCATACCACTTTTAGCCGAACATTTTACCACAGATATTGAAAGAAGAAAAGGGGGTACCCAAAAAGGCACAACACCTCGCAAAGAAGATGACCTCCCTATTTTCTTATCAGGGATTTTTAATAATAAAACCACCGGTGCTCCACTCACTATTATTTTTGAAAACAACAATACACGCAGTGGCGATTATGTAAAGCAAAGAGACGTCCCACGTCCAGGTCATGCAGATTTAACCGCTTCTCAAAAATTTGGTGGCTTCGAAGATTTTAGGGGAGGTGGTCATTTTAGCGGTCGCTTAACAGTTTGCGTCGTTGGTGCAGGAGTAGTGGCCAAAGAGGTATTAAAAAATTGTTTGCCGCTCGTTCATTGCGTTGCCACTTTAAAAGAGGTTGGGGGAGAAACGGATATTGAAAAGGGAATAGACAAGGCAATAAAATTAGGTGACAGCGTTGGTGGCATTGTTGAATGTACCGTAAAAAATATTCCTGCAGGCTTGGGCGAACCCTTTTACGATTCAGTTGAATCACTTTTAAGCCACGCTGTGTTTGCCATACCTGCCGTAAAAGGAATTGAATTTGGTGCCGGTTTTGCAGCCGCTAAAATGCTTGGTTCTGAACACAACGATGCCATTCAAAATAAAGAAGGTACAACCCTCACTAATAATGCAGGAGGTATTGCAGGTGGTATTTCAAATGGTAATGACATCGTTTTTAGGATTGCCATAAAACCAACATCCTCTACACCCAAAACGCAGCAAACTTTTAATAAATCAACCGAAGAAATAGAAGATTTTTCAGTAAAAGGAAGGCATGATCTGTGTATCGCACTTCGTGTGCCTGTTGTGCTCGAAGCATTAACAGCAACGACTATCGTTGACTTATTACTGATGGAACAAAAAATTGCACGAGTTATTAAATAGAAAAAATAGTTTGTCTAAATTCCAATCGTAAGTTTTCGATACTACCTCTGTATAAGACGTGAAAGTTAAGTGAAAGCAAGACTTATCGCATAAAAAAACCTGCTTAATAAAGCAGGTTTTTTTTATAAAAGATTGTTTTATAAAAGATCGAGTGCCATAGCAAAAAATGTAACATTAAACGGCAAAATCAAAGAGCAGTAACCACCACCCACAGCGTAAACGCCAAAAAATGCGCCAATTGATATTAAAAAAAGTATCCAATAAATACCTCTAGATTTTTTTGGTGTTTCCATTTTAATTATTTGTGCAAATATAAAACGAGAATAGATATAAAGATGACTTTTAATTAAAAACTTTGTTTAGGAACTTAAAACATTTTAAAGCATAAATTGTAAAAAAATAAAGATGGAGCTAAACTTTTTGATAGAATATACTTCAAAGCCAGGCGAAACCGTTTATGTAAGTTTTCCCGAAGGTAAAGACAAAGAAATTCTGTCTTTTAACCTTGCCTTTAAAGACTTAACTAGCTGGCAGGGTAGTATAAATATGGGATCCAAACATTTTCAAAAAAAAAGCCGCTACAATATTTTAGTTCAAGACGATTCTATTGGTGGTGTGCCAGAAGTTTTATACTGTGGTTCAATAAAAATAAAAGATAACGACACCGTTAATGTTTATCACAAACTTAACATCGGTAGTAAAGTTATAAATGTTAGAAAAACAAAGCCGTTCAAGAAAGTTTTTAATCTGGTTAACAGCCACATTGCCAAATCACATCATTCAAAAAAAGCCACTCATATTTTCAGCATTTCGTATCCTTTACTTACTCCCAATATTTTTGTGTGTCTCACCGGAAGCGCAAAAACAATGAACTTATTCAATGACAGAAATCCGCTCTTATTTAAAAAGAAAAAAAATAATAAAGGAACGATAAAGTTGAATCTCTCCAATGAGACTTTCCCTATCGAGTTTAAGATCGCTTTTTTTGATGTTGACAAGAAGTGTATAGTAGCATATGAACCTGGCCTTAATAATATTATTGATAAGCAGGCTGACAAAAATGAATTACAAATTTTTTACATCGAACCTGATTGCAGAGAATTTCTATGGAAAGGATCAGGAATAAATGTGCCCGTATTCAGTTTACGATCAAATAACACATGGGGAATAGGCGATTTTACAACCATAAAAACGCTGGTAGATTATGCAGAAATGATAGGGGTAAAGATGATACAATTGTTGCCTGTCAACGATACCATTTCTACTTTTTCCGATGCTGATTCTTATCCATACTCAGCCATTTCTTCTTTTGCGCTAAATCCGCTGTATCTAAACGTGGCGCAGATTGCGCAGCAACAAAATACTATTCTTCTTGGAGATGAAATAGCAGCTTCTAAAAGAATAAACGAACTTACTTTTTGTGATTATGAAAGTGTGATTCATCTGAAGATCGGTGTATTGAAAAGGATATTTGAAGCGGTAAAAAATGAATTTACATTCGAAACTGATTTTGCTTTATTCTTCGAAGAAAATAAGGAATGGCTCGTCTCTTATGCTGCATTCTGTGTATTACGGGATAAGTTTGAAACTACGGATAGAACTCGTTGGGGTGAATACGAAATCTATAATTCTGAAAAAATACAGGATCTTGTACAACCCTCAGGAATATTTTATGATGCTGTTTTATTCTGGTATTTTGTACAATATCATTTACACCTGCAGTTAGAAAACGCCGGCAGGTATGCGCATAAAAAAGGAATTACTTTAAAAGCAGATCTTCCAATTGGTGTGGCCAAACAAAGTGTGGATGCATGGGTAAATCCTGCTATTTTTAACTTAAATATGCAGGCCGGATCACCGCCAGATGCATTCAGTATGCTTGGCCAAAACTGGTCTTTTCCTACTTATAATATAGGGCAAATGAGGCAGGATGATTTTGATTGGTTTAGCAGGAGAATGAAATGCCTTCAAAAATATTTTGATGCTTTAAGAATAGATCATGTACTTGGTCTATTTAGAATTTGGAGTATTCCGCAAAATCAGGTAAACGGTACCATGGGGGTTTTTGTACCTGCAGTTCCTTTAGCAAAGAGTCATTTTGCCGATGCAGGATTGTTTTTTAATGAAGAAAGATTATGCAGTCCATTTATAACTGAAGATGTTTTAAATGAAATTTTTGGAGGCGTTATTGGAGCCATAAAGACAATTTTTTTTGATGGTCTTTCTCTAAAAAAAGAATTGAACGACCAGCAAAAAATAGAAAAATACTTTATAGGCAACCCGGAATTTAAAAAGTACAAACAATCGCTGTTTGATTTAGTAGCCAGTGTGATTTTATTGAAAGATTTTAAATATGAAAACGGCTATCATTTCAGGATAAATGTACAACAGACGATTTCGTACAACCATTTAACCGAAACAGAAAAGCGGTGTATTGATAAATTATATAACCGCTATTTCTTTGAGATGCAAAATACGCTTTGGGAACAGGAGGGAACAGCAACTTTAAAAATGCTCACAAAAGAAACGAATATGCTGCTTTGTGCAGAGGATCTTGGTATGGTTCCGTCATTTACGGAGAAGGTTTTGGAGGATCTCGATATACTTTCTTTACAGGTACAACAGATGCCCAAAAAAGCGGATGCAAGTTTTTCAGATACAAACGAAGCAACTTATGGTACAGTGGTTATGCCTGCCACGCACGATATGGCGCCCATACGACTGTGGTGGGAGCAAAATAAAACTACAGCACAGCTTTTCTATAACAGTATTTTAAAAGAATCAGGCAATGCGCCATACTTTTGCGAACCATGGCTTTGCAAAAAAATAATTGAATTGCACTTAAAGTCTCCAGCCATGTGGAGTGTATTTTTGCTGCAGGACTTACTTGCAATAAACGGAAAAGTTCGAAGACCAAACCCTGCAGAGGAAAGAATTAATGATCCTGCAAATCCGAAACAAATCTGGAATTACAGAATGCACTTAACCCTGGAAATGATGATGCAACAAGATGAATTGAACATAGAAATAAAAGAAATGATAGCTGCAACAGGAAGATAAATTCTTCACAATTAATGCTTCTAGAAAAAAAATCCGTTTCGCACTAAAAAAAAATAAAATGATTAGGCTTTCTTACAAAAAAATAGATCTTCCTTTTAAATATCCCTTCACCATTTCTAAAGGAACAAAAACGCACCAGCCATCGCTTATTGTGCGGCTCGATTATTTTGGTCAGACTGGTTATGGTGAAGCGCCGGCCATTAATTACTACGATATAACAGTAGAAAAAATGATAGCCGATCTGGAAGAAAAAAAAGTATTTGTAGAAAAATTTTCACTTAGTGACCCTGAGCGTTATTGGCACTATTTACATCATTTATTTCCCAAAAACCCTTTTCTTGTTTGTGCGCTCGATATGGCGGCATGGGATATTTATGGTAAAATGAAACGCAAGCAACTCCACGATTTGTGGGGGCTCGATGTAGCAAATGCGCCGCTTACAGATTATACAATAGGTATTGATACGCTGGAAATGATGACAAAAAAAATGACAGAAAAGCCCTGGCCCATTTATAAAATTAAAGTTGGGTTTGATGGCGATGTGGAAATGGTTGCAGCACTTAGAAAGCATACGGATGCTGTTTTTAGGGTTGATGCAAATGCAGGTTGGACGCTGGAACAAGCCATGCATAAAATACCGTTGTTAAAGGATCTTGGTGTGGATATGATAGAGCAACCTCTTGCAAAAGATGACTGGGCCGGTATGAAAACATTGTTTAGCAATTCTGTGTTGCCTTTGTATGCAGATGAAGCATGCGTAAAAGAAGAAGACGTGCTGATGTGTCCGCACCATTTTCATGGAATAAATATTAAACTTACAAAATGCAGTGGTATAACCCCTGCCAAAAGAATGATTGCAAAAGCACGTGAACTTGGCTTGCTGGTAATGATTGGATGTATGAACGAATCATCTGTAGGTACTGCTGCAATTGCACAACTAGCGCCACTTGTAAACCATGTAGATATGGATGGGCCCTTGTTATTGGCTGAGGATATTGCTACCGGTGTAACTTTTGATAAGGGTAAAATAATATATACGATGGGCACAGGCCTGGGAATAGAAATGGGGGAGTGGTAATGTATTTGTATAAATTTAGATAAAGATAAAATTCATCTGGATCAAAATCAACATACAGGATTTTCATTCATTGCTATTAATGTAATCTTATCATTTACTCAGGCACTAAAATAATTTCCTTTACTTTGCTACCCCATTAAAATAATAAAATGCACAAATATTTATTTATAGATCGAGATGGTACTTTGCTACAAAGCCCGCCACCTGGTGGCCAGGTAGATTGTTTTGAAAAATTACATTTTTACCCACATGTAATAACGTGGCTCGGTAAAATTGCAAGAGAATTACCTTTCAAACTTGTAATGGTGACCAACCAAAACGGATTGGGTTCACCTATGTTTCCGCATGAATTATTTTTGCCTACCCAAAATTTTATGATGGAGGTTTTTAACAATGAAGGAATTTTTTTTGAAGATGTTATTGTTGACGATTCTTTGCCAGAAGAAAACTCGCCGTTGCGCAAACCACGCATTGGAAGAATGACAAAATATTTAGAAAATGATACGATAGATATTACAAATTCATTCGTAATTGGCGACAGGCTAACCGACGTGCAGTTTGCAAAAAACATGGGTTGTAGAGGTATTTTTATAAACCCTGAAAATATGCGGGGGCAAACAGAAATTATAGATTCAGTTGAAGAATTAAGAACCCATTGGGTAGCTCTTGCGACTCATAACTGGCAGGATATTTATGAATTTCTGGCAAAAAAGTGATATTGATAGTTAATAAAAAAGCACACCCAAAATGGTGTGCTTTTTTATTGTGTCTTGTACAATCAACCAACAACTTTAATATTTCACCTAATAACTCTTCAAGACACTTTTAATTACAGAATCCTTCTGCACCTGCGTTAGCTTGTAATCATATTTATACATACTGCTTTCCCAGTCACCATAATTTGCATTTGGAAAAACAATAAATTTTTTCCCAAATTCACCGGCAATTATATCTGCATTCTTTCTTCTTTCTTCTTCTGTTTTTTTATCAAAGAGCATACTCAAATCTGCAAGGTTATCGCCCATCAATAGAACAACTTCATAACGATCCATCACCTGCTGCCTTCTTACCTCTTTACTTGAGGTACCAAGTTTCGTATACAGATGAATTTCATCAGCATTTGGTAAGCCAAACCGCTGTAAATTTTTTAAAGTTCCTGCTCGCTCTTTATCCTCTCTGTTTGTTATATAAAATACCTGAATATTTTTTGAGGCAACGTATTTTAAAAAAGCAGCTGCGCCTGGCATCGTGTCGGCCGCAGACTTGTCTGTCCATTCATACCAAGTAGCTCCTGTATATTCCGACCCTTCGTAAGCCTGGTGAACAGCATAAGCACTGTTGTCTAAAATCGTTTCATCAATATCGGTAATAATTGCTTTAGGCTTTTCTGTTTGTGTAACAAAATTGTCGATGCGCATTTTTGCAATATTATAACCCTGTAAACACAATGCCCTATACTCTGCAGCTCGTTGCTGAAAAATAGAGGAGAATAATTTACCATTTAAACTGGTATTTTGCGGCATTGTTTGCATTACCACTACTGCGGGATTCGTTGTTAGCTGTTTGCTTCCTTTACACGAAAAAGTAAAAACGACAGCTATTAGCAGATAATATTTCATCAAAATTATTTTTAATTAAGCGGTAAATTTAGCAGATTTGTTGGCTAAAATCCCCAGTAAAACTGTTTTATATTAATACAGTTATTTATTACCACATTTAACACCCATTGTAACTATTTCTAAGCAATTTTACAACTATGAAAAATTTATTAACTGCACTCTTTTTTATACTGTTTTTTGTTGACTGTAGCGGCACTAAAAAAGTACCGTTAAAAACTACTTCAAACAATAATGATATTAACCAGTCAATAGCGTTAAAAAATATGCTACAAAACGGGGTTGATTTTTTTGCCCAAGGTAACCAGCCAACAAACTGGAGCTTAACCATTAACTACGACGATACAGTAAGGTTTATTGCAGACGATGGCCTGGTGTTAAAATTTGCTTATAATCAACTTAAAAAAGATGTAAATACCGAACGAAGAATCTTTACAGCTTCACTAAAATCAAGCGATGTAAAAATTAAGATTTTTGAAAAAATCTGCACCGTTACAACAATCAGAGAGGTTTTTAAAAAAGAAGTTAATGTTGTATTTAACGATATTACTTACACAGGTTGCGGTAAATTTTTGGCAGATAACAACCTTGAGGGCAAATGGCTATTAGAAAAAATTGGATATACTTCCATCATACCAAATGAATACAATAAAGTTCCTGAGCTTGATTTCGATATTGTTGCAGGTACAGTTTCGGGCAACGATGGCTGCAATAGTGTGAGAGGAAAAATTGAAGTACAAGGAAAACGAATCCAGTTTTACCAACTGGCGGGAACAAAGATGGGCTGTAATAAAAAGAGTATAGAAAAAATCATCTCAGCACAAATAGATGGAAACATAGTAAGCTATTATTTTAAAGACGGCAAACTGTTCCTTTACCTGCCGGACGATAGTCTGTTGGTATTTAAAAAAAATTAAATATTTGCTTATTTTTTATCATTTAAACGCCTATTTTTAAAAATTAAAACCAACATTCTATGTTTGAGCAGTTATTGAATCTTGTAAAACAACAATCAAGGGATGCCATCATAAACAACCCTGCAGTTCCCAATGATAAAAATGAAGAGGTAATGAGTGCCACCTCAGGTTCAATAATGGATACATTAAAAGGAATGATGAGCGGTGGCGGTGCTGCCAATATCTTAAATTTATTTAATCAAAACAGCAGCAACGATGTAACCAACCATCCGGTTACTCAAAATGTTTCTTCTAATGTTATTACGACGCTAATGAATAAGTTTGGGCTTGACAGCAACAAGGCAGGTGGTATTGCAAGTTCCCTTATACCCATAGTAATGAGCAAACTTGTAAACAAAACCAATGACAGCAACGACAGCAGTTTTGATTTGCAGGGAATTTTTAACAGCCTTAGCGGCAACAAAACAGGAGGAATGGATATTAGCAGCCTTGTTTCTAAATTTGGTGGAAATAGTTTGGATAATAATAACGATGGACAAGTTGATTTAGCAGATCTTACTGCTGCATTTAGCGGAAATGACAGGAAAAATGAAGAGCAAAACAATGAGCAAAATGGTAGCGGAATTATGGATTCACTAAAAGGTCTTTTTAGTAAATAATATTTGTTTTAAATAAATAAAGGGTCATACTAAAATAAAAAAATTAGTATGACCCTTTTCTATTATTTAGGTTATCTAATTGACCCGCAATCCCCAATCAATACCTTTTTGCGTAGCAGGTACTCCTTTTTTTATCCAATCAGCCGCAGGCGCTTCTTTTAAATAATAATCAAAAAACTGTCCTAGCCTAACAGATAAGTCTTTTCTGTTTTTTCTTTCTACTAAGTTGTGGTCTTCGTTATTGTACTCCAGTAACCATACTTTTTTATTCAATCTTTTCATAGCCGTAAATAATTCTATACTCTGGTACCAAGGCACAGAACCATCGGCATCGTTGTGCATCAGCAACAGCGGCGTTTTAATTTTATCAGCTGCAAACAATGGTGAGTTCTTTATATAAAGATCTGGCCTCTGCCAAAGCGTAGCCCCAATTCTACTTTGCGTTTTTTCGTATTGAAACTGTCTGTTTATACCAACACCCCACCTTATGCCACCATACGCACTCGTCATATTAGCTACCGGCGCACCTGCTCCCGCTGCTCTAAACATATTTGTTTTTGTTACGAGATATGCAACCTGGTAGCCTCCCCAACTTTGCCCCTGTATGGCCATTCTATTGCTATCTACCCAGGGCATTTTTGCAAGCATTTTTGCAGCACTTACCACGCTATTGTAGGCGCTTTGACCGGGCTCACCTTTTTTATAATAAATGTTTGGATCAAAAACAATGTAACCATTGCTTACAAAATATGGAATGTTGATGGTGGAGGCACTTGGTGCTGGTGCTCTGTAATTGTATAACAGATCTGCATTGCGTTCGTAGAAATAAAGTATAACAGGATACTTTTTTGTAGGATCAAAATTTTCAGGTCTAAAAATAAGCCCCTCACTCATTTTTCCATCAAACATTTTCCAGCGCATTAAATCTGCTGTAAGCCAGTTGTAATCTTTCTGTTGTGTGGCAACATCCGTGAGTTTTGCAGACTGCTTAAAATCATTTGTTACATAGAGTTCAGAAGCACTAATATCTGACTGGGTAAAAATATACTTGTCAATGTCTTTTGCCTTTACCGGTGCTGAATAGGAATGCGCTCCTGTATTTAGCATAGAAGGATCTTTTATATCATTTTCAATAACTGTATAAATTCCGCCATATTTATTGATTTTGTTTTGGCTTCGTAAAAGTATTTTTTCACCCGAGTTTATAAAGCGTTTTTCAGGATCTGTATTTACATAATCAAACTTAATTTTGTTCTTTCTTCCATATCCGTTGGTCATGTTTACAGGAGCCATCAATGCATTGGGATCAACTTTCCAAATATCATATTCATCCTGTATTAAAATGTATTTATCATCGGCTGTAAAGCCCGCAACACCTATTGCATCAGCATAATCGGGCACATCGTTCTCTGTATCAAACAATGGGATCTTAATTTTTTCTGTTATGTTTTTTATAGAACTGTTGCTCGTGTTGTAGGAATAATAATTTTGCTTCACTGGGTCGTACCAATAAATGTATTTACCCATGGGAGATGCAGTTAATCGGCCAATATTATTTTTTGAAATCAACGTATTTCTGCCCGTATTTACATTTATTAAAAAGGCATTTGAAAGCGATCTACCTTCCCATTGGGAAGCAATTCTGTTTCCTTTTGTAGACTGAGCCAAAACATAATCAGCATTGCCTTCATTTATCAAAGAAATATTCTCGGACGAATCTGTACCAAGCTGAACAAAGCTATTTTGTCCCAGTATTGCAACGGCGGTATAGCTTCTTTTTAGTTCTTGCTGCAATTGCTTTAATTGCTGCGGTTGCAAATAATCATCATTGTAAGTCCATACATCTAGACGTGCAAGTTCAAAATCAACGAGGGTCGTATCTTTTGGTGCTACAATTGGTGCTGTACCAAAGAAAAGTTTTTTTCCATCTTTGCTAAATTTCACATCAGCATTTTCACTAATAGTATTACCTAAAATAATGCCAGTCGTATTTTTATCCGCCTGCAATACCGCACTATCTTTACCGTTATTATAATACCATAATTTATAAAATTTTTGCAACGATTTGGGAGTGCTGTCACGCTCTGCTACAAATGCGATTTGCCCACCATCTTCATCAAAAACAAAGTTCTTTGCATCATTAAAACCCTTCATGATGGTATCAACTTTATCTGCAAGTAAGTTATAGAGAAGTACGCTTGCCTTACTCAAAGTATCTTTAGCAAGTTTGGTTGTTTCAATTAATAATTTGTTACCTTTTTTATCAAAGTAATATTCTGATACGGATTTAAAGATTTTACTTTTACCCGTCTCAAGATTTTTTACAGAAAGTTCGGTTCCTTCCTGCACTTTATCCGCAGCAACATCATCGCCTTCCGCATCAGCATAAGCATCATTGGCTTTTTTATAAATTTCTTCCACAGCTTTTTGCGAGGCAACAATTAATTCAGTTTTCTCCACTTTCCCTTTTACAGAATCCAAAGACTTTCTAATAATTGAATCTGCAATTTTTACAAATGCGTCAATCTTCATTTTTAAAGAATCGGGCAACATTTTTCTTTTTGCCGTATCAGGAATCGGCTTTTCAGCCAAATATGCCATCCAACCGCTACCCTTTTCAGGTACTTTAAAAGATTTTATAAGTGGGACTTTAATAATGCTATCTGTGCCCAGCAACACAATAGCTATCGAGTCTTTAGGCATTTCGTCAGGCTTCTTTTTCTTAATGCGAGCCTGCCTTGTATCTTGGTAGCGAGGCTTTATTTTAAAAATTACATATCTGCTATCATAGGTGATTACTGGAGCATAGCCTCTTTCCAGCTCTAGTTTGGTCGCTTTTTCTACATCATTTATCACCATTTTCCCATCTCCTTCCTGGGGCACAATATTGTAAACTACAAAGCGACCATTGTTACTAATCGCTCGTTCACCAATTGATTTCCATCCATCGTAAACAGCATGTGTAAGTGGTTTTTTATTTTGGGCGTGTACTGTTGTGCAAAAAGACAACAGCAGGGAGGCAAGTAAAATTTTAGTCATGATGATTGTATAATTTTAAAACGAACATTTAAGATAATACAAAAACCCTAGCCATCAAATTTTAAGCGCAAAAAGTTCAATTCCATTTGCTTTGCCTTTCAATTCAACTACGCCAAGATCTTCCAATTGAAAACTTTTTAGGTTACTCTTTTCGGCAAATTCTTTAGACACGATAAATTTTTGGTTAAGTTCATTGCAGGCGCTTCTTATTCGTGCCGTCGTATTCATTGTATCTCCGCTCATTGCAAGGTCTTTTTTTATCACCCCTATTTCTCCCACTGTTACATCGCCTACATGTATACCAATTCTAAATTCGGGCACGTAACCATATAGTCTTCTAAAATGCTCACTTTTTCTCTGTATGTTTTTTCGGCCGGCTATAATAGATGCAAGACACTGCTTCATATTTTCTTTATTGTATTTCCATGAAACCACAATTTCGTCTCCTACGTATTGGTAAATGATGCCGTTGTGTTCTATCAAAGCAAGTGAAAGGTGGTAAATAAATTCCCTTATAAACAAAAAGTATTGCTCGTGTCCAAGCTTTTCGGCAATTGGCGTTGAATCTTTCAAATCGATAAACATGATAATTCTGTTTTCAATTCTTGGTGTGATGTATTTTCCTGAAAGAATATCGAGAAAAACGCCGGGTGCATATTGATCATTTATCTCTAAATACAATTGGGTAATACCAAACAATACAAGCCAGTAAAGTGTTCTTTTTAAAAGCCAGTTGCCATTCATTGTATTTAAATAAAAATCCTTTAAGCTATTTACGAAATTGAACCTATCAACTAAAAGATTATCGGTAAGGTGAGCAAGAAAATTCATTGCCAGCGCTGCAAAAAGTAAAATAAAAGTTTTTGCAAAAAAGTTCAAGATAAGGGGTCTATCTTTAAAAATATTTCTTAAAGTGTAAACGAAAAGATACCCCATAACGCCACTCATAAAAAATACAAGGATGCCTCTTGTGAGCAAAGATTTTGTATGGCTTTGTAATGTATTAAAATCGAGGATAGTGCTTACAGTATCAATAAGCGTCCAAAACAATGCTATATAAATAACACGGCGTATTCTGTACTTTTTTATACCCTGAAAAATAGAAAATTTTGGTGTAGAATTTAGCATGATATTTTTTTCAGATAATCATAAATTTCTATTTGTGCATTATGAAGGACGGACGAAGCATGAATTTGCTGTTGCTCACCATTGTTTAAAATACGGGTTGCTAGTATTTTTTCTGAAACATCTTCTTCTGTTAAAAAGGATTCTTTTTTAATTGTTTTTCTATTGAGTTTAGCAAATGCTCCCACAACCGGATAGCGCACCCTGAAAAACTCATCAGGATTTGAAGAAAATACAGAAAAAAACCGAAGTCGCTCATACAAATGCACAGTTGCATCTTTTGCTTCCTGCAAAACTCTATGGTTAAACGCTAACCAGCTAAGATCTCTATTAAACAACATACAACTCTATTTTAAAAGGGAGAACCAGTGCTGTTTTTAATAACTGTTTCCTGTGGTGCTGTATTAAAAAAAGATGCAACAATAAATGCCATAACTGAAACAATAATTCCTATCATAAAAATATTATACGCCAGCCTGATGAGTTTATATTTTTTGCCAAGTACCTGCCCCAGGTAAAAAATATCTTTAACAATTGAAGAGTATAAATAATCAGAATCCCTCATCATGGTGCGCATTGCAGTATCATAATGGTCGTAGGTCATTTTATGAAAATTACCAAAGAACAGCAGATTTGTTTTTTGTTTACAACATCTATGTCTTCAAAAGTACCTGTATTTACTTTTGGTCTTGTGGCAAGTATCGCAACTACAATCGTAAGTACAGAAAAAGCAAGAAATGAAATTGTTGGTATGGTGAGGTAAGGATCTGTTTGCAGCTTTCTTAATAACACCGATAATATAACAGAAATAATGATGGCATTCACAGATATAAGTAAATTGACCTTACTGTCTGCCATTTCGCTTAACTGAATATGGTTGGAAGAAGTGAGACGCAACATTGTTTGCATGCCCTTGGTGGTGCCATCTTTTTCAGTTATTACTTTTTCTGCAACTCTGTCTTCCTTTAATTGTTTTTTATTTTCTTTTTTATATTCGTCGTTTTTTATTGATTTTTTCACCTTCTTCATGATTTCTTTTTTGGTATCATTTAGCAGGTCTTTACAATAAGAAGTGAAATATGTGTGGTGCTTAAGCATCTTCAGCGTTCCTTCATCAAAGGCATTTTTATCAATATTAGAGTCACATAAAACAACTACTTCTTCAAAGAAAAGTTTGTTGCTTTTTTTAAATTCGGCTTTACTTCCAAACTGGTAAGTATCTGCATCACACAAAATTTCGGAGACAAGATTGGCAGGGTTTCTTGGTGATCGTGTCGCAAGGATACAGCTTTCTACATTATCAACCATGCTGGCAGAAATGTCCTCCTTCTCCAGAAAAGTTTTCATTAACTCAACACTTTTAAATTCGTGCAACTCAGGTTTTTCCGCGAGGTAGCCAATATCATGAAACCATGCCGCAATGAAAACCACCGCCATTTCTTCTTCACTTAAATTGTAGTGTCCGGCAATTTCATTTACTTTTTTTACAACATTTTCTGTATGCTCAAGGTTATGAAAACTAAGTTGTTCATGCGGTGTTTTCTGAAACATATCTGTTACATAAACTTCCGTTTTTTTGTACAACGATGTGTATACCGACATAAAAGATTAATTAAAAAGTAAGATTAAATTTAGAACCGATAGAAAAGTTAAACAATCTATCTTCTTTAGAAATACCAACAGAGGCTGCTATAGCCACTAAATTAAATGGTATGAAATAGATACCAGTACCAAAGGAGTTATGCCATTTAGAAGATTTTTCATCATTCTGCCACACTCTTCCAAAGTCTGCATAACCAAGTAACCCAACGTCGCCAGGTAAAACAAATGATCTAGATTTAAATATCCTAAACCTAAATTCCCCACTACCATAAGCCATTCCCCGTCCTGAAAACCTGTTTCGTCTATAGCCCCTGAGGTAGTTTTGAACACCAAGGTTTTTTGACTGAAAAAATTCAAAGTTTTTTGAAAAAATCCTTCCTCCACCAAATCTTAATACACCTGAAACCTTACTAAGCTCAGATATGGAAGCGTAGATTGTCATATCTGATTGGATATCTGTAATGGGATGGCTGTTTTTATTGATCCCACCCATACTGGTAAACGCAGTAAACCATGTAATGCCACGGGTTGGGAAAATTTCGTCGTTTATATAGTTAATATCAAATTTTAATTTACCTCCTACATATTCTTTGGGTGAATACAATGATGCAGAATCTTGTGCTATGTTTAATGGATTGCTTAGTATGCGACCTTTATTATCATTAAAATCGTTCCAATAACGATAGTAAGATGGGCCTATAGATATTTGAAAAATATCATTTACTCGCTTTCTTATTGCAAGATTTACGTTTGCATATTTGTACCTGGTTCTATAATAGGTAATGGGTAAATTTTTATGGTAAACTGATTCGTTTCCGTAACCAAAAAAATTGGTGAGCGTTGGCGTTACCAGATCTGCATTTACGACTAAGTCATTTTTTAAAATAATTTGATTGAAAATACCTTCATACTTTACCTGGTAAGCGCCTCGGTTTATAGCAGCTAAAGTGGATAATTTTTGCATGCTTGCATAGGGAACTTTTCTAAATCCATGTTTTTTAGATGTAAATCCCACCCCTATTAATAATTTATCTTCTGCATTATACCCCACATTTATTTGCGGAAATACAAATCTATCATATTGAAACCCGGTATTTTTATAGTCTAGCACCTGAGGGTTTGTTGAAAACATCTTTTCTGTACGTCTGGAATTTTCCAACACGTTTTTTTCAGTAGAAAGTTCATAAACAGTTTTCTTTATATTACCTGCCATGTTAAAACTGTCACTACCCTTGCCACCTACTATTCTCAATTTTATTCTTGATGATACACTGTCGTCAACAATAAACTTATCATTACCATTTAAACCATATAAAACGAGTTCTTTTGTTTCTTTATGTACAAAAGATCTTCTGTAAACGAGTACCGATGTATCGCCATCTTTTCCTTTATTATACACACTCAATTTTACAGCTCCATTATCATTTTGTATATGAAAAAGTTCGGGCTCATTGCTGCCCGTAACTGTAACTCCCCGTGCTAAAAATTCATAATACTTTAGTGCCTTTTTTGGCAAAACATTTCTTCTGCTTATTAGTTTTTCTACAGTAAATGCAGAATCTAAAATCCTAATTTCGGAGGGGTATTTAGAAGTTGCATCTCTTAAAACATTGTCATTTATCTTATAAGAAAAACTATCTGCAATCGCTTTCCATTGCTGCTTGCTTAGCTCATTCATAAATATTCTGTCAAAATCTTTTGCCACAGTATTTAACCCATTAATATCTTTTATTTTTTTTGTAAAACCCTGCAAAAAAGGCATCGAGTTATCAGACAAATATTTTAGCAATAAGCCATTGGAGTTAAAATAAGCCTGGTCTCTGTCTTTAGGTACCGGGTAGTAAACTTTTCCTTTACCAGTATCTTTTGTGCCCCATCGCCATTGGTCTGCATGCCTGTCAAAATCACCAATAAGCATATCTAGTAACCTTGCATTTAACACTGCCTTTTGGTCAATATGGTGATCATTGTCTTCAAATAATTTGTTTATGATGGCATTGGTGCTTTTGGTATCAGTTTCATCCGGCGTGGGTTGTCTCTCTTCCAACATACAGACTGTATTAGCAAATAAAGGTCTGTAATATCCAAAGGCAGGGTCATCTGGTACAAAAAAGAACCTTGGGGTTGCATGCGGAATACCTGCGGCTTTTGCAAGCACGGGTATTGTAATGGGCGCATAAGGGCTACTGGCACTAATCACATCTACCACTATTGCCTGCCCAATGGTACCCCGTAAGTTTTCAGGCACTGCTTTTTCTGGATCTTTGTCTATTGTTCTCAGCGTCCATTCCTTACCATTTTTATCTTCCAGCTTTAACGACTTGGTTTGCTTTCCACCACCTATGCCTGTTATTGTAAAACCTCCACCTTCTTTTTTAATATTGAAGACTTTAAAATGAACAGGTGTATTCCACTCTCTTCTGTAATTTTTGCCAAGTACCGCCGCTTTCACATCTGTTCCTTTTTTGTATTTATCGCTTGCAGATATAACGGCGCTGTCTTTAAATACAAATTCCGGCGTACGGCTACTATCTCCCATTGCCTTCAGTTTCTCAATTTTTGAAAAGTCAAGGATGTTTTCTGTATAAACCTCTTTTACATTTTCGCCATCAACAGTGTAAAAAGTAGACCTTACAGATTTATTTTTTAACACATTCAATGTGACAAACCCATAATCTGGCGAGGCAAAAATTGTATTCCTGCTGTTTGATACCCTGGATGTTTTACTGCCGCTGCCGCTAACAATATTTATGTAGTTTGTATCTTTTATTAACTGCAAAGTATGTTCATGACCACTTACAAATATTACGTTCTTATACCCCTTCACAACGTTTTCAAAAGCACTTACCATTTCCTGGTAAAAAGGATGCTTTAAATCTTGTGCAGTGCCAAATACTGCTCTTGTTAGTGGATAAGCAGAGCCAATAAAAGGTAAGGGTATATACAGTTTTTTATTTACATCAGTAAAAGGGAAAATGTGTTGTTTTAAAGTAAAGAAACCGCCATGCTGGCCATAACTTCTTATAGGATGATGCATGGCGAATATGACAAACTTTTTTTCGTTTTTGTCAAAAATATCCTGCAATTGAGTTAACACTTCTGCTTTTGTTTTACAGGGGCAGTCGGACTCTACACCTGGTTTTTCATATTCCTGCAACCACCACTGCGAGTCCACCATTACAAGTGTTACATCATCATTTATTTTTTGCTCCACAGGCCCGGGGCAACCATTTCTAGGTAATTGTTTTACATATTTATTACCAAGTACATCAATATAATTTTGTACACGGAGGATAGACTGGTAGCCATTTCTACTCCCGTTCGCCCAATCGTGATTACCGGGTATGAAATAAACATTCACAGGTTCCTTCCCTGCAATCATTATCTGAGAGTCCAGCGGTGCTTTTGCAATTTCATAGGTCGGCAATGCATCATCAGGCAAGCCAACTTTGTACAAATTATCACCAAGATAAACAACCGTAGTATTAGTGTTCATAGGGATGGTTTTCTAACCCCATTTACAACATAGCTTCTTCCATTAATGAGCTGCCCTGCGTCTCCTATTAAAACAATGGTCGCTTGAACACTATCGTTGTCAATTTTTTTCTGAGCCATTGTCCCATTTGCAATAAGTATTATAACCACCATCAAATAAACGTTCCTCATTTTCCTTTCTTTTTATTTTTTAAAAGCAACAGTGTGGCATACCCTTCCAGATAAACTTCGTTAGATACAATTAGATCTCCCTCCGGTGTAAAGGCAATACCCTCGGGCTGTTTATATATTTTAGGATTTAACTTAATTACATCTTTTAATTTGCCTTGCGCATCCTCAATAAAGATTATTTTGTTTACAGAACAAAGCACATACAAATCTTTTGTAATTGGATTCACCGCTGCAGCGGACGGTTTTATTTTTTCCTTTTTAGTCCCCATTTTTTGAAACAAGGGAGCAGTTTCTATTTTGTGAAAATCTAAAAACTGATTTGCAGAATCGTTCAAGTAAAAGGATGATAGAACAGATTTTTTATCGTCTTCGCATTGTTTACACAACAAAACAATTTTACTGCTATCGCCAGTAAAATAGATAGACTCAAATTCATTCACCTTTTTTGATGCGTTCGGAAAATCTATTTTGTCCACAGCAATTGTATCACCTATAAAAGTAAGTTTATCAATATCCCCATTACTTACCATCACATAAAAAATACTGTCTTTGTAAACCAGGCCTTCAAAATCTCTTTGTTTATCAAATCGCCATTCTTTTACATCATCAGGCTGGTTAAGTGAAATTTTAAAAAGCAATCCATCTTCATCAATAATAGCAAAAACGCTTGTATCTTTTGGGTAATATGCAATGCCGGAAATTTCGTCAAGTGCCTCGGGTAGATTAATTATTTTGGGGTTGGCAAAATCGTATGCCTCTGTATTTGAAAATGTTTCTTTTTTTGCCTGCCCCTTACAACTTAAAAGAAACAGTGGAACAAGCGCTATAATGGAGAAACGCTTTACAGTGTAATTATTTTTCATGTACAAGCTATTTACTGGCTTGCTAAAAACCAACAAACATGCCAAGCAAAATAGCAGTGTTGGGGAATGAAAGGCAAAACACTTTAGCTTTACAAAAAGCAAATTGGGTAAATTATTTCCCTAGTTCATCTATAAATCCCCATCCTTCTTTTAATGTTTGCAAAGCATCACCTTTTAATTTGGGGCTATCGTAATGGCCTGCAATGGTTTTTTGGCGATACGCCTCGTATAAGGTTACAGCACACGCCACAGAAATGTTGAGCGATTTGATAATCCCAACTTGTGGGATAATAAAATTACCATCCGCCATTGCTATAATATCGTCGCTAACCCCGCTGTGCTCGTTGCCAAACACAAGGGCTACTGATGTTGAAAGATCTAATTCGTAAAGACCGACTGCATCCGTGCTTAAATGAGTTGTATATATTTTAGAATAATTTTTTCTAAGTGCAATAAAGCATTCTTTAGCATCTGTAAATTGATGCACCGTCAGCCACTTGGCAGCGCTCGACGAACTTTTAGCACTCCACATTTCATGAAGGCCAATTTTTGTATTCAAAATATAAACATCCTGAACACCCACCGCATCGCAGGTACGCATTACTGCAGAAATATTATGTGGATCACTCACGTTCTCCAATACGACTGTGAGCCCGGGCTGGCGTTTTGCAAGTACGTTGTTTAATCTTTCTGTTCTTTCTGGCGTCATGGTTCAAAAATACGATTTTATAATATTGGTTAAAAGCAACACTATTAAATCGCAGTAGTAGAAAATTGTTTTTTATGAAGAAATGCAGACTTTTAAAATGAAAATTTTCTTGTTTCAAAAATTTTAATTTAAAAAAACAGGATGGCATCTGCAAATTATTTTTAAATCAGTATGTTCTCTTATAAGTATTGCCCTCAGCTAGCTTACTTACTTTACTTCCATCATCAATTTTAAAAATGGTTTCAAGCGTATTTCTTGTTTCAAACCCGGCGGCAAAACATACAAAATGTAAGTGTGGCCCACTTGAATAACCAACGTTCCCACTATAAGCTATCATATCTCCTTTCTTAACTGCTTCTCCAATCTTAAATTTCGCTCCATTGTATTTTATGTGGACGTATTGGGCAAACGATCCATCATTGTGCATTACGGCAACATAATTATTATATTTTTTACATTCTTCTTTATTGCAAGACTCTGTGTTGTTTTGCACAACCTGTACAATAATTCCATCTCTTGCGGCAAGTATTTCTGAGCCTTCGGGCATTGTAAAGTCCAGTGCATTTTCGTTTTTATGAGAGAAACTTCCGTTGTATCCCTGAAAAAGACTGTATGATTTTCCTTTTAAAAACGGTAATTCATAGATATAATTATAATCAGTTTTAGCTGTAATATCTCCCATAGCCACTCGGTACCTATAATTGAACTTTGATCGCTTTGATGGTTCTGCATTTAGTTCGCCAATTTTAAATCTTTCATTTTTGGCCGGAATTACAAAAACCGTTTTATCGCCTTCACTAAAAACCATATTCGTAATATCCAAACTCAAAGAAATTGAAACAGGATAAATCTCCATATTTTTCGCAAAGATGGTGGTATTGCCTGGCTTATTTTCGGTAAACAATTCCACGGACTGGCTGGCACCTCTCAAACTTAAAAATAATGCGAGAAGGAGAACTAAATGTTTTATTGCCGGGCGTTTAAAATTATTAGCCATGTCTGAAATTTTTTATCTAATTATATTTTTAAAAGGTTGGTAGAAGGAAGATACATAGATATATTAATAAACGACTAACAGCTTTTAGTAAAAAAAATAATTTTCTAGACGAAATTTCTGAATGAGCAAAAACTCAAAATAGTTGAAAGTTTAATACAAGGAATAACTTATTCAATTGATAAAATATTGCGCGTATACTATACTAAACGGTGCATCTGTGGCAAAATTTACTGCCACAGATGCACAGAAACATGCATTTCATAAAAAACCAGTTCATTTTTTTAATAAAATGATTTTAATAAGTGACACGATATTGTTTGCACACTAGTTTATGTAATAAAAGAGTTGATTAAAAATGATAAAAACGCTAGCAATGGCCATTAAAATGTAAACTCCCTTGCCATTAAATCTTTTATCATAATCAATAAATACTCTTCTATTTTATGATTACATTTAGCCTTACAAAAACACTAAAATGAAAAAACTTTTTTTACCAGCAGTAATTTGCAGTGCCTTGTTTGCCTGCAATAATAAATCTGCCACAACAGGCAAACCTGATATACTTGCTGCCAACATAGACAGCACTGTAAAACCAGGCGACGATTTTTTCTTATATGCAAATGGTGGATGGATAAAACGAACGCCCATACCTGATGCAGAAAGTGGCTGGGGAATTGGTAATATGGTGCAGGATGATATTTACAATAAACTAAAAAAAATAAACGAAGATGCTGCCGTGGCCAAGTCTGCAAAGGGCACCATCACACAAAAAATAGGCGACTTCTGGCAAAGCGGTATGGACTCTGCCTCAATTGACAAAGCGGAACTTTCGCCCCTTGCAGATGATATGAAAAAGATAGATGCCATTGCAACAGCCGATGATGTAATGGCAGTTGGCGCAGGATTTCAAAACAAAGGAATCGGTTGTTTGTTTTCCAGCTATATAAGCCAAGATGATAAAAACAGCGAAGTAATGGCTGTTATTATGGGACAGGGCGGCCTAGGCTTACCCAACCGTGATTACTATTTTAATACAGATGAAAGAACGCTTAAAATAAAAGCTGCATATAAAAATTATATGCTTAAAACTTTTAACCAGATAGATAGTATTTCTGCAAAAAAAAATGTGGAAGATGTTTTTGCACTCGAAACCAAACTTGCAAAATCCAGCAGAAAATTAGCTGATCTCCGTGACCCGTATAAAAATTACAATAAAATGGATCGCACTGGTCTTGGTAAAATTGCACCTGCGGCCAATTGGAACGCCTATGCAAAACTGACGGGTGCCGATAAAGTGGATTCTGTTATTATAGGACAGCCGGAATTCTTCACAGCTTTTAGCAATGAATTAAAAGCAACCCCCATCAATGTTTGGAAGAGTTATTTAAAACTGAGGTTGGTAACTTCTTCTGCTGCCTACTTAGATTCAACAACCTTTAACAACCGTTTTGAATACAGCAAAACGTTATCGGGTGCCAGCAAGCCAAAAGACAGGTGGAAAAGAGTGCTGGATGCTGAAGAAAATGCCATTGGTGAAGCATTGGGGCAACTTTTTGTAAAAGAATATTTTAGCGAAGGGGCAAAGAAAAGGTATGACGGTATTGTAGAAAATATTAGAGTTGCTTACAAAGAACGAATTGCAAAACTTACTTGGATGAGCGACAGTACCAAAACGAAAGCCTATGAAAAACTTGCCTCGATTTCAAAAAAAGTAGGTTATCCAGATAAGTGGAAAGACTTTAGCAGCCTCGCTATTGAACCCGGCCCGTGGGTTTTAAATGTGCAGCGTGCAGCTGCATGGTGGCACAACTACGAAGTAAATAAATTGGGAAAGCCGGTAGATAGAACCGAATGGGGAATGACACCGCAGACTTATAATGCTTACTACAATCCAAGCAATAACGAAATTGTTTTGCCTGCAGGTATTTTTGCTGTGCCGGGCTACAGAGACGAGGAACTAGACGATGCACTTGTGTATGGCTATGCCGCTGCATCTACCATAGGCCACGAAATCACACATGGCTTTGATGACCAAGGAAGACAATACGATGATAAAGGAAATTTAAAAGACTGGTGGAATAAAAAAGATGGCGAGGAATTTTCTAAAAGGGCCAAACTAATCATTAACCAGTTTAACGAATTTAGCCCCGTAGATACATTGCATATAAATGGCAATGCTACCCAGGGCGAAAACATAGCAGATCTTGGCGGTATTTTATTGGGGCTTGATGCCTTTAAAAAAACAGACGCTTTTAAAAAGAACGAAAAAATTGCAGGACTCACACAAATGCAGCGTTACTTTTTAGGTTATGCACTTGGTTGGCTTTACACCCAACGCAAAGAAAGACTTGCAAACCTTGTTATGACAGATGTGCACTCGCCTGCAAAGGAAAGGGTAAACGGACCGTTTGTAAACATACCTGAGTTTTATGAAGCTTTCGGTATAAAAAAAGGAGATAAAATGTACAGAGCAGATAGTTTGAGGGTAAACATCTGGTAATAATAAAAACAAAAAAATATAAAGCCGCAGGGTTTTCTCTGCGGCTTTATTTGAAAGAAATACAAATATTTTTGGTATTTCACTATTGACAATTCACATTAAATGTTCCTGTTCACGTCGAAGTTTTCTAATTCTTTGCAAACTGCGTTTAAAAAAGTAGAGCCCAATGCGCCATCAATAATACGATGATCGTAGCTTAAAGACACATACATCATGTGGCGAATAGCAATCACGTCTCCCTGCGGCGTTTCTAATACCATCGGCCTTTTTTTAATTGCACCAACAGCCATAATAGCAACCTGCGGCTGGTTAATAATTGGCGTTCCCATAATGCTTCCAAAAGTTCCAACATTGGTTAGTGTAAATGTACCACCCGTTGTATCGTCTGGTTTTAACTTACCGCTACGTGCGGCATTTGCAAGCCCGTTTACCTGTTTACATAACCCTGTAAGGTTTAACTGATCTGCATTTTTAATAACAGGTACAATTAGATTACCAGACGGTAAAGCGGTGGCCATACCAATATTCAAATCTTTCTTTACAATAATTTTATCGCCATCAACCGAGCTGCTAAGCATTGGATATTTCTTCAATGATTTTACAACTGCTTCAACAAATAAGGGAGTGAAAGTTATTTTTTCACCCTCTCTTTTTTCAAATTCTTTCTTTATTTTCTCTCTCCACTGCACAAGATTTGTAACATCACATTCTGCAAAACTGGTTACGTGTGCGCTTGTAGCCACACTATCAGTCATGTGTTTAGATATCAGCTTACGCATTCTATCCATTTCAATTATTTCTACATTGCCACTGTAAACGGTAGGTGTATTGTTGGTAGTTGCAACAAGCGCCGGCGCACTCGCCATTACAACTGCCTGCTGGCTTTGCTGTGGAGCAACTTGTGCTACCTGGTTATTAGATGAAGTGGTTCCTCTGTTTGCAACAAAAGCAAGAATATCTTTTTTACTCACCCTGCCGTCTTGCCCCGTACCCGGAATCTTTTCAAGATCAGTCATGCTGATGCCTTCGCTCTGTGCAATATTTAAGACTAGCGGAGAATAAAAACGAACACCGTTTGAAGAACTTGCTATGCTGTTGTTAGTTGGTTGATAAGGAATTTCTTCCACCAATTTAGCCTCTTCGTATTCTACTTTAGCTGCAACCGGAATAGGCAATGGAGTTGTGTTCTCTGCAGCACCGGTTCTTATTTTTACTATGACAGTACCGATTGGAACAACATCATTTTCTGCAAATAAAATCTCTTCAATAATTCCCTCGGTTGTTGATGGTACTTCACTATCTACTTTATCTGTGGCAATATCAAGAATGGTTTCATCTTGCGCTACCTTATCGCCTACTTTTTTATGCCATTTTAGTATGGTCGCCTCCATAATACTCTCACCAAGTTTGGGCATTGTAAGATCAACTACGCTCATAAAATTATTGTTTAATAATGTGCAAATGTAGAATTTTATAGGTAAGGATAACAAAGAAATAGCTGGTTTAATGCCTGCACATCAAAGTACACATTTTGCAAACCGGAATTAACACATCTGTCTTATACTTCTGCGTGATAGATGTAGAAAAATCTTCATAGTTGTCTATCATTTTTCCATTTCTTCCGCCATCTTTACCACGTCTTCCTCCATCTTCTTTTTAAATTGTTGTAATTTTTGGGCAAGCGCTTCGTTATTTGTTCCTAATATCTGCGCTGCTAAAATCCCTGCGTTTTTTGCGCCATTGAGGGCAACTGTTGCAACAGGTACTCCGCCGGGCATTTGCAAAATAGATAAAACCGAATCCCATCCATCGATTGAATTAGATGATTTTATAGGTACACCTATGACCGGAAGGGTGGTGTAAGATGCAACCATACCAGGCAAATGTGCCGCACCGCCTGCACCTGCGATTATTACTTTTATACCTCGGGCTTTCGCTTCCATTGCATAAGTGCGCATCCGCTCTGGTGTTCTGTGTGCTGACACAACCGTCATTTCAAAGGGAACATCAAATATTTTCAATGCATCTGCAGCCTCCTGCATCACTTTTAAGTCGCTTTGGCTTCCCATTATAATCGCTACCATAATATGTTTATCCATACAGTCAGGCTTTGTTGCGAAGGTATGAATATCTAAAATTTTAAAAAACACAAATACCGCTTGTTTTTACCGCATGTTTTATTGCTGGTACATCGTCTAAACAATAAATTTTTACTGTTTGATAGAAGGTGTTATCCATCTCTTATTCCTTATATCTTTGCATCGTTTCATTATTAAAACAAATTTATGCGGTATGTTGTAGAGGCACTTAAATATTGTGTTGTATTTATACTGATTACTTTTTCCTTTTTAGCCTGTAAAAAGAAGGATGCCAACGCAGGTAAGTCAAAAGTTTCTCCACCGGTTATTGTAGATGTAATAATTGCTGATAGACAGTCCATTTCAGATATTGTTGAAGCCAATGGTACGGTGGTTGCCAATGAATTCTTAGAGTTGCACCCTGAAGTAAGCGGTCGCTTAACCTACCTTAATATTGCGGAGGGCAGTGGTGTTGCAGAGGGTACTGTGCTTGCTAAAATAAATGATGCCGATTTGCAGGCCCAGCTTGCAAAAACAAGTGTACAATTAGATCTCGCACAAAAAACGACCCAGCGTTACAAACAATTGCTTGATGTGAGTGGCATTAACCAAAGTGATTACGACATTGCTTTAAACCAGGTAAATGCTTTTAAAGCAGATATGGTTTATACACAAGCGCTCATAAATAAAACGATTATACGAGCTCCTTTCAGTGGCGTTATTGGATTAAGACAAATTAGCCCAGGTGCTTATGTAACGCCTGCTACTACTTTAGCTACCCTTCAACAAACTTCTAAAATAAAAATTGATTTTACAGTTCCTCAAAATTACAGCAATATCATAAAAAGAGGCGCTGTATTAGATGTAGAGTTGGATGCAACATCTCACAAAATGGGCAGGGCAAAGATCGTTGCTACTGAGCCTGGCGCCAATACAGATACAAGAAATTTGAAGGTAAGAGCAGTGCTGTCAGAATCTAATATTAACCCCGGTGCTTTTGTAAAAGTTTTTTTAAACGCTGGTGTAGGAAGATCTTCCATTGTAGTTCCTACTAATTGCATTATTCCTAGTGATATAGACAACCAAATAATAGTTGTAAAGAATGGAATGGCAAATTTTATAAATGTGGAGACAGGTTTAAGAAAGGCAAATTCTGTAGAAATAGTTAGAGGTATAAGTGTAGGTGACTCTGTAGTTGTTACAGGTGTTTTGTTTACGAGGCCAAAGAGCAAAGTAAAAGTTAGATCTGTAAAGAAGCTAGCCACTTTAATTCCTAAGGATTCCACTGTTCGTTATTAATTAATTAAGACTTTCTTTTTCATGAATATATCTGAATTATCACTCAAGCGGCCAGTGCTCGCAACAGTATTAAATCTGATGATCATCCTATTTGGTGTCGTCGGGTTTAGTTTTCTTGCGGTGAGAGATTATCCCGCAATTGATCCCGCTGTTGTGAGCGTAAGTACTTCTTACACAGGTGCCAATCCTGATATTATAGAAAGCCAGATTACAGAACCTCTCGAAAAGCAGATAAATGGTATTCCGGGTATAAAAACCATTACTTCTTCGAGTTCTTTGGGTAGCAGCAACATTTCTGTGGAGTTTGAATTGGGGATTGATCTTGAGGCTGCTGCAAGTGATGTAAGAGATAAAGTAGGACAGGCTTCCCGTTCATTACCGCAGGATATTGATGCGCCGCCTGTTGTTACAAAAGCAGATGCCAACAGTGATTTTATTTTAATTCTGGCAGTACAAAGTTCCACTAAAGGATTGTTGGAATTGAGTGATTATGCTGAAAATGTTTTGCAGCAGCAGTTTCAGACCATAAACCAGGTAAGTTCTGTATACATTTTTGGCCAGAAAAGATATGCGATGCGCATCTGGTTAAACCCTGATAAGATGTCTGCATTTGGAGTAAACTTCAGCGACATACGTACCTCTTTAAATGCAGAAAATATTGATCTTCCTCCAGGAAAAATTTATGGCGATAATACCGAGCTTACCATAAAAACAGTCGGAAGATTAACTTCTGAAAAGGAATTTCAGGAATTATTGATAAGGCAGGATTCTACAGGTATTGTAAGATTAAAAGATGTGGCAAGGGTAGAAATTGGCCCCGAACAATTAGAATCGGGCTGGAAATACAATGGCGTAAATGCTGTAGGTATTGTAATTATTCCACAACCGGGCTCAAATAACATTCAGATAGCAAATGATTTTTATAAAAAATTAGAATCAATAAAAAAGCTTAACAAATCTGATATTGAAATGAATTTGTTGCTGGACAATACGCAGAACATTCGTAAATCCATCAGCGAGGTGGAAGAAACTTTGCTCATTTCGTTTGCATTTGTGGTACTGGTTATTTTCTTTTTCTTCCGTGATTGGATGACTGCTATCCGTCCGCTGATAGATATTCCCATTTCATTGGTAGCTACATTTTTCATCATGTACATTTCCGGCTTTTCTATCAACATATTAACCTTGTTAGGAATTGTATTGGCAACTGGTTTGGTGGTAGATGATGGTATAGTGGTTACTGAAAATATTTTTAGAAAATTAGAAGAAGGGCTTCCCATTAAACAGGCAGCATTAGAGGGAAGCAAAGAAATATTTTTTGCGGTAATTTCTACTTCAATGACACTTGCCATTGTTTTTTTACCGGTTGTTTTCTTAGAAGGATTTATTGGAAGACTGTTTCGTGAATTTGGTATTACACTTGCCTCCGCAGTACTCATTTCCGCATTTGTATCGCTCACCATTACACCGGTTTTAAATGTGGTACTGCGTAGAAAAAAAGCTGGTCATGGAAAGTTTTACATGAAGACGGAACCTTTTTTTTCTGGTATGGAAAATGGATACAAAAATCTACTGTCCGGCTTCTTAAGAGTAAGATGGTTAGCATGGGTAATTCTGGTTGTTTGTTTGGTAATGGGCTTTTTTATAGGAACAACTTTACAAAGTGAAATTGCACCTATGGAAGATAGAAGCAGCATACGTTTCAGCGTAACTGCACAGGAAGGTACGAGTTTCAGTAAAATGCAGAGCATATCAGATGAAGTAGCTAATTATTTATATGATTCTATTCCTGAAAGAGATTTTGTTTTTGCAAGAACACCGTCAGGAGCCATCAATACCTCTCAGCCAAGGCTCGCATTGGTTTTACCTTCTGAAAGAGAACGCTCACAAGATCAAATTGCAAATGACCTTAACCGTAAACTAGCCCGATTTAATGAGGCAAGGGTGTTTGCTACCCAGGAGCAAACAATTGCGGTAGGTGCGGGTTCCCGTGGTTCTTCGCCTGTTCAGTTTATTTTGCAAAATCAGGATCTGGAAAAGATGAAAGCCATTATTCCCAAGTTTTTAGAAGAAGCAAAAAAAGATAAAACCTTTTCTAATGTTGATGTTAATTTAAAATTTAATAAACCTGAAATTTCTTTAACTATTGATCGTATGAAAGCCAAAGATCTTGGTCTTTCATCGCAGGATATTGTAGGAGCAATACAAGCCGCATTCAGTGGCGGTAGATTGGCCTATTTTCTTCGAAATGGCTATCAATACTCAGTTATAGCACAGGTAGAAAAATCTGATAGAGATAAGCCTGAAGATATTTCTAAATTATATGTTCGGAACAACAAAGGCCAAAGCATCCCATTAAGCTCCGTTGTTAAATTAGAAGAAACAAGCAGTCCGCCAAGTTTATTTCATTTTAATAGGTACAAAGCAGCTACCATTTCAGCCACGCTTTCTGAAGGTAAAACAATAGGAGATGGTGTAAAAGCAATGCAGGCAATTGCAAAAGAATTGCTTGACGAATCTTACCAAACTGCATTGAGTGGTCCATCCAGAGATTATGCGGAAAGCAGCAGCAATATTGCCTTTGCGTTTGGACTAGCGCTCATACTCATTTATCTAGTACTTGCTGCTCAGTTCGAAAGTTTTGTAGATCCGTTGATTATCATGTTTACGGTGCCGCTTGCACTCGCAGGGGCGTTGCTTAGCTTATGGGTTTTCGGGCAGACCTTAAATATTTTTTCGCAGATAGGAATGATCATGCTGATAGGACTGGTCACGAAGAACGGCATTTTAATTGTGGAGTTTGCTAACCAGAAACGAGAGCAGGGATTGTCTAAATTTGATGCAGTAGTAGAAGCTTCGAGGCAAAGATTACGACCTATTTTAATGACGAGTTTGGCAACATCATTTGGCGCATTGCCTATTGCATTAAGTTTGGGAGCAGCCGCTTCAAGCCGTGTTCCGCTTGGTATTGTAGTTGTTGGTGGTATTATATTTTCGCTGATTCTTACATTGTTTGTAATACCTGCAGTATATACTTTTTTAAGTGGAAATAAAAAACACCAAGCAAAAAAAATGGAAATAACTGATTGAGATTTTGGGCTATTAACTTAATGCAGTACTCAGCATTTGAGGCGGCTATTCCGTCCGAACGGTGTTCATCCGGGCGGGCGTTTTTGTCTTTTTTGCCTCAAGGGCAGGCAAAAAAAGCCCACCTAAATGACGAAGTCGGGCAGCGATATTAACTTATATCCGGCAGCCTTTCACCAGTAGTTCTTTCATCAACAATAGCACAATCATCGCAACTAATGTATAAGTATAAAAACAACGTAATGATCAGAAACAAAACCATACTTTTTTTATTATCGATTTCATTTGTTGGAGCCCTAGAAACTTTTGCACAGGATAGTCTTACGTTGCCGATGGCAATAAACCAGGCACTTAAAAAAAGTTTAGATATTACCATTGCAAAAAATAATATTGAAGCTGCAACCATTTTAAACAGCACCGGTTTTGCAGGTGGTTTGCCTATTGTTACCGGTAATATTACCGACAACGAATCATTAACAGGTGTAAACCAAAAACTAAACACCGGTACAATTATTCAGCGGAACAATGCTGCCGCAAACGCATTAAACGCAAACGTTACGGGAAGTATATTATTATTTAACGGTGGGAGAGTGGTAGCTACAAAACAGCGGCTTGCAACATTGCAAAATCAATCAGGTAAAATTTTAAACAGCCAAATACAAAACATCATTGCGAGTGTAAGTGTAGCATATTACGATGTAGTAAGGCAACAGAACTATATAAAAACAATTGATAAGTCTATTGAGGCGTCTAACCAACAATTGACCATTGTAAAAGCCAGGCAAAGTGTGGGACTTGCAAACAATGCTGACCTTTTTCAGGCACAAATTGATTTAAATGCTTTGCAACAAACTAAAATTGCACAGCAGTTAATTGTTTCCCAATCGAAAACAGAATTATTGCGATTATTAACTGCAAAAGTAGACTCGACAATACAGATAGCAGACAGCATCATTGTAGAAAATAATCTTGTCCTTCAGTCTGTGTTAGATCAGCTATCTGCAAATGCAGATGTAACCGCAGCGGATGATCAGATCGCAATCAATAAATTAATTGTAAAGGAAACCAATGCACTTCGCTATCCTTCTATAAGAGCAAATGCGGGCTATAATTTTTTTAGAAATCAGTCGGCAGCAGGCCAATTGTTATTGAACCAAAATTTTGGTCCGACAGTTGGCGTTTCTTTAGCCATTCCTATTTTTAATGGTAATATTTTTAAAAAGCAGGCGCAGGTAGCAAATATCAATGTGGCTAATGCTACGCTTCAAAAGGATATTATTTTAAGGGATTACAGTGCGCAGGTTACGAATCAATACCAGGCTTACATTGCAACCATTTCTCAGTTTGAAAATGAAAAAGAAACCTACAGGTTATCAGGACAGTTGTTAGATTTGGTATTGCAGCGTTTTCAGCTTCGCCAGGCTACCATCGTTGATGTAAAAAATGCACAGAGGAGTTTTGAAGAATCAGGATTTAGATTGGTGAATTTAAGTTTTGTAGCAAAGTCAAGTGAAATAGAGTTAAAAAGACTAAGCAATCAGCTGAGTCTTTAAATACCTCCATATTTTTTGGTGTGCAACATTCGTTATTCGTAATTCCCAATTCGTAATTTGTTTAGCTTCTTCTTCCAAACAACAAACTACCAATTCTAATCATATTACTTCCGCAGCTAATGGCGAGTGCATAGTCATCGCTCATGCCCATGCTTAGTGTGTTTAATTCAACTTTTTTGGCCGTACCAAATTGGGTGTAAAAAGATTGTAGCTGTTCAAATTCTCTTTTTATTTTTTCTTTATCATCTGTAAATGTTGCCATCCCCATGAGGCCAATAATATTTACATTTGGAAATAGGCTAACATCAAGCATCATCAGTTCGGCTTCATCAAAGCCAAACTTAGTTTGCTCTTCTGCAATGTGCACTTGTAGCAACACATTTATTTTTCGGTTGTTTTTAGCAGCCTGTTTGTCTATTTCTTTTAGCAATTTTTCACTATCTACACTTTGTATTAAATATACAAACGGTGCAATGTATTTAACCTTGTTGCTTTGCAGGTGGCCTATAAAATGCCATAAAATATCTTCAGGAAGCTGGCTTTGTTTTTCTACCAGTTCCTGCACATAATTTTCCCCAAAATTTCTTTGCCCGAGGTCATACATTTTCTGAACGTCAGAAGCAGGTTTAATTTTTGATACGGCAACGAGGGTAGTGTTTTTCGATTTTGAAAATCCTACAATTTCATTATATACTGTTTCATTTACCATTTACTAACTGGATATTTTTTGCCATGAATAATTTTGTACGGTTTTAAAAAGAAAATAGCAGGCAATGGCTGAAAATGGCACCAACACTGCCACCAACCACCATATCTTTAATGCGAGATAATGAAGCCCCACCAATGCTCCAATAATGATCAGTTGCAAAATTACCTGAATAAATTTTCCTGTTTGCTGGTTCACACTGGGTTGCATAGAAAAAGGCAGATAACTTTTGCCTACATGAGAAATAATTAAAAACACAAGAATATTATTAGATATGCCAAGCACAAAGTCATCAATTATCATATAACCCCAAACGTAATATGAAAATGCAAAAAGCACTGTAATGATTGGTGCAAAGAATTTTACAAGCAACATTTTTAACGCACCACTTATCATACTACCTGGTAATTTTAGCGGTCGGGAAATATACACCCAAGATGCAGCAAAGTTTTCATTAAATGCAATGAGGGATACTGCGCCAGAAATAGTAAACATGGGCAGATACACGCACCACAAAAAGCTATTTGATGATCCAAGCTTTGCCCATATATTCGAAATATTTTCCCCTCTGTTAAATACTATTACAAAGAAAAAAACAAGAATGTATGCCAGACTTGGATAAAACTGTATTTTAAAGCCTTTGTCTCTCGAAGTCATTTTCCAGGACATTTCAAAGCCGGCTTCTTCTGTTTTATTATTACAAATAACAGGAGCAATTTTCTCTGATAGTCCTTTTTTTACATGCCCGGTTTTGTCTAATATGATTTCTTTTTGTATTCCTGCATTGCCCATGGCAGCCATCTTTTTTGCAAAAGATGGTGCAAGAAATTTGATCATTAGCCAAAATGTAAAAATGGGTAAGGCAATTGCCAGCAAAATCATTATGAGGTGTGGTCCATCTACCTTCAACTGTTGCACAGCCTGCAATGTATTGGCCATCCACATGGGAGGAAGTAAATAAGTATACCAATGAATGGGCATGGTAACTTTTAAATTTTCAAAATTTATGAGGCGTGGTACAATTTGAAAACCGGCAGCAAAAATGATCGTCATGGCTATTTGAAACCCACTGATAATATCCTTAATTTTTTCTTCACTGCTTACTTTTAATATTAATCCGTAAAGCAGATAAGTAATAAAAACAGCAAACATCACAGTAAGTAAAATAGTAATGATGGATGCAATTCCCACCAAGACACCATAAGCTATAAAGATGAAAATGATTGGGAACAAAGCAAGCGCTATAGTGAATTGTAACAAATAAACCAGAATGTGTACAAGCCTCGATACAAAAAAAGTTTTGCTGTTTACGGGGCGGGGGAGAATGATTTGGTTATCTGTTGTGTCCAATAATACCGAGCTAAAATCGGTAATGAGCGTCATGGCCATCATAAATAATACATAAGAATGTATAATGGTCATGCTGATTACAATCTCCTCCAGAGACAAAATAAGCATCCCTATCAGTAGACCCATTAAGGCATAAACGACAAGTGTAATTACCAACTGGTTATTAGGTTCTTTGTTATTTTGCTTTTTCATGGTCACACGCACCCTGCGTCTGTCCATGATCAATTTGGTTTCTGTAATGATTTTTAATTTCTCAAAATCAACATTCTTTTTTAAAAATGTTTTTGCAAAAAAAAGAACAAATCGTAAAATTAATTTATCCATGTTAGCTGTTTAAAACATTTATAAATTCGTTTGCGGTGCTTTGGTGCTGCTCACTTCCTCCTGTTAACGATGTAAATATATTTTCAAGGGAACCTAAATGTGCATTGGCTTTCAGCGTTTCAAAACTTCCATCTGCTTTTACTTCTCCTTTATCAATTATCACAATTCTATCACTTATCTTTTCTACCACATCCATAATATGCGAACTGTAAAATATTGTTTTACCTGCGGTTTTTAGCTGTGCCAATATCTCCTTTACAAGTATTACTGCATTTGCATCTAACCCACTTAATGGTTCATCTAAAAATATAATCTCAGGATTGTGTATAAGGCCCGAGATCAGCAAGACCTTTTGTTTCATGCCCTTGCTGTAACTCGTCATCCTGGTATTTGCCTTGTCGTGCAAGTCAAATAAGCGAAGCAGTTCGTTTGTTTTTTTAGCAATTACATCATCTTCGAGGTTGTATAATTTTCCGCTAAAGCGTAAGTACTCAACGGGTGTAAGCACTTCGTACAATGCGGCGAGTTCAGGTATGTAACCAATTTTCTGTTTTACCTCAATAGGGTTTTTTCTTACATCTAATCCCATTACGGAAACAGTGCCTTCAAAGTCGCTGGTAATACCACAAAGAATTTTAATGGTTGTACTTTTTCCCGCACCATTCGGGCCAATATAGCCAACAATTTGTCCGGCTTCAATATCCAAATTAATACCCTTTAAAACATAGTTGGTATCGTAAGCTTTTTTTAAATTTTTTATTTGTATGATAGACATGGGCAAGGTTGAAGGTTGAAGGTTGAAGGTTGAAGGTTGAAGGTTGAAGGTTGAAGGTT
>JBBAQB010000005.1:41550-165807 GCA_040400515.1 Ferruginibacter sp. | reverse complement strand
TCATATTTCTTTTAATTAAGAATTGAATTTAAAGTTATAAAAAAATGTTAATTAGACTTCGCTTTTTAAAAAATATTTAAACACATATAATATTTAATACACCTCCACGCTGTTTAAATTTTTCAATTTATAGAGAACTTCTTCTTTTTTATCAAGTGGAATGCCTATGTGATAGATGGAAAAAAGGACATTTTCCTGAGATATGATAATACAGGAATGCTGCTTTAAGATAGCATTTACTTCCTGCTTTCTTGTATAATCAAATTGCAAAGTAGCTTTTTGCAAAATTGGTTTTCGGATGGTTGGTATTACCTGCAAAGCCATAGCAGCAGACGATTTGTATGCATTTATAAGTCCGGGCACACCTAACAAAGTGCCTCCAAAATAACGAACAACTACTACTATAACATCGGTAAGGCCTTTACTGTCAATTTGCCACAGTATGGGCTTACCTGCGCTACCTGAAGGCTCGCCATCATCACTGCTTCTAAATTTATTCCCATCATTACCAATACGATAAGCAAAACAGAAATGTACAGCCTTAAGGTGCTCTTTTTTTAGCTTTTGAATAGTGATTTTTAAATCTGTCGCTTCATTAAATGGAAAAGAATAAGCCAAAAATCTGCTACCCAGTTCTTTATACTCTGCGAATCCTTCCAGTTCAATGGTATTATAATGACTCATTGGTAATATTTTTTAGAAAACTTATTCTATCATCTAATAGAAAAATAAAAGACTGTTCTTTTTGATTGGTTAAATGTGGAGACTGAACTCCTTCACGCAACGTTAAACAGCTATTTCTAATAATAAGTGCTTCATCCCACAATGATGCATCAATAAATGACTGAATTGTTTTAGCACCTCCTTCAATTATAACGGAATCTAACTGTTGCTCAAATAAACACCGCATAATTCCAGTAACAAGGGAATCGCTGTCTTCAACTTTATAAAATCTAATATTTTTATTCAACTCATTTTTCTTTCGATTAATGATAATTGTTGGCGCAGCTGAATTGAATACATTTAAATTCTGACCCAACTTTAAGTCACTATCTAATACAATTCTTACCGGGTTATTTCCTCTCCAATTTCTATTCGTTAAAGTGGGGTTATCTATTAATGCAGTTTTTGTTCCTACAAGAATTGCCGCCTCCTGTGACCGATATTTATGGACCAACATATCACTAAACGAATTGCTGATTTTTATTTGCTGGGAATTTTTACCGCCAATAAATCCGTCGCCACTCTCTGCCCATTTAAGGATGATATAAGGCCGGTTTTTGGTATGAAAACAAAAAAATCGCTTGTTAAGCTCAATACATTCTTTCTTTAATACATCTACTTCAACTTTAATACCTGCGGCAATTAGTTTAGCAATGCCGGTTCCATTTACTTTTTCAAATGGATCTTGACAACCAATGACAACATTTGGAATGTTGTTTTTTATAATAAGATCTACACAAGGTGGTGTTCTACCGGTATGTGAGCAGGGCTCTAACGACACATACAAAACACTTTTACAAATAAATTGTTTATAGCATTCTTTAACTCCATTTATACAATTAACCTCGGCATGAGGCTCTCCGTATTTTTGATGGTAACCCTCTCCGATGATGCGATTTTTATACACCAACACTGCACCAACCATAGGATTGGGCGCCACATACCCTGCACCAAGACTTGCAAGTTCTATGCACCTTTGCATGTATGTTTCATTAACTGTCAAGCAGCAAAACTACGCATCAAAAAATAAAGTATGTTTGCGACGATGACTATTAAAGAATTTTATTCAAAATTTATAAGTGAGTTAAGGACCGTATACCCGACCGGCGAAGCATCTTCTATTGCAAAAATTGCATTTGACCATTTTATAAAAAAGTCACCAGCGAGCCTAGCAACCGATGGGTTAAAAGAAATAGAGCCCTCACTGGTGGAGGTATTAAACATTGCATTGGTTGAGCTTTTAAACAACGTTCCTATACAATATATTACCGGAAGAGCATGGTTTTACAATATCAGCTTTGCCGTTACTGATGCCGTACTTATTCCACGCCCTGAAACGGAAGAACTGGTTTTGGAAATCATTCATTTTCTAAAACACCAAACGCCTAAAAAAATACTGGATATTGGCACCGGCAGCGGATGTATTCCCATAAGTATTAAAAAAAACATGCCATCTGTTCAAATATCTTCCTTAGATGTGAGTGCAAAAGCGCTGGACATCGCAAAACAAAATGCAATAGAAAATAATACCGACATCAATTTCTTCCAATTTGATTTTTTAAAAGATCAAAACTATAACAGATTATCAAAGTATGACATTATAGTTAGCAACCCGCCTTACATACCTCTAAATGAGAAAACTATTTTAGATAAAAATGTAACAGACTATGAACCCCATCTTGCACTGTTCGTGCCAGACAATGACCGGCTACTCTTCTATAAAAAAATACTAATTTTTGCGACAGAACACTTAGAAGAAGGGGGAAGAATTTTTCTGGAAGTACATGAAGATTTTGCAAAAGAAACAGCCGAAATCTTCATTAAATCAAATTACACAGTAATTATAAAAAAAGATATGCAGGGTAAAGAAAGGATGCTGATTGTTAGTCGCTCCCTGTAACGGTTGCAGATGTTGTTGCACCAAGCTTTCGGGCTATCTTCATCACCTTCACAATTTCTCCCCACTGAGACACAGAGTCTGCATTTATAACAACAGCAGGTTTTATACTATCACCTTCATTTATGTACTTTCTCAAAACCGATTCGAGAGAATCAATATTAATTTTTTTAGATCCAACGAACATATTTTTATCCTTATCTACACTAACCACTACACTTTGCTTTTGTTTGGTATCGCTCTTTGCTTTAGGCACACTCATTTTAATAACATTGGGATTTGCCAATGTAGATATCATCAAAAAGAACATTAATAAGATAAACAGAATATCATTTAGTGGACCCGTATCCACTTCTGAATGCTCATCTCTTAATTTATTTTTTCTTAAACCCATTTTAAATTACAAATTACGAATGTGTGAATTACGAGTAATAACCTGTCTTTATTCTTTTGTCTTGTGTCTGATATCTTGTGTCTAAGTCTATCTTGTTGGTTCCTGCAAAATATCTATGAATTCACTGCTTGCGTTCTCCATTTTGTTTGCCATTCTATTTACCTGCGTATCTAAATAACTATAACCGAGGTAGGCAAGCATACCAATAATTAGTCCGCTGGCTGAGGTTATCAATTTTATATACATAGCATCTGCAATTTGGCTGATAGACGGATTGCTAATAGTAGCAAATTCTTTTAAAAGTATTACTAAACCTACAATTGTACCCACAAAGCCGAATAGCGGTGCTATCCTTGCAATCACCGAAAGAATAGTAATGTTTTTTTCCATTTTGTATAATTCAAGCTTACCTACGTTCTCCATACTTTTTTCAATCGCATCAATGGGTTTGCCAATGCGCTGTATCCCTTTATCTATCATGCGACTCACAGGATTGTCTTTGCTTTTTGTGAGGCTACGTGCTGCAGAAATATTTCCATTGCTAATTTGATCTCTTATAATGCTCATAAAATTTTCGTCTGCAACGTTTGCCTTCTTAATTACAAGTAATCTTTCAATAAAGACATACACCGCCAAGGCAAATAAAATACCAAGGGGGATCATGATTGGACCGCCTTTGCTCAACATACCAATAACCGATTCGGATTTTGCAATTGCTGCTGCGGCAGCAGCAGTACTATCTACTTGTAAAAAAATATCCAACATATAATTGATAAATTAATTTCAGTTTGTTTTAGAAAAAATATTTTTCCTTTTGCAATTAAATGAATTAAAAATGAAAATGGCCAAAAGAAATTGTTAATCTGCAAAAAATAAAAATGCCCCGTTTCAAAAACGAGGCACATTATTAAGAATTGAAAACTATTTATTATCCTGCAATTGTTGCATGGCCATAATCTGCCTCATTGTTTTTTCCATACCATCGCTGCTGCCATCAAGAAAAATCACATTCCCCTTTCCATACTCTGCAAAGTTTTTAATAGCTTCTACCCACATACTAAAAAGAATAACGTTGGTATCTAAATTAGCCTGTTTCATTTCGCTTGCTGCCTGGCTCATTCCCTTTGCTACTTCTTCTCTAAACAATGCAACGCCCTGCCCACGAAGCTGTGCAGCCTGCCTTTCGGCCTCTGCAGCAATTTTGATAGCATTACCTTCTGCCTCTGCAGCTTTGGTTTTTGTAATTAAAAGCGCCTGACCTTCATTTTCTGCTGCGGCTTTTAAATTATTACTAGCCACGACCTTGCTCATACTGGTAATAATTGCCTCATCAAACGTGATATCGTTTATTTGTAAATCCTGCAAATGGTAGCCCCAACTTTCCAATGCCAGATCAACCTGTTCTTTTACATTTTCTACTATGTCTCTACGCACATTTAATACTTCCGCTTGCTTTTTTGTAGACACGAATGCACGAATACTTCCTTCTACTGTTCTTATTAAAGCCTGCATTAAATCTTTATCACTTATAAATTTAAAGGCAACTTTTTGTATGGTTTCTTCCTGCTCATTTTGCACAGAATACAATAACATCGATTTAAAATAAACATTTGCCTGGTCTAATGTTACCGCCTGAAATTCCAACTCAACAGAACGGTTTTGAATACTTACTTTTTTGTAAATCTGTTCTAAAAAAGGAATTTTAAAATTTAAACCAGGGCGCATAATTCGCTGGTATTTACCAAACATGGTTACAACGCCAATTAACCCTTGATTGATGGTTACGAAACACCCAAGCAAAGAAAGTATAAGCAAAACGACCCACCAATAATGTGTAAGAATATCCATAATGAAATAGGTTTTATTTAGGAGCAAGATAGTAAATTAACTGCAATCAACTGAATAATGTGTTTCATTCTATCTTATGAAAATAGTTATCGTTATTTTTGAAATACCAAATATTGTTTTACATGAAAGTTGTAGGTTTTTCATTTATAAAAGACGCAGTAAAAATGCAATATCCAATTGTAGAGGCCATACAATCTATTTTGCCTTTGTGCGACGAAGTTATTGTAGCAGTAGGTGCATCAACAGATGGAACAAGAGCGCTTGTAGAAACGATAGATAAGAAAGTGAAAATTATTGATACGGAATGGGATTTTACTTTGAGCGCAAACGGTAAAGTACTTGCGGCCGAAACAGATAAAGCATTTAAGGAAGTACCAACTGATGCCGACTGGTGCATTTACATACAAGGTGACGAGGTATTGCATGAAGATGGCTATGAAGAAATAAAACAGGCTATGCAAAAATGGAAAGATGATAAAAACGTAGATGGTTTGTTGTTTAAGTATCGTCATTTTTTTGGTTCTTACGATTACCTCGGTATTGAAGCCAATTGGTACCGCCATGAGGTAAGAATCATAAAAAACAATAAAAATATTTATTCTTACAGAGATGCACAGGGCTTTAGAAAAGATGACAATAAAAAATTAAACGTAAAGCGGCTAAAAGCCTACGTACATCATTATGGTTGGGTGCAAAGCCCCTTTATTATGAAAGCAAAAAATGACTATAAAGCAAAAATTTACCACAACGGAGAATTTAACGAAAATGATATCACTGTACCCGATAACTATACCGACCAATTGGTAAATGCTCTACAAAAATATACGCATACACACCCGAAAGTAATGCAGCAACGAATTGCCAATGTAAACTGGAAATTTAATTACAACGAAACAAAAAATAAGCTCTCAGCTAAAGATCATTTTAAAAATATCACTGAAAAGCTTTTTGGCGAAAGGTTATTTGATTATCGGAATTACAAAGTAGTTTGATGATAATATTTTATTCAACTATTCTTGTTCTTCAATTCAGCAAAAAAAATGTCATCTGCTATTGCTGAAGCACTTAACGTGTGGTATATCTTTAAGAAGTTTTTTATTTTTTCCGCCATTTGGTCGTCAAATATTCTTAAGATTAATTTTACATTTGCATGTTGGGAGCGTGCGTTTAAGCCTATTTCGAGGTTAAGGGAATCATTGCTGATAACAGAAATTAAAGCCTTCGCTTTTACGACATTTACATCATTCATAACCTTTGGAAGTCTTGCATCACCAACATACACTTCTGCTCCAAATTGCCTAAAATAATCTATGTGGTTAGAATTTTCATTTTGTTCAATCACAATAACCTTTTCGTTATTTTTTAGTAATTCCTCCACAATAAAATAGCCGAGTCTCCCTAAACCGCAAACAATAACGTGGTTCTTAAAATTATACTTTTTGCGCCCCATTGCGTGCTGGATTCTCTTTTTCAACAGCATATCAATGGTTAATGAAAAAATCATCCAAATAGAAATGGTAGATGTGATAATTAGAAAAATACCTGCCAGTTTGCTCATTGTATTTGACGTTGCCAGGTTTATATCGCCATAGCCAACTGAAGCCGCCGTAACTATAACAAAATATAGGGAATCAATCCAAGAAAGACGCTCGTAAAAATGAAAGAATGTAACAGCAGATAAAAGAAACAAACTAAAAAATAAAAGGATTTTTTGTACAAGAGACAATTGCTTTTTAATCACAATATTATTCTCTGAAATAATACTTGCATAGGGAGCTTCGGTTTTAATTTGAATACTTAACTGCTCAACAAATGAGGGAGCTGCTATTCTTGCTGGGTTTAAAATTTTTAAGTTATTATTTTCTATTTTTAGGTGCGGAATAATGTTCTCATTAAACAGTGATGCTGTAACCCTCAAATAAGGAAAAGTTGAAATGAAATAGATAATTAACTGAAGATTGTTTTCATCTTTATCATCTAACAAATAAACCATTGCGATGCTTTCAAGATTAATACCTCTTATGTAAGCGTCTAAATTTTCTACAAGAGATACCGATTCTGAATTGGAACTTATTACATCAATTGTGCTGTGTAATATTTCGTAACCATTTATATGCAAATATTTTTTGAGCCGATAAGCCAAATGTCCGGCTCCTAAAATAAGCACCGTATTTTTTTTCATGTTTGTAATTTAAAAACTTGCTACTAACTTTCTGAAAAAATTATCTTCTCTAATAAATGTACATAAGTAATAACAAAGAATATGAAAAAAAAGGAACTATGGCTCAAAATAAAAGCATATCATTTTGATCATATTGTAACGCCTAACACTTGGGGGAAAATCAGAGAAAGATTTAGTGGAATAGATGCATCAACATTGGCATTTGCAGATAAAATTGCACGAAAACACCAATGGAAAAAACAATTTTGCGTTAAGGCTATTGACGAATATAAAAAATTTATTTTTTTGGCAGTAGTAAGCGACTTTAATGTTACACCATCTAAATACATAGATGTTGTTTGGCACGAGCATTTGCTTTTTACAAAAGCATACAGAGATTTTTGCACAGAAATTATCGAATATAATTTAGATCATTACCCTGAATTAGTACCAACAGATGAGCAAACGGAAACTTATAAAGAACAATATTTAGCAACCATTCGCAGCTATATAAAAGAATTTGCTGTGTTGCCACCCGCAGCTATTTGGGATGTTACAAAATTTGATAATGACACAATTATAGCTGAACTAAACTTAGTAAAAGAAAAAAGGAACAATGTAAATTCCTCCTCAATTCAATACAATTCATCAGATTCTACTCCGCTTTACCAAAGTTTTAAAAGTGAACAAAACGAAAATTCTTTTCCTGAATTTAATGGTTTTGATGGCGGCAATGGCAGCGGTGGCGATTGGGGAAGCGATGATAGTGGAGTTGGTAGCGGAGATTCAGACGGCGATGGTGGAGGAGATGGCGGCGGATGCAGCGGAGGTTGTGGCGATTAAATAAAAGAAACTACAATAGACTTTCAAGGAAAATAATTCCCACTAAATACACATCTACTTTACAATAAAAGTTGAATCCCTACACAAGTATAGGGACAAGCAACGATTTTTGGCGAAAGGCTCCGGGATAGGCAGTAGTAGCTGCCGAAACAAAACTATTAAAATATCATAGACCTTGATGCGGCACTACTACAGATAGCCCTACCAGATGATCAATAAAGGCGCTAAGCTGAAAGTCCCAACCAGATATCACAATCAACTAGTTAACCAATCAACTAACTTTTCTCCTCCCACACCATGCACAGATGCACGATTGTTTCTGCGGCCTTCAACATATCATTTACGCCAATCCACTCTTGTTTGCCATGTATGTTTTGCATACCGGTAAAAATATTGGGGCAAGGCAAGCCCATATAACTTAGGCGGCTTCCATCGGTACCGCCACGAATATTTTCCTGTATAACCGCTAAGCCACTGCGTTTGATAGCTTCGGCGGCATTGGCCACAACCTGCGGATGCTGGTCTAAAACTTCTTTCATATTTCTGTATTGCTCGGTTTGCACATACTCCATTGTAACGCCGGCATATTTTGCAACTATAGTTTCAGCAATACTGTGAAGACGAGCATGGTGGCTTAGCAAACCTTCTCTTGTATAATCTCTCACAATAAAACCGATGGTTGTTTTTTCAGCAATACCATTTACCGAAACCGGGTGCACAAAACCTTCCCGCTTTTCGGTACTCTCCGGATTCCACTCATTTTTTGGCAATGCATCTAAAATTTCTCCTGCAATTTTTATGGCGTTTTTTAATTTATTTTTTGCATAACCCGGGTGAGCAATTACGCCATTAATTGTAATGGTTGCGCCATCTGCACTAAAAGATTCATCTTCCAAACTGCCTGCCTCTCCCCCATCTAACGTGTAACCAAATTGTGCACCTACTTTTTGCATATCAATTTTTGCTACGCCTTTTCCTACCTCTTCATCGGGCGTAAAAACAATTTTAATATCACCATGTTTTATGGTTGGATTATCTATTAAATATTGCGCAGCCTGCATAATAATTGAAACACCAGCTTTGTCATCGCCACCCAATAACGTATTGCCACTGGCAGTTATAATATCGCCTCCAATTTGTGTTTTTAAATAGGGAGATTTAGTTGTGGTTAAAATCTGAGAACGGTCATCGGGCAAAATAATATCCACTCCATCGTAATTTTTATGAAGAATTGGTTTTACATTTTTCCCGCTACAATCTGGCGCTGTATCTACATGGCTACAAAAACAAATTGCAGGAATATTTTCTTTCTTGCTGTTACCTGGAAGGGTTGCATACACATAACCAAACGCATCGAGATCCACATTGGCAAGCCCCATTGTTTGTAATTCTACTGCAAGTATTTTACTTAAATCTTTTTGCTTTTCTGTTGTTGGGAAACTGTTGCTTTCCGGGTCACTCTGCGTATCTACCTGCACATACCGCATAAATCTTTCTACCAAAGCCTCCATATTTATCTGTATCATTTATTGTTTTTAAGAATGTGAAATTAGTAATTCAATTGATAACCGCAAAGATGAAAAGACGCAAAGGAAATTTGAAAGGCAATGGTCTTTTTTCATCTTAAAACAATTTATAAAAAAAGCAGCCAGAGGCTGCTTAAAGTTTGGGTCTTATCGACTTTGCGTTAAAACTATCCTGCGATCTCTACCAATTCAATATCAAAAACCAATTCTTTACCGGCTAAAAAATGATTGGCATCTAAAATAACAACATCATCCCTTACTTCCTTTACAACTACGGGAAAAGGCTGCCCCTGCTCATTGCTAAGCGTAAGCTGCTGACCAATTTCGAGTTTCATATCTGCAGGCACATTTTCTTTTGGAAATTCAATGATGGCGGTTTCGTCTGTCTCACCATAGCCATCTTTTGGAGCTATATTGATTATTTTCTTATCTCCTATATTCATGCCTGGCAATGCCGCATCAAAACCTGCTATCATTTGTCCTGCACCTACAGTAAATTCAAGTGGTTCACGACCCATTGAAGAATCAAATTGCTCACCGTTTGCAAGCTTACCGGTGTAATGCACTTTTACAACATCACCGCTTTTAACCTCTGCCATAATTTTTATTTTTAATGTTAATGTTTTTTACAGGTGCAATTTAATTAATAATATGGTTGCGTTTTTCATAAAATATGCCAACTTTGTTTCTATGATAAAAAAGCCGCTTTTGAGCATTGTTTTATTTCTTTTTGTTTCAACCATTACTTGTGCACAAAAAACCAAAGTATCTGAAGTAATTACAGGTGCTGAAAGAATAAAAGTTTACCTACCCCTCCTAAAAGGCAAAGCAGTGGCTGTTTTTGCAAATCAAACGAGCGTAGTATCCAGCACCCATTTGGTAGATACTCTGATAAAAAGCGGCGTAAAAATTGTAAAAATATTTGGGCCTGAGCATGGCTTTAGAGGTAATGCCAGTGCAGGCGAGCATGTAGAAGATGGCCGGGATAAAGCAACAGGATTACAGGTAATCAGTTTATATGGCGATCATAAAAAACCTACTGCAGCAGATTTTAAAGATGTGGATGTAGTCGTTTTTGATATACAGGATGTGGGCGTTCGTTTTTATACATACATTTCATCATTAGAATATTTGATGGAAGCCTGTTTGGAAAACCATAAACCGTTGTTGATATTGGACCGACCAAACCCCAACGGATTTTATGTGGATGGACCTGTGCTTGATAAAAAATTTAAAAGTTTCATCGGTATGCAAGCTGTGCCTATCGTTTATGGGATGACAATAGGAGAATATGCTTTAATGCTTGCAGGAGAAAATATGTTATCTGCAGAAGCCAATAAAATTAACAGCTATAACATTAAAACAAAACCTACTGCGGACACTCCCTTCCACATACAAGTTATTAAATGTAAAAATTACGACCACAAAACAAAATACAATCTTCCTGTAAATCCATCTCCAAACCTAAGAACAATGGGTGCTATTTATTTGTACCCAAGTACTTGCTTTTTTGAAGGAACTATTTTTAGCGAAGGCCGCGGAACAGATAAACCTTTTCAAATTTATGGCCATCCAAATATGCCTAAGAATTTGTTTTCGTTTACACCTATGCCAAACGAAGGTGCAAAAAGCAGTAAATGTTATAACCAGGTATGCTACGGCTACGATTTATCTGGCAGCGACGAAGCTGTATTAAAAAAAGTTGATGGGAAAATTCAACTAAAATATATTTTAAATGCCTACAACATCTTTCCAGGTAAAGACAGTTTCTTTTTAAAGAATAATTTTATTAATAAACTTGCCGGCAACGATGTTTTACAGCAACAGATTAAAGCGGGCAAAACAGAAGCAGAAATTAGAATGATCTGGCAAACTGCATTGGTAAATTTTAAAGCTGTGAGAAAGAAATATTTGTTGTATAAAGATTTTGAATAGACTTTGATTTATTACCGCACAAAGCGTTAAAACATACACGCTTAGTTTTACACTAATTTTTTATTTTTTTAAGGCAAGACCAATATTTAATGAAGAATTTTAGAGATTTGAGAATAATTTTTATGGGTACACCTGAGTTTGCCGTAGCATCGCTAGATAAATTGGTGAAAGCAGGATGCAACATTGTGGGTGTAATTACTGCGCCGGATAAAGAGGCAGGGCGTGGCATGCAGTTGCAACAAAGTGCCGTAAAAAAATATGCAGTAGAAAATAACTTACATATTTTACAACCCGAAAAATTAAAGAACGAACTTTTTTTAGCTGAGCTTAAATCATTAAATGCAGATGTGCAGTGTGTGGTTGCATTTAGAATGTTGCCGGAAGTTGTATGGAATATGCCGCCAATGGGAACCATAAATGTACATGGCTCTTTGCTGCCACAATACAGAGGTGCCGCTCCTATAAATTGGGCTATCATTAACGGCGAGGAATTTACCGGCGTTACTACTTTTAAACTTCAACAGGAGATTGATACCGGGAATATTTTACTATCAGATCAATTAAAAATAGAAGAAAATGATGATGGAGGTACGATACACGATAAATTAAAAGAGCTGGGTGCGTCGTTGCTGCTAAAAACAATTGAAGAACTTGCGAAAGGAGATGTAGAAGGAATCCCCCAGGCCGACATTGTTGGCAATGTAAAACATGCCCCAAAACTATTTACAGAAACCGGTAACATTAACTGGCATAAAAATGTAGATGAGGTGTATAATTTAATTAGAGGCTTATCCCCTTATCCTTGCGCTTACACAATGTTTAATGAAAAAAAGTTAAAGATTTTTAAAACAGAAAAGGTAGTTGAATTTCCAACTATTGAACCCGGAACTTATGATACAGATGAAAAAACATTTATAAAGTTCGCCTGTAAAAATGGCTACATTAAAGTTTTAAATCTGCAACTTGAAGGAAAAAAAAGAATGAATATTGCTGATTTTTTAAGAGGATATCGTTTTTAAGAATCACAAAAAAACCGCTTTTTTTAAAAGCGGCTTTTTTATTAATAATCTATTTTACAATTAAAATTAGCTAAATCTGCTCCTAACGCATCTGCTGCTGCATTGCTGATCTGAATAGATAAATTACTGTTCTTTTTAAGATCAGGCATTGCATCCAATACCTTTGCATAAACAAATTTTCCATTAGCAAGATTGGTGATTTTTACAACTGAATTTTGTTCTGCAGTGTTATGCAGGCAATAATATTTCCCATCTTCCCAACCGCTCGTACTTTTAAATACCCCTGCAATTCCACTTTCTTCTTTTCCTGCATTTGCATACATCGATCTAAAAATGCCTTCTCTGTTTCCTATGTTCACTTTTGGTGTCGGTACGGCTTTTACAACAGGTTTTTCAACCTCAACCTTTTTTTCTGTATCAATTTTTTCTTCAATCTTAACTTTAATATCTTCTTTTATTTTGGCAACCTCATCTTGCTTTTTAGCGATTTTTTCATTTAACGGAATTTGTGCAACTTCACTTTGCTCTTTCGGAATTTTAGTTCCCTGCTGCGCAAGCGCTGACAAATCTTTTTTTACTTTTAAATATCCTATAATAATATTCTGCTCCGGCAACACATTTTCATCTTTTAAATTATTCCATTTTTTTAGAGACGCAACAGCAACTTTATTATACTTAGTACTTAGTTGAAAAAGTGTTTCTTTTGCGCCGACTGTGTGGTAAACAGGCACAGCCGCTTCATCTGCCGGAACATTATTCGTTTGCGTGAAATTAACTGCCTCCAAAGGCACTCTAATTGCCTGCCCAATACTTAAACCATTTTCTAAACTTATTTTGTTGTAGGGAGCTATTTCCTTTGGGCTTATATTGTATAATCTACCAATACTGTAAAAATTTTCTTTGGGCGCAGCAATATGTTTTAGGTAAATCTTGCCAGAAGTTCCTTCAACTATAAGTTGCTGGGCAGCTGAAAACATTGGAAGCATTAACAATATCAAAATAATATTTTTCATATATTTATTTTTAGTTACCACCGCAGGTAACTTATCTATAATAATTAAAGACTGTGATACAAACGATAGCGTACTATTCATAGAATAATTTAAACCAATCAAACAAAAAAATACATTTAGGCGGTCGCTGCAAAGATGCAAAAATACCTCCATAAATCAACTCAATTACTTGTTAAGAATTCTAAGTTCTATTTGTTGCAAATGTTTTTTTCTGCTATATTTTACAATCCAAATATAATATTTTTATATGTTGATTGACTGTGTGGCAGACAGGCAAGGATTCAATGTTTACGTCAAATGCAAGTACAAAATATAATTTTAGCATCTATGGGGACTTATTGGTATAAGCCAATACAATCTGTACCCTTCTGTTTTTTGCACGTCCCTTTTCTGTACCGTTATCTGCTATCGGAAAATTAGCTGCCTTACCTTCTGCAAAAATAAGTTCTCTTACAACAGGCAATTTATCTGAGAAATAGATACGAACTGCCTCGGCCCTTTGTTTTGATAAAATGGTATTGCGTTGCTCTGTCCCTTTGCTATCGGTGTGCCCCTCTATAAAAATATTCACAACGTTTGTACTCTTTAATTTACTGATGAGGCTATCAAGTATCTTTTTAAAAGATGGTTTTAATACTGCTTTGTCTGTTTCAAAAAAAACAGCCGGCACTGTAATGGTATCTTTCACAATCTCGCCTCCCTCATCTACAAGAACCAATTCAGTATGCCGCAAATTTTTACCATATAGCTTATCCAAATTATTTTTAAACTCTGCGCACGGTGGTTGTTGCTCTAATGGCTTAAAAACAATGTCATCTATAAAATAAAAAACATCTCCATTCTTGTTCATTCTGTTGTAGGGTGAAAAATCAAATTTCTGTTTACTAAGATTGCCAAGGAGGCAAAATTTTTCATCCCCTGTTGCAGTATAATTTTTTTCAATGTAATTCCAACCTTGTAATTCATTCACTATATCACTGTCGGAAATATGTATAGAAGCAGTTACCGGATCCTGAAAAAAATTGGCTGAAGTGAATTCTTTTTTTCGCATATAAAAATCCATTCCATAAAAACTTTTACCACCGGTATTGATGTAAAAAGAAAGTTTATAATTTTTTCCTTTTTGCAGCGGGCAACAAAACATGGTATAAACAAACTGCCTTTTTTTTAAAGGATCGTATATATTTTCAACTGGTAAAATAAGAAGGTCCTTGCCGCTAAAAGGCCGAGGTACAGCATTTGAGGTAAAGAGTGGCGTAGCAGAAGGCTTTATATAAAACCATGCTTCAGAAGAACAGTCCTGGTGGTATTCGGTGCAATTATTTAGGGTTTCGAAATCTGCATTGGCAAAAAAATTCTGCGCACTAGAGATCAAGCTTAAAAAAAAGAGAGAGGCCGTTGTAACAGCAATTCGAAAAAAAGAGGCATATAGTGGCTTGGATAAATATGGCACATTGAAAGAAAACATACCGTTTACATATCCACAAAACGAATGACGACAATATTGAAACATCTATAAATTTACAAACACTATTGTTATTTAAAACTTAAATAGCCAATCATTTTACGTTGCCTTTACCTCAGCGCATAAATCCTGCAAAACCTTTTTTGCATCTCCAAACAACATCGAAGTTTTTGGTTGATAAAAAAGTGCATTTTCAATACCTGCGTATCCCGGCTTCATGCTGCGCTTATTAACGATAACGGTTTTTGCATCTTCTACTTCTAGGATAGGCATTCCGTAAATTGGAGAAGCAGGATCGTTCTTCGCTGCGGGATTTACCACATCGTTGGCCCCTAAAATCAATACCACATCGGTCGATTTAAAATTACTGTTCGCATCTTCCATTTCTTCTAACTTTTCGTACGCCACATCGGCTTCAGCTAACAACACGTTCATATGCCCCGGCATACGACCTGCCACCGGATGAATCGCATAAGAAACTTCCACACCTTTTTCTGTGAGAATTTTTTCTAACTCGTGACAAGTATGTTGAGCCTGTGCTACCGCTAAACCATAACCAGGTACAATTATTACTTTTTTTGCATAGCTCATTAACATCGCTGCATCGCTGGTAGACACTTCTTTAAAACTTCCACCTTCTTGTGTTGAGCCTGCTGCAGCATTGCTTCCACCCCAGTTACCAATAATGACATTTAGCAAACTTCTGTTCATTGCCTTACACATTAATACGGTAAGTAAAGTTCCTGCAGCTCCAACCAAAATGCCACCTGTAAGCATTGCTTTGTTGTTGTATAAAAAACCTCCGCAAGCCGCAGCTACACCCGTTAAAGAGTTAAGTAACGAAATTACAACGGGCATATCTGCACCGCCTATTGGCAGCACAAAAAATATTCCATACAAAATGGCCAAACCAAAAGTTGCATAAAAATAGGACGGCGCATTTTCAGCAGAAACATTGTAGGTTATAACTGCTCCTAAGACTATTATAGCAAACAAAACAAGATTAAAAATGTGCTGGCCTTTAAAACTAATATCTTTTTGCTTGCCACTAAGTTTTAAATAAGCAATGATGCTTCCTGCAAAAGAAATACTTCCAATAACAAGTCCGAGAACGATAGCAATGTAATGACCGAGCTGTATTGTGCTGCCACTGATATGGTTAAATTCAATTAGCGAAATTAACATTGCACAGGCGCCTCCCATTCCATTGAATAAACTCACCATTTCCGGCATTTGGGTCATCTTCACTTTGCGCGAACTAACAGCACCCAATACACCACCAATTATTAAAGCGCCAAACATCCATGGTAAATTTCCGAGGTGCACGCCATCAGAACTTTGGTATAAAAAAATTGTTCCGAATATGGCAAAACCCATACCGGCTGCCGCTATAAGATTCCCTTTGCGTGCTGACTCAGGCCGAGAAAGCATTTTCAAACCAATTATAAAAGTAATTGAAGCAACTAAATAAATAATATTGAGTATAGATGAAAGCATTTTTTATTGGATAATTAATTAATTCGTGATTGATTTAAAATATGTTCTAACTTATTAAACTTGTTTTATGAATACCCACTACTTTTTCTTTTTAAACATTTCCAGCATTCTGTCTGTTACAACAAAGCCACCCACCACATTTAATGTTCCTAAAACGACTGCAAAAAAACCTAATGCCAATGCAATATAATTATCAGGGGCAGCTTCGCCCATTACAATCAATGCACCAATAATAACAACGCCGTGTATGGCATTTGCTCCGCTCATTAAGGGCGTATGCAGTACACTCGGCACCCGACCAATAACTTCAATACCCAATAAAATCATTAAAATAACCATATAGATTATTTGTTGATTATCGTCAAAAAAAGAAAAAATCTGTTCCATCGTAAATACTTTTTTAATAATTAAAATCTTGCAAACTCGCAACTAATAACTCATAACAATCCTGCCACCCTTTCATTCGTAATGACACCTCCATGAGCAACGCAGGTTCCTTTTACAAGATCGTCTTCAAAATTTAAATTTATTTCCCCTTCCTTATTAATAATAAGCTGCAAAAAATTTAAAATGTTTTTTCCGTATAATTTACTGGCATCGCTCGGCATATCGGCTGCCAATGCAGAATTGCCTACAATTGAAACACCATTCACAACAATCGTCTCATCATTTTTAGTGTAGGCAGTATTACCGCCTGTGGAAGCTGCAAGATCTATAATGACTGAACCACTCTTCATACCTGCAATCATTTCTTCTGTAATTAAAACAGGTGCTTTTTTGCCTGGTATTGCTGCAGTTGTAATAATAATATCGCTCTTTGCTACACTCTCTGCTATTCTTGCTTTTTGACGAGCCATAAATTCTGCTGACTGCTCTACTGCATAGCCCCCCGCACTTGCTGCATCTGCTGCGCCTTCCACCTCTACAAACTTTGCCCCAAGGCTCATCACTTCTTCTTTTACCTGTGGTCTGGTATCAAAAACCTCCACCACAGCACCCAATCTTTTTGCTGTAGCAATAGCCTGCAAACCTGCAACACCAGCGCCAAGTATCAACATTTTTGCCGGAGGAATACTGCCTGCGGCTGTCATAAACATGGGGAAATATTTTGGGTACAAATTAGCCGCCAACAATACCGCCTTGTAACCTGCGATATTTGCTTGGCTACTTAGCACATCCATACTTTGTGCACGGGTGGTTCGTGGCAACATATCTATGCTAAAAATGGTAAAGTTTTTTTGCGCAAGAGATTGTATTTGTAAAGCATTAAAAAGTGGCTGATAAAAACCAAAAAGAATTTTGCCCAAACAGTTTTCAATATCTGCTGAACTTAACGGCTGTATAGATAAGATTATATCTGCTTGTTGCAATACAGCGTTTCTGGAAATTGCAGTAGCTCCTGCAGTTTCATATTGGGCATCAGATGCAAAAGCGCTTGCACCGGCCATCTCTTCAACAATTACATTAACCTGCTGCTTCTTAAGCAATACAACATGTTCAGGTAACAGCGACACCCTTGTTTCTGTGCCAGGTTCTTTTAATACTCCAATGGTCATAAATAAAATTAAAGTTCGTAAGATATGAAAAATTAAAATCGTATCGTAAAATGTTGCTTTGCTTTAAAATCTTTTCCTAATATGGCAATACCTATAAAAAATAAATCAATGGTAAGGGTAACCTGTTGGTTTTGTTTTACCGTTTCCCATGCCTCTTCCATTTCCTCGCTCCAATGTATATCATCAAAAACAAAAATAGTTTCTTCGTTGGCATTTAACAGCAATGCATCAAAATATTTTAGAGTTGGTAATTTACGGTGGTTACCATCTAAGAAAACAAAATCTATTTTTTTATTCTTTGATAAATATTCCGGTAAGGTTAAATCAAAATCACCTTCTAATATTTCAATGTTATTTAGCCCAAGTAGCGAAAAATTATTCCTGGCAATTTCAGCAATGTTTTTTGCTCCTTCCATTGTAGTAACGGAAACATTATCTGTTGATGCAATATAGGCAGTGGTTGTACCTAACGAGGTACCAAGTTCCAGTACATTTTCTTTATGGTAGTACTGCACCATTCTATATAAAAGTTTGCTATATTTTTTTGGCTTTAAAGAAGAGGATGCTATACTTTTTACAATCCTTCTTTTTGTTTTAATAGCCGTTGACCCTGCGCCAAAATCGTCGACTTCTATCACGTTATTATTTACCAATAAATCCATCCTTATTTTCTCAATTGGCTTGTAGCAACTGTATTCTTTTTTATCGTTCAAAACAAATTTGATGAACTCAAAAACAAAAGGAGAATGCACGCCATGCCCCTTTCCATTGGAAGCTGTAAAATAATATTTTAAATACTTTTTTGTAAGTTGGAAAGGAGAATACAATAGCAGTGCTCTTTTTAGGATCAGTTATTAATAGACAGAAATATCACTTTCTCACCCAAGTTTGAAAAGTCATATCAAATTTGTTTTTTTCATCTGCCTTCACATGTTTTTCAAAAAACACTTTCCACAAATTCGTATCCATTTCCGGAAAAAAAGCATCGCCATCTATTTCGGTATGCACCCTTGTGAGATAGACTTTATCTGCATTTGGAAGTGTTTGCTTATAAATTTCACCGCCACCGGTTATGAAAATTTCTTTCGCATTTGTTTCACTTGCAACTTTTATTGCATCGTCAATACTTATGGTTGTAATGGTATCGTCAGCTTTCCAATTGGGATTGGTTGTTACAATTATATTGGTGCGGCCCGGCAATGGTTTCCCTACAGCCTCAAAAGTTTTTCTACCCATAATAACAGGCATACCCCATGTTGTATTTTTAAAAAACTTTAAATCTTCAGGCAAATGCCACAACATAGCGTTGGATTTTCCTATTGCATTGTTTTCAGATGCAGCAACTATTAACGAGATCATGAATTTGTTTTTTTTAACGTGAAATCCTGCTTTAGACGATATATTCTTTGTGTATCCTTCCCCTATCTTATGTCTAAAATCTAACATCTTACTTCTAAACAGCAACCGGTGCTTTTATCGCAGGATGGCATTCGTAATTTACCAATTCAAAATCTTCGAATGCAAAACTGAAAATATCTTTTACCTCCGTATTAATTTTCATTTGTGGCAAAGGAAAAAGGGTTCTCTGCAATTGCAGCTGAGCCTGCTCAAAATGATTTGTGTATAAATGAACATCGCCAAAACTGTGTACAAAATCTCCCAAATCCATATCGCAAACCTGAGCAATCATCATGGTTAATAACGCATAAGACGCTATGTTAAATGGCACGCCAAGAAAAACATCTGCACTGCGTTGGTACAATTGGCAACTCAATTTTCTTCTACCATTCTCATCTGGTGCACTTGTGTAAAACTGAAATAAACAATGGCAAGGCATCAATTTCATCTTTGGCAGATCTGCAACGTTCCATGCGCTTATAATTATCCTACGGCTGTCAGGATTATTCTTAAGCTGATCAATTACATCTTTTACCTGGTCCACTTCCACGCCATTTGCTCCTTCCCAGCATCTCCATTGCTTACCATACACAGGACCAAGATTGCCGTCTTCATCTGCCCATTCATCCCATATTTTTACGTTGTGTTCTTTTAGGAATTCAATATTGGTATCGCCCTGCAAAAACCAAAGCAATTCGTAAATAATACTTTTAAGGTGTACTTTTTTTGTAGTAACCAACGGAAATCCTTCAGCGAGATTAAACCGCATTTGATGCCCAAAAATGCTTCGGGTTCCTGTGCCGGTGCGATCATTTTTATCTGTTCCGTTTTCGATGATGTTTTTAAGCAGCGAAAGGTATTGTTGCATGGGTGCAAAATAGTGAATTTCTTTTTAAAAAGACGATCACAGACGACTGACCACAGACTACGGAAGGTATTTAATTGTTTGAAATTTTCCCTTCTTCAACCAACAATAAGAGGCATTTTTATTAAGCCAAAAATGTTTCTGTCGTCCGATGTTCGTCGTCCAATGCCCGTCGTCCGATGTCCGTGGTCTCTCTCCCATACCGTAACTTCGCAGCATGGATCAACTTTTTACCTACGAACAACTCTCCACTTTTGCAAACAGTATTTTTTTAAAAATTGGCTGTTCACAAGAACATTCAACTATTGCTACAAAAACTCTGCTAAGTGCAGATTTAAGAGGTGTAGACAGCCATGGGGTTGCCCGCCTAAGTGGATATATACGACTATGGGAAACGCAGCGTGTAAATGCAACACCGGAAATTAAAATAATACACGAAACGCCCTCAACAGCAGTAGTGGACGGCGATGCAGGACTTGGACTCGTTGTAGCCCCGTTCGCAATGCAAGTTGCTATTCAAAAAGCAAAAAATGTAGGAACAGGATGGATAAGTGTGCAAAACAGCAACCATTATGGTATTGCAGGTCATCACGCAATGATGGCTTTAGCGCATGATATGATTGGCATATCCATGACGAATGCATCTGCTTTGGTAGCGCCTACTTTTAGCAAAGAAAAAATGCTTGGCACAAACCCAATTGCAGTAGCCATACCAGCAGGAAATGAGGCTGCATTTGTAGCTGATTTTGCCACAACAACTGCTGCCAACGGCAAGCTTGAAATATTACAAAGAAAAAACAAACCAGTACCAACGGGCTGGGTGCAAACAAAAGAAGGAGGCGATAGCCTCAACGCCAATGAATTAAAAGAAGGAGGGGCATTACTTCCTCTTGGTGGCAATAGAGAGGGTAGCAGCCATAAAGGCTATATGCTCGGGAGTATTGTTGACATTTTCTCTGGCGTTCTTAGCGGTGCCAATTACGGCCCTTGGGTGCCGCCTTTTCCTGCCTATATTCCTATGCCCGCAAACATGCCTGGTAAAGGTATTGGACATTTCTTTGGTGCCATGCGTATAGATGCGTTTAGGCCTGCGGACGATTTTAAAAAAGACATGGATCAGTGGATTAGGGCTTTTAAAAATGCTACCCCAGTAAATGAGAATGAAAAAGTGATCATTCCCGGCGAACCAGAAGTTGCCATTGAACTGGAGAGAAGAGCTTTCGGAATACCATTAGGAAATATGGTGGTGGAAGACTTGAAAAAACTCAGCGAGAAATTTAGTGTTAAACTGAACGTGTAAAATCATAAGGTGAGCCCAATTTTCTTATAAATAAAACTCATTAACCAAGCCGGACCAATCAATAAAAACTGAATATCCTTTAAAAAAGATGGTTTTTTACCCTCAATTTTATGCCCGTAAAACTGACCAATCCAGGCTAAAATAAATATGATCACAGAAAACAACCACAACGACATAGGTCCGTTTCCCTCTATAAAATACGCAAGCAACAAACAAGCTGCCAGGTACAAAAACATGCCTACAGCCAAGCTTGCAGACAAAGAGAAGTAATAAATTAACACCAGGATGCTGGCAATCACTCCTACATTTAGCTGATAACCAGATATAAATAAGGGAAGTTTTATCGAATACAACAACCCGAGAATAGAAAAAACGATGCTTGGCACACAAATCCAGTGAATAAGCTTATTCGTTTCATTTTTGTGGCTTTCACCATATTCGTTTAGCCAATCTTGTATAGTATGCATTTTTGTTTTCTTTACAGATGAAAGTTAGCTATTTCGTAGAAAAAAAACTATTTTTTACCAATTACACAATAATAACATGTCATCTTACGTCTTAAGTATGGTTTTTCATAGGATATTGGATTAATACGGGCTGCGATTTCCATCACAGCCCCTTTTTTTGCCCAAAAACGAAAAAAGCATTCCCGAAGGAATGCCTTTAAATACTTATAGCCAACCAATTAGATAATCAACATGGCATCGCCATAACTAAAGAAACGATATTTATCTTTTATAGCTTTTTTGTAAGCTTCCATCATTAAATCGTAACCTGCAAAAGCACAAGCCATAATTAACAAGCTGGTTTTCGGTAAATGAAAATTAGTAACCAATGAATCAGCAATATTAAAATTGTATGGGGGATGAATAAAGTTGTTAGTCCACCCTTCAGACGGCTTTAGCATATGTTGCGCCGTGTATGAAGTTTCCATCGCACGCATGGTAGTGGTACCAATACTGCAAATTCTATGGTTTTTTTCTCTTGCTTTATTTACAATGCCGCAAGCGGTTTCATCTATTTTGTAATATTCAGCATCCATTTTATGTTTGCTAAGGTCTTCTACCTCAATTGGTCTAAAAGTTCCTAAACCTGTATGTAAAGTAACTTCTGCAAAACGAACACCTTTAATTTCTAATCTTTTAATAAGTTCTTTACTAAAATGTAAACCCGCAGTTGGCGCCGCTACAGCACCTTCATGCTTTGCATAAACAGTCTGGTATCTTTCTTTGTCTTCTTCTTCCGGCTTGCGCTTTATGTATTTTGGCAGAGGAGTTTCGCCCATAAAATCAAGCATGGTTCTAAATTCTTCATCGGTACCATCCCATAAAAAACGGATTGTTCTGCCACGGCTGGTCGTATTGTCAATTACTTCTGCAACAAGCTCATCATTTTCGCCAAAATATAATTTGTTACCTACACGTATTTTACGGGCAGGATCCACAATTACATCCCATAATTTGTTTGGCCTGTTTAGTTCACGCAATAAAAAAACTTCAATTTTAGCACCCGTTTTTTCTTTGCGGCCATACATACGTGCAGGAAAAACCTTTGTATTGTTTACAACAAATACATCTTTATCATCAAAGTACTCCTGTATGTCGTTAAAGTGTCTGTTTTCAATATTGCCCGTTTTACGGTTTATCACCATCATACGGCTATCTTCTCTGCGCTTAGCGGGATTTTGTGCAATAAGGTTTAATGGGAGGTCGAAAGTAAACTGAGATAATTTCATGCAGTAATATAATTTTAAATTGTTATTACATGCCGTGCAGAATGTATTTCTGCTGAGAATAAGCCTTCATTTTTATTAAAAAGGCACTTATCATGTTACGGCATGATTTTCTTAAAGTGGGCGAAGGTACGTTTTTAACTTCAATTTTATAATGCAAATTTTATACCTGATACAGCATTTAGCAATTCTCTGGAATAATTTTCTTTTGGATGATGAAATATTTCATCTGCCGTATTCTCCTCAATTATTTTGCCTTTGTGCATTACCATTACCCTGTCGCTGATGTAATGTATAACGGAAAGGTCATGTGAAATAAAGATACACGTAAAATTATACCGGGCTTTTAAATCGTTGATCAAATTGAGCACCTGCGCCTGCACACTTACATCGAGCGCGGAAACACTTTCATCAAAAATTAAAAAATTGGGCTCCAGTGCTAAAGCACGGGCAATACATATTCGTTGCCGCTGCCCACCACTAAATTGGTGTGGATATCTGTCGAAAAAATCTGCACCCATATTTACCTGCTCTAACAAATGAATAGTTTTTTCTTTTCGGGCATTCTTACTCAAATTTGCATGGTGCACTTTCATTGGTTCCACAATAGCATCGCCAATACTCAGCCTGGGGTTTAAAGAACCATAGGGATCCTGAAAAACGATTTGTAATTCTTTGCGTACTACCCGCATCTCCCTTTCGTTGAAAGAAGCAATATTTTTATTATTAAAAACAATATTGCCTGATGTAGGTTTTACCAGTCCTAAAATGGCTCTACCCAAAGTTGTTTTACCGCAACCACTCTCCCCTACCAATCCAACCGTTTCATTTTTATTTACGGTAAAACTCACGTCATCTACTGCATGAAAATATTCTGTTACTCGGCCAAACATATTTTTGGCAGCTGTAAAATTCACTTTCAGGTTTTCTACTTTTAAAACAGTTTGGTTAGATATTATTCCAGCATTTACAGGTGTTTTTTCATCGACTATATTTCCTTTTAACACGTCAGCCAGTACAGTTAATTTTTTCCCTTTGTTTTTGCCGGACGGCTTACAGGCAAGCAGTGCCTTTGTATATAAATGTTGGGGGTGCGTCAATACAACATTTGCTTTTCCGGTTTCAACCAACTCTCCTTTGTACATTACCGCTATTTTATCTGCAACATCTGCCACCAAAGAAAGATCATGGGTAATTAATAAAATACCCATGCCATTTTCCTCCTGAAGTTTTTTTAGCAACATCAAAATATTCTTCTGTACCCTTACATCCAGTGCTGTTGTAGGCTCATCGGCAATAAGAAAGGCCGGGTCGCAACTCATCGCCATTGCTATCATTACCCGCTGCTTTTGTCCACCACTAATTTCGTGCGGATAACGGTTAATCATTTGCGCAGGCACCGGCAATTCTACCTTTTTAAACAATTCTATTGCTGCATCTTTTGCAGCCGCTTTGGATATTTTCTTATGCAACATCAAAACCTCCATCACCTGCGCACCACAAGTGTGCAACGGGTTTAATGATGTCATTGGCTCCTGAAAAATCATGGCGATTTTATTGCCACGGAGCTGCTGCACTTTTTCTTTTGATTGTAAAAGTAAATTTTCTGAGGTTACACCATCTTCGCTAAAAAGCATTTCGCCATTTATTTTAGCGATATTAGGCAACAATTGTAAAAACGATAAAGCGGTTACAGATTTACCTGAGCCGCTTTCGCCAATTAATGCCGTTAGTTTACCCCTTGCAATATCGAAAGAAATATTTTTCACAGCATGTGAAACTGTATCAGCTTGCGCAAATGTAATAGTCAAATTTTTTATTTGCAGCAATGGCAACATATAAAAATATTAAAATTTCAAATGCCTTACCGTTAAGCCATCGTTCATTAATTGTTTTAATGAATCGATGCCAATTTTAAGGTGGCGCTCTACAAAATTTGACGTTACAGCTTTATCGCTTGCTTCTGTTTTCACACCTTCGGGCACCATTGGGCTATCGCTTACAAGCAGCAATGCCCCGGTTGGTATTTTGTTGTAAAAACCTACCGTAAAAATGGTGGCGGTTTCCATATCTATTGCATAAGCACGAACCTTTTGCAGGTACTCTTTAAACACTTCATCGTGCTCCCACACACGGCGGTTGGTGGTGTAACAAACTCCCGTCCAGTAATCTTGCTCATAATCTCTTATGGTAGTAGATATCGCTTTTTGCAGCGCAAAAGATGGCATTGCGGGCACTTCAGGTGGAAAATAATCGTTGCTCGTTCCCTCTCCTCTTATGGCCGCAATCGGCAAAATTAAATCACCTATTTTATTTCTCTTTTTAAGCCCGCCACATTTACCTAAGAATAAAACTGCTTTGGGTTTTATGGCAGTAAGTAAGTCCATTACAGTTGCTGCACCAGGGCTGCCCATGCCAAAATTTATAATGGTAATATTATTTGCCGTTGCGCATTGCATTGGCCTGTCCATTGCAACAATCTGTACATTATTCCACTGTGCAAACATGGTTACATAATTGCTAAAATTGGTAAGCAAAATATATTCACCAAAATCTTCTAAAGCCTGTCCGGTGTACCTTGGTAGCCAATTATCTACAATTTCTTCTTTTGATTTCATACATCTAAAATTCGCTCAAAAATACGATTTTTATTTTTAACCTAAAATTACAGACTAGGTAGATTAAGTCAACATTACAAAATCCTTATTTAGTTTACTACATTTACAGCGTATGATTAAAATTGAATATCCGGATATAAAACCAACCATAAAAACAGAGAATGATAGGGAGATTATCTTCTGTGTTATACGGAAGCGCTGGTTTGCAATAACGCCGGAAGAGTGGGTGAGGCAAAATTTTTTGCTGTATTTAATTCATAATTTACATTACCCTGCCGCTTTGATTGCCGTTGAAAAAAAATTACAAATAAGCGAAGTAAAAAAACGTTTTGATATTATTGTTTACAAAAATACCTTGCCTTTTATAATTGTTGAGTGTAAGGAGATGAATGTGCCACTTTCTGAAAGTACGCTCCGACAGGTTTTAAATTACAACGCTGCTATTCAGGCTCCTTTTATGGTGGTGACCAATGGGAATTATTGTGCCGCTTTTAAGAGAAAAGAAAATGCTTTTGTGGAAGTTTTTGAGATGCCCGGGTGTGAATAGCGAATTGTCAGTTGTGAATGGATAATCGTAAAACATGTGCGTCGTCCCAAATTCCTAATCCCCAATTCCTTCTACTTTCACAGCCTCCCAACCAATGATGGCAGTTTTTCGCTTCTCTCCCCACATATAGCCACCAAATAACCCTGTAGATTGTATAACTCTATGGCAGGGTATTAAAAATGCAACCGGATTCTTACCAATAGCTGAACCTACAGCCCTCGCTGCTTTCGGGCTGTTTATCTTATTAGAAATTTCGCCATAAGTTGCCAACCTACCAAAGGGGATGGTGAGCAATGTTTCCCATACCTTTAGCTGGAATGGTGTTCCTTTTACATGCAATTTTATTTTTTCTGCTGAAGCATAATCGTTGGAAAATACTTTTGAAATAGCTGCCTGAAAAGGGTTTTGGTCCTCGATAAAAGAAGCATTGGAAAATGTTTTAACAAGAAGGTTTAATGCAAGAGCTTCATCCTCATAAAAAGCCATGTAGCAACCCCCCTTTGCTGTTGCTGCTGTTATTATTTTTCCAAATACACTTTCGTTGTAACAGTATTTTATTATTAGATTTTCTCCACCGTTCTTGTATTCCCCAACTGTCATTTCTTCTATATCAATGAACAAATCGTGCAGCCTTCCTGTACGGGACAGGCCTGTTTCTAAAGCGGTGTCAAAGAGCGTCGCCTCTTCGTTTCTCAATTTTGATTTTGCATGGGTTAGTGAAATGTATTGCAGAAATTTTTTAGGACTTACACCTGCCCATTCTATAAACATTTTTTGAAAATGCGCAGGACTAACATGCACATGTTGGGCAATTTCTTCTAAACTTGGCTGTGCTATAAATTTATTCTTAACAAAATAAATTGCTTCAGCTATTCTATTAAAATCTGTTTCGTTCTGAGAATACATTTTTTATTATTTAAGACAAATGTATGGTTGAATCATTGTTCCAACGACCCGAAACTTGTGAAAAAATAATCTTTTGATGATTACAGTTTATTATTTTTAAATAGGATTTGAATACACAGCAACAAAACATAATAAACGATGAAAAACGATAAACTGCTGAAGGGCTGCGGCATACAAAGGGCAGTGTTTTTTATGCAAATACCGCAGGCATATTTGTATAAAAAATACCACAGCCGTCGTACGCCGAACAAAAGTTGAAAAATGATATTAAGATAAAAGCCCCAAGTAAGATACCCGGGGCTTTAAAAAACTTATAAAAAATTATTATGGAAAAATTCCTAACTCGCCATAGCTCGTTGCAACTTTGTTTATTGCATTTACGTAAGCTGCGGTTCTCATATCTGGTATTGCAGGATTGCCTAACCAAATCTCCATAATTTCTCTTGTTGCGGTAATCATACTTTCTTCTAAACCACTGTGTACAAGATCTACCTCTTCAGGGCCGTGTAAAATAAATGCACGCTCTGTATCATCTACTTTTTTACCGGTAAGACCTTCCATTTGAGATAATATGTGCGAATTTAAATTTTCTGTAAAACGCTTTTCCATACGACCATAACGAACGTGACTTAGGTTTTTTAACCACTCAAAATAACTTACTGTTACACCACCTGCATTCAAATACATATCAGGCACACAAAGAATTCCTTTTTGTTGAAACACTTCGTCAGCCTCAGGTGTACAGGGACCATTTGCAGCTTCACCGATTATTTTTGCTTTAACCCTTGGTGCATTTTCACCGTTAATCACGTTTTCCAATGCAGCCGGAATAAGAATATCACATTCAAGCTCCAAAGCATCTGTATTATTTGCAAGGTTGGTTGCCCCGGGAAAATTTAAAATAGAACCGGTTGCTTTTCTGTGTTGAAATACTTCGTCTTCATTTAACCCTTCTGCATTCATGATGGCACCTTCGTATTCTGCAAGTGCTATTACCTTTGCACCACCTTCTCTAAAAAATTTTGCGGAGTGGTAACCAACATTTCCTAGTCCTTGTACAACCACCGTTTTTCCTTTAATACCCATTTCGAGCCCCTGCTTCTTCATTACTTCGGGCATGTTGCACACTTCTCTTATGCCAAAATAAACACCCAATCCTGTAGCTTCTGTACGACCACGAACACCACCCTGCGTTACGGGCTTTCCTGTTACGCAACCTGCAGCATCAATTTCGCCGGGTTTTAAAGATTGGTATGTATCTACGATCCAGCTCATTTCTCTTGCTCCGGTTCCATAATCAGGAGCAGGTACATCTATACCGGGACCTATGAAGTTTTTCTTTACAAGCTCGGCTGTGTAGCGGCGGGTAATTTTTTCCAACTCGTATACAGAGTAATTTTTAGGATTAATTTTTATACCTCCTTTACCGCCACCAAATGGTACATTAACAATGGCACATTTATAGGTCATGAGCGAGGCAAGCGCCATTACTTCGTCTTGGTTTACTTCATCGCTAAACCGAATACCACCTTTGCAGGGTGTTTTATGGTGACTGTGCTGTACACGGTATGCTTCAATAACTTCAATGGTTCCGTCATCTCTTTTTATAGGGAAACGCATTTGCAATACACTATTGCAGGCTTTAATTTGTTCTAAGATACCATTATCTACCTTGGTAAATTTTGCGGCTTTGTCAAAGCTTCTTTCAACACTTTGAAAGAAACTATAATTTTTATTTGAACTCATAAATTTGTTTTTATTAGCAATCGTTGTTTATATAAATGTATAAGTATTTATGTATTTGTTGTTGATCTAAATGAACAATATTTAAACTTCTTTCTCTGCTTTTGATAATTTCTTATCCAAAGAAAAAACATATAAGAAAAGCCCTACCAAAATAGTAAGGCATACAGCTACTACAATATATATTTTGCCATTGCTTCTCATGGTATCGGCCATTTCAACTTCTTTAGCCTGAGCAAATGAAAAGGTACTCACTAGCATTGCTGCAAGCAAGACGGTAAAACGGGTAAGAAGTAACTTGTATTTATGCATTTAATATACTTTTATCTTTTAGTAACTGAATTCTTATTTTTATTGTTGCAATCCAAACGCCTAGTAAGGTCCAGCCTATTACTGCGGGGTAAAATATAGCTCTCATTCCAAGATCCATATCATTTTTATCCAACGCCGGGTTTCCACTTTCGCTGCCGGGCGCACCGGGGTGTAAGCTTCCTACAAGGCGTGGAATAATCCATATAGAAGGAAACAACATGGCAAACGCAAAAATATTATATACGGCACTTACACGAGACCGCTTGTCCATATCTGTAAACGAACCCCTTAAAACGAAGTAGGCTCCATAAATAAGCAATGCAATTGCTGCACCTATAAGTTTGGGTTCTTTTAAGACACTTGCGAATGATTGCCCCTGATCGGTAACCCACGTAACGGATACCCATTCAACACCCGTGCTGTAGCCAAGTAAACCAAAAACACAACCCAATGCTGCATAACTTGAGGCATATATATCAAACCTGTGGTTAAAATTGCGGAGATACCGAACGCTGTAAATTGCACTTAAAATAAAGAGAATCATCATTGCGAACCACATACAAACATGGAAATACATGTTTCTGATGGTTTCGTTCAAAATGGGAAGGCGTGGAACATTTAGTAAAAAACCTGCAACTATCGTGTATACAAGCAACAAAAAGGATAATATTTTCCACCAGTTTTTCTTCAAAATATTTCTATTTTTTTATGACGGCGCAAAGATAAGGGTTATGGTTGTTTGCGTATTAGTTAAACTTGGTATTTTATTAACCTTTAACTGAATGAAACCAATCTAGTTTTAAAGGCATTTCAGCATAGAGAAAAGTTTACAGCCGCACTCGCATGAATAAAAGTGGTATCAAAAAGGGGCAAATCAAAATCGTTGTCCTTAATAAGGAGGGGTATTTCAGTACAGCCTAAAATAATACCCTCTGCACCATTTTTCCGTAACTTTTTCATTATCTGCAAATACTTTTCCTTTGTTTGGCTCGTAATAATCCCTAATGCCAATTCCTTATAAATACCATCATTTATAATTAGCATATCTTCTTTATTGGGTACCATTGTTTCAATGTTCATAGTTGCCAAAACATCTTTAAAAAATGGCAATTGCATGGTATATTTTGTACCAAGCAAAGCAACTTTTTTTAACCCCTTTTTTAAAATTTCTTTTCCCGCTTCTTCTGCAATATGTATAAATGGAATATTAATAGCCTCCTTTACCGGTGGTGCTACATTGTGCATGGTATTAGCTCCTAATAAAATACATTCTGCACCCGCATTTTGTAATGCTAAGGCAGCACCTGTCATTATTCTAGCAATATCGTCCCATTGGCCGGCAGCAGTAAGTTTTGCTATGGCAGAATAATTTACTGAGTTAATAATAACCTCAGCAGTACACTCGCCGTTGGTATTTTTATATACAAGTTCATTAAAATACCTGTAATAATCCAATGTGGAAACCCAACCTGTTCCGCCTACAAGTCCAATAATTTTCATAAATAAATTTTTATTTGGGTTTCAAACGACATTATAATCGAATTTAAAATAAGGGTTCCATTATAATGGTAACCGCTAATCCTTCCATAAAAAAGGAAAGAGAATAATAGATAGTACGAACACCAATACATCCAACCCGGTAATTAAGCCTGCCAATTGCAATACCGCTCCATCTCTAAACACTTCTGCAAAGCCCGCTTTGCTTAAGCGCATAAGCAACAACAGCTGGGGAAGAATAACGGGAAACCCAAGAATAGCAATTAAAGCAGCATTTTGTTGAGCCTTAGCTGCAATAGCACTCATTAAAGTAAAAGTAAGGCTGATGCTTGTGCCTCCCAATAAAACAATGCCATAAAATCGCCAGTAATTTAAGACAGGGCTATCTAAAAACATATAGAAAAGCAACAGACTCACGCTGCTCATCAGCACCATTAAAATAATATTAAACAGCAATTTTGCGGTTATAAATTCTGCGGGCGAGGTAATGGAATAATAATAAAGCATCAACCCTTTTGACTCCTGCAAAAAACTCTTGGCAACTGTATTTACACAAACAAAAAGTTGTATTACCCAAAAAAGACTGTTCCATACATTGGTATCTGGGCTATCGGGTAGTGATAAATAAATTACAAAAACAGTGGACGCTATGTATAATAAAATCCCATAGAAAGTATGCTGGCGCCTAAGCTCCAGTAAAATATCTTTTTTTAGTAATGCAAAAATATGTTTGATCACGCTGCAAAATAAAGGCTTTATTTGGGAAGTGGGAAAAGCTAGTAGGCAGTTAACAATTAGTAATTGGCAATTTCAATCAACTTTTCAACTAATCAACAATTATTCTGCAGCTTGTGCACACTCCCTGCACCTTGGCTCGTAAATGTCTTTCTCGCCAAGCAAAACCTGACCACCGGCAGCTATTTTACGATACGAAATGCTTGCCATGCCGCCACACCGCATACAGATAGCATGTAGTTTTGTAATATAATCTGCCACAGCCAATAGGTTCGGCATTTGGCCAAACGGTTTACCCTGGTAATCCATATCAAGCCCTGCAACAATAACCCTTATTCCCTTTAATGCCAGTTGCTCACAAACGAATGCAATTTCTGCATCAAAAAACTGGGCCTCATCAATGCCTACTACATCTACATCCTGTGCCATTAATAAAATACTGTGGGCGCTTTCAACCGGCGTGCTATGAATAAAATTTGTATCGTGGCTCACAATTTTTACTTCGTCGTAACGCACATCTATTGCGGGTTTAAATATTTCAACTTTTAGGTTGGCAATTTTTACACGTTTTAGTCTGCGTATCAATTCTTCCGTTTTACCGCTAAACATGCTGCCGCAAATAACTTCTATCCAACCTTTTCTTTCTCCACGCAAATTAGGTTCTATGAACATTCTTACTTTTTTATAATAGTGTTGCGTAACTTTAACGCATGCTGCAAAGATTAAAGATTATAATTGAAGCACAAAAGAAAAATTATTAAAATCCTTATTGATTAATATTTAAAATGAATAACATGGAACGGGTGGTAACACTTTGTAATTTATTAGGTGAAAAACTGCAGAAAAAAGCTTCCATAACTGAATTGCTTACAACAGTTAAAATGCTGGAGTCAGAGCTATTGCATTTAAAAAATATAACACCCACAACGGCACATACTATTGTAACAACTGCCGTTCACATTGCTAAAGAAGTTTTGCCTGCTGAAGTGAAAGAACAAAAAGAAGCTAATGGAATTGTTGAAGAAAAAACATTGGAGGTATTGCAGATTGATGAGGCCGAACTTGAAGCCGAATTAGATGAGATAAAGAAAAATGTTGAAGACAGATCAAAACTATCTCACCAAAATAAACCTCCCGTATTATTTGATGCTATTGAAGATGTGCCAACGCTTGCGGTCAGGCTTCCCGTTGTTACAAGTTCAAATGCAAAAGAAGTGCATGAAACGCTGCCTGTAAACAATACGGCATCGCTAAACGAAACATTAAAGAAAACACACAGCGAGCTAAGTGAAACTTTACAGGGTACTCCCGTAAAAGATTTAAAAAAGGCTATAGGCATAAACGATCGTTTTAAGTTTTTAAACGAACTCTTTAGGGGTGATGACGCCATGTATGAAAGGAGTATAAAAACTATAAATAGTTATGCCATCTATCCCGAGGCAGAATACTGGATCAGAAGAGAATTAAAATTAAAACTTGGCTGGGATGATAAAAATGAAGTTGTTCAACAATTTGATCAATTGGTAAGAAGGCGGTTTGCATAGATGTACTCCATAATTTTGTTAGTAGCTCCGCCATGGTCATAAACAAACTTTTTACAAATAGCCCCTGTTTTTGCTAAGAAATCTTTGTCTTTCATTAATACATCAAGCAATCTTTCCAATTCAAGTGCATTGGTTATGCTATATGCTCCTTCAATTTCTACTAACTGCTTGGCTTCGGAAAATTTCTCGTAAACAGGTCCAAAAATTACCGGTTTCCCAAAAACCGCTGCTTCTAAGATATTATGGATACCACTGTCATTAAAACCACCACCAATATAAGCCACATCACCAAGTTGGTACAAGCTAGACAACATCCCAATATTATCAATTATTAATACCTGTGCATCACTATTACTATCTGTCAAATTAGAAAAAAGGAGGGAATTCTTGAAGAATTTATTTAGATTTTCAATTCTTTGCTCATCAATTTCATGTGGAGCAATAATAAATTTTATTTCTTTGTTAGCATTGCAATAATGCACCAACTCTTCCTCATCTTCTTCCCAGGTGCTTCCGGCAATTATTACCTTACTGTTCTTTACAAAATCAAAGAGTATTTGCGGCAAAGGAGCGCTGTTTCCAGCAATGTCAATAACTCTGTCAAACCTTGTATCACCGCTTAAAGTTGTATTCTGCGCCAAGCCAATAGTTTGTAACAGGGACACAGATTCATCGTTTTGCACAAATATTTTATCAAAAGACTGCAAAATCTTTTTCCACATACCCCCATACAGTTTAAAAAATGGCTGGCTATTTCTAAAAACAGCCGATACTAACATTACAGGAATATTATTATTCTTCAATTTGGTTAGATAATAAAACCAGTATTCATATTTTACCCAAAGAACCAGTGTAGGCCTCACAATCGAAATAAATTTTTGTGCGTTGCCCTCGCCATCCATCGGCAAATAAAATACTGCATCTGCCTGTTGGTAATTTTTTCTTACATCATACCCGCTTGGCGAAAAAAAAGTCAATAATATTTTGTAATTGGGATAACTTTCATGAACTTTTTCGATGAGTGGACGACCTTGTTCGAATTCCCCCAAACTGGCACAATGTATCCAGATCACTTTTTGGTCTGTAGCAAAATGAGATCGCCATTTTTGAAGTTTTTCAAAAATGTCTTTCCTCCCTTCAATCCATAATCTTGCTTTTTTGCTTTTTAACGCGGCAACCTTAACGCCAAGCTTGTAAAAAAGCAAGAATATGTTGTAAAGAAATTGTACCAATGTGCTTATTTTTAAACAAATGTAAAGGCAAAACTCACCTAAATTTCAAACTGGAGGGTTAATGTTAAGGTTGCGTAATTTCAGAGCAGGTAAATTGTATCTTTGCGCCGCAAAAAAGAAAATATGGGTGCAATTCAAATGGTAGATACAAAAACGCAGTATCTTAAAATAAAGGAAGAAGTAGATGCGGCCGTAATAGGCGTAATGGAAAGTTCCCGTTTTATTGGTGGACCTATTGTAACAGCATTTGCTGAAGAATTAGCAGCTTACCATCAATCGAAGCATGTAATTACCTGTGCTAATGGTACAGATGCATTGCAGATTGCCGTGATGGCATTGGGTATTAGGGCTGGAGATGAAGTGATAACACCTTCTTTTACATATATCGCAACGGTAGAAGTTGCAGCAATTTTGGGTATAAAACCAATTTTTGTGGAGGTGGATAAAAACACTTTTTGTATAGATGCAGAAGCTATTGAAAAAGCTATAACTCCAAAAACAAAGGCCATTGTACCGGTCCATTTGTACGGGCACGCAGCCAATATGGAAGCCATTATGGATATTGCGAAGCGACACAACCTTTTTGTAATTGAAGATAACGCACAAGGAATAGGTAATGACTACAGATTTAGCGATGGCACGGTGAAGAAAACAGGCAGCATAGGCCACATTGGTTGTACATCTTTTTACCCATCAAAAAACCTTGGTGCCTTTGGTGATGGTGGTGCAATTTTTACCAACGATGATTCCTTAGCAGAAAAACTAAAAATGATTGCATCTCATGGGCAAAAAGCACAATATTATCATGATGTAATTGGTTGCAACTCCCGACTAGATGCCATGCAAGCTGCTGTTTTACAAATAAAATTAAAACATTTAGATAATTATATTAGTTCCCGCAGAAAAGCAGCCGATTTTTATGATGCTGCTTTTGCCGGACATAAAAAAATAACAGTTCCATACAGAGCTGCCTTTAACAACCATGTTTTTCACCAGTATACATTAACGCTTCACGATACAGATAGAAATGCGCTGAGTAAGCATCTGGCAGAAAAAGGAATTCCTTCCATGATTTATTACCCCGTTCCTGCACACAAACAAAAAATGTTTGAAGCCTTTGGTGGAAATGAGTTTGAATTACCGATTACAGACTGGCTTACAGAAAGAGTAATTTCTTTACCGATGCATACTGAATTGGATGAAGAGCAACAGGGGATTATTGTTGAACAGGTTTTAAATTTTGTGAATAAATAAACAAGACTTGGATATAATACATGTCTGTGAAAAATAACAAATATGTGAGCTTAACCTATTTGTATAAAATAGATTTTACCGATATGCTATAATTATAAAACACCTAAAAAAACAACTAAAAATTTTAACCATGAAAATTGCTGTAGTAGGAACAGGCTACGTAGGTTTAGTTACAGGAACTTGTTTTGCAGAAACAGGAAATTCCGTAACATGTATTGACATTGACGCATTAAAAATTGAAAAATTATCTTCCGGTACGATAACCATTTATGAGCCTGGGTTAGAAAAAATATTTTTAAGAAATCAAAAAGAAGGTCGTTTAAAGTTTACCACATCGCTAAGCGAAGCAGTTACTGATGCAGAAATAATTTTCCTTGCTTTACCAACACCGCCTGGAGAAAACGGCGAAGCCGATTTAAAATATATTCTTGGTGTGGCACATGATTTAGGTAAATTATTAAAACCGACAGATTACAAGGTTATTATTGATAAAAGCACAGTACCTGTAGGAACTGCAGAAAAAGTACGTAACGCTATTTTAGAAAGCGGATCAGATGCTATTGCGCAAAGTTTTGATGTGGTAAGCAATCCGGAATTTTTGAGAGAGGGAGTGGCGGTAGATGATTTTATGAAGCCAGATAGGGTTGTAATAGGAACAAGATCTGAAAGGGCTATAAAAATAATGAATGATTTGTACAGCCCTTTTGTGAGGCAAGGAAACCCTGTTATTTTTATGGATGAATATAGTGCAGAGCTTACAAAATATGCGGCAAATGCTTTCTTGGCCGTAAAGATTACGTTTATGAATGAGATTGCACAAATGTGTGAACGACTTGGAGCAGATGTAGATATGGTTCGTAAAGGAATAGGAAGCGATGATAGAATAGGCAAGCGTTTTCTGTTTCCTGGTATTGGATATGGAGGAAGTTGTTTCCCCAAAGACGTGCAGGCTCTCGCAAAAACAGCAGATGATATAGGCTATAATTTTCAGATTTTAGATGCTGTGATGGATGTAAATCACAAACAAAAATTACACCTTATACCAAAAATAAAAGCATTATTGGGTGAGGATCTTTCCGGTAAACATTTTGCAATTTGGGGACTGGCATTTAAGCCAAACACGGATGATGTAAGAGAAGCTCCAGCATTTTATATGATAGATGAATTGCTCGCAAGCGGCGCTACTGTTTCTGTTTTTGACCCTGAAGGTATGGTAAATACAAAGGTTGTGTATGATAATAAAATTCATTTTGCTGATAGCCAGTATGAAGCATTGGAAAAAGCAGATGCTTTGATAATAGCAACCGAATGGAATGAATTTAGGACACCTAATTTTGATACGATAACAGAAAAGTTACCTTCAAAGGTAATTTTTGATGGAAGAAATCTTTTTGAACCGGAACAAATGAAAACACTAGGTTATCATTACGAAAGTGTAGGCAGAAAAAAAATATCAAAACAATAAACCAACTTCATTTTGCAAAAAAGAATATTAATAACAGGTGCTGCAGGGTTTTTAGGATCTCATCTTTGTGATAGATTTATAAAAGAAAATTACCATGTAATTGGGATGGATAATCTAATTACAGGTGATCTAAAAAATATTGAGCATTTATTTCATTTACAAAATTTTGAATTCTATCACCACGATGTTTCAAAATTCATACATGTAACAGGCAAGCTTGATTATATATTACATTTTGCATCGCCTGCAAGCCCGATCGACTATTTAAAAATTCCTATTCAAACATTAAAAGTAGGTTCCCTTGGCACGCACAATTGCCTGGGCTTGGCCAAAGCAAAAAATGCCCGTATACTTGTTGCAAGTACAAGTGAAGTCTATGGCGACCCACAGGTGCATCCACAAAATGAGGAGTATTGGGGCAATGTAAATCCGGTAGGTCCGAGAGGCGTTTATGACGAGGCAAAAAGATTTCAGGAAGCCATTACTATGGCATACCATACCTTTCATAATTTAGAAACGAGGATTATTAGAATATTTAATACATATGGGCCAAGAATGAGGTTGAACGATGGGCGTGCACTTCCTGCATTTATCGGGCAGGCACTGCGCGGAGAAGACCTGACAGTTTTTGGAGATGGCAGCCAGACAAGAAGTTTTTGTTATGTAGATGATTTGGTAGATGGTATTTATAAATTACTGATGAGTGATTATGCGCAACCAGTAAACGTAGGTAACCCAGATGAAATTTCTTTGAAAGATTTTGCGGAGGAAATTATAAAACTCACTGGTACGAAACAACAAATTATATACAAGCCTTTGCCATTGGATGATCCAAAACAAAGACAACCAGACATAACAAAAGCAAAAGAATTACTTGGCTGGGAACCAAAAATTAATCGTGCAGAAGGTTTAAAAATTACCTATGAGTATTTTAAAAATCTACCGAAGGAAGAACTAAATAAACTACCGAAAGAATTTACAAAAATTACATTTTAAATAGGAATAAAAACAACACATGTATCAGGATTTATTAGACAAAAAAAACAAGCTCGCAGTAATTGGTTTAGGTTATGTTGGTTTGCCGATTGCGTTGGAATTTGCAAAAACCATAAAAGTTATTGGGTTTGATATAAATGCAGATCGGGTAAAAATGATGCAGAATAAAATTGACCCGAGCAAAGAATTAGAGTCGCGTGCATTTGATGGTTGTGATATAGAATTTACAAATGACCTTGATGTATTGAGAGAAGCCACTTTTTTTATTGTAGCAGTTCCAACACCGGTAGATGAGCATAATGTACCTGACCTGACCCCTGTGATGCGCGCAAGTGAGACTATTGGAAAAGTTATAAAAAAGGGTGATTATGTAGTATATGAAAGCACCGTTTACCCGGGTTGTACCGAGGAAGATTGTGCGCCTGTTATTGAAAAATTATCGGGCCTAAAAATGGTAACAGATTATAAAATTGGATATTCACCTGAAAGGATAAACCCAGGCGATAAAGAACATACCATTACAACTATTGTAAAAGTGGTAAGTGGCTGTTGCGACGAAAGTTTAGATGTAATTGCGAAAGTGTATGAGCTTGTTGTGAAAGCAGGCGTGCACAGAGCTTCCTCTATAAAAGTTGCAGAAGCTGCTAAAATTATTGAGAACACACAAAGGGACCTCAACATTGCCTTAATGAACGAATTGTCTATCATTTTCGATAGAATGAATATTAATACTTTTGAAGTGCTGGAAGCCGCAGGAACAAAATGGAATTTCTTACGATTCCAGCCTGGGTTAGTAGGTGGGCATTGTATAGGAGTAGATCCGTATTATTTAACCTACAAATCAAAGGAACTTGGTTACGATAGCCAAGTTATTCTTGCAGGCAGAAATATAAATGATGGTATGGCAGGCTATGTTGCCAAAAAAGTTTTGCAACACATTATTCAAAATAATGGCAATGTTAAAGATGCAAGAGTATTAATAATGGGTGCAACTTTTAAAGAAAATGTGAGCGATATACGCAATAGCAAAGTGGCAGATGTGATGAAAGAATTAAAATCTTTTTCATTAAATGTAGATATAACTGACCCGCATGCCAGCAGCGAAGAATTAAATCATGAGTACGGTTTTTCACTTACAGAAAATATAGGTAGCGGCTACGATGCAGTGATAGTAGCAGTGCCACATGCAGCTTATAAAGATTTTGACAACGTATATTTTGAATCGCTAACAAAACCGGAATCGCTGATTTTTGACTTGAAGGGAACCTACAGAAACAAAATCAATGGCAGGGCCTATAAAAGTTTATAAAAAATGGAATTATTTCACGAGGGTAGTTTGAGCGATAAAAAATTTTTAGTAACAGGTGGCGGTGGATTTATTGGCGGGCATTTAGCAGAATATCTTTTAAAAAATGGTGCCGCCAAAGTACGGGTGCTAGATAATATGGTAAATGGTTTTGAAAATACTTTAGCCATCTTAAAACAATATCCTGCATTCGAATTTATACAAGGTGACATTAGAAATTATGAAGACTGCAATAACGCATGTGAAGGTATAGATTATGTGAGCCACCAAGCTGCATTAGGCTCTGTGCCTCGCTCTATAAAAGAGCCAGTTTATTTTAACGAAGTAAATGTGGGTGGATTTGTAAATATGTTAAAAGCTGCTGTAGATAATAATATAAAGCAATTTGTTTACGCTTCTTCTTCATCAGTGTATGGCGACGAGCCTACTCTACCAAAGTTAGAATCAAGAATTGGCAATTGCCTTTCTCCATATGCAGCCACAAAAAAAACCAATGAGTTGTATGCACAGATTTTTGCAGATGTATATGGGTTAAAAATAATGGGGTTTAGGTACTTCAATATTTTTGGTCCAAGACAAGATCCTGATGGTGCTTATGCAGCCGTTATTCCTCTGTTTGTAAAAGGTATAATGAAAGAAACACCTGTTTATATAAACGGCGATGGCGAACAAACAAGAGATTTCACTTTTGTAGATAACGCAGTTCAGATAAATGTAAAAGGTATGCTTACTCAAAATGCAGCAGCATTAAATACAATTTACAATGTGGCGGTTGGCGAAAATTTTTCTGTAAATTATTTGTACAACATTTGTAAAGAAAATCTTCAGAGCAATTGGGATGCAACTTACAGAGAACCTAGAGCGGGTGATATTAGAAATTCGCTGGCTGATATTTCTCTTGCAAAAAATTTATTGGGATATGCGCCTACCAAACGTTTTGAAGATGGACTGACAGAGACCATTCAATTTTTTAAAGAACTTTATAAAAAATAATTGCGGATATTTTACACAAAGAAATTACTTATAAAACTTAAAATCACCCATGCCTTTTATAAAAACGGATATTCCTGATCTCCTTATTTTTGAACCGAAGGTATTTGCTGACAGCAGAGGCTATTTTTTTGAAAGCTATAACGAAAATACCTGTAAAGCCGAAGGTGTGGATATTAACTTTGTACAGGATAACCAAGCCAGTTCTCAGTGCGGCGTTATTCGTGGCTTGCATTACCAACTGGCGCCTTTTGCCCAAACAAAATTCGTAAGGGTACTCACGGGTAAAATATTAGATGTAGTAGTAGATCTAAGAAAAGGTTCTCCAAGTTTTGGAAAAGTTTTTTCAATAGAACTTTCGGCTGAAAACCATTTGCAATTATTGGTTCCAAAAGGGTTTGCCCATGGCTATTCTGTACTAAGTGAAAGCGCTGAGGTTTTTTATAAATGTGATGAGTTTTACAGTAAGGAAAATGAGGCTGGCTTATCATTTAATGACCCTATTTTAAACATTGATTGGAAAATTGAAGCAGGAAAAGAAATAATTTCTGAAAAAGACATGGTGCAGCCAACATTGGAAAATTGTAAAAATAATTTTGAATTTTAATGGAAACTAATCCATCTTTTAAAAAGACTATTTTAATTACAGGCGCTAATGGGCAGCTCGGCCGTGAGTTTCAGCAATTAAAAAACAACTTTCCAGAATATAAATTTTTATTTGTTGCAAAGGATGAACTATCCATTGCAGATGAACAAGCAGTAAATTCTTTCTTTACAAATAATTCTATTAACGTTTGCATCAACTGTGCTGCATATACCGCAGTTGATAAAGCAGAAACAGAAAAGGAACTCGCAACTGCTGTAAATTCAACAGCCGTTGGTTATCTCGCAAAAGCGTGTAAAAATAACAACGCTTACTTTTTTCATATTTCCACTGATTATGTTTTTGATGGAAAAGGAACAAATCCGTATACAGAAATTGAACCAACAAACCCAGTGAACTTTTACGGCCAAACAAAATTAAATGGAGAGCTAAATGCCATAAAAGAAAATGAGCATTCAATCATTATCCGTACCGCTTGGGTGTACAGCAGTTTTGGAAATAATTTTGTAAAAACAATGATGAGGTTAATGAACGAAAGAGAAAGCATTGGTGTGGTAAACGACCAATATGGTTGTCCTACCTATGCTGCAGACCTTGCCGCTGCTATTATGCAGATCATAATTTCAAATAATTTTGTTGCAGGTGTATATCATTATTCAAACAAAGGAAAAATAAGCTGGTACGATTTTGCAAAAGAAATTGCTGAGCAGACAAACAGTAATTGTATGTTAAACGGAATTACAACTGCACAATTTCCAACGCCTGCTGCACGACCATCCTATTCGGTTTTAGATAGTACCAAAATTTCTTCTACATTTAATATTGTAATTCCTGAATGGAAAGAGAGTTTAAAGACATGTTTGGCTTTATTGAAATTATAATATTTTTCTTTCTTATTTACATGGCCTAATAAATTATACCTGTCAGGTTTTTAAAACCTGACAGGTATAATTTATTAGGCGAGAAAAGTTGAAAAATGAACTGCTGCTGAACCTAGCCCAGATAGAAACGGATAGCTTTTTTTTGCTTGCCTTTGAAGCAAAAAAAACTAGTAGTGGATAGCTGGGAACAAATGCTTAATTAATGTTTGTTGCTGCTGTTCCTAAAAAAATTTTCGTTGATCATTGATGCATAAAAAATCCCGACTTGCTCATTGAGTCGGGATTTTTTTTATAAGCACTTGAAATTTTATTGCTTCTCTATTTCAACAACACAGGCAACCACACTCTTTTCATCACCTGCACTTTTAAAATACATACTGCCATTTGCACCGCTGCCAAACGATACATTGGTAATAGCATTGGCTGCAACTGCATCATTTAATCTAGACGCAAAATCTGTTTTCGCACTTGTGTTTATAGCAGCATTTAATGCGTTATAATCAAGCTGTTGCTTACTTACCACCACACCCATTATATCTTTGTTACCAACCTGGTCTGCAGTTATAGATTCTTTTCTTGGAAATAATCTATACCCTGTAATGCCACAATACGGTGAGTGAATTGGTTTATAAGGAAACAACACAATGCTCTTTGTAGCATCATCTGCCGGGGTAAAAAGGTAAACATAACACTCTACCGCATTTTTAAATTCTATTTTAAAACGGGAGCCTTTTTTTATTGGAGAAACGGTTTTAAAAACATTACCGGCAGATAATTTTAACGGTACCTGTGTTTTCGTATCGGGGTTAAACAAACCAACATTACATTCAAAAGCAACATTTAGTGCAGCACCTCTTTTAGGCAATGGATCTAACCCGTAAGCCTCACGTACAAAGTTTTTGAAATCGCCGTATCTAACAAATGCAATTCCGTTTTGTCCCCACTCTGGGCCCCAACTATTCATAATTTGAAAAGCTCCGCCTTCAATGCGATCATCATAACCTATTACGCACATGGCGTGGCCACCAAAGCCCGTCATCCTTTCATCATTACCTGATGGGTGCCAAACTTTCTGCCCCATCATATCCTGCATAAAAGTACCGCCCACCATCATACCAATTACCACTGGTGCATCTTTGGCTAGATGCTCCTTAACTGCACGAATATTAATTCCATTTACATCATCGGTTTCTGTTAAACGATGAAAGCCATGAATTTTATTTTGTGATGCCCGTTGCTGCAGCTGTCCACTTGCCTGGCGAGTACAATCATTTTCATCGTACCTAAAATCCTGATAGCTTACTGCACCTTTTTGCTGCATAAATTCCATAGCCTTCTGTATGTATGCACCCTGGCAATCTTGCAATGCAATGTTGTTATACATAAATGCAGGACTGTATGCAATGCTGTTTGGGTCTTGCCTTGTGCTTGCCGCTTCTAAAATAGTACGTGCCGCATAGGTAGCGCTCCAGGCTACACAACTTCCTTGTTTGCCTTGGTTTTGCCTAGCTGGCGCAAACGCCGCAAGCGATACCATTTCAGGCAATGGATTTTTTGTATTGTCATCTTCCAACCCCTCATACACCTGCGCTTTTTTGGTTTCGTTGGCATCAAAATTATAACCACTCTGCGAAAATTCGCTGTTGGTTTGTCCCCCTTCTGTACTGCTAAGCATATTGCAACCTCCTCTAAAAACCAGGAAGTAAGCAGCTACGCCAATTAACAAGACGACAATTAAACTCTTACCGCCACAACCGTCGCCGCTACCGCCATTACGACCTGAATTTTCTCCTTTGCCTCTAGACAAGCTGAATAGCAAAGGCAAAAAACCAATTAGCCCACCTAGGTTTAAACCGCCACCACCACCGCCTCTGTTTCCGCCGCCGCCATTGTCCACGTAATCTTCTTGTCCATCGGGATCGTCCGTCATGTGTAAAGCCATAGTTGAAAGTTTAGAAAATAAAAATAGGGAGAAATGCATAAAACAAATCAAAAACTTTAGAAACTTCGAAAGTTGAAAATTAAATTTCTAAAAAGCAAACAGACGCAAAAAACTACGAAATTTGAACTTCACTAATCGTTAAAAAAGTGGATAATGATAAAATAATGAATGATGACCCTTTAGAAATCATCCACACAACTAACTGGATCAAACAAGTTGTAATTGCCTGCAACTTTTGCCCCTTTGCAGCAAAAGCATTGGCTAAAAAATCAGTAAGATACATTGTAATAGAAACGACCGATTTTAAAACTGCTTTAATAGCGCTGGCAACTGAATTTGAGTTTTTAAACAACAACGAAAATATTGAGACAACTTTCATTATTTTCTCCCAGGGCTTTGCAGATTTTTTACAATATTTAGATTTGGTAGATAAAGGAGAACGTTTGCTCACAAAAGAAAACTACGAGGGAATTTACCAACTGGCAAGTTTTCATCCCCAATATTTGTTTGCAGGTAGTAGTGAAAAGGATCCGGAAAACTATACCAACCGCTCGCCTTACCCAATGCTACATCTTTTACGGGAAGACAGCATCAGCAAAGCACTGGAAAATTTTGATGACCCAGATTCCATTCCTGAAAAAAATATTGATTTTGCCAAAACGAAAGGTTTGGAATATATGAAAATGCTGGCAGCATCCTGTATTACAGTTTGATTTGAGACATTATATATTATTTCAATAATTTTAATATTTATAAAGTCTACACAAATATAGAAAACACTTTATTTCAAATTATTGGGATGTCAGCCTGAGCTTGTCGAAGGCGTGTTTCAGTAAGCGCAACGGCTTCGACAAGCTCAGCCTGACACTCTATTGAATCAAACATTTTCATTTTTATTTTAAAGAAGGTACCTTAAAAATGTGAAGATTTTCTATTTATTTTCATCTATAATCTCGAACTTCTTAGTTATTGAATTGCCTTGTTCGTCGGTTAAAGTAATGAAGTGTTTTCCTGTTGCAGGACTCAACGCAAGCTGGTGATAATGTTGCGTAGTGCCCGCAAAAGCATTATCAAGCGTCCAAAATATTTTTGCTTCGCTGTTGCGGTGGGCCGCAGTAAAAATGGTATTCCCTTTTTCGCCGTCCATTTCTTTTGGTACAAAAATTTTTGCTTCGTTTTGTGGGTAAATAAGTTCTATCTGCTTTTGAGTTTCTGCTACATTACAGCCCGTTTTAAATAGCGGTAATATTTTATAATCAGCATTTCGTTGCTGGTAATAAAACTCCATAGAAGGTGGTAAAATAAACCAGCTCTTATGCACCATGTTCGCAGGCATTTCACAGCTTTCATTTACCTGATACATGTAAGTTGCATCCATCTAAATTATTTTGTGGTACGGACAAAGTGGCGACCGCAATGAATTTGGCGGTGTAAGCGTGAGGGATTGCAGCGCAAATCCTTTTTGCTGGCTTTGAGCAAAAAGATTGCAGCGCATAGCCCGATCCGCCTTTTCGGCGGACACGCCCAAAATATTTTTATAAAAAAACCGCTGCATTAAATACAGCGGCTGAAGAAATAGTTTTTAAATTTATTTTACGGTGCTACACTTACCCTTACACCCTCACTGTGGCTTGTAAACTCGGGTGCATACATACATTGAATGGTTGTAATACCGTTGCTAAAATTGCCTTGGTGTGTTACGAACATTGGGTACTCAAAAACATACGTGCCTTTTGGCAACCAACCAAAAAAGAAATTGGTGCTTGCATCTTTGGTGCTTTCATAATAACCGAGACCGCCCTGGTATTTGTATTGGCTGATGACGTTTGTAGGTTCCATACAGGCAGCACGCAAATCTTTCATGTGTACATATTCCATATCTCTATCTGCACGAAGTTCTATGCGTACTTTTATTTTGTCGCCTACTTTTATTTCATCACCATCTTTTATTGCCTGCAATACCGGCCCTTTATCTGTATTTTTTTCAACAAATAATTTCTTTGCGAGTTTTAGCGGCGTTTCTGCTGAAGTGATTTTATCGAGGTCTTGGAAGTATTGCCAATAAGCTGCCCCCCAACTCGTAGATTGCTTAATCGGTTGGTTGTTTACGGATCTTATTGCTACAGAAATATTACCCATTTCAGGCTTTACTTTTTCGCCTTCTATGCGCTTTTTAAAATAACCTGTTCCTGCTTCAGCTTTTTGCTCAGCACTTTTTATGACTGTGTTGCCTAGATTTATTGTTACTTCTTTCTCTTCTGCAAGCCAGTTGCTGCCATTCATTAAAAGTGCATAACATGCTTCGGCAGTGGCTTTGGTGGTAGGCCATTGCTGTGTTTGCTTTTGTTTGAGCAACCATGTTTTAAGATCGTTTACGGTATTTTCGTTTTTATCAATATCGGAAAACGCTTCTATCATCATTGCCTGGCTCTCTATTGGTGCCTGGTACCAATAATAACCGCCTTTTGTAAAATCTTTAAAGTACATGCCCATTTCTTCGTTGGTGATGCTGTTTTGCTTGAGCGACTCAATAATGGCTTTTGCCGTTTTGCTGTCGTCGTTTCTATACAGTGCCAATGCTGCCATTGCCTGCATGTATTTGCTTTGGCTTAACCAATATTTTTGTGTCTGTCCTTTGTAATAATCTGCTGCTTTTTTTGCAGATGCTGTTATATTCGTTTCTGTAAAAAAACTGCGCATGTACAAATATTGAATGGCGGTGTACGATAAATGATTATCAGAAAGTTTTGCTTTGTACTTTACAAGATCATCGTATTCGTCTTTTAAACGAGCATCTAAATAAGGCAGTGCTTTGTCTACAACAGGCTTCAATGCTGCATAATCATCATCCTGTACCGCTTTTAGTTTACGCAAATGCCCAATGCCAGTAAGAATATACTGCGTGATGTAACGATCATCTCTGCCGCCTTTAAACCAGGTAAAACCGCCATTGCTGCTTTGCATTTCTTTCAGCTTTGCAAGTGTCTTATTTTTTTCTACCGCAAGGCGAACCATATCAAACAACAAAGCGATGTTTTTCTTTTGCTGTGTTTCATTTTGTGCATTCAATACCCATGGCGTTTCCTGCAGCAGTACTGATTTTAACTCTTCGTTTTTTTGCAGGTTGCTCATTAAAGCTGCCGTATCAGTGATCTTCCATTTTTCAAAAACTTCTTTTATTTTAGGAGATGAATTGCTGATAAAAGAAGCGAGCGTATTTGCATAGTAACGGTTAAAACTTTGCTCTGCACACTCATAAGGATATTCCATTAAATACGGCAAAGCCTGTATAGCATACCATGCAGGATTACTTGTAAATTCTACTGTGAGTGCATGGTTACTTAGCGTTGTATTGCTACCACCGCTTAACAATTTATCGAACTTAAATGTTTTAGAATCTGTATTGCGGATGTTTAATGGCAAAGATTCTGTTACCAACATTCTGTTTGTCAACACCGGAATTGCCGCCTCTTCACCATCAGAAAACGAAGCCCCCTCCTGACCTCTCCCACGAGGGGAGGAAATCGCTTTTATTCTGTACGTCATGGCAGAATTAAAGTTGAACGGAATATCTATCGGGAATTTTACCGCTACACTTTGCCCTGCAGGCACGGTAAAATATTGCTGTGGAAAAACATTTTTAAACCAACCATCTACAGGTTTGTTGGTAGCAGCATCCAGCAATTCCAATTGCGAAGTGCCGGTCATTTCACTGTTGGTAAGGTTTACAATTTTTGCAGAAAACTCCATGCGATCTCCCTCGCGTAAAAAACGTGGTGCGTTTGGCTGGACCATTAACTGCTTTTGTGTAATTGTGGTTTTGCTGCTTACTGCGCTTGCCAGTTCTTTTGTATGCGCCATCACCTGCAGCTTCCATTGCGTAAGTGCCTCGGGCATGGTGAAAGAAAATTCAACATTGCCATTTGCATCCGTTTTTAAATCTGGAAAAAAGAAGGCTGTTTCGTTAAAGTTTTTGCGGATTTGAACTTCAGTTACTGGCAAAGTATTTCCTTTTGTATTTGCCGATGTAGGCTCTGATAATTTATTGGAATCATCATTACCTTTTTCGATGTCTAAACCGGGCATTTTTGCTGAGACTTTATTTTGAATATCAATTGAAGTAGCCGTATTTAGTTCTCTTTTTTGCTTTGGTGCGGCCATTGCGGACACAACCACTTCTTGTAATCTATCTTCTCTTAAGAAATAGCCACTGCGATAATAATAATTTTCATTCCATCCGTTATAAACCAAGTAATCATACTGTTTTTCTAAAGCATTTAAAAACACAGATTTTATTTCGTCATTTTCACTGCTTGCCACATCATTAAACGTATTTCCACTCCAGTTAAAATAACTGTTATTTAGCGGCCACAAGCTATTTAAGGAGCCCCATGCATGTGGTTTAAACTGGTCAAGCGATGCATCGTACATGCTGATCAAAGTTTCTGCTGCTACTTTTTCTGCCTTGTCTCCGGTAATTTTTATCTTCCATTTTTCTGCACTGCCGGGCTCGAGTTTATCTCTAAATGTTTCATACGATATTTTCAATTCTTTGTTGCTCCATGGCACTGTAAAGTTTTGTGCACCTGCATAAATTCGGTTGTGCAACACAAAAACATAATTCATATTTATACCGCACCGGTCAACTTCTGTTACGTCAATCTCGTTACTAAATGTTGCACCGGCACTTACTGTTGGGTAACTAATTTTATAATTATCACTTGGGCGTGCAATGCTTTGTATGAGCCATATATTATCAAACCCTGTTGTAATATTATAAGTAATTTTTTCACCGGGCTCTGCTATTGCTTTGGTTTTTATAATTTCAATTGGCTCTTTGGAAATTCGCTTAGTTTCTCTCACCTCACCCCTTTGGTCTACCCATTTGATAGGAATTTTATCAAAAGGAGATTTAATCAGCACAAATTTTTCCGCTTTCACTTCCTCTCCATACTTATCTTTTGTAGTAGCTACAATTTTATACCAACCGGCTTGTAATCCTTTGTCTTTTATCCCAAATCTAGTATCCACTCTTGTTGTATCATTCACATCAATTACTTTTTCTCCCAATTCCCATTTACCCATTTGGTCTTCGTCTCCATATACATCGTATGGAAAGTTTTGGTAGTATTCGCCCTTGTTCATTACAAACACATCAGGTTGTTCCCAGTATCTTGTACGGAAAATTTTTGCAGGCTCCTTCAATTTGTACATGGTAAAATTTACCCTCACTTTTTCATACAGGCCATTTGTGTTGGTGCTGCTTATTCCAATATTTTTTACACTTTCAGCAGGTAATTTTTCATCGCTTAAAATATCTAATTGCAATGCCTGGTACGATACTGAAACCAATGTAGTTCCGCTTCTCGTTTCGCCGTTTATATCCGTAACATCTGCACTTACACGATAATCAAAAGTTGGTTGATTTTTTTTATCTGCCGTTTCATCGGGTATCGCTTTAAACGTCATTTTAAATTCACCGTTTGCATCCGTTGTTGTAACGCCGTTTGTTATTTCCATCTCTTCATTTCCACCACGTGGTGGATAAAAAGATCTGTAATAACCCCACCAAATTTGGTAGCGCACAATTCTTACAACGCGGTATGCAACCTTTGCCCCATCTATGTTGTTGCCCGCATAAGCTTTTGAAATACCTGTTACCGTTATGCTGTCGTTTACTCTGTAACTGCCTTCAGACTTTTTTATTTCTGTTGTAAATTTTGGTCGTTTGTATTCTTCCACACTAAAATATTGTGTAGATGAAGTAAGCGAATCGTACAGACGAAAACTGCCATTGAGCAATCCTTCGGGAATTTTAAAACTACCATTGTAAGATCCATAGTCGTTAGTAGTAACATCTATACTACTAAGTTTTTGGCTATTGTTATCGAAGAACTGCACGGTTGTTTTTCTGCCGGTAACAACATCGCTTTTTCTACCTGTAACATCTGTTTCTGTCATAATTCCTTTAAAGAAAACAGTTTGCCCCGGACGATAAATTGCACGATCAGTAAAGAGAAAAGTACGTTTTGTTGCCATTCTGCTTTTAGTATAATCGTCGTAATAATAATTATTAATACCATCGTCAGTAAATAATTCATCTGTGGCATAATTGATCTGTACAATATTTTCATTTTCATTATTTACTGCTTTTGCAAATTTTACAAAGCCGTTTTTGTCAGATGTATATAAGTTGCCTTTTATTTCTTCATCCCTTCTACTTACATAATTGTAATTGCTTCTCCATAGCTGTACGGCAGCATTGGCAATAGGTTGGCCATTATCCCTGTCGAGTACATAAAAATCATTTTTGTTGTTTACGATGTAGCTTAAATTACTTATGTAAGTGTTTGCCCTACCAATAATATTATTATCCTGCTTAAAATCTTCTCTTAAACTGGCTAGTAAATAATAAGTTCCAACTGGTAGAGCATCTATTTTTATTTCGGTGGAGTGCGCCTGGTAATCTTTAAGATCGGGCATAGCAACAGACCAGTTTCTCATTGCCTTTAAAGCAAGAATTGTAGGCAATACCTTATCGTATTCTATATTTTGCTGGAAACGTTTTATTTCATCCCTGTTTGTTTTTACAAGCCTAAAATAAACCGTGGTTGCATTTTTATATTGTACCAAGCTACGGAAAGGCTGGCCCGGTAAATTCACTTTTTCTGTGTTAAAATGAAGCATCGGTTTCTGTATTTCATTTATAATGTTTTTACAGTTAATTCCACCCTCACTCTTCGGAAATTTTGCATAAGCTGCTTCGCAAATCTGTTTTGCTTTTACAAGATCAAACTGGTTTTCTTTTCGGGTTAATGGGTTGTATGTACTACCAGATTCAACGAGCATTTGTGCACGCAAATAAGTTGCCTGTGCACTTGCAGGACTGTTACCATATTTTGTTTCAATATTTAACAATGCATTTTCGTATAGCTTTTCTTTGTTGTTGAAAACCCCATGTTGGTTCACGAAATCAAGTCGCTTCAAATCTGCATCCAGCAACGCTTCGGGGGCCGCATCGTTTAAGTGAAAGGCGAGCAAACCCTGCATTATTTTTAATGCATGCAAATACAGTGATGCAGTATCTTTTGTTTTAAAATTATAATTGCAAAAATCTCTAACGGGCGCAAAAGCAGCCTCTTCATTTATAATAAATTTGTACCACGGGTTGGTTACGTCGTTCTCTGTGCTCATAAAATAATCGAGTGCACGATGAGCCAATAGATCGTATAAAGTTGGCCGAAGCTGTCTTGTATTTGTGCCTTTTTCAATAATGGCATCGTAACCTTTTAAATCAGTCACTTTTAATACTGCTTCATTTTTTAAAGATACTTTGTAAAGTGAAGCAATTTTTTCGTTCAATTTAGTAATGTTCCAAGTTGTTACATCATTTCCTTTTTCTTCTGTAAGTGTAGTACGGCTGTACAATTGGTAACGGTGGTTTTCTTTATAGGTTTGAAACAATTGCGCCTGCATACTTTGCAAAATATTTTTTGCCGGCGCTTTGGTTTGAGCAATCAATGTATCTGCAAAAAAAAGATTTTTCTGCTCGTTGTCTTCTTCTACCATATTGCGGTATTTCATCTGGTACATCGCCGCCTTTATTTGTTGCGCCTCGCTGCCTTTTTTTACAGCATCTGTAAAAATTTTAACTACTTCTGTTAACGCATCTTTTGTTAAACCTTTCTTTTCAAAGGCATCTACTTTTTTCCATTCTTTTAAATAGTCATCATTTGTTTGTGCTATTGCAGTTACTGATAAAAAGGTGAAAATTATCAGCAAAAATTTCTTTAAACACATAATTCATTATTTTAATTACAAGATACAATTTGTTCTGAGCCAAATATTGAAACACTTAAATGCCTTCAATAACATAAGATGAAAATGCAAAAAGAAATACATAATAAAACTTGTGTTTTTTTCTTTAACTAATTATTGTGCGTTAATTTCTGGCACGGCACAGCGTTTGAATATAACACACAAATCAATCCACAAACAAAAGGATTGCTTTCTTTGATTCACTTTTAAAATTACAATTATGAAAAGGATTTTAACATTTTTATTGGTTGCAGGTATTGCTACATCTAGTTTTGCACAGCATAGCACAGCAGGTAATACCGACCAAAAAAGCAATACCAACTATGGAAAAAACAGGCAACATGATAACGGCCAAAATTCTAATTATCAGAATAGTGCTTTGGTTGTAAATGCATCTTCACAAAATGGATTTACAGTAAGTGTTGATAATGGAAACCCCATTAATAGCAATAGTAGTACGGTAAGATTAAGAACGTTGAGTGCAGGCAACCATATAGTAACTGTATCGGAATACAGAAGCAGTATTTTAGGTAGGCAGGTGCCAAGGATCATTTATAATTCTACCATTAATTTTAAAGCAGGTATAGAAACGACTTTAAACATTGGTAACAACGGACAGATAACTATTACTGAAAAACAATTTAGTGGAAACGGAAACAATGGCAATAATGGCAAAGGCAAGAAATACAAGAAAAATAAATATCCGCATGATAACCGCAATGGTGAAAAAGAAAGAAAAAATGGACATAGTGACCATGATGACAATGATAGAAAAGATGATTAATGAAAAAATTTAAATAAAAAGCCCCGCTCCTTAGGAGATACGGGGTTTTTTATTAATTAAATTATATTTTTCACAATCAAAGAAAACGCAATATTACTTTTTCATTGCTTCCGCCATGGTTTTTCCTATATCTGCAGGGCTTGCAACTACATGAATACCACAAGCAGCCATAATTTTCATTTTAGCCGCAGCTGTATCATCTTCGCCGCCTACAATTGCACCTGCATGGCCCATGCGACGACCCGGAGGCGCTGTTTGCCCTGCTATAAAGCCAACAACCGGCTTTTTATTCCCAGTGCTTTTAATATATTCTGCAGCTTCTGCTTCCATTCCACCACCAATTTCGCCAATCATTACAATCGCATCGGTTTCATCATCATTCATAAAAAGTTCGATTGCTTCTTTAGTAGTGGTTCCAATGATTGGATCGCCGCCAATACCTATAGCAGATGAAATACCCAACCCTGCTTTTGCTACCTGGTCAGCCGCTTCATAAGTAAGTGTACCACTCTTGCTCACAATACCAATGCGACCTTTCTTAAAAATAAAGCCCGGCATAATACCTACTTTGCATTCATCTGCAGTGATAACACCCGGGCAGTTTGGCCCAATTAAACGGCTGTTGCTTCCCACCAAATAATTTTTCACTTTTACCATATCAGCTACAGGAATGCCTTCTGTTATACAAACAATTAAAGCAATGCCTGCTTCTGCTGCTTCCATAATAGCATCTGCTGCAAATGCCGGCGGTACAAAAATAATACTTACATCAGCGCCGGTGGTTTTAACGGCATCAGCTACTGTGTTAAAAACCGGTCGCTCCAAATGCTGCGTTCCGCCTTTGTTTGGTGTAACACCACCTACTACATTCGTTCCGTATTCAATCATTTGCGTAGCATGAAAACTACCTTCCGTACCGGTAAAACCCTGTACAATTATTTTTGAGTTTTTATTTACTAAAACTGACATTTTGGTTGGTATAAATTATAAATATGGTTGGTAAATTTCGGCAAAGATAAGGGATGGAAGTTATTCGTTACGGGTTAAAAGTTACGGGTTGACAGTTGTGGGTTTAAGTAGTATTTTGCGCTCAGAACTTTCAGCTAATCCAGGGCTTTCATTTATATCCCCGCTTCGCTTAAGTGCTTAGGGTTCCGCACAACTTCCACATATTGCTCTCGTGGATCGAAGTGGTTGAGATTTTTGGGTGGTTGGAGAAAGGCATCAACACATTATTTTGTTCTGGAAGATAGTATTTCGGTAACCTGGTTTACATAAGCTTCCACACTTACTTTTGCCACAAGTTCTCCAATTAATTCGTAAGGGATTTGGTCCATTTTTTTAAATCTTACACATGCTTTGCCCATATCTAACTTTCCTGTTGCCTCTTTTTCATATTTGGTAACAAACCAGTCTAAAAGATTTTTATCTCCGCACATGCCCATGTGGTGCAATACTATAAAATTCTTTTGCGAGCCAAGATTCATTAATGGCAATGGAAGGTTTGGATCGCAATGGTAACCTGCGGGGTAAATGCTGTGTGGCACCACATAACCAATCATACCATAACTCATTTCTTCTTTAAAACCTTTGGGTAAATTTTTTTTTATCACTTTTCTTAGCTTGGTTATTGGCGCTAATCTTTCTTCGGGTAAAGCGGCAATGTACTCGTCTATTGATAATGCAGTAGATCCCATGACAAAAAATTTAAAAATAAATTGAATATAAAAGTAAATAAAATTTAAAAACTAAAAGGTATTCTGTTACACAGTTAAAGGTCAAAAACGATTAACTGCCAAGAGCTCAAAATAATAAATGGGGAATAACTTTTCAGTTACTCCCCATTCTTGTGTCTTATATCTTGTGTCTTACATCTAAACTAGGCTACTGCGCCGTGGCAATTTTTAAACTTCTTTCCGCTACCGCATGGGCAAGGTGCGTTTCTACTAATCTTAGGTTCCTCGCGGGTTACGGGCATTTGCTTTACAGCTTCGCCACCACCACTTGGGTCGTAATAATCATTCTGATTGGCAGCATAATCATCGCCCGCAGCATCTATCTGCGCTTTGTTCATATTCATATTACGCATATCCGTTTTTTGCTCTCGGCCTTCTTTAATTTGTCCTGCATTGGTTTGCTCCATTGGTATGCCTGCATGGCAAAGAAAGCTTACGATATCCTTGTTCACCTTATCGTCCATTTCTTTAAAGGCTGCAAAGGCTTCAATCTTGTAAATTACCAAAGGGTCTTTTTGCTCGTAACCCGCTGTCTGTACACTGTGGCGCAAATCGTCCATTGCTCTTAAATGCTCTTTCCACGCATCATCAATGGTTGAAAGTGTGATGCTTCTTTCCAGCGCATTGCCAAGTTCACCACCTTTTGTCGCAAGGTATTTATCCAAATTCGCCAGCGCCATTATTCCTTTTTTGCCATCGGTAAAAGGAACCTGTACGTTTTCTATTTGGTTGCCCTGTTCTTTGCGTATGTCACTGATAATCGGCATTGTTTGCTCACCCAAAGCCACTTTCTTTTTATTGTAATGCGTAATTGCTTCGCTGTATAAATTTTCGGCTAAGTTATTCAATGGGTTTTTTTCCAAAGCCTCTTCTGCAATGGAAGTTTCCATTCCAAAATTCATAATTACTGCCAATTTAAAACCTTCGTAATCGTTGGCTTCTTTAAATGATGAAATAATTCCCTCTGCTACAGAGTAAAATGAATTATCGAGATCAAGTGCAAGCCTGTCACCAAACAACGCATGGTTTCTTTTACCGTAAACAACATTACGCTGCTTGTTCATTACATCGTCATATTCCAGCAATCTTTTTCTGGTACCAAAGTTATTTTCCTCTACCTTTTTCTGTGCACGCTCAATACTTTTTGTAATCATGCTGTGCTGTATCACTTCCCCTTCTTTGTAACCCATTCTATCCATTAGTCCTGCTATTCTTTCAGAACCAAACATTCGCATTAAATTATCTTCCAGCGAAACAAAAAAGATAGAAGTTCCCGGATCCCCCTGTCTGCCCGCACGACCACGAAGCTGTCTGTCTACTCTTCTGCTCTCATGGCGTTCAGTGCCAACAATAGCCAAACCACCAGCTTCCTTTACGCCAGGTCCAAGCTTAATATCTGTACCACGACCGGCCATATTGGTTGCAATGGTAACCGCACCTGCAAACCCGGCTTCCGCCACTACCTGTGCCTCTTTACTATGTTGTTTTGCGTTTAATACATTGTGCGGAATGTTGCGTTGCCTAAGCGTTCTACTGATCAATTCACTCACATCTACCGAAGTTGTACCCACCAATGTAGGACGACCTTCTGCACGATTTTTTTCTACCTCATCTATTACAGCCTTATATTTTTCTCTGGTCGTTTTGTATACATAATCTTCTCCATCAATTCTCACGGCCTTTACGTTGGTAGGTATGCTTACCACATCCAATTTATAAATGCTCCAAAGCTCTGCTGCTTCCGTTTCGGCAGTACCCGTCATGCCCGCAAGCTTGTGGTACATACGAAAGTAATTCTGCAATGTTACCGTTGCATACGTTTGAGTAGAGGCTTCAATCTTTACATTCTCTTTTGCTTCTAGTGCCTGGTGCAAACCGTCTGAGTATCTCCGACCTTCCATTATACGACCGGTCTGTTCATCTACAATTTTTACTTCCTCATCTATTACAACATACTCCACATCTTTTTCAAATAAAGTGTAGGCTTTAAGTAGCTGTTGTATGGTGTGAATACGCTCCGATTTCATGGAGTATTCCGTCATCAGATTATCTTTGCGTTGTAATTTTTCTTCAGGCGTAAGATCGGTTTTTTCAATAGCTGCAATTTTTGTGGAAATATCGGGCAACACAAAAAATTCAGGGTCTTCACCGTTTCTTGTTATTAAATTAAGGCCGTTATCTGTAAGCTCAACCTGGTTGTTTTTTTCATCAATGCTAAAGTAAAGTTCCTCATCAACTTTAGGCATTTGCTTCTGTTGGTCTGCGAGATAATAATTTTCAGATTTTTGCAATTTTACCCTGTTACCTGCCTCACTTAAAAATTTAATAAGGGCACCGCTCTTGGGCAAACCGCGATGGGCCCGCATTAAAGCCAAACCAGCATCTTTTGGATCATCGTTTCCTTCTGCAATTTTTTTCTTTGCCTCTATTAAAAAAGTATTTACTGCTTTTCTTTGTGCCTCCACAAGTTTTTCTATACGTGGTTTTAAATCGAAAAACTGTTGGGTATTATCGCTGTGCCCAATAGGACCGGAGATAATTAACGGTGTACGTGCATCATCAATTAATACACTATCCACCTCATCTACCATAGCATAATGGTGTTTGCGTTGTACCATTTCATCAGGAGAATGAACCATGTTATCTCTTAAATAATCAAAACCAAACTCGTTGTTGGTACCATAAGTAATATCAGCATTGTAGGCATTTCTGCGGGCATCGCTGTTTGGTTCATGCTTATCAATACAATCTACACGCAAGCCTAAAAATTCAAAAATTGGCCCATTCCATTCGCTATCTCTTTTTGCTAAGTAATCATTCACAGTTACAATATGTACACCTTCTCCTGCAAGTGCATTCAAATAGGCTGGCAATGTACTTACCAAAGTTTTACCTTCACCAGTTGCCATTTCGGCAATTTTGCCTGAATGTAATACGGCACCACCAATAAGCTGCACGTCATAATGTACCATATTCCAGCTCACAGTTGTACCGGCGGCAGTCCAGCTGTTTTTATGAATGGCTTTATCGCCTTCAATAATAACATTTGATTTTTTCGCTGCAAGTTCTCTATCAAGGTCAGTGGCATTTACTTTTATATTCTCATTTTCCTTAAACCTTCTACTCGTTTCTTTTACCACTGCAAAAGCTTCCGGTAAAATTTGTAACAAAACATCTTCTATTTTCTGATTACGGTCTTTTTGCAACTCATCAATTTCTTTGTAAATACCGTCTCTTCCATCGATATCAGTGAGCGGAAGCTCTTCGGCACTGTCTTTCTTTTCCTGAATGGCAGCATCCGTAGGTGCAAGAAATTCTTTGATTCTGTTTTTAAATTCAAATGTTTTAGCACGTAAATCATCGTTGCTTAAAGTTGAATAGGATGCATAAAAAACTTTCGCTTTTTCTACATCAGGCATTAATTTTTTTACATCCTTTTCACTTTTATTGCCACCAAACATTTTAGAAATAATAGAAAGCATAAATATGTTTTATTGTAATAGTTTTAATGATAATATTCGATGGTTTGTCAAATATGGTGCTTATAATAATAATTAGCCAAAATGACAGCACTTTTCGCCCTCGCTACAAGGGGCTGCAAATGTACAAATAAGTTTTTTTGAAACCCCAATGGTTTAAACATAGCATACGTTATGAATTATAAGGCTTTTTCCTTACTTTTGCGCCCTCAAAACAAGATACTCATATAGTAAAAAAATTATAACATGAGCGGTGCATTAAAAGAGGTAAGAACGAGGATTAAAAGCGTACAGAGTACACAACAAATTACAAAAGCCATGAAGATGGTAAGTGCCGCCAAACTTAGACGTGCACAGGATGCCATTACCCAAATGCGTCCTTACGCACAAAAATTGCAGGAAATGCTTGGCAATATTGTGAGCAGTGCAGAAGGGGAGCTAGGAATGGCACTTGCTACAGAAAGATTTCCAGAAAAAGTTTTAATCATCGTTGTAACGAGTGATCGTGGATTGTGTGGCGGTTACAATAGCAATCTTATTAAATTAACAAAGACCGTCATCAAAGAAAAATATTCAACCCAGCAAGCAGGGGGGAATGTGACCATTTTGCCAATTGGAAAAAAGGGATACGAGCATTTTGCTAAGAACGGATACAAGGTTGTAGATACTTACTGGAGTATTTTTACAGGGTTAAATTTTGAAAAAGTACAAAGCGCTGCAAAATATGCAATGGATGCTTTTGCAAATGGTGAATACGATAAAGTAGAACTTGTATTTAGTGAATTTAAAAATGCCGCTACTCAACAATACATCGCAGAGCAGTTTTTACCGGTAAGAAAAACTTCGGAAACCGTATCAAAAGTAAATGCAGATTTTATTTTTGAGCCAAGCAAAGAGGTGTTGATTGCTGAATTGATGCCTAAAATATTGAATACGCAATTGTATAAAGCAGTGCTTGATGGTAATGCAAGTGAGCATGGTGCCCGTATGACAGCAATGGATAAAGCTAGTGATAATGCAAACGAATTATTAAAATCGTTGAAGATTAGTTATAACCGTGCAAGACAGGCAGCCATTACAACGGAATTGAGTGAGATTGTGAGCGGTGCAGCGGCTTTAAATGGTTAATTAGCTAATTCCATAATGTGCTGATGTGCTAATTTTTTTAAATCACATTAGTATTACAAATAGCAAGGTTTATTATATTTTAAATTCTAAATACCCTCTAAATAATTAGATACCCCATTAGCTAATCAGCACATAAGCAAATTAACTAATTTAAAAAAATGGAAATTTCTCAGATCATACCACATATTGAAGCGCTCATTTTTGCAAGTGATAAAGCACTATCTGCAGCAGAAATTACCGAGCTAATTAACACAGCACTTGGTTTTATTGAAGATTGTGCAGATACCGACCAAGTAGATGCTGCCATAAATGGTATAAAGGAAAAATACGATTCAGAATTTTACGCTTTCGAACTAAAGCAAAGTGGTGGCGGCTGGCAGTTTCTTACAAAACCCGAGTACCACAAAACAGTGGCACTTATAAACGGTGATAAATTTATTAAAAGATTATCGACAGCATCGTTGGAAACTTTGAGTATTATTGCCTACAAACAACCTATAACAAAGAGCGAAATTGAAAGCATAAGGGGCGTTAACTGCGATTATGCTGTACAAAAATTATTAGAAAAAGACCTCGTCATCATAAGTGGCAGAAATGAAGATGCAGTTGGTAAGCCATTGATCTATGTTACCTCAAAATCTTTTATGGATTATTTTGGTATAAACAGTGCAGCAGAATTACCAAAAATTAACGAGGTATATTTAAATGAAATTGTAAAAGCTACTGAGGTAAGTAATATAGAATTGCAGGGTGAAGAATTGGTACACGAACATGAAGTAACAGGTGGTGAAATGGGAGAATTACATATTAAAGAAAATGAAGTGCCTACCCATATTCATGCAGAAACAAATCATGAAACATTAGCTGAAGTAATACAGGTAGAAGAATTGACAGAAGTTTTAGAAGAAAATGATATGGATGAAACAACAGAAATAAAACAGGATAAACAGAAAGAAACTGACACCGAGGAAGCGTCTTAAAATATCATTGTACAAAGATTTTTTACAGAAAGCATTTCTCAAAAGGAAATGCTTTTTTATTTTAGAATAATTTTAAACACCGTTAACAATTTAATCAGCAAAAAAATGAATCAACAGCTCACACATGAATCGTTAAAAAGCCTTGCAGACCAATACGGGTCGCCATTGTATGTTTATTACGCAGAAAGTATAAAACAGCAATATGAAAAACTCACAAATGCATTTAGTAAATGCAATGCAAAAATGTTTTATGCCTGCAAATCGCTTACAAACATCAATGTGCTGCGTTACATACACTGCTTGGGCGCTTCGCTCGATTGTGTAAGTATTAACGAGGTAAAACTTGGGTTAATGGCAGGATTTGAAAAAGAAAATATTCTATACACACCAAATTGCGTTGATTTTGAAGAGATATTGGAGGCAAAAGAATTAGGCGTAAACATCAATATAGATAACATTTCTATTTTGGAACAATTCGGAAATAAATTCGGCAACTCATATCCTATTTGTATTCGTTTAAATCCACATATACTAGCGGGCGGAAATTATAAAATATCCACAGGGCATATCGATAGTAAATTTGGTATTTCTATACACCAGCTTCGCCATATTGAGCGCATTGTAAAAGCTACTGGTCTCCATGTAGAAGGAATTCATATGCATACAGGAAGTGAGATCAAAGACATCAATGTTTTTCTGGAAGGGCTTGATGTTATGTTTAACATGGCTACTCACTTTCCTGAATTAAAGTACATTGATTTGGGAAGTGGTTTTAAAGTTCCTTACCAACCGGGCGACAAAGAAACAGACGTAAATTTATTGGGCGAAAAAGTAGCCGAGGCATTTAAAGTTTTTGAAGCTGAGACCGGAAAAAATTTACAGGTTTGGTTTGAGCCGGGTAAATACTTGGTAAGCCAATGCGGTTATCTTATTGTGAAAGCAAACGTAATTAAACAAACGACTTCAGCCGTTTTTGTTGGTGTAGATAGTGGCTTTAATCACCTGATCCGACCAATGATGTACGATGCTTATCACCATATAGAAAATGTGAGTAACAGCAATGGCACTTCCCGCATATACACGATTGTAGGTAACATTTGTGAAACAGATACATTCGCCTGGGACCGTGCCTTACCTGAAGTACGTGAAGGAGATTATCTCGTTTTTTATAACGCCGGTGCCTATGGTTTTGAAATGTCATCTAATTTTAACAGCCGCCTAAAACCAGCTGAAATATTAATTGAAAACGGTGATGCGAGAATTATAAGAAGAAGAGAAGTGTTTGAAGATTTGTTGAGGGGGCAGGAGATATAGTTTTGGAATAAGATTTTTATAAAGCCTCGAAAATATTTCGGGGCTTTTATTTTTATATTTAGTTGTAAGTGGGAAATAATTTTTGAATACTTTTTAATACATACTATTGGCTTTCGTCGTCAAAAAATAAATAAATTAATATGCGACTGCTAGTAGTACCTGCCTGGCCGGTAGGCAGGCTCCTCGTTTCGCTTCGCTGTGGAGTACTAGTGCCCATCCGCCACCGTGTACCGTGCATTTTTGTCGTGAGCCCTTCAACAGCTTGATAGCTATTTAGCTTTTATCGCCATCATCTGCGGGGTATCAAATAACATGAGAGTTCTTTACCATTCAAAATACTTCACAGCAAAATTCCCTGCTGTTCATGTAAATTTGACAACACAAACAAACAACAAATGAAAAAAATATTTACAATAGCATTCAGTATTATTTTAATGACTGCACTTGTTTCCTGCGACGAAGAAAAACAGGAAGACCTAACCAATGAAGTAAATAAAAATGGCTCTGTAGAAAGCAGTGTGACTGTAGATCATTTAGACAGTACGAATGATATTTTAATTACCAAACATGCGGTATGGGTAAAAGGAAACAAGCTAAAAGATATTGAACACAGAGATACAGTGCCTGCATTGGGCATTGAAAACACCACAGCAGAAAACAGCGAAGGCGATACAAAAAGTGTAGCGGTAAAAAAGGATTACGAAATATTTATAACTGTGAAATGAGGCAGCTAGCAGTTGGCAAAGAGCAGTTCACAATGGGTGCCATATAATTCAAGGTTTATAATTTGGATAAATTATCTAATTTTTATACCGTGATTTTCTAAAACTAATTTTAATGAAAAAGTCAAAAACAATACAACTCATTTTAATAACGGCAGCGCTGGCAAGTTGCCAGGAAAAAAAGAAGCAACCAGAATGGGGCAGCGGAAATAAAACCTATGTGCGTGGCGACAGTACTGCACCTTACACAAGAACCCATCACGGCAGTGGAATGCTGGGAGTGGCACTTTGGTACTATGCTTTTAGACCTTATGGCAATTATAATAATGGTAGTTACAGCCGGGCTGGTTATTACTCAGGCGCAATACCTACAGGCTCAAATATTGGTAGCAATGCCTTTAAAGGAAACGTGACCAGAGGCGGCTTTGGCAGAGGCGGGTACAGTGTGGGGAGTTAATATAGTTGAAGGTTCAAAGTTGAAAGTTAGAAAAACTTCAATTACTAAAGGTTGATGGTTCAAAGTTGAAAGTTGGTAACAGCTCAATCAACATCAACTTTTTACTTACGGATCTTCCCAACCATAAAAAAATACAACTTCCAATTTATATAAAGCTCTCAACCTTCAACCATCAACTTTGAACCCTCAACCTTAACCCTTAAACTTTCCTCATGGAACGCATAAAAATATCTTCCCGCAATAATTGGCAAAAAGCAGTGGAAAATCTCGGTTTTGGTTTTCATACAACCGATGTGCCTTATTGGGATGAAAGTGCTTACTACCGTTTTAGTTTAACAGAAATTGAACAAATAGAAACTGCGACAAACACTTTGTGCGAACTTTGTTTAAAGGCAGTACAGCACGTTATAGATAATAAATTGTACGCTAAATTTCACATCCCTGAAAATTATATTCCTTACATAGAAAAAACATGGAACGAAGAGCACCCCTCCATTTATGGAAGGTTTGATTTATGTTATAAGAATGGCAAAATAAAAATGCTGGAGTTTAATGCAGATACACCAACAAGTTTGTACGAAGCAGGAATTGTACAGTGGTTTTGGCTGCAGGATTTTGATAAAAGTAAAGACCAGTTCAACAGCATTCACGAAAAGTTAATTGCTTACTGGAAATATTTAAAAGTTTATTTGCAACCCGGCAAATTACATTTTACCTGCCTTAAAGAAACGCTCGAAGATCTTACAAACACAGAATACATGCGAGACTGCGCCATACAGGCCGGATTGGAAACAAAACTTGTTTTTATAGATGATATTGGCTGGGACAATGACAACAACCAGTTTGTAGATGCAGACAATGAAACTATCCGAAACATTTTTAAACTTTACCCCTGGGAATGGCTTGCGTCAGACGATTTTGGAAAGAACATTTTGCAAGATTCCAATAACAGCTTCTGGATAGAACCTTCATGGAAAATGATTTTATCTAACAAGGCCATTTTACCCATTTTGTGGGAGCTAAATCCAACTTGCGAATATTTACTACCTGCATACTTTGATGATAACGGGATGAAGGACTATGTAAAAAAACCGATCCTTTCCCGTGAAGGTTCTAATATAGAAATGGTAAAACATTATGGCACCATACAAAAAACAGACGGTGAATATGGCGAAGAAGGCTTTGTGTACCAACAATTATTTGAGCTGCCTGACTTTGATGACAATTACCCAGTAATTGGCAGTTGGGTTATTGGGCAAGAAGCTGCAGGAATAGGTATTAGAGAAGCTAAAAATTTAATTACCGACAATAAAAGCAGATTTGTACCGCATTTAATTTCTTAATTTTTTTAGAAGAGGAATGTTTTTTCGTGGATTTGTGAAATTTATTGTACTATTATATCCTAAAATTAATTAATATGCAAAATACAAAAAGAAATTTTTCGCCCGTAGTGGTTTTAGCTTTTGCAATTGTGCTTTCGGTAACAGCATGCGAAAGTAAAGATGACAAAAAAGTTGAAGAAAAAACTGTTGTTGTAAAAGACACCATCAAATCAACTATTGACACTACTGCCGTTGCAAGGCCAAGGCAGCCCGGAAACTAAGTTTTCGTCTTTCCTAAATTTTAATAAATAACCTTCTAATCTGTATTGGAAGGTTTTTTAATTTTAAGCCGCTGCCTTTTTAGTTTGATATTCCCTGAAGTGTAATTTCTGCTTTTTACGGTAAGTTTTTCTATTAACCAATGTTCTATTTTGTGATGAGCAGGTATTAATAAAGCTGCTATTGATACAAAAATAAGAATTTCAAAAATCGGAGTATGATGTGTAAGTTCTACTACCATTGGATGTAAAAGGAGCGTTAAATATTCAAATAAAATAAGCAAAGATAAAACACCTAAAAATCTGATGATCCTTACATGAACCTTTACCCTGCTTAGTAAAAGTGTTACAAGAAAAAGAACTGGTATAAACAAGCCGATCAATATGAGTTGCAATTGTTGGGCTCTTTCTTTTTTTAATTTCTGCACATTGGCTGCAAGCTCCTCCTGCCTCATTTGTTCGTTTATCGTTATAACCTGTGATTCTTTTATTTTCTGTTTGCTATAAATAGAATCTTCAAGCACTTTTGCCTGCTGTGAATATAAAAAAGCACTGTCGTTGTTCTTTTTTACATGGCTGTAGATATCCACTAAAAAAACAGCGGCATCCATTTGCCTTGACTGAAAACCTACACTCTGCGCGAGCACAAATGAGGAGTGGGCAAACCAAATTGCAGAATCGTTTTTATTTATTTCTTTATAAAGTTTAGCAAGCCCTAAAGATGCTTCGCACATGATATCTTCATTATCTGCCATTTTTAAAAAAGTAAATCCGCCACCATAAAACTGCAGAGATTCATTGTATTTTTTTGTTTTAAATAGGTGTGCCCCAAGCCTATCATGGCCATGCCAATTCTATTTTCGTCCTTTATTTTTTTAGCTATCTTAAGTGCGTTATCAAAATATAAGAATGCAGAATCAGTAATCTTCTGTTTCTCATATACATCACCAATATTAAGTTTAATGTTATACTCCAGCTCTGTTATTTTATTAGCCGTGATGAGTGAATCTGCTTTTCGTAGATAAATCAGTGCTTTTTCATACTCCTCTTCATACACATACACAATACCAATATTCATAGTAGCACTAGCAAGGTTATAGGGATTGTTCCTTTTTTCTTCAAGTTGTAGTTTCTGAATGTAAAATTCCAATGCTCTTGTGTAATTTCCTACACCTAAAAATCCATTGGCCATTTGCCCCAGAGACCTGGATTCGCCCTCTGCATATTTTATTTGTCTGGAAAGTAGTAACCCTTGCTGTGCAATAAGTATGGCAGAGTCAGGTGCATAGCTGTACTGGTAGCTCGCTTTCTGCCACAAATAATTTGCTTTGGTCGTGTCAGATTTTTCGCTCCCTAATAAATTAGAAATACTATCCGCTTTTTGTTTCTGCGCATGTAGCAATCCTTTAAATAAAAAAGGCAGCAGTAAAAAAAAAATTTTTTTCATTACTCAACAAATATTTTATCACGATTGGAACACCTAGCTTGTCTAAAAAAACGGGCATTAAAATTGCACAATCTACAACGCTAATGTACGGTTTCAAATATTAAATAAAATCATTGTATTTCGGCTATAAAAGCTTAATTTTAGAATGGCATCATCAAGGAAAAGCTAATAATACGCATATGAAAATTAAACTTTTTCTCATTCTGATAGTTGCACTTTGCATTTCTATTTCTTCTAAAAGCCAGTCTCTGTATTACATGCAATACCGGTTTACAAGCATTGCTGATACTACATTGTACCATGTATTTTTAGTACGATACGAAGATGGTACCGGATTTTACAGAGTGACTTTTTATGATGATGTAACCCACGACAATATGGTGGTTGACCTTGATATGGAAGAAATGTATTTTAAAGAAAAAAATGGTTACGTAGATAAATCAAAAATATTTTTTAAAGGATCTGAACCACAAATTGTTTATTGCGACAAAGATTACCATTATTATCCAGAGCTATTTTGGTTTAAGGTAGATCCAAGTACAGGGTTGTATGAACCTTGGGGAGTAACATCTCCCGATGAAAAAGGAACTGCACAGGGTACATTTGTTGAACCGCCCATATTATTGGAACAGACTGACCTTACAGAAGAGTTTGTCTCAAACTTTTTTTTAAAAGAGGAAGAGTTTTACAAAAACCTTTTTACCGTTACAGCAAGATCCTTAACACCTCAACAAAAAACTGCTCAACTACATTTGGTAGTAGTTGCCAATACAGATGACGAAATTATTGGCAGTACTTGTGTGCTAGATAAAGATCGAACAGTAAAAACTTTTAAAGACCTTGCTGAATTTTTGGGAATAGGCTTTCGATCAAACGTTATTTTTGGCAGCAACTATAACAGGCAGAATGTGCAGAATGCAGTATCAGCGATTGCTCCACAAAAAAATGACATTGTTGTTTTTTATTACAGCGGACATGGATTTAAAGATGCTAACAGCAACAGGCAATTTCCGAACATGATACTTACCAACAAAAGCTTCGAAAACGTAGATGCTAATTCAGTAAATATAGAAGACGTGTACAACACTATAAAAAATAAAGGTGCCCGGCTTAACCTTATATTCAGCGATTGCTGCAATAATGGACCTGATGACAGGGCGAGCATCACATGCGATGTGCCAAGAACCAGAAACTCCGCATTGGGCTGGAACCTCGAAAATTGCAAATCATTATTTATGAATAGTAAGCCGATGTCAATACTAATGACTGCGGCACAAAAAGGAGAAATGAGCACAGGCAACCTAACTTTTGGAGGCTTTTTCACCAACCAGTTTCGCACCAACCTTACTACCTATTTTGGGCCCTTTCACCAGTTTCCTACCTGGAGTACAATATTAGAAGAATCTAAAAAAACCACCACCGACCAAGCTGAAAACAGCAGGTGCAGCACATCAGGCGAGCCAACTAAAACTTACAAGCAACACCCTGTTTACCGCATTCAATAATTTACTCTTCAAAGTAAAAATGCTACGATTGGTAAAACGTTCGTAGCATTTTTTATATATTTGGCTGACAACAAATTTTCATTATGGCAGTTCAGCAAGCTTACAGCATTCCGTTACGTTATAGAAAAATGGAAAACCTTCACATCGTTTTTTGGTTATTAAAAGATATTAGCTGGTGCATGGTTTGGAAACCCCTTGGCATTTTGATGATTTTCCCCACATTAATCATTGCCGTTGTAATTGCATACAGAAACCGAAATTATATTAGCGAAACTGCACATAATATTGCCATCGTATTTTGGATAAGTGCCAATTCGTATTGGATGATAAGTGAGTTTGCAGGCTTTGATACCAAATTATTTTATGGCACGTATACCTACAAACATCTTTCAGTAATACCTTTTGTAATTGGAATAATTATATTTACATGGTTTTATTTGTGGTGGGCCCCAAGGAATAAAAAATTGCTGTAGTTTGATTCATTAAAGCTGAAAAAATATTCTCCCGACCAACGGCTGCGGTGGACTGAGCGATGTACCGTTGTGAATGCATGCAGACGCAGGCTGCTTATGCATACCCAACGGTACGGTACAGCAAAGGAGACCGGACGAATGACAAGTAGAAATTGTAAGATTACAGCCCCAACATTTTCCTTAAAGACTTTAACCAAAAAAAATTCTGAAACTAATTACACGGTTTGCAATTTACCTCTCCTGGGGGGATTAAGGGGGGCTTTTATTATCTTCGCACAAATATTAAAATATGTTTCGTTCTCATACTTGCGGTGAATTAAAAATGGCCGACGTAAATAAAGATGTAACCCTTGCGGGATGGGTGCAAACAGTGCGCAAATTTGGCAGCATTACGTTTGTAGATCTTAGGGACCGATACGGTATTACGCAGTTGCTTTTTAATGAAAGTTTAAATGATGTGCTGGATAAAAATCCATTGGGGCGAGAGTATGTGTTGCAGGTTACCGGTAAAGTAAGCGAACGCAGCAGCAAGAATGCCAACATTGCAACTGGTGATATTGAGATTACGGTATTAAGTTTTACGATTTTAAATAAATCTATCACGCCACCATTTACCATACAGGATGATACCGATGGTGGTGATGAATTGCGGATGAAATACCGTTATTTGGACCTTCGCAGAAATGCAATAAAGAAGAACTTAGAATTGCGTTACGCCGTTGGCAGAAGTACCAGAAATTATTTGCATGAAAATAATTTCATGGATATTGAAACACCATTCCTCATAAAAAGTACGCCAGAAGGTGCAAGAGATTTTGTAGTACCTAGTAGAATGAATGGCGGCCAATTTTATGCATTGCCACAATCGCCGCAAACATTTAAGCAATTACTAATGGTAAGTGGTTACGACCGTTATTACCAGATTGTAAAATGCTTTAGAGATGAAGATTTGCGTGCAGACAGACAGCCAGAATTTACACAGATTGATTGTGAAATGTGCTTTGTAGAACAGGAAGATATTTTACAAATGTTTGAAGGGCTGGTATGCCGCATTTTTAAAGATGTGAAAAATATAGATTATACAGAAACCATTGAGCGCATGACGTGGATGAATGCCATGTGGACCTATGGTAATGACAAACCAGATATTAGGTTTGATATGAGGTTGTGTAATTTAAAATTTCCTTCGCACACTTTCCCGGATGAAAAAGATATTTCTGAATTGATAAACGGCGTAGATTTTAAAGTTTTTGATGAGGCTGAAACAGTTATAGCCATTGCAGTTGCAGGCTGCAGCGAATACACCCGCAAGCAAACAGACGAACTTACAGAATGGGTGAAACGGCCGCAAATAGGAATGAAGGGTTTGGTATTTATTAAATGTAATGCAGATGGAACTTTTAAAAGTAGTGTTGATAAATTTTACGATGCCGAAAAATTAAAAGCTATTGCGGCAGCAGCCAATGCAAAACCGGGTGATTTAATTTTAATTGTAGCAGGTGCAGAAGAACGTACCCGCAAAGCCGCGAGCGACCTTCGTATGCACATGGGGACTACACTTGGTCTGCGCAGGGCAGAAGATTTTAAATTACTTTGGGTATTGGATTTTCCTTTGTTTGAATATGCGGAAGAAGACAACAGATGGGTAGCAAGGCACCATCCATTTACTTCGCCCAAACCAAGCGATATTGCCACTATGATTGACAACAATCCTGCAATTGAAAATGCTGCCGAATACCTTAAACACCCTTATGCAAACATAAAAGCAAACGCTTACGATATGGTGCTTAATGGAAATGAAATTGGTGGCGGCAGTATTCGTATTTTTCAAACAGCGTTACAACAAAAAATGTTTGCAGCGCTTGGTATGGATGAGGAAGAACAGCAACATAAATTTGGCTTCCTACTAGGTGCATTTGAATATGGTGCTCCGCCACATGGTGGGCTGGCATTTGGTTTTGACAGACTCTGCGCAATCTTGGGTGGCAGCGAAAGTATTAGAGATTTTATTGCATTCCCTAAAAATAACAGCGGTAGAGATGTAATGGTAGATGCGCCGAGCACTATTGACGATAAACAGTTTGATGAGTTGCAGATTAGGTTGGATTTGAAATAAGTTGTCGCAGTTTAGAAAAGAGGGAAGAATTTTTCGAAAAGAAGACATTTTAAAGCTTAACTTTCTAATAAACTTTTAACCATGAAACGAATTGTTTTTTTTGCAATTACCACCATGCTGTTTTTTTCCTGTAAAAAAAGCAGTTCAGATGCAGGCGGCGTTATAATAGAACCAGCTTATGTACCTGCAAGTACACAACTTAACGTTTCTTACGGCACAGATCCTTTACAAAAAATAGATCTTTATTTACCGTTTGCACGAACACTTGCAACACCGGTAATGGTGATGATACATGGTGGTGCTTGGAGCACGGGCGATAAAATCGATTTAAATGTGTATGTAGATACACTTAAAAAAAGATTGCCAGGTTATGCAATTATCAATATCAACTATCGGTTAGCAGTCAATACAACGACCGCATTTCCTACACAGGAGAATGATGTAAAGGCAGCCATAGATTATATTTATAGCAAAAGAACAGCGTATCAAATTTCAGATAAATTTGTTCTACTAGGTGTAAGTGCTGGCTCACATTTGGCGTTGCTGCAGGCTTATAAAAACAACACACCTGTAAAAGTAAAGGCAGTAGTAGATTTTTTTGGTCCTACAGATATGGCTGCCATGTACAATGATCCTGCTTCTATTTTCGCTCCACCTTCTTCTATTGCACAGTTATTTAACGGTGCTACACCCACAACAAATGCCGTAGCTTATAGCCAAAGCAGTCCAATAACTTATGCCAATGCGCAGGCAGTACCAACTATTATTTTGCATGGTGGGCAAGACCCTCTTGTAAAAGTTTCACAAGCCACCACTTTAAGAGACAAATTGATTTCTTTCAATATTCCGCGGCAATACGTTTTGTATCCTACTGAAGGCCATGGCTGGGCAGGCGCACCGCTTACAGACTCTTTCGATAAAATACAAGCATTTCTTACCCAATATGTTCAATAAAATAATTTTAAAAATAATTTTAACAGCGGCGCTTTTAATAAGTGCGGCTGTTTTTTTATACGCCCAAAATAACGGCCCTTACTTTAAAGATGCGCTCAAAGAAAACAGAGAAAAATTTTACAAAAAAATTGTAAGCGGAATTAATAAAAATATAAGTCTTCCATTTACAACAGAAAATGAAGAACAACTTAGCAGCGCATTTTACAACATTGCCTTAGTAAAATATAAAACTTCATTTGTAGATAATAGAATTGACAGTGCTGCGAAAACAATACAGCTCCGGAGTGAAAACTACCAGAAGGCTTTGATAAACTTAATAAACAGCGATTACCCAAAAAAATATGCAGCTTACATTTTTGCCATTTTTAAGAACACAACAGATGCCAAGCTAATGGCCATGGCTGCAAATTATTTATTGCCAACTGCCACAGCAGCGCAGGTAAAAATTATGCAAAAGCAAACTAATGCATTACTTGATAAAACCCCTGACAATGCGATACTCTTTGAATTGGGCGAACAGCTGAAAAATTATAATAAAAAAATTATTACCCCTTCAATAAAAACTTTTTTTGAAAAAAATTATTTACCGGGTCAAGTATTAGTTTTTAGTTTTCAAAGAAAAGATAGAAATTATCCGGGTCTTGCTATGGTAAGAAACGCAGACGGCAATTTTATAAAGAATACCGATGGGAATTACTTTGCTGTAGGCCAACTGGCCCGTAGTTTGAGCAATATGCCAGGTTATATTACCAACGGCAATACACCGCAGGGTTTTTTTAAAATGAATGGTTTTGATACGTCGAACAATTTTTTTATTGGCCCTACGACAAATATTCAGCTTTCCATGCCGCACGAGTATCATCCTTTTATTGTAAACGGGAATCTGATTGATACCACATGGTCGTTGCAACAATACAGAGATTTATTACCATCCAATTTTAAAAATTATCATCCAATTTACGGTACCTTTTACGCAGGAAAAGCCGGCCGTACCGAAATTATTGCACACGGTACTACCATCGATACAGCTTACTATACAAGCCAGTTATACGCACCATACACACCATCGGCAGGCTGCCTTTGCACCAAAGAGATATGGAACAACAAAACAGGCTATAGACAAACCAGCGATCAGTTGCTACTTACCGAGGCTATACAAAAAGCCGGTGGCCCTTATGGTTATTTGGTTGTTGTAGAAATTGACGATAAAAAGGAAGCAGTAAAACTTTCAGATGTTCTTTCTCTGATAAAATAATTTTTAGGAGCGTCAGCAGTAAAACCCTAGTCAGCATTAGTTTCCGGCTATTTGCTGCTGCCGTTCAAAGGCAACTGCATTCACTTCTACCTGCCTGTCGGTAGACAGGTCTGGGCCATGGTCATCTGTTTATCTTTTTTCAACTTTCATTATAGGGCAGTAAAATTGTTTGTATAAAGACTTGTTGTAAACATTATAAAATTCAGATAAAAATTTTGCTGTATAAAATAACAGGTGTTATAAAACGATTTCTTATATAAAACTTCAATAATTTTTATTTACCTTAAACTTAAAAATATGGCAAAGATTTCTATTATTTCAGCAAGTGTAAGAACAGGCCGCAACAGCCACAGGGTTGCATTGTATTTTAATAACTATTTAACCGAGCAAAAAGCGGCAACCACAGAAATAATTGATTTGATGGAATATAATTTTCCACTTTTTGAAGAGCGTTTAAAATTTCAAAAAGACCCATCCAAAAAGATACTTGAATTTGCAGAAAAAATAAAAACCAGTGACGGAATTATTATTGTAACCCCTGAGTACAATGGAAGCTTTCCTGCGAGTTTAAAAAATGTAATAGACTTGCTATTGGAAGAATGGCTCCATAAACCAATTGCTATTGCAACAGTTTCCGCAGGGCCATTTGCCGGTACACAATGCATAACTTCTTTGCAGTTTTGTTTATGGAAAATGAAAGCATGGATCGTAACCGAGCACTATGCTGTAGCAAAAGTACAAGATGCGTATGATGAAGCAGGCAAGGCTATAGATAAAGAATCTACAGATAAAAGAGCAGCTCTTTTTGTGAACGAACTGCTTCGGTGCATTTATATAAACAAGTAAAATTAATAAAGGCGTAAACGAATTTTTCAGAGCAAACAGCCATCCGAACTTCCATTTATTTTTAAATGTTGTTTTTCAAATATTGTTGAGTAATTTTCACCTACCAAAAGCACTTTTATAAAGTAAGTTATAGTAGAAGCGTTCACGCATTGAAAAACTGCTAACCAGCTTTGAAATAATTTGAAGGTATATCTGCCTTATTACTATTATAAAAGACTACAAAAACTAAAAACCAACAAATGAAAATTATTATTGCAACTGCAATTACCCTGGCAGGCCTTACCCAAATGACTCCCCTTTTTTCGCAAACAAAACCAGCAGCAGATACGCTAAAATTAAATAAAAGCGACGCTTGGCAAAGTTCGACTTTTAACGGGCTCAAATTTAGAAATATTGGTCCTGCGCTTGTATCGGGTCGTATTGTGGATCTTGCTGTAAACCCTAAAAACATCTCAGAATATTATATTGCTACTGCCAATGCAGGTATCTGGAAAACGAACAATGCAGGAATTACTTTCATGCCTTTATTTGACAACGAAGCCTCGTTTTCTATGGGTTGTGTAACCATAGATCCAACGAATACAAATGTAGTATGGGCAGGCAGTGGTGAAAACAACAACCAGCGTGTTGCAGGCTACGGAGATGGCGTTTATAAAAGTGAAGACGGCGGCAAAAGCTGGAAAAACATGGGCTTAAAAACTTCTGAGCACATTGGCAAAATTGCGATAGATCCAACAAATGCAGACATCGTTTTTGTGGCTGCCTATGGGCCTTTGTGGGCAAGCGGTGGCGAACGAGGAATTTATAAAACAACCGACGGCGGTAAAACTTGGAAAGCTGTTTTAACCGTTAGTGAAAACACAGGGTTTAATGAAGTAATGATAGACCCAAGAAACACCAATATCATTTATGCTGCAGCACACCAACGCCAGCGGAAAGTTTTTATGTACATAGGTGGTGGCCCCGAAAGTGCATTATATAAAAGCACTGATGGTGGAGCAACCTGGAACAAGGCAATGAAAGGCTTACCCACAGACGTAAATATTGGTAGAATAGGAATGGCCATGAGCCCGGTAAACCCTGATTATTTATTTGCTATTGTAGAAACTGCAGATCCTGCCAAGGGTGGGCTATTTGCGTCGACAGACCGTGGTGCCAGCTGGGAAAAAAGAGGAGCGTTTTTTAACAGCGGCAATTATTATCAGGAAATATTTTGTGACCCAAAAGACATTGATAAAATATACGCAATGGATGTAAATGCCAAAGTAAGTGAAGATGGTGGCAAAACATTTAAAAACATTGGCGATAAAAACAAACATGTAGACAACCATGTAATTTGGATAAACCCAGCCAATACACAACATTTTATTGAAGGTTGCGATGGTGGCCTGTATGAATCATTTGATGCAGGACAAAACTGGAATTTTAAAGCAAACCTGCCTATAACACAATTCTACAAAGTATCGCTCGATAACAGTTTTCCTTTTTACAATGTATACGGTGGCACACAGGATAACTTTAGTTTAGGAGGGCCAAGCCGTACAAAAAGCGAAAATGGAATTGTGAACAACGATTGGTTTATAACCAATGGTGGCGATGGTTTTGAAAGCCAAGCGGATTATGAAGATCCTAATATTATATACGCAGAGTCGCAGTATGGCGGCATAGTACGATACAATAAACTTACAGGAGAAAAGCTAAATATACAACCTATAGAAGATGAGGGAGAAGCCGGCTTACGCTGGAATTGGGATGCGCCGATGCTTATTTCAAAACACGATCATAAAAGATTGTATTTTGGATCTAATTTCGTTTATAGAACCGATGACCAGGGCAGCAGCTGGAAAAAAATTAGTGGAGATATGAGCCGTGGTATTGACAGAAACAAACTGGAAGTAATGGGTAAAGTGTGGCCGGTAGATGCTGTTGCAAAAAACCAGTCAACCGATATATATGGCCAAACCACCACCATCGCAGAATCGCCTTTAGATGAAAATATACTGTATGTAGGCACCGACGATGGACTTATACACGTAACATTAGATGGCGGAAAAAACTGGAGTAAAATTGATAACATCATTGGTGTTCCATCAAGAACTTATGTAAACCAGATCATTGCATCGTCTACCAATAAAAATGTTGCCTACGTTGCATTTAACCACCACCGATATGGGGATTTTAAACCGTATCTTTTTAAAACGACAGATGCAGGAAAGACATGGTCACCAATACAAAATAATTTACCCGTAAGAGGCACTGTTTACTGCATTGCAGAAGATCATATTAACGGAAATCTTTTATTTGCAGGAACAGAATTTGGCGTTTATTTTTCAATTAACGGCGGAGAAAGCTGGACACAATTAAAAAGTGGCTTGCCAAATGTTGCTGTAAAAGATATGGAAATTCAGAAACGAGAAAATGATCTTGTCCTCGCAACTTTTGGTCGTGGTTTTTATGTGATGGATGATTACAGCCCTTTAAGAAATTTAAAGAAAAGTGACATGGATAAAACTGCTTTTATAACTCCAATAAAAAAAGCATGGATGTACCTTGAAACTACACCATTGGGCGTTAGAGACAAAGGCTTTCAGGGAGAAAGTTTCTGGAACGCACCAAACCCAAAACCCGGTGCTGTATTTACTTATTATTTAAAAAATGATTTTAAAACACTTAAAGAAAAAAGGCTAACTGCAGAAAACGAAAAAATAAAAAAAGGTGAACCACCCTATTATCCTTCCATAGATTCATTAAGAAAAGAAGATGCGCAACCCACACCCTATCTCATTTTCACCATTAGCGACGAATCAGGAAATGTAGTTAGAAGAATAAAAACTGCTGCAAAAAAAGGGATAAGTCGCATATCATGGGATTTTAGAAGTGAAGCTACAAATGCCATCAATTTATCTGCGACAGATGAAACAAATGTTTTTAATGACAGAGTACGGGGAATATTTGTAGCACCGGGTAACTACAATGTTTCTTTGAGCAAATTTGAAGACAACAATTTCACAGAACTCGTACCCAAACAGCCTTTCACAATTGAGTCTTTAAACATGGCAGGATTACCTGTTACAGATAAAAAAGAACTTGCAGCGTTTGGTAAAAAAGTAAGTGAATTAAAAAGAGCGCTAGATGCAACGAACGCATATAAAAATGAGCTTTTAAATAAGTTAAAGTTTATGAAAGAGGCCTTACAAAAAACCGCAGCTATTGACCAAAGTATTATAAAAGATATACTTCAATTAGAAAACAGATTAGATGCTACAGACAAATTATTAAATGGCGACGGTGCACTTACAAAGAGAGAGTTTGAAGCACCTACCTCTGTTTCAGCACGCATTGGTGACGTTATGCAAAATTTAATCAGTACAACTACCATGGCGACAAATGCTTATAAAAATTCTTATAGTATAGCGGCTAAACAGTTTGCTCCCATACTTTTAGAAGTAAAAAACATTGGTGAAGAGATTAAGAAAATAGAAACCCTTTTTGAACAAAAAGGCGCACCATACACACCGGGAAGAATTCCCGACTGGAAAATGTAAAAAGAGAATGATAATTGATGCCTGGCTTTATCTACCAAAAGTATAAAAAGCCAGGCATTTTTTATTTTAACATCAACGAGTCAGGTACTATTTGGGGGGAAATAAAAAACAAGTAATGCATTGCGTTCTGCTAAAACAATGCACTACGTTGTAAAACCAAACCAACAATTTTTATAAAAATTTACCTTAAATAAATATCTTTTCTTGTTATTACAAAACAACTAAACCATTTTCTTCCACAACTGTACTTTCAATAAACCTGGTAGATGTATAAAAAGTTTTTATGAATTGCTTACTACCTGCCTGCAGGTTGAATATTAATTGCTGACCATCTTTCTTCTCAATTTTAAATGCCTGAAAAGGCACTTTTGCTTTCCAATTTTGGGTATATAATTCACCTTCCTGCTTATCGCTAATTTTTAAAATGGTTCCGTTGTCATTTAATCCTTTCACTTCAACCTGAAAACAGAGGTAATTATCTTCTGTCCCAGTAAATTTTACTAAAAAATTGTCTTCGATGTTTGCTGCTACAGATGATTGAGCTTTTACTGTGCCACCAATTAGCAAGGTTGCTACCATTACTGTAAATACTACTTTTAAGTTTTTCATCTTTATTAATTTTAAGTTTTTAAAAAATGCTTTGAGGCTGAATAGCTATAAAATCATTTTGATAATGTAAAATTAATACGCAGTAAATGTGAAACGAAATGAACTTTAGTGAACTTTTATTATTGCAAAAATAAATATCGTCTACTGAAAGCCTTTGTAATTAAGGCTTTAAAGGAGATAAGTTAATTACTCCCAACTATTTTTTTAAAAAATCGCCTTAGAAATATTAACAATTAAGGACTTTCAAAATCAAACAGATTTATAATTTCGGTCACGACTTAACTTATATTTTTCCGCTAAAATTTCGCCCATTGTTTTTTTGTTCACTTTTGCTTCCAGCCACGACACAAGATCTAGATAAGCAAAGGTTCTTGTCTCATACCTGTTTCGTTCGAGTTTCTTTATTTGTTCTAAAAAACGTTCCAGTTCGAACTGCATTTTTATTCTGGTTACGTGAAAAGATTTACGCAAAAATTTAAACATCTCTTCTTCTACCGCAGTAAGATTATCTTTTTTTGACATAAACCGGTATACTGATTTTGTTAGATATTCCATCAAATCGTAGTTGCCTATTTCGTAATGTGCAATTAAGTGCATTAGCCTTGCATAAGCTTGTAAATCACTCTCGCCTCCTATATTTTCATTTATAATTTTTTGCAAATAATCAATACAGGTAGCATGATCGCCATTACCAAAATACAGGCTAGCTATTTTATAATTAAAGACCATTATACGATGCTCATCAATAAACAACTCATCTTGTTTCAACATCTGCAAAATGTAGGGAACTTGCAAAATGCCCTCTTTAAAAGTACCTAGCATGCAATGCTGGTTTATCTTAGCGCTGCTTATATAGGTAAAAGCTTGTGTACGAAAATTATCATGTAGCCGTACTCTGTCAGTTGCTGCAAATTTTTCAAAATTGTTTAACACATCATTAAATTTTTTATAATTACGCAAAACAAAATGTGCATTTAACAATGTGTGTAACCCTTTAATATAATGGCCGGTCTCTACCCGCATCAACAATGTATCTTCTTCAAAAAGTGTGACCCATTTTTGGCTATAGCGGTAGTACATTAAAAAATCGAGCCGTATGTAGGCATACCAGCTAAAACTCTGGTACAAAAAAAGTTTTTCATAAAATCCATTTTGATCCCATGCATTTAAGGGTAAATGCTGCTGGAGATATTTTTCTACCTTAGCTTCTTCATCGCTGTTTCTAGCATGCCCGTTTTGTATGAACCAACTGTAAAGCAACATAGCGAGGTTACTCAACTTTGTAAGTTTGCTTATACGATCGTTTACTTCATTTATCTCCTGCGATAATTGTTCTGCCCGGGTTTGCATAGATCGGGTAATATGAAGCGTTTCTATTCTTTTTTCCAGGGTAATTGCGGCCAGCAAAAAATTTACTTTTTTATTTGCCTTAGCAGTTTCCTTTGCTTTATCTAAGATTTTAAGACTTTGGTTAAACAAACCCTTTTTATAAAGAATGTGTGCAAAATCAAATTGTTCATTCAGCTGTAGGTCTATACTTTCGGTACTCTTTAGCAACCTGAGACTGGCAAGTAATTGTTTGTACAAATGCACTTTAATGTTTGCAAGCTGGGGCTTTTTTATTGTTCTCAATTTTTTTAAAAGCAAAGATTCGTCGTATTGATCTAGTTTATCTAACGCATCAAAAAGTTCCACAACTTTTAAATCTTCGTTGCCCGAACTTCTTTTGATATAAAGTTTAAAATGACGTTTCTCAGATTTCTCTAACGAACGCACCAGCTGAAATAATGTATCGGTAAAATTGTTGGGCATAATGAATAAATTATAATAGAAATCAATACGACAAAAGGTTTCAGCTAAAAAAAGCAAATTTTAAGGTAATTAAATAACATAAAAGTTATCATTACACATAAAATTATTCGCTCTACTTTCACAGTAGAAATTAACAACTAAAAAAAATATAGAAAGGAAAACGATGAAATAAACTGTATTTAGCCCACAGTTCATTGTACGACAAATGCAAATATCAATAAAAATAATTTAAAAATTTCGAATAACAAGCAATCGTTAAAGCCGCTCTGTTTCTACAGAGGGGCTTGTTTTGCATATGGTATAATTGGTGTAAATTTCAGTCTTTTACTACTTTACTTGTTAGTTTTTACACATTAATAATTTAATATGGTCAATGTTGCAATTGTTGGTTTTGGTTTATCAGGCAGGTATTTACAGGCTCCTTTTTTTGAGGCTAATGAAAATTATTTTTTAAAAACTATTTTATCAAACAACCAAAATCCTGCAGAATTCTTTCCTCAGGTAAATGTTGTAAAAAACATAGAAGAAATTTTAGACGACCCAACAATAGATCTGGTAAGCATTTGCTCACCTAATAATACGCATTATCAGTATGCAAAACTCGTATTACAGGCAGGCAAACATGTGTTGGTAGAAAAACCTTTTACAGCATTTAGTAATGAGGCTTCGGAATTAATAGCACTTGCAAAATCAAAAAATAAAATTATTTCTATTTTTCAAAACCGCAGATTTGACAGCGATTTTTTAACTGTTCAAAAATTAATAAAAAGTGGCGAACTAGGAGAGATGCTAAACTTTGAAATTCATTACAACAGATATAAACCTGAATTAAATCCTAAAAAATGGAAAGAAACCAACAGTGAGGGCAGTGGAATTATTTATGATTTAGGAGCTCATATTATTGACCAGGCTATTGCATTGTTTGGTATTCCACAAAATGTTTGGGGGCAATCTTTTACCCAAAGAAAAAATTCTGTTATCCAAGATGCTTTTGATATAATGCTGAACTATGGCACGCTAAAAGTAACTCTGCGCTCAAGTTTACTTGTGCGTGAACCATCACCACGGTATATTATACATGGTACAAATGGTTCTTTTATAAAGTATGGGATTGATGTGCAAGAAGATCATTTAAAAGCCGGTATGCAACCGAATGATAAAGGGTTTGGCATTGAACCGCTGGAACAGCACGGGAAAAAATATTATAACAATTTAAATGAAATAATTGTTGAAAATGTATTGACGGAAAAAGGAAATTGGGCATTGCTTTTTCAAAATCTATATGAAGCAATTGTAGTGGGGACACCCTTATTAATAAAACCGGAAGAAGTGGTGGAGCAATTAAAGATAATAGAAGCAGTAGTTAAAAAATAGGTCTCTATTTCTCTTTTTACCTAATCATCTTTTGTTCTCTGTTTCATATAAATTCAATACAAGTAATTGTTATAAATACAAACAAAATTTTTTAAATAAAAAAGCTGCCGGTAACAACACCGACAGCATTTTATTGTATGACCTTACCCCTGAAACTATTTTACAATTGTTTGACTTCCGACCAATTTACCGCTTACCATTACAGAAGCTGTATAAGTACCACTTGTTAGGTGACTTAATCCTTCGATCTGTATATTATTATATCCTTTACTTATCGTCGCTTTTTTGTTAATGATTGCCTGTCCCGCACTGTTTACTATGCGCACGTCGGCAACAGTATTTTCAGTTGCTGTAAATCGTACAATGAAACGCTCTGTAAATGGATTAGGCGAAACCTGCATATCTATTTTGCCAATTGATTTTAAACGAACAACCAAAATAGTGCTGTAAGAAAACTTACCATCATTGTCAAATTGCTTAAGACGGTAATAAACTACTTCTTTGTCTTCCAACAAAGCCGAGTTGTCTTTAAAAGCATATTCTTTTTTGATACCATTTTCGAAACCATTTAAAGCAATACCTACCGAGGTGAATTCTTTACCAGTGAAAGAACGCTCGATTTCGAAATAGTTGTTGTTTATTTCCTGTAAAGTAAGCCAGTTTAAAACAACTGATTTGCTTACTGCGTTACCCGTAAATGATAAATATTTAACAGGTAAAGGCCCGGCAACCGCAACAACCGAATAATTAAAACTTTTAAAATAAATTCCTTTCTGTCTTGTAATTGGGCTTCCAAATGAACTGTTTGCACCGGCTTTGTAAATAAAACTTTCTACCTGTAAATTTCTTACAGTTAACATTACCTCCTTTGCAGACGTGTCAACACCAGTATATTCTACACCTCCAATATTTGTACCTGTAAAAGCAGAACCACTTTGCGTAACTGAAATTTGTTGAGCAACTGATAAAAAAGAATGTGTCCCACCAACTCCTAGATCCAACTTATCTACTTCATGTAAAGGTAAACTACTGTTACCATCTATATCCATTGCAGTTACGCTTAAGGTATCAAATTTCTTTGGACCGCCATTGTTGCTTTTTACAAATTCAATTTTAAATTCAACAAAACCGTTGCTGTTTGCAGGGATAGTAATAGCAGGAGCAAAAGCTTCCGGCTTTGTAATGCTATTATCATCTAAAGTTGAAACTGTAGCACCGCCCATAACGTTTGTGATTGTAACAATCGCATTAACGTTGTTGTGAGAAACATTTAAAAACAGGTATTTTGCTCCTACAGTGTAACCATATCCACTAATTAAAGTTGGAGTTGATGTAAACGATATACTAGGACCGTTTTGAGCTAGTGTTTTTAAAGAAGGAAACAGAATTAAAACTAAAATAGTGAGTTTTCGTAGTTGCGCAGTAATCAGGTACATTATTTTGTGGTTTTTTGTTATTATCGATCTAAGGAGTTTGATTTTGTCTATTCAACTTTTTCCTCTTGACCTTATTTTCGTAAAAAATAATAATCGAGGCAATCGTCATTAGTGATTTCTCGCCGTAAAAATAGTATTATTTCGTACATCTCCAAATGTTTTGCCGTAAAATTACGGTCATAAATAAGTATATTTTCTTAAATTATTGTAAATCTTACTTTTATGAAGATTTTTTTTGTAAAATATTGGCTAACAATATTAAAATAATTTTAAACTCCTAGAATATGAATATCATTTTAACATATTTATGCCAAAAAATAATTAGTAAAATGTCGTAACTATACTTTTATATAATATTAAATTACAACGCATTGATAAAAAGTAGCATTGCTCTCCGGGGCTTTGGTACAGGAATTTTCTTCATGATACATGTTACCAATTGATTTTTCATAAAAGATGGTTTGGAAGAGCAGGTGGATTATTTAAAAGCAGGGATGAAACCAAGAGACGAAGAGCCTGCCACTGAGCCCGCAGAACAGCAATAAAAAAATATTATAACAATTTACATGAAATAACCGTTAAAAATGTATTATCGGGAAAAGGAAATTAGGCATTGCTTTTTCAAAATTTATGTGAAGCAATTGTAATAGGGAAACCCTTATTAATAAAACCGGAAGAAGTGGTGGGGCAATTAAAGATAATAGAAGTAATAATTAAAAATAGAACATTATTCGTCTTGAAAAAAATGTCTGTTATTATCTTAGAACACTTTAATGATAGCATATTATGTAATCACACACAATATATAAAAACTGAAAAAGCTGCCGGTAACAACACCGACAGCTTTTTATTTTATGACCTTACCCCTGAAACTATTTTACAATTGTTTGACTTCCTACCACTTTACCGTTTACCAGTACGGAAGCTGTATAAGTACCACTAGTTAGGTTACTTAATCCTTCGATCTGTATATTATTATATCCTTTACTTATCGTCGCTTTTTTGTTAATGATGGACTGTCCGACACTGTTTACAATGCGCACATCGGCAACAGTGTTTTCAGTTGCTGTAAATCGCACAGTTATACGCTCTGTAAATGGATTAGGTGAAACCTGCATATCTACTTTGCTAATTGATTTTAAGCGAACAACCAAAATTGTGCTGTAAGAAAACCTACCATCATTGTCAAATTGCTTAAGACGGTAATAAACTGCTTCTTTGTCTTCCAACAAAGCCGAGTTGTCTTTAAAAACATATTCTTTTTTGGTACCATTTTCGAAACCCCCTAAAGCAACACCTACAGAAGTAAACTCTTTACCAGAGAAAGAACGCTCAATCTCAAAATAGTTGTTATTTATTTCTTGCGCTGTCACCCAAAAGACTGATTTGCTTACTGCGTTACCCGTAAATGATAAATATTTAACAGGCAAAGGTGCAGCAGCCACATAATTAAAACGTTTAAAATAAATTCCTTTCTGTCTTGTATTTGCGCCTCCTGTTGCATTGTTTGCACCAGCTTTGTAAATAAAACTTTGTACCAATGAATTTCTAACAGAAAACATTACCTGCTTTGCAGACGTATCAACACCGTTATATTCTACACCACCAATATTTGTAGCTTTAAAAGCAGAACCACTTTGTGTAACTGCAATTTGTAGAGAATTTGATAAAAAAGAAACTGTACCACCAGCTCCCAGATTCAACACATCTACTTCATGTAAAGTACTATTACCATCTATATCCATTGCAGTTACGCTTAAAGTATCTAATTGCTTTGGACTACCATCGTTGCTTTTTACAAATTCAATTTTAAATTCAACTAAACCGTTGGTGTTTGCAGGGATAGTAATAGCAGGAGAAAAAGCTTCAGGCCTCGTTAAAGCATTATCATCTAACTTGGAAACCGTAGCACCACCTGTTGCGCTCACAATCGTAACGATTGCGTTAACGTTGGTAGAAACATTTAAAAACCGGTATTTTGCTCCTACATTGTATCCGGTTCCGCTAATAAGCGTAGGAACAGATAAAAAAGAAACGTTAAAGCCATTTTGACTTTGCTGAGTCTGTGCATTTGTACTGAATGAAATAATAAGAATTAATGCTAGAAGTGTAAAATTCTTTACTGAGGTAGTAATCTGGTACATAATTTTGCGTTTTGTTTTGTAATTATCAGTCTAAGAAGTTTGGTTTTGTTTATTCAACTTTTTCCTCTTGACTTCGTTTTCAGAAAAAATAATAACCGAGGTAATCGTCATTAGTAGTTTCTTTACACAATTGTAGTATTATTTCTAAATAAGCCAAATTCTTTTTGCGTAAAATTACGGTTTTAAATAAGTACATTTTCTTAAATCATTGTAAATGATACTTTTATGAATATATTTTTGTAGTATAATATTTACAGTAATTTAACTAAACTTCTATTTTTGATGTAAAGAGCCAAAAAATTGTTGACTAATTTCAAAAAATACTAAGTGAAATACCATCACCAAACCTTTTGTAGCATTAAGATTGTAAATTATTGTCATGATGAGTAAAATCCCTCTAGCAGAGCGCCTGCGACCCCAAATACTAGCTGATATTATCGGACAAGAACATTTAACTGGTCCCACTAGCTTCCTACAAACTGCATTGATGAACCGAAAAATCCCTTCTATCATTTTTTGGGGACCGCCTGGTGTGGGTAAAACTACTATCGCAAACGTTATAGCTAATACGTTAAACCAACCATTTTTCTCATTAAGTGCCATCTCAGCAGGTGTGAAAGATATAAGAGACGCTATTGATGCCGCTCAGAAAAGCAACGGGGCTATTTTATTTATTGATGAAATACATAGATTTAATAAGGGACAGCAAGATGCATTACTTGGAGCGGTTGAGAAGGGAATTATTACTTTAATAGGCGCTACAACAGAAAACCCTTCTTTTGAAGTGAACAGTGCTTTACTAAGCCGTTGCCAGGTATATATATTAAAAGCGTTGGAAAAAAATAACCTCATTTTGCTCATGAACCTGGCCTTACAAAAGGATGTAGAATTAAAAAAGAAAAAAATCAACCTATTAGAAACAGAAGCACTTATTAATATCTCCGGAGGAGATGCCAGAAAGTTGTTGAATTTGTTGGAGTTGGTTACAGATGCCGCCATAAATAACGAGGTCTTGGTTGTAACAAATGAGCGGGTTATGAAGACTGCGCAACAGCGCACTGCCATCTACGATAAAAAAGGTGAACAGCATTACGACATTATTTCTGCATTTATTAAAAGCATGAGAGGCAGTGATCCAAATGCTGCCGTTTATTGGCTGGCAAGAATGATTGATGCCGGGGAAGATGTAAAATTTATAGCCAGGAGAATGGTCATTTTTGCAAGTGAAGACATTGGGAATGCCAATGCAAATGCGCTGTTATTAGCAACCAACACATTTCAGTCTGTAAACATTATTGGCTATCCTGAAGGGAGAATCATATTATCTCAATGTGCTGTTTACCTTGCAACGTCTGTAAAAAGCAATGCATCTTACGTGGCAATTAGCCAAGCACTTTCGGCTGTAAAACAATATGGAGATTTGCCAGTGCCGCTACATTTACGAAATGCCCCTACCAACTTAATGAAGAATATGAATTACGGAAAAGACTATAAATATGCGCACAGCTACACAAACAATTTTGTAAATATTGAATATTTGCCCGAAAAAATTATTGGAACAAAATTTTATGAGCCTGGCAAAAATGCACGAGAAGAGGAAATAAGGAATTTTCTTAAAGTAAGATGGAAAGACAAATATGATTACTAAAAACATTTGGGGCTTTCAGCAGCGTCAACCTTGTCAAGCTAATATTGCTGCCAGCCTACAATTTTTTTTTCGTTTTACTACACGAGAAGCCTGCCCGTGCCCGCATGGTCAGCAGGGGATTTCCAGCTAAGCAGTGCAGCCCCTGCGCTTTATTTTATTAATTAAACATAAAAAACATTCATCATTTATGAAATGGTATTGCAAAAAGTTTTCTGAGTTGTTAGTCTCAGAATTGTATCAGATTTTAAAACTCCGCAGTGAAGTGTTTGTTGTGGAGCAAAATTGTGTGTACTTAGATGCAGATGGAAAAGATGAAAAGAGTTTTCATTATTATGCATTAGAAAATGAGAATATGGTAGCCTATGCAAGGCTCTTGCCACCTGCTGTATCATTTAAGGAAGCAAGTATAGGAAGGGTATTAACGGATAAATCACAAAGAAGAAAAGGGTTTGGAATAGAACTAATGGAAAAAAGTATTATTAAAACACAGGAATTATTTAATACAAATACAATAAAGATTGGTGGCCAACTCTATTTAAAATCTTTTTATGAAGCATTGGGCTTTGTACAATGTAGTGATGAATACGATGAAGATGGAATCCCTCACATTGAAATGATTTTTGAAAAAAAATAAAATTCTAAATTGAAGCAATAATTAATACTAAACATCGTTTAATGTACGAGAACTTGCAAAGGCATACAACTGAAGCAGATAATATCAAAAAGGCAACTCATTCATGATTAGGCCTTACCTCTGAAACCTATGTTATTTTTTTCGCTGCCATGCATTGCTCTTTTCTCTCTTTCTCGTTAAATTGGTTTAGGTACAAGGAGTGATAGTGGTTACTGTCACTCCTTGTACTTTTTAAATCTTATTAGCAATCTTAAACTCTTCTTTTAAGTAAATAGCTGTAAAGCTCTCTTTCACATCAAGCATTCCTTTAGGTTCTCCTTCATACAAAACCTGTCCGCCTCCGTTTCCGCCCTCAGGACCAATGTCAATAATATGATCTGCAATTTTTATCATATCCAGATTATGCTCAATTACCATTACTGTATTTCCTCTGTCCACCAATTTATTAAGCACATCTAATAAATGCTGAATATCTTCAAAATGTAATCCTGTTGTAGGCTCATCTAAAATATAAAAGGTTTTACCGGTATCTCTCTTGCCTAATTCAGTAGCAAGTTTTACACGCTGTGCCTCTCCACCACTAAGTGTTACAGAACTTTGACCAAGTGTGATGTACCCGAGTCCAACCTCTTCCAACACTTTTATTTTTCTGTAGATCCATGGTACGGCGTTAAAAAACTGCACAGCTTCTTCCACCGTCATATCCAGTACATCACTAATTGATTTTCCTTTATAGCGAATTTCCAACGTTTCTCTGTTGTACCTTTTGCCATTGCACTTTTCACAGTGCACATATACATCAGGTAAAAAATTCATTTCTATGGTTCGCATACCTCCACCCTCGCACACTTCGCATCTGCCACTTTTTACATTAAATGAAAAACGGCCTGCTGTGTAGCCTCTAATTTTCGCTTCGGGTATGGCAGCAAATAAAGTTCGTATATCTGTGAAAAAACCGCAGTAGGTAGATGGGTTGCTTCTAGGTGTTCTACCAATCGGGCTCTGGTCTATTTCAATAACCTTGTCAATATTTTCTAACCCTTTAATACTTTTATAAGGCATTGCCTCTCCTTTGCTATTATAGCAGAATTTTGCAAGCAAAGGATACAGCGTTTCATTTACCAAAGTAGATTTTCCACTACCGCTCACTCCTGTTACCAAAATCATTTTGCCAAGTGGCAATTTTATTGAAACATTTTTTAAGTTATTACCGGTTGCACCTTTCAGTTCGATGAATTTTCCGTTTCCTTTTCTTGTTTCTGCTGGTATGGCAATGGTTTTTTCGCCATTTAAATATTTTGCCGTTTCAGAACCTGAACGTAAGACCTCTTCTGGTGTACCCGCTGCAACAATGCGACCTCCATGTGTTCCAGCCTTTGGACCAATGTCTATTAAATGATCGGCCGCCATCATAATATCCTTGTCATGCTCCACTACCAATACGCTGTTACCAATATCCCGAAGGTTTTGCAGCGCTTTTATTAGCCTCATATTATCCCGTTGGTGCAAGCCAATACTCGGCTCGTCTAAAACATACGTAATTCCCTGTAACTGCGAGCCTATTTGCGTTGCAAGCCTGATGCGCTGGTACTCACCGCCACTTAAACTTTTAGATGGACGGTACAAGGTGAGATAAGTGAGCCCAACATTCAATAAAAATTGTAACCGTTCTCTTATCTCTTTCAACAAATCTTTTGCAATGGTATTTTGCTTCGTACTCAACCTTTTTTCTACATCTTCAAACCAACGATACAATACATCTAAATCCATTGCACTTAATTCGGCAATATTTTTTTCATCAAACTTAAACCACAAACTTTCTTTGCGAAGCCTTGTACCACCGCATATCGTACACGGTGCAAGTTGCATAAACTGCTCTACCCAGGTTCTCAAACTTTCGTTGCTGTTTGGCGATGCAAACCATCTTTTCAACATCGGAATTATTCCCTCATAACTTCCGGTATAGGTCATAGGAAGTGTTTCGTCGCTCATATCCAAACTCAAATCGGCATTAATATTTTGGTCTCCGTACAACAAAAGGTTTAATTGTTCTTCGGGCAAATCCTCTAATTTTTTACCAAGATTTATCTTGTATTTCTTTGAAAAATCTACCACCTGCCGGTATACACTTGCTTCTCTTTCTTCGCCCAAAGGCACGATGGCACCCTCTTTTACCGTTTTAGTTTTATCCGGCACAACTTCGTCTATATTGATGGTATAAACATTCCCTAATCCTTTGCAATGCGGGCAAGCGCCGTACGGCGAGTTAAAAGAAAATGCATTTGGTGAGGGCTCTTCATAGCTAATGCCGGTATCAACACACATTAATTGTTTGCTGTACATGGCTACTTTTGTATTGCCTAAACTATTTCCAGCGTCGTTGCTGTCTACACTCTTTTTATTTTTTGAAAGTGTTTTTTCAATCTCCTCCTCCGCAGGTTTTGTTGATGATGCAACAAACATTAAATCCTTACCCATCTGTAAACTTTTCTGTACACTTTGGCTAAGTCTGAATTTCATGTCAGGTGTAACCTGCAGCCTGTCAACAACCACTTCAATATCATGAATTTTATACCTGTCCAGCTGCATCCTCGGTACTAAATCCATAATCACAGCATCTACCCTAACTTTTAAGAAACCCTTTTTTCTAATATCTTCAAAAAGTTCCCTGTAATGCCCTTTGCGGCCCCGCACCAGTGGCGCAAGCAAACTTATTTTTTGATTATCAAATTTTTTATAAATGGAATTAACAATTTCCTCTTCAGAAAATTTCACCATTTTTTTCCCGGTGTTATAACTGTACGCTTCTCCTACCCTTGCAAACAACAAACGGAGGAAATCATAAATTTCCGTAATAGTACCAACAGTACTCCTCGGGTTTTTGTTGGTCGTTTTTTGCTCTATAGAAATTACAGGCGAAAGACCAGTTATCTTATCTACATCGGGCCTTTCCATATCGCCTACAAACTGCCTTGCATAAGCGGAAAAACTTTCCATATACCTGCGTTGTCCCTCATTGTAAATTGTATCAAAGGCCAGTGAAGATTTACCACTTCCGCTTACCCCAGTAAAAACGACCAGTTTATTTTTTGGGATTTTTATATCGAGGTTCTTAAGATTATGTTCTCTTGCACCAAACACTTCGATAAAGTCTTCTGCTACGGGGGATGTAGCCGGTTTTGCTTTTTTAGTCGCCATATTTATTCTCCTTATTACAAATATACATACTAAATAGATGCCCGATTTTTACAGAAATGGTATGTTCCCACATTAGTAATAAGTGTTAAAATATTCTTACCAGATTGGGATATAAAATCCACTACTCAAGCTGGCGCACTTGTTGATTTAATTAAAAAATCTATTCACAAATAAAAAAATGTATGAAACATTCTTTAAAATTATACGGTACTAAAGCATTACTATTTGCCGCATCAGCACTGGCCAGCATAGTTACTTTTGCACAAGACACAACAATGGCAGCAACAACTACATCTACTACCACTGCATCTACAGAAAAAATATGGTATATGGAGCCATGGGCATGGGTTTTAGGTGGTGTAATACTTTTGGTTATTATATTATTAGCCACTAGAAGCAGCAGTAATACAACATCTGCAGATAAATTAACCGTAACAAAAACAGTGTCAAGAGATACAGAAACGTTGTAGAAAAATAAATCTTTGTTACTACAATTGCGTTTACACAAGATGAAAGATTTTAAAACGCATCGAGGATTATTTTCTACAAAAAATAAAAAAATGCAGGAGATTTTACATTAAAAGAAAAGGGTACAGAAATTGTCTTTCCCCAAACATAATTTTTAAAACAAAAAAGTAAAAACATGACAACGAACGAAAAATTAGTAGAAGTTTTAAACGACCTGGTACAAATAAATAATGACAGAATTGAAGGATACCAGAAAGCGGCAGAAGAAACCAAAGATATAGATGTAGACCTTAAAGCTATATTTATGAAGATGGCAGAAGATAGTATTAAGTATAAAACAGAACTTGTAAATGAAGTATCGAAGTTTGGTGGCAGCGCTGATACAGGTACATCTGGCTTAAGTAAACTTCATAGGGTTTGGATGGATGTAAAAGCAACTTTTGCGAGCAAAGAACGCCAATCTGTTTTAGAAGCCTGTGAATTTGGTGAAGATGCTGCTCAAAAAGCGTACAGAGATGCACTTGAATCTGATGCAGAAATAAATGCTGACACCAGACAATTAATTACATCTCAACAGGCATCGTTAAAGACATCTCACGACATTATAAAAAAATACCTTGATATGCATAAAGCAGTTAACGCTTAATCATAGTTTTAGGTAAAAATGCTGCTTCTTAGGATGCAGCATTTTTTGTTTATAACATAGAAAGTATTTTATTTCCTTCCCATCATTTTCCCAATTGGCATTTTATTCATCATCTTCATCATACCTTTCATTTGCTCAAACTGTTTTAAAAAAGCATTAAGTTCAGCAATCTCTTTTCCGCTGCCTTTTGCAATACGGGCTTTGCGGCTCGGGTTTATTAAATCGGGATTGCGGCGCTCTAGTACCGTCATAGAATTTATCATCGCTTCTATTCCCTTAAATGCGTCGTCGTTAATATCAACATCTTTTATTTGTTTGCCCACGCCGGGTATCATTCCCATAAGGTCTTTAATATTCCCCATTTTTTTTATCTGACCAAGCTGGGTTTTAAAATCTTCAAAATCAAACTGGTTTTTTCTAATTCTCTTTTCAAGCTTTGCAGCTTCAGCTTCATCAAATTGCTCCTGCGCTTTTTCTACAAGGCTCACAATATCTCCCATGCCCAAAATACGCTGCGCCATACGCTCCGGATAAAATACATCAAGCGTATCCATCTTCTCCCCACTGCTCATAAACTTTATCGGCTTATTCACCGTATACTGAATGCTCAATGCAGCACCACCTCTTGTATCACCATCTAATTTTGTAAGTACAACACCCGTAAAATCTAGCCGCTCATTAAAAGCCGCTGCAGTATTTACAGCATCCTGCCCGGTCATACTATCTACCACAAATAAAATTTCGTGTGGGTTTACGGCAGCTTTCACATTTGCCACCTCGTTCATCATTACTTCATCAACAGCAAGCCTACCCGCAGTATCGATGATAATTACATTTTTATTTTTTCCACGGGCTTCTTTAATGGCATTCTGCACAATAGAAACAGCATCTTTATTATCTCTTTCTGCAAATACATCTACCCCTATTTGCCCACCGAGTACTTCTAACTGATCAATAGCTGCAGGTCTGTAAATATCTGCCGCCACAAGCAAAGGCGTTTTGCCTTTTTTTGTTTTTAAATAATTAGCCAGTTTACCACTAAAAGTTGTTTTACCAGAACCCTGTAGACCTGCTACAAGAATAATGGCCGGGTTACCGTTAATATTAAACTCGCTCTCTTTTCCACCCATTAATGCAGTAAGTTCATCCTGCACAATTTTTACCATCTGCTGCCCAGGGTTTACAGATAGTAAAACTTTACTACCCAAAGCCGTCTCTTTAACTTTATCTGTAAATTCTTTGGCAATTTTGTAATTCACATCTGCATCAACTAATGCGCGCCTAATTTCTTTTACAGTATTTGCAATATTTAATTCTGAAATTCTGCCTTCGCCTTTTATATTTTTAAAAGCACCTTCTAATTTTTCACTTAAACTTTGAAACATATTTTTTGTATTTTTTTAGCTCACAGATTTCTCCGATTTTTCTTTTTAATCGTTGGTATAAGTCACAGATTTTTCTGATTTATACAAATTTTCTTACCTTATTTTATGCCAGTGCACAAAATGTATGCTTGGCTATTGGCTTTTGTTCCCCGATGGATCTTTGTGGCAAATATATTTTGCCATTTTTTCTTTTTGGTGAAAAGAAAAAGAACCACATTTGATCTTCAGTTAACAATTAAACTTTCACTATGTGTTATTAAGTGCATTTTACTTAGATACTAAAAGCAGTATCTACGATTTCTGCCTGTTCTTTTGCATGCACTTTTGAATAACCCGAAGCTGTAGATGCACTTGCTTTTCTGCTGATGATATGGAAATTTATATTTTCTACATTCATTCGGAGATAAGATGCTGCGCCCATATTTTGGGGTTCTTCCTGTACCCAATGCCAAATTGCTTTGCTATACTTTTTATAAAGGTCATTAAGCTTGTTTTGTGGCAAAGGGTATAATTGTTCTACTCTTACTATTGCAACATCGTTTCTTTCGTCCTTTATTCTTCTTTCATTTAAATCAAAATAAATTTTACCTGTACAAAATAAAACCTTTGTAACATTATCTGCGTCAGCCACTGCTGCATCGTCATACACTTCGGTAAAACCGCCTTGTGTAAATTCGCCAATGTTGCTATATGTGCCAGGCAATCTTAAGTTCGCTTTTGGCGAAAAATTTACCAACGGCTTTCTAAAAGGCCACGCCATTTGCCTTCTTAAAACATGAAAGAAATTTGCTGCAGTTGTTACATTCGTAATCACCATATTTAATTCGGCACACTGTTGTAAAAATCGCTCCATTCTGGCACTGCTGTGTTCTGGTCCTTGGCCCTCATAACCGTGAGGCAACAACAATGTAACACCATTCATACGCTGCCATTTGGTTTCTGCAGCACTAATAAATTGGTCAATAATAATCTGGCAACCATTTACAAAATCACCAAACTGTGCTTCCCAAATTACGAGTGCATTTGGGTTTGCCATGCTGTAGCCATATTCAAAACCAAGTACCGCATATTCACTTAATAAAGAGTTATAAATTCTAAATGGTGGTTGGTTTTCTGTAAAATGATTAAGCCTGTTATAACCTTCATTTGTATTCTCATCATAAATTACTGCATGGCGATGGCTAAAGGTTCCCCGCTTTACATCCTGTCCACTCATTCTAACATCATTACCTTCAACAAGCAAACTTGAATATGCGAGCAACTCGGCTGTGGCCCAGTCTATTTTTTGTCCGTCAGCAAATAATTTAATTTTATCGCCTAATAATTTTTCTACTTTTTTTAATGGTTTAAATCCTTCCGGCCATTTCATCAAACCATCAAACAATTTTTTTACATCTTCTTCTTTTAATGCTGTAACAGGACTGCTTAAAAAATCAGCAGCAGTTGCTCTCCGCAGCTTTTGCCACCATTCTTCGGGCTTTTGAAATGTATATGGTAATGGATGTTGCTTTACTTCGTCTAACCTTTCCTGCAGGTCTGCCAAGAATTTTTGTTCCATTTCTTTTGCAAGAATCTTTGCATCAGGCTCACCGTTCTCCATTAAATATTGCGTGTACACTTCACGTGCATTCATGTGCTTATCAATAAGCTGGTACAATTTGGGCTGGGTAAATTTGGGCTCATCGCCTTCGTTATGTCCATGCCTGCGAAAGCAAACCATATCAATAAAAATATCGCTGTTAAATTCCTGTCTGTACCTAGTTGCAATTTCTGCAACTTTTACAACTGCTTCCGGGTCGTCGCCATTTACGTGCAGCACAGGCGCCTGCACCAATGCAGCAATAGATGTGCAATAATCAGAACTTCTTGCATCATCAAAATCTGTTGTAAAACCAATCTGGTTATTTATTACAAAATGTATTGTACCGCCCGTGTAGTAACCTTTTAGGTTGCTCATTTGCAAAACTTCATACACAACTCCCTGCCCTGCTACTGATGAATCGCCATGAATAAGTATCGGAAGAATTCTATCAAAATCGCTGTTGTATAAAACATCGGCCTTGCTGCGTACATAACCAATTACAACCGGATCAACCGTTTCTAAATGTGAAGGATTGGGGCAAAGTTTTATGTTGATTTTTCTTCCGTTTGCAGTCTCAATTTCGCTGCTAAAACCAAGGTGATATTTTACGTCGCCACTGCCCATAGTAGTGTCCGGTGTGGCAGTCCCTTCGAACTCCGTAAAAATTTGTTCGTACGTTTTACCAAGCACATTCGCCAACACATTTAATCTGCCTCGGTGCGCCATACCAATAACCGTTTCTTTCACATCATTTTCCGCAGCAATATTTAAAATGGCATCCAGCGCCGCTATGGTGCTTTCTCCACCTTCCAGGCTAAATCTTTTTTGCCCAATATATTTTGTATGTAAAAACTTTTCAAACATCACTCCTTCATTCAATTTTTGCAGAATGCGTTTCTTTTGTTCGAGAGAAATTGGTTTGTGAAAACCGGCTTCCATTTCGTTCGAAAGCCATTGTATTTTTGCTAAATCATTTAATGCACTGTATTCTACACCTACATGATGCGTGTACGATTTTTGTAAGTGTGCTACTATATTTTGAAGGGTTGTTTTACCAAGATTTAAAAAATTTCCTGCTTCAAATTCTGTGTTTAAATCAACATCACCCAAGTTAAAATTTGATAATTCTAAATTGGCATTTCTGTCTTTTCTTTCTTTTAAAGGATTTGTTTTAGCAATTAAATGACCCTTTTTTCGGTATGCCTGTATAAGCTGGTAAACAGCAAATTCTTTTGTTAAATTTAAAACCGGCGCTTCTACATTTTCTTTTGCGGGAGCTAAAACTTTTCCGTTGGATGCATTTCCGTTTGCTATTGCAAAATCATAGCCCTCAAAAAACTTCTTCATTTCTACGTCTACACTTTCGGGATTTGTGATGAAATCATTATATATATTCTCAATATAAGAGGGATGTGCATTTGTAATGTATTGGAAATCCTTCATTGATAAATTATTAGGTAATTAAGCAAAACGCTTAAATTTGCGGCAAATATCGGACATTCATACATTAAAATAAAGGACGAATCTTTGAAATTAGCTGTCCTTTACCATTCATTTTAATAAAAGTTATTGCAAATGATATTTTTTTAAATAATAATCCTACATTTGCACTCCAAAAATAAGAACAATGGCAAATCACGCAGCAACCAAAAAAGACGTTAGACAAAGCTCAAAACGTAGAGATCGTAACCGTTACTATGGTAAAACTACACGTAATGCAATTCGTGATATTAAAGCAATAGACGAAAAAACAGCAGCATCAGATAAATTACCTTCTGTAGCTTCTATGATAGATAAGTTAGCTAAGCGTGGTACTATTCATAAAAACAAAGCCGCAAATTTAAAAAGCAAATTGGCTAAAAAGATTAACGCATTAGCTAAGTAATATTACCTTTATAAGATATATTAAAGCCCGTCAATACAGTGTTGACGGGCTTTTTTGTTGGTATTTTGTTAACACAGAATAGAAGTTATTCTATTACATTTGCAGCCTTATAAAAATATATGCATGAAAAAAATTTACTCTCTTTCTTTTTTATTAGTTCTTACGTTTTTATCTTTTGCTCAGGTTTCTATAACTTCATTAGGAACTGCCATCACTCAAGATTTTAATAGCCTTGCCAATAGCGGAACATCTAGTGCATTACCCACGGGCTGGAGTTTTTTAGAAACCGGTACAGGTGCAAACACTACTTATGCAGCAGATCCAGGAAGTGCGAATGGCGGAAATACATACAGTTACGGAAGTACTTCAGCTTCTGATAGAGCCTTTGGTGGATTGCTTTCAGGATCAGTTACGCCATTAATAGGTGCCTCATTTACAAACAACACTTCATCAACAATTACATCTCTTACTATATCTTATACAGGAGAACAATGGAGGTTAGGTGCATTAGGCCGTGTGGACAGGCTAGATTTTTCATATGGTATTAATGCTACCAGCTTAACAGCAGGAACTTACGTTGCAGAGTCTTCTTTAAATTTTACCGCTCCTACAACTACAGGAACTGTAGGCCCGCTAGATGGTAATTCATCTACTAATAAAACAACTATTACATTCACCATTAACAATATTTCTATAAACAACGGTAGTACTGTTTGGATAAAATGGACAGATTTCAATGCAAGCGGAGCTGATGACGGTTTGTCTATAGATGATTTTTCTATTACTGCCAATCCAGATATCTTACCGCCTTGTGCAGAATTAACTGAACAGCCTACAAACTTTGTTTTAACCGCAACTTCTGGTTCCGTAAGCGGTATATTTGATTTAATTCAAGGGCTTACATCCGTACAAAATTACTTTGTGGTAAAAAGTTTATCTCCGAGCTTAACACAATTGCCTGTAGATGGTATATTGTATACGAGTGGGCAAACCATCAATGGTGGAAACGGCTTATCAGTAGGTGTTTCGGTTGACGGCAACTTTGTAGATAATAATGTTTCTCCTTCTACCCCTTATTATTATTTTGTTTTTGCTAGGGACGACCAGAGTTGTTCTGGTGGACCTAACTATAACCAGGTAACACCATTAACCGGCACCATTACAACTCCAGCTTTAGCTGCCTGTTCTACTCCTTTGGCTCCAACAGCTTTGGTTCTTACACCTGCCAACACAACAGTTTCAGGTGCATTTACTGCAAGCGGTGCAAGTAAATATTTGGTTATTAAAAGTACCGTTGCCTCGCCACTTGGTGCCATGCCAATAGATGGCACTATTTATACAACTGGGCAACCTTTTGGAAATGGTACGGTTGTAACTTATACGAATACTGCCAATTTTGCTGCAACAGGTTTAACAGTATCTACTCCTTACTATTTTTATGTATTTGCAGCAAACGATGCATGCACAGGAGCACCATTTTACAGCGCTTCATCCCTGGATGGCAACACCACCACCACAAACGTAGCAACAGGCATACCTGCAGGATATTATGACCCAGCAAACGGTTTAACGGCACAGCCTTTAAAGACGGCCTTAAAGAATATAATTACCAATGGCTCGCAGGTACTCAGTTACACGCCAGGGTTATGGAATATTTATCAGTTTTCTGATTTGCATAGAAACGATGCTAACACTGCAGATATTATATGGGACATGTACAGCGATAACCCAACAGGACCTGAGCCCTATACATTTACATACGGTACAAACCAATGTGGCAGTTATAGCACAGAAGGCAACTGTTACAACAGAGAACACAGCACACCACAATCTTTCTTTAATCAGTTAAGCCCTATGGTTTCAGATGCTCACCATATTTTCCCAACAGATGGTGAAGTAAATAATATGCGCAGTAATTTTCCTTACGGGGAAGTTACCAACCTTGCATCTGTTCCCGCAGCACAAAACAATCCATCACTTAACGGAAGCAAACTAGGCACAGGCACCAATTTTGGTTATAACGCTACAGTTTTCGAACCTATTGATGCCTACAAAGGAGATTTTGCACGTGCTTGCCTTTATATGGTTACACGTTACGAAGACGAAATTATTTCTCAAAACTGGAGTAGCTTAGGAACAGCCAATGCATTGTTTTTAAGCACAACGGATGAAACAAACGCTGCTAAAAGAAGATTGCAGATTTACGACGCATGGCAGTTAAAAACATTGGTTAAATGGCATAACCAAGATCCGGTAAGCCAAAAAGAAATTGACAGGAACAATGCTATTTATTATACAACCGTCAATACAACGAGCACCGGTACACCCAAAGTACAGTCAAACAGGAACCCATTTGTTGATCATCCTGAATACGTGGCAGCTATTTTTAATGCCACCGGCTTATTGCCTGTAACTGTTACGAATTTCACAGCTCAAAAGTTAACAGAGGCAGTTTTGTTAAAATGGCATGCAACAGCTGAAACCGGGTTGAAACAATTTGATATAGAAAGAAGTGTTGATGGTATTAAATTTAACACGATAGGAAGTGTGGAAGGAAGAAATTTACCTCAGTATTCCTTCACAGATAATATACTACCAAATGCAACAATTGTTTATTACCGTTTGAAAATAATAGATGCAGATGGTAAATTTAAAAACAGCAATATTGTTGCTATTAAATTGAATAAGAATTTCCCCAATGCAATGGTTTATCCAAACCCTACCATTGGCGAATTAAACATTAGGTTGTACGAGCCATTGTTTACCAATAGTACTCTACAGGTGCTTGACGTAACGGGCAGACTGGTAAAACAACAAAACGTTTCTGCAAATAATGTAATCCTTCTAATTGATGTAAAAGACCTCTCCGCCGGCCGCTACTTTATAAAAATAGCCAACAGCAAACAAGTAATAAACCAATCATTTGTTGTAGTAAAATAAAAAATATTTTTCTTTTAAGCCCTGCAAATTGCAGGGCTTTTTTTATGGCCGGCAGTTTCCCTTTTAATAATTGGTGCTTTCGCTTATTTTTGACGATGCGTACAACCTACTTTATTATTTGTTGCTTATTTGCAAGCCTCTCTTTTGCACAGCAAACCACGTTTGAAAAAAGCCAAGGCACAGAAACCGCCACTTATTTTGAAACCATCAAGTTCTATAAATTACTTGATAAATCCTCAGGCAATATTTTAATGAAAGAAGGTGCCATGACGGATGCAGGATATCCTTTGCACATTGTGCTTATAAGTGCCGATAAAAGTTTTGATCCTGCTGTTTGGCATAAAAAAAACAAAGTGGTGATTATGATAAACAACGGCATACACCCCGGCGAACCCGATGGAATAGATGCAAGTATGATGTTGGTGAGAGATATTAAGGACAGAAAAATAATTCTGCCGGATAATGTGGTGTTGGCCATCATACCTGTTTATAATATTGGTGGTTGTTTAAACAGAAATAACAGTACACGTGTGAACCAAAATGGCCCGGTGGAATACGGCTTTCGAGGCAACTCCCAAAACCTGGACCTTAACCGAGATTTTACAAAGAACGACAGCAAAGAAGCCAAGGCATTTGCAAAATTATTCCATTGGCTTACCCCAGATATTTTTATAGACAACCACGTAAGCGATGGTGCAGATTACCAGCATACAATAACACTTATTACAACACAGTATGATAAGCTCGGAGCAACAGCAGGCACATGGTTGAGGAATGTTTTTGAGCCGCAGATATATGCCGGCATGAAAGAAAAGAAATGGGATCTTATACCTTATGTAGAATTTGACGGTGCGGATTTTAATAAAGGCATTACCATGTTTTACGAAACGCCAAGGTATAGTTCGGGCTATGCTGCTCTGTTTGGTACTTTTTCTTTTATCCCCGAAACGCATATGCTAAAACCTTACAAAGACAGAGTACAGTCGACCTATGATTTAATGGAGACGTTTATAAAAAAAGCTGCTGCCAATGCAACTGAATTAATTACAGTCAGAAAAAAAGCTGCGTCGGAAATGTTGACTCAAAAAGAATTTCCTTTAAAATGGAGTATTGATAGAACAAAAAACAGCAGAATAACACTTAAAGGGTATGAGCAGGATACTGCTTTAAGTGAAGCCACAGGGTTAATTAAAATGTTTTATAACCGAAACAAACCCTACAGCAGAGAAATAAAATTCTTTAATTATTTTAAGCCTGAGAATTTAATTGAAAAGCCGAAAGCATATGTTATTCCTGCAGGATGGTATGAAGTAGTGGAGCGGCTGGAACTGAATGGGATAAAGACCCGCAGGCTTTTAAACGATACCCTTATAAATGTAAGCTTTTATAGAATTGATGAATACAAAAGCAGACCTACACCCTACGAAAAACACCATGGTAATTATGGCGTAAAGGCAACAAAGCTTACAGAAAACTGCAGGTTTTTAAGAGGAGATTATATTGTTGAACTTAACCAACCGGGCAACAGATACATTGTTGAAATGCTAGAACCTACAGGCGATGACAGCTTTTTTGCATGGAATTTCTTTGATGCCATTTTACAACAAAAAGAAGGTTACAGCGATTACCGCTGGGAAGATATAGCAGCCGACGTTTTGCAGAAAGACCCAGTACTACAACAAAAACTTACTGCAAAAAAAGCAGCCGAACCGGATTTCGCAAAAAATGCAGGGGCCATCCTCAATTACATTTATAAAAATTCTGTTTTTTACGAAAAGGCGCACATGAGGTATCCTGTTTATAGCGCTAAATAATGGCACCTACTATGTTTATTGTTTTGAATTGTATCTAAGAAATTAAAAAGCAACGAGTTATATTATTGTCCAGCTATTTAATGGTATGTAAACAAATATGAGTATAAAGTATTAATAAAAATCCTTACTTTTGCACGCCGTTTACAATTAACGGAAACAAATATTATTTATAAACAAAAATCAGGGAAATGAGCAATTACGAATTGATGGTGATTTTTACCCCTGTGCTTTCTGAGGAAGAATTTAAAGCTGCCCAGAAGAAATTTGAAACGCTTGTAACTGAAAACGGCGGAACAATTACGCACAGCAACCCATGGGGACTAAAATCACTGGCCTATCCGGTAGCCAAAAAGACAACAGGTCTTTATTGGGTAATGGAATACACAGCGCCAACCAGCTTCAATGAAAAGTTGAAAATTCAACTTCTACGTGACGAGTCAGTTATGCGTCACATGTACACTGTACTCGATAAATACGCCGTGGAGTACAATGCTAAAAAGAAAAGTGGTGTAAGACATTTTGAACCATCACAAAAATCGGAGGCATAATCATGGCAAAAGCAAACGAAATTAAGTACCTCACTGCCATTAAGGCTGAGAAGCGTCCAAAGAAATATTGCCGTTTTAAAAAGATGGGCATTCGCTACATCGATTATAAAGATGGAGATTTTCTTAAAAAATTCCTAAACGAACAAGGAAAATTATTACCTCGTCGTCTTACAGGAAACTCTTTAAAATTTCAGCGCAAAGTAAGTGAAGCAGTAAAAAAAGCACGTCAAATGGCTATTTTACCGTATGTAACTGATTTGATGAAATAGAACAAGACACAAGATTTTAGACGCAAGACACAAGAATCTCATAATTATTTAAGTCTTTCTTGATACTCGATACTAATATCTCAATACTTTTTTTAACCACCCTAATCTTTAAATAGAGAAAGTTCCACGAAAGGAGAATTGGGTAAAAATGCAAAACAATGCAGGTAATACTAATACAGGATGTAAATAACCTTGGTGGTGCAAATGAATTGGTAACAGTAAAAAACGGTTATGGCCGTAACTACCTTATTCCAAAGAAAATAGCAGTAGAAGCTAGCCCTAGCAATATGAAACAAATGCAGGAAAAGCTTAAACACCAAGCTAAAAAAGAAGCAAAATTATTGGCTGAATTGAACAGCGTAATTGCCGTACTAAAAGACGGTGCTTTAAAAATTGGTGCAAAAACAGGTACTACGGGCAAAATATTTGGTAGCGTTACCTCTGTACAAATAGCCCGTGCTATTAAAGAGCAGAAAGGTTACGAAATTGATCGCCGTCGTATTACAATTGTCGATGACATCAAAGAACTTGGAACTTATAAAGCAAATATTGATTTTGGAAACGGTAACGAAACTGAAGTTGAATTTGAAGTAATTTCTGAGTAATTCTAAACTACTTATATGAAGCCGCTACCTAAAAAGGTAGCGGCTTTTTTATAAAATCTATACACATACAAAAAATGCCCAAGAAATAGCAGGTTTACGGATTTTAAAAAAAAGCTATTTATTTGATTTTTACATTCATAATACTCTTACATTTGTAATGCCTGAAGGGTTTTAGTTTTCACTGTTGGCTGATTTTATCTTTTCGTAAGTAGTTTTCAGTTCATTGTAGTACTAATGCCGAGGCATTAATTTATTATTTAAAAAAGTTTATTACAATGAACATTTACGTAGGTAATCTTAGCTGGTCAATGACTGACGAAGATCTAAACACACTCTTTGCTGAGTACGGTACTGTAAGCAGTGCAAAAATTTTAAAAGACAAAATGAACGGCCGCAGTAAAGGTTTTGGTTTTGTTGAGATGGAAGATGCTGAAGCTGCGAAAGCTGCTATAGCTGCCTTAAACGAAGTTGAAATTCAAGGTCGCAAATTAATCGTAAACGAATCTCAGCCGCGTGCTGAAGGTGACGATTACAAAAAGCGCAGCGGTGGCGGTGGTTACGGCGGTGGCGGTAACAGAGGCGGTGGCGGTTACGGCGGTGGCGGTGGTCGCAGCAGTGGCGGTGGATACGGTGGTGGCGGCGGCCGCAGTAGCGGCGGCGGTTATGGTGGTGGTGGTGGTCGCAGTGGCGGCGGTGGCGGTTACAGCAAGGACTATTAATATTTTATTAAGATGCTTTATAAAAATTCCCTTCAGCAATGAGGGGATTTTTTTTTGCTTGTTTTTAAAACATAAAAAGTTAAAAAGTATATTTTGATAGCTTTAAAAAAAAGCTTTTGTAAATTTGCCTCATAACAATTAAATTTTACTATATGAAAGCGAAAAATAAATTACTTGTGAGTGTGGCGGCGGTTGCACTAACAGGTTTAATAGTGTATGCCATAAGAAAAACGAATACGAACAAAAGGATAGCTGATGTAGCTGACGAAGGTTATGAAACTGCGGCAGATTTATTATATCCTGCAACAAATAAGCGATTTAAGAAACTTCATTATGGACCGGTACTTCCGGAACATTACTAAAAAAATGCTGCTTTTTTCCAAAGCAGCATTTTTTTTATATCAGTTTTTAAAGATTGACACCCATTTACCTTGCACCAGGTTCGCAATTTTTTCTGATAAAATTTGTGTACAAAGTACTTAAATGTGTTCTTGTACCTGCACCTTCACTTATACTATGTGTGCGATTTGGGTAAGCCATAAACTCGAATTGCTTGTTGAATTTAATGAGTTCATTCAATAACATTTCTGCATTGTCGTAGTGCACATTATCATCGCCTGTACCATGTATATACAGTAGTTTTCCTTGTAACCCCTTTACATTATTTATCGGTGAGCCTTTTACAAAATCTTCTCTGTTTTCTTGCGGCAAACCCATATATCTTTCCTGATAAATATTATCATAATTAAGCTGGTTTGCAACAGCCGCAATAGCCACCCCTGTTTGAAAAACATCTGGATAATTAAACATGAGATTTAAGGTAGAAGATCCACCACCGCTCCAGCCCCAAACCGCCACCCTATTTTTATCCATATAGGGTCTTTCCAATATTTTCTTGGCACCAGCTGCCATATCCGCAATATTAATGATACCAATTTTTCTGTAAATCGATTTGCGCCACTTCGCTCCTTTTAAAGAAGGTGTGCCCCTGTTATCTATCGCAACCTGTATGTATCCATCTGCGCTCATATCTCCTTTATATAAAAAATTACTGTGTGCTCCATACTGGTCGCCAACTGTTGCAGCTGCAGGTTCTCCGTACACATAAAATACTACAGGATATTTTTTTAAAGAGTCAAAATCTTTTGGCTTATTGATCCAAGCATCGAGTACAATATTATCTGCTGTTGTTATCTGCAGGTATTCAATATTTTTTCGGGTATCTGTTTTAATATTATTGGTAATACTCTTCAGGGCAGACAATGGCTTGTTATCAGGCAGGGTAATCCATTCGTCTACCGGGGGCGTATTGTGGTTACTAAAACTATGCGAAGCAAATTTCGCATAAGGGCCAATATCGTAATCATGTGTGCCTTTCAGTTTATTACTTGTTACAAGCTCAGGCTCGTCCTTACCAAGATTTATTCTAACCCTGTACAAATAAAGCTGCGTTGCGTTTGTAGGTGATGCAGTAAAATAAATATAATTATTTAGTTCATCAATGGCTTTAAGTGTACCAATTTCATAGTTGCCCTTGGTAAGTAGCTCTACTTTTTTTCCATCTCTGCTTATTTTAAAAATGTGCCTCCAGCCGTCTTTTTCACTAATCCATAAAAATTCTTTCCCCTGGTTTATCCAGTTCCATCCCACAGGATTATCTGTGTTCAAATCTACCCAGGCATCATCATTTTCTGCCCAAAAAGTACTTGTAGTTCCGTCTGAAACTTTGCAATAAATTAATTTACTTTCCTGTTGCTTTCTGTCGAGCTGTTGTACAATTAATTCATTTTGTCCGCTCCATTCCATGCGGGTAATATAGTGCTGCTGAGGGTCTCCATCTATATTCATCTTTCTTATTTGCCCACCAGCAAGGTTTACCACATTTATAAAGGCCGGTGAGGGGCTCTCTCCTACTTTTGGATATTCTACAGGGATTATTCTCGAATAGACTGAATCGGTATTATTGATCATATAATAATCCCGAATTTTTCTTGCATCAATTTGCCAGTAAGCAATTTGTTTGCTGTCGGGACTCCATCTAAAGCCATCCCTACAGTTAAATTCTTCTTCGTACACCCAATCAAACGTTCCATTTATTAATTTCCTACTACCGTCCTGTGTAAGTTTCTTTATTTGTCCAGTTACGATATCTTCAGAATAAATATTGCTTTCACTCACATAAGCAACAAATTTACTGTCGGGCGAAAACTTGGCAAACATAAGTGATTGCATAGCAAGCCCTTTACCAAGTTGTACAAGTTTATTGGATGTTGTGTTCATTACCCAATAATCACCCTTTGTATTGTAGCGCCAAACCTTTGCTGTATTTGTAAACAATAAGATCTTTGCCTTATCATTACTATAATCGAAAGATTTAACTTTTAATGGCGAAGTAAACCCATTTGGAATTAAAGCTTCTTTTGCTACAACAACTGTTTCTGCTTCTGTTTTAGCATCTACTTTAATAATGCTGCCATTTTTAATTTCATAATATCCAAGTCCATCTGTTGCCCAATTAATACCTCGTTCCTGCGCAAAAATGAAATTCGACAAAAAGAAGAAAAGAAAAAAAGCTCCGGCTCTTTGTATAATCATACATGTTGATTTAGCTATAAAAATACGCAATATCAAAATCAAATGCAAAGCTTTGACAAGTATGTAACAAATTGATTTAGTTTTACAGTAATGAAATAAAAATAGCAGCCATTTCAAAAAAAGGCTCTGTCAAATACTGCACAAAAAAATGGAAAAAGAAAAATTAAGAATTGATAAATATTTGTGGAGCATTAGGCTCTTCAAAACTCGCAGCCTTGCGGCTGAAGCATGTGAAAAGGGAAAAGTAAAATACAATGGAGCTTCTGTAAAAGCATCTAAACAAGTGCATGTAGACGAAGAATATGAAGTAAAAACCGAAGCCAAAAAATGGGTTATAAAAGCAACAGCATTATTGCACAATAGAGTACAATACAGCGAAGCGGTTAATTTTTACCTGGATATTACGCCCGAAGAAACTGATGATAAATTACAATACCAGGGTGCAGCTTTTCATACCGGGAAACGCCTAAGTAAAGTGGGTAGACCCACTAAAAAAGAAAAAAGAGATTTAGATGGTTTTATGGGGGAATAGATGTTAGATACTAGATTTTAGACATTAGATGAGGCCATTGTTATTTCAAATACTTGTTTACATGCGATTGAATAATTTTCTTCACACTTTCCAAAGTTTGGCCTTTTAAACTAATAGGATCTTCGCTTTCATCTCCATCTTCAAAATAAGAAACTGCTTGTGGGATAGAAATTAAAAGTTGTCGGGATGGATATTTTTTTTGATGGAAAGAAATAATTTCATTTAGCGAATACCACTTAAGTAGTTCCGCCATATCCCAAAAATTCTTTTTCTTTCCTCTTCCTAAAATAGCCTGAACCTTCATTGCAGCTATATCTTCTGTAGCATACATTCTTGTGCTTTCATAATACTCAATTGGATAGATGATTGGATGTGGGTAATAAACCATATCAACTTTAATATTATGTATAAAACAAAAAACACCAAAATTTGAAAAGCCTCCTTCATATTCTAAATCTGTTCCAAATTCTTTTTCTAAAATTTCAATAATAATCTTTTTGTCAAATTTTTCGTTACAAAATAAATCCAGATCTACCGAAATTCGGTGCCCATATTTCAATGATAATGAAGTACCCCCAACTAAATAAAAAGATTTCAATTGCGGTAATCTCATCAATTTATTTAATAAGGCAATTGTATCTTGCTCGACTGTCTCAAAGTGTAACATCTAAAGGAGTTTAAAGGTTTATTAATAACGGCACTTGCTAGATGAATTCTTCGTTCGGGTAAATATTTTGCGTTTAATAAAACCTCTTCTATTGTAGCATCTCCATAAAACCTCCTGCAGTAGCGAATATCCTCCACATCACCTCTTTCAAAAACCCTTTCTATTATAAAAGATGCTTTTGCTGTGTAATCCATTTTATCAGGATCTACATCCCAAAAAATACGTTTGTAAAAAAATGGTTGCGCAGGTTTCTCCACGTTTTTATTTATAATTTTTTAAGTTACAAAATTATATTTCTAATTGGTATAATTTGCAGCTAAAATATAATTAATGACTATTGATATCATCAGCGTTGTACCCAATCTGCTTACTTCTCCTTTTGCACATTCCATTATGAAACGTGCAGCAGACAAAGGTTTGCTTAAAGTGAATGTAATTAATTTAAGAGATTACACAACTTATGCAAGGGCGCAGGTAGATGACTACCAGTTTGGCGGTGGCGCAGGAATGGTAATGATGATAGAACCGTTGGTAAACGCTGTGGAAAGTTTGCAGAAAGAAAAAATATATGATGAGATTATTTATCTAACGCCTGACGGAGAAACCTTCAACCAAAAAATGGCAAACGCATTGTCATTAAAAAATAATTTGTTAATGATTTGTGGGCATTATAAAGGTATAGACCAGCGTTTTAGAGATCACTTTGTAACAAAAGAAATATCCATTGGCGATTATGTGCTAAGTGGCGGAGAACTAGCAGCGGCAGTACTTACAGATGCGATAGGCAGGTTGTTACCCGGTGTTTTAAATGACGAAACATCTGCACTCACAGATTCTTTTCAGGATAATTTACTTGCACCACCGGTTTATACAAGGCCAGAAGTTTTTAGAGGGTGGGAAGTTCCCGCTGTTTTAAAAAGCGGTAACCATAAATTGATAGAGGAATGGCGACATGAACAAGCCTTAGAAAGAACCATGTTGAGAAGACCCGATATTTTAAACCAATAAGCTAATCTGCTAATTCGATAATGTGCTAATTAAAACACCCCTGAAATTTCAGAGGCGTTTTAAAAATATTAAGTATTAAATGAAAATTAATTCTTAAAAATGCTTTCGTCAATTTTTACATTTGTTTCAATTTTATCGAAAACAATTGTACCCTGCATGGTTGTATTGGTGTAAGCAAACCAATATCCATCAGCATTTTGTTTGTAATCAGAATAGCTCGTTTCAACATCTACCTCACTCCCATCAGGCCCTTTGGCCTTACCGGTATTCTTTAAAATTCTGTTTGTTTTGGTATCAACAAAGTAATTTGACACATTACCCGATGCGTAGGTTAATTTAAGATTGTAGGCATCTGCTCCATCTACTTTTTCTGTACCGATGTATTCAACTTTTGTTCCTTTTTCTTTGTAGTTAAAAAGCGGCCCCTGCACATCAAACTGGCCTTTCATAGAGTTAAGCTGGTCAGCTTCCATTTCTTTTGGCTCTGACATACCCATTATAGGCATAAAAGCAAAACCCTTTTCATTGTTTGCCAATTGGTAATTTGAAGTACCCATAATTTCCATATCCATACGAACACCCTTAGACTGAGCTCTGGTAATTGTCATAGCTACGTCTGTTCCTTGCACACTCAATGAACCGGTCATTTTTGCCGAGTTAAGAGACGCAAGTTTAGCAGCACCACCCATTGCCTCAATGTGCTTAGCAACAATATCATCAGCTGTTTGTGCAAATACGTTCACGCTTGCAAGAGCAAGACAAACGAATAATAATTTTTTAAACATTTTCATTTTTTTAGTTTTATTTTTTGCGTTTTACTTTCAGTTATTAGAAAATTCTCACACAAATATAATGTATCAATACATTTGCATTTATAAACAAACGATTAATTTTTAATTATTATATAAGTGGCTTAACAGCCGTATAAACGATGAAAAACTCATTTAGCATAAAAGGAAACATTATAGACATAATTGTTAAAAAAATATTTTGGGGAGAGGTGGAAATTGTAGATGGCTGTGTTCAAAAAATTAATCATCTAAGTGAAGAATTAAAAGAAGGAGAGCAATTTATAATGCCAGGTTTTATTGATAGCCATGTACATATAGAGAGCAGTATGCTAATTCCTTCAGAGTTTGCGAGGCTTGCAGTGCTCCATGGTACTACAGGCACAATTAGCGACCCACACGAAATTGCAAATGTATGTGGCGTAGCCGGTGTTCAATTCATGATAGACAATGGCAAAAAAGTTCCTTTTAAATTCCATTTTGGTGCACCGAGTTGTGTACCTGCTACCATATTTGAAACAGCAGGTGCTACGATAGATAAAAATGATGTGGAACAATTACTTGCCTCTCCGGAAATTTTTTATTTAAGCGAAATGATGAATTTTCCAGGTGTTTTAAATGGAGATGAAGAAGTAAAAGGAAAGATTGCCGCTGCTCAAAAATTAAATAAGCCTGTAGATGGGCATGCACCGGGGCTGCGAGGTGCAGACGCCAAAAAATATATTGATGTAATATCGTACCTCCCTTATGTAAACGGAATCCCCCCTTTGGGGGGCGGGGGGGCTACAGACCATGAATGTTTTACTGCCGAAGAAGCGCTCGAAAAACTTTCATACGGAATGAAAATTTTAATACGGGAAGGTAGCGCCGCTAAAAATTTTGACGCTTTGGTTGGTCTCTTACATGAACATGCTGACAATATGATGTTTTGCAGTGATGATAAACATCCTGACAGCCTAGCGGAAGGACATATAAATAAGTTGTGTGCTCGTGCCGTTGCAGCCGGTATTGATTTGTTTAAAGTATTGCTTGCCGCTTGTGTAAACCCGGTATTGCACTATAAAATGAAAAACGGATTGTTGAGGGAGGGAGACGCAGCAGACTTTATTATAGTAAAAGACCTCATAAGTTTTGATGTTGCCCAAACTTATATTGATGGTATTTTAGTTGCTGATGACGATAAAACTTTTATAGAATCGGTAGCAAGCATCGCCATCAACGAATTTAATTGTTCTGAAAAAGAAATATCGGATTTTGAGTTGCCGGCAAAAAAAGACCAGACAGAAATTTTTGTAATTGAGGCGCTTGAGGGACAGTTAATAACAAATAAACTTGTAAGACCTGCAACCATTAAAAATGGCTTAATACATTCCGATGTAGAAAATGACGTTCTAAAAATAGTGGTCGTAAACCGTTATAAAGATGCACCCATTGCAATTTCGTTTATAAAAAATATTGGACTCACAAATGGTGCAATCGCATCTTCCGTAGCGCATGACAGTCACAACATTGTTGCAGTAGGAGTTAATGATGAAAGTATATGCGAGGCCGTGAATCTTGTTATAAAACAAAAAGGTGGTATAAGTGCAGTGTTTGATGATGTAGAAATGGTGCTTGCTTTGCCGGTTGCAGGGTTAATGAGTGCAGAAGATGGTTTTAAAGTAGCAGCTGATTATACAGCTATAAACAAATTTGCAACGACAGAACTTGGCAGCAACCTAGCTGCACCATTTATGACATTGTCTTTTATGGCACTGCTCGTTATACCACATTTAAAACTTAGTGATAAAGGTTTATTTGATGGGGACTCTTTTAATTTTATCAACTAGCAGGTGTAAATTAAAACTTAGCCCCTACTATTGAAAACGATACACTATCTGTTCCTTTTGGGGTAAAATATTTTGATTTAAATTTCTTTGTGGTACCCGGCGCAACATTTTCGTAGATTGTTTCTCGGTCTTCTTCCAATAAAGTACCCGTTTTGCTGTAAAAGGAAATTTTTACTGTTATATCTTTATAAGAAACAATTTTTGCTTTGTTTTTTATCTGACCCTTCACAACAGATTGCCCTAAGATATTATTTTTTCTTTCCCCATTTGCTACAAGAAATTTTGAGGGACTTTTCTGCTCTATCTGCTCAAGACTCATTTTACTTTCCTCATAATTTTTACTGGAGCTTACGTCGTAATCCGTTTTGTTTTCGCATGCTGCCAAAATAACCAATGACAGAACTATAAAGAACATATTCTTCATATCAAATTTTTAGTTGAGTTAAAAATAATTACTAAATGTAAGTTTACCCCACGATTTTCTTTTAGATTTGGGGTTGGATAAAAAAATTTAACGTATTCTTTTTTAAAGATAAATTATTAGAAACAGATGGTACATAATTTTAGCGAAGAACATTCATTAATAAGCAACTGGGTAAGCGAGCTTCGTTGTATTGATATTCAAAAAGACAGAATGCGTTTTAGGCGAAATTTAGAACGTATTGCAGAAGTAATTGGATACGAAATAAGTAAAAACATGGAGACAGAAGATGTAGAAATTACAACTCCAATGGGAACTGCTAGTTGCAAAGTATTAAAAGACCAGCCTGTGCTTGCTACCATTTTGCGGGCGGGCCTTGCCATGCACAATGGCTTACTAAGTTATTTTGACAGAGCGGATAATGCTTTTTTAAGTGCTTACCGTAAACACAACCCTGATGGAACATTTGAAATTGCACTAGAGTATATGAGTTGTCCGCCAATTGATGGACGGGTAGTAATTGTAAGTGACCCAATGCTTGCAACTGGCGCTTCTTTGGTAAAAGCGATTCAATATATTAGAGATGCCGGCAATATAAAAGAGCTGCATGTAGTGTGTGCTATAGCTGCAACGCAAGGAATTGAGACATTGTTAAAAGCAGAACCAACTGCTACCATCTGGTGTGGCGCAATAGATAATGACTTATCTGCAAAAGGCTATATTTTACCAGGCCTTGGTGATGCAGGCGATTTGGCTTATGGCGCTAAAATGCAACAATAAATACTTTTTAGAGATACCCGAATAATTTTAGCAATTAGCAGGCAGCATTTTAAACGAAATACTTATCTTTAAACGATAGAATAGTTTAGCAAATGAGAAAAATTTTAATTGCAGTATTTATTGTGGCATTTTCGGTGTCTGCTCATGCTCAAGATCCCCACTTTTCGCAGTTTTTTGCATCGCCGCTTACCCTTAACCCAGCTTTTACAGGTAAGTTTGATGGGCAATGGAGGCTTGCTGTAAACCATCGTGACCAGTGGCCATCTATACCAAAAGCCTATGTTACTACCAGTGGTTCTTTTGACTTTGGTATTATGAAAGATAAACTGCCACAGGGTGATGTATTTGGTGTTGGTATATCTGGCTTATCGGATGCGAGTGCAAATGACCAGCTAAAACTAAATTTTGGTTCTGTATCATTGTCTTACCACAAGGCGCTTGATGAAAACGGATATAACACAATTGGTGCAGGTTTTCAGGGAACGTACAGCAGTTTAACTCTTGATGAAGGGAAACTCACTTTTGAGGATATGTTAAGGCAAAACGGTTTTACCGGTGCCCGTACCGATTTTTTAACGAACGGGAATAACCAAAATTATTTTGATATAAACGCAGGGCTGTTATTTTCTGGATCAAGTAATGGAAATAATAATTATTACGCAGGTGTTTCTGTTTATCATGTAAACAGACCAAAAGTTGGTTTTAAAGATCAAAATTATTATTTGGCCAACAGGATTACTTTTCATGGTGGCGGTTCTATACCTGTTGCTGATGCGCTTACACTAAATGCCTCTGTAATTCACCAACGCCAAAGCAAAGCCAGTGAAACGACCCTTGGTGGTGCGCTTGCTTATAATTTAAATACGGATGAAGGAAGCCCCTCGAGTATATATGTAGGGTCGTGGTTGCGTGTAAATGATGCCCTCATTCCTTATGTAGGTTTAGAAGTTGGCGGGCTGAGGATTGGAGCAAGTTATGATGTTAATATCAGCAGTTTAAAAACGGCTACCGCAAGCAGAGGCGGCTCAGAATTTTCTTTGATTTACATTAAAAGAAAAGCAGAATCAGTCGGCATACCTTGTCCTAAATTTTAAAAGATTTTTATTGTGTTAATTTATAAAATCACCGCATTTTGTGGTGATTTTTTTGTACTTATTATCAATATTTAAAAAACTAGAGCACACTACTACATCAATTTGTTACCAAGTTAAGCAAGTGGTGCATACCATAAAAAATATAAAAAGACGCTGTGCCTGCTGCCCCATACACATGTTCGTTACGCTGTGTGCGTTTGCCATTATATGCGTGCGATGCCTTGTCTATGCATACTACGTAAGCTTCGGTCTCTAAAATTCTGCCGCGTGCAATTATACCGCCAAAACTTGTTTCAACGATTTTGCCCAACAAATCTTTTGCAATTTGCAACACATCATTTCTTTCGTAAAATGCAGGGGGAAGTTTTCTCATTTGAGATTTGTAACTTTAAAGCGAATTTTATCATTCGATCCCCAATCACTATGCTTAAAGAAATCATTATATCTATACAATCCTATTTTGCTGCACACCAATTTATAAATAAGCATCGCTTGTGGAAATGGATAATGATACCGGGTATAATTTACTGCATTTTATTTGTTGGTGGATTGTATCTTTTTGGTATTAGCAGCGTGAAAGCCATTGATTTTATTTTGCAGCAAAGTGGTTTAAAGGCGTGGTTGGAAAGTATGCAGGAAAGCTGGCTCAACCTTTTGGTCATTGTGGGGCAGGGGATTATTGTTGTTGTGCTCTTCTTTTATTATTTTTCTTTGTTTAAATTTCTGTTTTTAATAATTGGGTCACCGGTTTTTGCTTATTTAAGTGAGCGGACCGAAAGTATTTTAGAAGGGAGAGAATTTCCCTTTAGCTTCCCACAACTTTTTAAAGACATGTGGCGGGGAGTAAAAATAGCATTGCGAAATTTACTTTGGCAAACAGTTTATGTACTTACTATCTTGATATTGTCTTTCATTCCTGTAATTGGGTGGATAGCCCCTTTGGTAGCATTACTCACTGAATGTTATTACTTCGGTTTTTCTATGTTAGATTACAGCAGTGAACGAAATAAACTTTCAACTTCGCAAAGCATCGACTTTATTGGAAGGCACAAAGGGCTTGCTATAGGAAATGGATTGGTATTTTACATCATGCACTTTATACCTGTTTTGGGTTGGCTGGTGGCGCCAAGTTATGCTGTAGTGGCCGCCACATTAAGTTTGCACAAAGCAAGAGAAAAACAAATTATTCTTTAAATTAAAAGATGGCTACAATTTATTTAATTCCCTGTGTATTAGCAGATGATGCTGCCGAAACAATACCTCCATACGTTATAGAGGCAGTAAAAAAATGCCAGGTAATTTTTGCCGAAAATGAAAGAACTGCCCGTCGCTTTTTAAAAATGATTGATAAACAAATCGTCATTGACAATTATGAATGGTTTGCCATACACAAGGCTGAGGAAGAAGAACTAAAAAACTTTACTCAAAAAATAAAAGAAGAAAAAAACATTGCTATTATTAGCGAAGCAGGTTGCCCAGGCATTGCAGACCCCGGACAAATATTAATTGCTGCAGCACAACATTTAAACTGCATTATTAAACCGCTTGTTGGGCCAAGCTCCATATTACTTGCGCTCATGGCAAGTGGCATGAACGGCCAACAGTTTGAATTTGTTGGTTACCTTCCGATTGATAATGCCGAGAGAATAAAGAAAATTAAAGAACTGGAAAACGCTTCTCAAAAAAGCAACAGCACAAAAATCTTTATTGAAACTCCATATAGAAATAATTCGCTTGCAGAGGCACTTGTAAAAACTTGTGACAATAAAACCATGCTTTGCATTGCAGCCAATTTAACTGCCGCCAACGAATCAGTAAAAACAATGACAATAAGCGAATGGAAAATAAAAAAGCCGGAGCTTCATAAGCAACCGGCTATATTTTTATTACATGCGGGTAATTAAGGCATTCTTTCATTTACATCGTTCATACTTATGATTTGATCAACCACATAATTGGTATAACCTCTCCACGGCACTGCGTTTTTGTATTCTTCGTAATGAAGATCAAACAACTTACCGCTGTTGTTCATCAAAATATTTGCGATACTATCACTTACAATAGAAAACTCAAATGTTTCAGAACCTATACTCCCAGGGATTTTAGAACGCAATCCGTCTTGTATTAATTTTCCTTCGTAGGTTTTAAAAATGTTACCTTTTTTTACAACATAATTAAGCGAGCCAGACTTTACCCCTACCCCAAAAACATAAAAATATTGCCACCATATCGTTATTCCAATCAGCAAAATGATAACCAATAAAAATTTTCTCATAAAACTTTTAAATTTACTTTTTGTTTTTACCTGTGGCTGATTTTGTTCAGCAAATTTTATATCATTCATTTTGTAATTATTTATTATAAACTGTTACAAGCCGTATTCACTAACAAGCCAAATTAAAGCTGCCATATTTACTGCGCCTAAATCTAATTCTCTTTTACTCACTGCCTCAAACACATCGGTTTCTGCATGGTGAAGATCAAAATATCTTTGGCTATCAGTTCCCAAACCTGCGAGTGCTGTTCCTATTTCTTTTAATGGTCCAATATCAGAACCGCTGCCGGTTTCCTTAAAATCATAAACACCGTAATTATAAAAAAGTGGTGCCCATAATTTTATTTTTTCTTTCTTTACTTCATTCATATCTAGGGAAAAACCCCTTGGTGTAAATCCTCCCGCATCGCTTTCCAAAGCAAATATATGCGCTTCGTTATTTTGCTTTGCATTTTGTAAATATGCTTTTGCACCGCCGCCACCATTTTCTTCATTCATAAACATAACGGCACGTATTGTTCTAGCCGGTTTAATGCCTGCTTTTTTTAAAGCCCGTATAATTTCTATACTTTGCACACAGCCAGTACCATCATCCTGTGCGCCTTCAGCAAGGTCCCAGCTATCTAAATGTCCGCCTACTGTAACAATCTGTTCGGGGTATTTATCACCGCGTATTTCTCCAACTACATTAAACGAATTTACCTCACCAACCATTCGGCAATTCGATTTAAGCACTGCTTTAATTATTTTTCCCTGTGCCAATGCTTTACTTATATCATTCGCATTTTTAGTGCTAATAGCTACCGCCGGTATTTTGGGAAATGAATCGTTGTACACGGTAGTACCGGTATGTGGGTGATCATCTTCATTGCTTGCAAGCGACCTTACCATTACACCTACGGCTCCATATTTTGCTGCCATTGACGGCCCTGAACGCCTGCCAATACCGCTTTCCCCGTAGGCACGAAATGTTTTGATGTAGGTTGGATTCATCTCTATATTTATAAAAACAATCTTACCTTTTACATCAGCGCTTTTTATTGCCTCCATATTTTTCACTTCAACAATAGGTGCTTCAAGCATTCTTCCTCTTGTGCCTTCGCTGTTACCAAGAGATGTCATGTTGAGCGTTTGCTTTTTCCCATCTATAAAAATATAGCCTTCTTCTTTTGCACCTCTTACCCATTGCGGCACTTTACATGGTTGCAGGTATACTGTATCTGCACCTGCATCCATCAACATTTTTTTAGTGGTATAAACTGCTTTTTCTGCGTTAGCTGAGCCACTTAACCTTGGCCCAATTTCTTTACATAAATAACGCAAATTTTTATAAGCAGTGCTGTTCACCATTATCTCATCAGCAAGTTTCTTTATTGTAAGGCTGTCCGTTTTATAATATTCATTTTGCGCAAAAACAAATGATGAAACAAGCATCAAAAAAACAGGACATAACAATTTCTTCATACAATAATTTTATATAGACAAACTTAACCATTTACAGCAAAACCTCCTCAATAAAAACGAACTGTTTAATTAATCATTACATTGCAACATCTATTTTTAAGCAATAAGTTTTTATTTATGAATATAGCAATTGTATGTTATCCTACTTTTGGTGGCAGCGGTGTATTAGCAACAGAACTTGGAAAAGCACTGGCAGAAAAAGGTCACAATATTCATTTTATCACTTACCAGCAACCGGTAAGGTTAGGAGGTTTTCATGCCAACATTTTTTATCATGAGGTGCGTGTACCTACCTACCCTCTTTTTGATTTCCCCCCTTATGAAACAGCCCTTGCAAGCACCATGGTAGATGTTGTAAAAAACCATGATATAGATTTGTTGCATGTGCATTATGCAATACCACATGCTGCTGCAGCCTACATGGCCAAACAAATACTTGCGAAAGAGAATAAAAAAATACCTGTGATAACCACGTTACATGGTACAGATATTACATTGGTTGGGCGAGATAAAACATATAGCCCCGTCGTTACTTTTTCAATGGAAGAAAGTGATGCACTTACAGCCGTATCGGCAAATTTAAAAGCAGAGACTTATCGCAATTTTAAAATTGACAAAGAGATTGATATCATTTATAATTTTGTAGACGTAAAACGTTTTCACAAAAAACCGATTGATGCATTTAAAAAATTAATTGCACCAAATGGTGAGCGAATAATTATACATGCCTCTAATTTTAGAAAAGTAAAAAGAGTGGGGGATGTAATAAAAGTATTTCAACTCATAGCAAAAGAAATCCCGGCTAAATTATTATTGATTGGTGATGGACCCGAGCGGCCGGACTTAGAATCGATTACAAGAGATTGTGTAAACAAAGACGACATAAAATTTTTAGGGAAACAGGAACAGATGGAAGATCTGCTACCGATTGCAGATTTATTTTTACTACCAAGTGAGTATGAAAGTTTTGGGCTTGCCGCCTTAGAAGCGATGGCTGCAGAAGTACCGGTAATATCATCTAATGCAGGAGGCTTACCGGAAATTATTATTAACGGAGATTGTGGCTATATGAGTAATGTGGGTGATGTAGAGGATATGGCTAAAAACGCTATAAAAATACTGATGGATGATGATGTATATGCCGGCTTTAAAGCAAATGCATTAAAACAGGCACAACAATTTGATATTGAAAATATCGTGCCCCAATATGAAGCACTTTATAAACGTTTACAATAACATTATCTACGCCTTAGCCATTTTTCAGGATCTAATTCTGTTTTTGAATTAGATGTATAGAAATCTATTGAGCCTATACCATCTAAATTAGACGCTACCCGTCCTAGCACCTGACCAGTTTTTACTTCCTGGTTCATTTTCACAGTAACCCCATTTATATTACTATAACTTGTAAAATAATTACCATGCTTTACTGTTACCGTATATTTATCATCATCTACTTCAGTTACAAGTATAACCATTCCGTCAAAAACTGCTTTAACAGAAGTTCCTATTGAGGACGATATTGTTACAGCACTATTATCTAAAGTAGCACCACTAGGTAGCTTATAAGGTCCAAAATGATTTAATACCGCTCCGTTATCTACAGGCCATGGCAGACTACCCCTATTTCTTTCAAAACTATTATTAAGAGCAATATTATTATCGTTAAAGGTTGAACTAGCAGGAGCCACCACAACAACTGGTTCTTTTACAGTTCTTGTTCTTACAGGTTCTGTCGTTGTCTTTCCTGTTGTTGTGGTTGCTGTGGTTGTTGCTGCTGATTTTGAATTTTTTAAGTCTTCGGCTTTTCTGTTTTTTTCAGCAAGGAGTACGTCATCTCTTTTTTTCTTTGCTGCTTTTTCTTCAGCTATTCTTGTGTCGTCAGCTTCCTTAATAGCTTTGGCAATAGCCGCTTTAATTGCTCCATTAACTTTTGCCATTTGCTTTTGCTTTGCTGTTATTTTGGCATTTAAGCCATTTCCTTCCTTTTTTAACTGCACAACCACTTTATCCTGCTCTGCCTTTTGTTGCTCCAGTATAGACATCTCTTTACTTTGCACACCGAGTGTTACACTTTTTATTTGTTTGGAAGCACCAAGATCATCGAGCCTTTTTCTTCTCAACTCTTGTGTACGCAAAATATTTTGGCCTTGCATTTCCCTGTATGTTCTATAGCTTTTTAGGTAAGAAATACGTTTTATAGCGTCATTAAAATTGTCAGCTGAAAAAATAAAATTTATGAATTCGTAGTTACCTCTGTTTTTGTAAGAATATACCATGCTCTTTGAATACTCCTGTTTTAGGGTATCGAGCAACCGATCGTAGCGGTTCACATCTCTTTGTATTGTATAAATATTATTATCTAAAATCCTAAGATCCTTACCAATATTCTCTATAACCCTATCTTGTAAGTTTACTTTATTTCTTATTAAGGAAAGGGTGGTTAGATTTTGTTTTGTAACTTCTTTGTTACTGTTTAACAACTTTTGAGTCTCATCAATTTCCCGTTTAAGTTGCGTACGTTGTTTTTCTAATTCTTCTCTCGTTTGCTGTGCGCAAACAGTATTTGCAAAAACGCAACTTATTACCAAAGAAATTATTACTCTCATCATAGTTTGGTATTTATAAAAAGATGAACCGCCACGGATCATCTTATGAACAAAAAAAGTACAGAATTAAAAATAAGGATTAATTCATCTTATAGTTTTTGGGGACAGATAAATACACAGATAATTCTTTGTTAAACTCAAATTGCTTAAAATTCATTCTCACCTCCAACTTATTTTTTTCAGAAGCTATAATTTGCCTGTAGGTTGAAAACTTTGACCCATTGTTGCTTACATAACTATCGTAAGTAAAATCAGCCGTTCTGTTTCTTGCAGGGTTTACATCATCAAGTTTGCAGTGAAGTAAGGTATTTTCTGAAGCTGATACTGTGAGCAAATTTTTAAAATCACTTTTTAAAGAAGATATAAGTAAAAAATCCTCCACTTTTCTAACCGTAACATTGCTGTCGTTGTAAAAAATAGGATTGCCCACAAACAGATCTTGCAGTGTTTCAAAATCAAATGGTATCTCTGTAATTTCCTGCAGGTAATTGATAGATCTATATTGTACTTCTTTATCTTGCTTATTTACCAGTATAACACTGTCCTTTGTTACAAGTACTCTAAATACTTCGATATTTAAAATAGAAGCAGATATAGAAATCCAGATAGCACTGTCTTTTATAATGCGAATATTTGCAAGAAGATCGGGCTTTTTACCTTTACTGTCCTCTATATCCAACTTTATTTTTGCAGAAAAAGTTTTGAAATCGATTTTGTTTTTTTGAATAATTTCACGTGCTGAATTCACCAATATCATAGAATCTACTGATGTATTTACAATTATAACTTTAGTTGTATCTTTTGGTGCAATGGCGTTTGTAATCATCTTACCGCTTTTACATTGAGAAAAAATAAGGCATACACTAAACGCAAATATTACTCCAATAACTCTCATAAAATTTATTTTATACGCCTGTGTGGCCAAAACCACCGGCTGCTCTTTCGGTTATATTCAATTCTTGTACCATCAATAATTCTGCTTTTTCTACTTTTGCCACTACAAGTTGGGCGATTCTATCATTATTGTTTATGGTGAAGATTTCGTTGCTTAAATTGACCAATAAAACGTGTAATTCGCCCCGATAATCACTGTCAATTGTACCTGGAGAATTTAAGCATGTAATACCATTTTTTAAAGCTAGCCCACTACGTGGCCTAATTTGCACTTCGTAACCCACGGGTATCTCTAAAAAAATACCGGTTGGTACTAAAAATCTTTCTAAAGGAGATAATAAAATTGCATCGTTCAAATATGCTCTTATATCCATACCTGCTGCGCCTTCAGTAGCATAATGTGGTAAATCATTTTTTGATTTGTTTACCGTTTTTATAATTACGGGCACATTCATTTGTCTAAATTTTTTTTAATAAAACAGTTGCATTTGCAAATAATCCTTCCTCTCGCCCGGCAAAACCCATTTTTTCAGTAGTGGTTGCTTTTACAGAAATATCGTCGGACCCTATATTTAAAATCTCCGCTATTATTATTTTCATTTCATCTGCAAAAGGCATTACTTTAGGTGCTTCAAGGCAGAGTGTAGAGTCTACATTTACAACATTATATCCTTTTGAATGAATAAGCGCATATGTTTTAGAGAGTAAAATCTTACTATCAATATTTTTAAAGCTGTTATCCGTATCTGGAAAATGTTTACCTATATCCCCAAGACTAAGTGCACCAAGTAGTGCATCGCAAATGGCATGCAATAAAACATCTGCATCACTGTGGCCCAATGCACCTTTGTGGTGAGGAATTTTTACACCGCCAATCCATAGATCTCTACCTTCTACAAGTTGATGAAAATCAATTCCGGTTCCAATTCTATAACCCATGTTTTTTATTTATGGCAAAGATGCACAAAACTTACTGTAAAAAAAATACGCCTTGCAATTACAAGGCGTATTTTTAATATTTTCGGAAGCCAATATTATTTGTCCATATCGAACAACAAACTGAAACGAATAGTATTTGAAAGTGGATTACGGCTGATACCTGCACCAGATGGGAAGATATAAGCAAGGTTTAAACCAATAACATTGTATTTTAAACCTGCACCTACAGTAGCATAACGACGATTACCTTTGAGAGGGCTTTCGTAAAAATATCCTGCACGGAAAGAGAATTGCTCTTTGTACCAGTATTCAGCACCTATTGAAGCAGTTACTTCACGGAGTTCTTCAGATCCACCACCTGGAGCATCTCCAAATGATTTAGCCCAGCTGCTTACAACACCTTCTTTTCGATAATTAGCAATACTAGACGCACTAGTGTCCGGTGTTGGAACCAATAGCTTATTAAAATCTGCAGCAAAAGTTAATTTACTATCAGCGTCAAAAACTTTAGTATAAGCGCCACCTAAACCTAAATTAGCTGGAATGAAATCTTTTTGGGTATTATCATTTGTGTAAGAAATTTTAGAACCAAGGTTACTTAAGGTAACACCATAGTTAAATCCTTCTCCGCTTTCTTTAGCTCCATTGTGAAAGTAATGAAGATCAGCAGATACAGAACTACCTTTTTTGAAGTTTGAACCATTATAGTTACCAACAGCAAGGTTTGAGCTTACGTAGCGAACCCCGATACCTAAACCAGACTTTGCACCAAGTTTTCTTGAATAGCCACCTTCAACCGCAAATTCACGTGGACGGTTGCTTCCAATATCTGCACCAGCATCATTTGTAAATTGAATATCACCAAGGCTAAAATATCTTAAACCAAGAGATAGAGCCTGATTATCGTCTAATTTATAATATCCAGCTAATGAAGCTAAATACACATCTTTAAGATCAAGATCATTTAACCAAGGAGTATAAGTAACTCCAATGGAACCTTTTTGTTTAGCAAATGGGGTTTTACCCAAATTCCAGAAATTAGAATATGCATCTGCAGCTGTTGCAATACCAGTTTCTCCCATACCAGTACTACGCGCATCCGGAGATATACGTAACATAGGGACAGCAGTTGTAACTACATTAATTGTGTTCCCTACATTTTGTGCTTTTACGATTGTTGTTCCACCTAATAAAAATGCTACGGCGGCTAGCTTTAATGTTGCTTGTTTCATGCGATTTTTTGTCTTGGTTAGGTAGACTTACCTCTATAAGCGTTCTATTTAATTGTTTAAAATAAAATTATTGTTAAAACTGATATTACTATTTGTTAATGCTAAGTTATCATTTCTTGTTAAAGAAAACTGAAATAATGGTCAAATATATTATAAAATATTTTTTATTACCAAAAAATAAATGAATTTATTAAAAATAAAGTTCTTTTTTTTAAAACTAAAGTTTAAAACGAACAATATTTAAACCTATACCTTACAGAACTTTGCAGATAAATATTTTTTATTAAACGTTGCACATCCTAAAAAAATTGTTTTAAAACTCAAGAAAAAGCTAAATAAAAAAAACGTTCAAACTTTTTAAACTGAAATTAATTATATTCGCAACTCATAACTAGATTAATCAACAATAACCACGAATTTTTTTCGTTTCATAAATTGTAAAACGACAATAGACCATGTTAAAAACTTTTTCAAGCAGATATTTTATACTTGCAGCACTTGCGGCACTTTCCCTTGGAGCGTGTAAGAATGGAAGTGTTTTTAGTAAAAAGAAAAGTACTTCCAGCGCAACAGGATGGAGTTATGACGACAAGAATATGGGTAATTTTCATGTTGCAAAAGTGAAATTTCCCAAGGCCGGCCCGGGTCTTGTGTTTGTGCAGGGAGGCTCTTTTGTTATGGGGGCTAAAGACGAAGACGTAATGGGTGATTGGAACAATGTTCCTCGCAGGGTTACTGTTCCTTCTTTTTTTATAGATGAAACGGAAGTTGCAAATGTTCATTACCGTGAATATCTTTATTGGCTTGATAATACCTTTAGTGGTGATACCAATATTGTTTCAAAAGCCCTACCCGACACCTTGGTATGGAGAGAGGAGCTTGCATACAACGAACCTTATGTAGAATATTATTTTAGATACCCTTCTTATAATTATTATCCTGTAGTAGGTGTAAACTGGCAGCAAGCTCATGATTATTGTATTTGGAGAACGGATAGGGTGAACGAACTTAACCTAATGAAAAAGGGTTATTTGAAAAAAGACGCAGCTAAGAAAGAAATGAAAGGCGGAGGTGCTGATGGTTCATTTAATACAGAAGCATACCTCGTAAACCCTGAACTTGTGCAGATGGCCAAGAGCAAGCCTAAGAAAACTGATTTAAAAGATATTAATGGCAAGCCTCGGGCCAATGTTAAAATGGAAGATGGGATTTTGAACATGGGATACCGTTTGCCAACAGAGGCAGAGTGGGAATATGCTGCTTACGGTTTGTTAGACCAAAATCCTAAAATTCGTAAAAAAGAAAAAGAAACTGGTGAAGAAAACCGTTCTAACCAACAAGTGTATTCATGGTCTAAAAATCCTAATGGCCTAAGAGATAATCGTCGGGGAAGCTGGCAGGGTAAATTCTTAGCTAACTTTAAAAGAGGTAGTGGAGATAATATGGGTATTGCAGGTGGTTTAAATGATCGTGCTGCTATAACAGGAAGCATTAAATCTTTTTATCCAAATGCTTTTGGGTTGTACAATATGAGTGGCAATGTGAGTGAGTGGGTAGGTGATGTATACAGACCAATGACTTCGTTAGATGCACAAGATTTTAACTATTTCCGTGGTAATAAGTTTACCAAATTATATAAAAATGCATCCGGTGAATACGAGAGAGACAGCGTTGGACATTTAAAAAGACAAGACATTTCTGATGATGATGTAAAAAACAGAGCAAACTATCAAAAAAATAATGTTATTAATTACCTAGATGGAGATTCATCTAGTCAGGTAAATTATGGTTATGGCATTACATCCTTAATTAACGACCAAACTAGGGTTATTAAAGGTGGCAGTTGGAATGACAGGGCATATTGGTTGTCGCCTGGCACACGTCGCTTTATGCAGGAAGACCAGGCTGCAAGTACTGTGGGTTTTAGATGTGCGCAAACTTACCTCGGACCGCCTGAAGGGTCAGGTTTTAAAGACGGTAATAACTTCCCATCGAGAAAACAAAATTCAAGAAAAGGAAAAAAATAAAATAATAAAACCCTTCAGAATCTGAAGGGTTTTTTATTACTTGTATTTATTGAAACCTGTTTATTTTTGCAGTATGACTATTAAGGATTTGTACAATATTTTTTTAGAATACCCTTTTGTAGAGACGGATACTAGAAAAATTAAATCGGGTAATATTTTCTTTGCTTTAAAAGGACCCAATTTTAATGGCAATAAATATGTAGAAAGTGCATTTAACGCTGGAGCCGCGTTTTGTATATGTGACGAAGTATCTGAAGTGGTAGATCATCGAATTATTTATGTAGACAATGTTCTATCTACATTACAACAATTAGCAAAATACCACAGGCAACAATTTACCATTCCATTTATAGCAATAACCGGTAGCAATGGAAAAACCACTACAAAAGAATTGATGCATGAAGTGCTTTCCACTACGTTTAAGTGTTATACAACAAAAGGAAATTTAAATAACCACATAGGCGTTCCATTGACCCTCCTATCCATCAAAAAAGATGCAGAAATAGCCGTAATTGAAATGGGTGCAAACCATCAAAAAGAAATTGAAGGTTATTGCTTATACACATTACCAACACATGGCCTTATAACGAATTGCGGCAAGGCTCATCTTGAAGGTTTTGGCGGAGAAGAAGGTGTGAAAAAAGGAAAAGGCGAAATGTATTCATACATAGCTGATACAAATGGTGTCATATTTATAAACACAGATTATGCGTATTTAAAAGAAATGAGTGAAGTTATACCTAACAAAATATCATACGGGTCTATAAATGCAACATACACAGGCGTTGCAAAAGAAAGTAGTCATTTGCTCGAAGTAAAAATTATAAAGGGTGCAGATATAGATGTTATAAAAACAAACCTTGCAGGAAATTACAATTTACCAAATGTAATGAGTGCGGTGTGTATCGGAAAGTTCTTTGGTGTAGATGATAATAAAATTAAAGTAGCCTTGGAAAATTATATTCCTACAAATAGTCGCTCGCAAATAATACATAAAGGAACTAACAAAATTTTACTAGATGCCTATAATGCAAACCCGAGCAGTATGAAAGCAGCCATAGAAAATTTTGCTGCAATGCAAGCAGAGAAGAAAATTGTGATACTAGGTGCGATGATGGAATTAGGCAATGACAGCGTAGCCGAACACAAAGCTATTATTGAACTACTCTCCCATTTTAAATGGCATGCAGTGGTAGTGGCCGGAGAATACTACAAAGACCTGCCTGCAAAAGTTTTACATTTTAAAGATGCTATTGAAACTGCCAATTGGTACAGAGAGCAAGATTTTACAAATGCTACCATTTTAATAAAGGGATCTCGTGGAATGACAATGGAAAAAGTAATGGAATAAAAAATGGACTGTAATAGCAAGTCCAACTTGGTTAAATAAATTCTGAGGTATGTTATTTAAAAAATTAAAATTGAAGTTTGCGGAGACGGAGAGATTCGTTCCGCTTATTTGCGGAACGATACAGTTACCCATA
>JBBAQB010000005.1:0-41450 GCA_040400515.1 Ferruginibacter sp. | reverse complement strand
TTGAAGAATATACACAAAGAATTTTTCTTCTTTCATGCGGAGACGGAGAGATTCGTTCCGCTTATTTGCGGAACGATACAGTTACCCATATACACACTTTTTCCCGAAGGCATTCGGGACTCATTCAGCCAATCGCACACTAATGAAATTTTTTGGAAATTAAAACTTCGATATACTTGCGGGACTTTTTTAATTTGATTTCTTTCTCTCTTTTGATCACCTCTGTTCTTGTTTCAAACATTTCGAAATATACCAACCGCCAAGGCATTTTAGAAGAAGAATATTTGCTGAAGCCATCATGATGCTTACTCAAACGAGCATCTAAATCATTGGTTTGCCCAATGTAAAATGAAAAATCTTTTTTACTTTGAAGAATATACACAAAGAATTTTTCTTCTTTCATGCGGAGACGGAGAGATTCGAACTCTCGATACAGTTACCCATATACACACTTTCCAGGCGTGCTCCTTCAGCCACTCGGACACGTCTCCTTTTTTCAGTCGGTAAAAATACACTTTCAAAAATTATACACCGAATATTTTTTCGGCATTTAAATTTGTTATTGCTTTTACATCTTCAACCGGGATATCTTTTATCGAGGCAATTTTTTCAACAATAAATTTTAAATAACTGCTCTCATTCCTTTTACCCCGCAACGGCACGGGCGAAAGGTAAGGAGCATCTGTTTCCAATACAATATGCTTCATATCTATCTGTTGAAGCACTTCTGCCAAACCCGCATTTTTATAGGTAACCACACCACCAATTCCCAAATAAAAGTTGCAACCTATAATCTGTTCAGCTTCTTTTATTGTACCTCCAAAACAATGAAAAATCCCTGTAAGTTTTGTGTGGCTGTACCTTTTTATTACATCTATCGTTTCCTGCGTAGCATTCCTTGTATGAAGCACAAGCGGTAGCTCATGCTGCAGCGCAAGTTCTATTTGCACGTTGAGTGCCATGTACTGCAGCTCTGTAAAAGTCCTATCCCAATAAAAGTCTAAACCAGCCTCTCCTATGGCACTAAATTTTCTTTGTTGCAGCTGCTGCTTCACATGGGCCAACTCTTTTTCTACATCTTCCTTTACTGAGCAGGGGTGCAGGCCAGCCATAGAAAAACAATTTTGAGGAAATTTTTGCTCCAATATATTCATTCTCTCCGTACAACTTTTGTCTATTGCAGGCATATAAAATTTGGTCACTCCTTCTAATCTAGCTCTTTGTATTACCAAGTCAATATCAGAATCAAATTCTTTTGTATATAAATGGCAATGTGTATCTATCATTTTTATTGCTTTTATAAAATATTAAATAGAAAATATATTGGTGGTTATTAATATTTACCGTAATTTAACAACAGTTTTCATAGGGTACGGATAAAAAAAGGGCCTGGGTTTCTACCCAGGCCCTTTTTATTTTTACGTATAGCCAGTAATGTAATTATTTATTTTTTCAAACGAATAACCCTCATTTGAAAGAGCTTCAAGCACTTTAGGCAATGCATACATCATTCTTTCAGAAGCTTTTTCACTATCGTGAAAAACAACAATTGCTCCATTGGAACTTTTAAAAATAACATTCTCCAAACATCTTTGTGGTGTTATCGAATGATCAAAATCTCCACTCAACACCGTCCACATAACAATTTTATAAGGCTTTTTCAATCGGGTAAGTACATTTGCCTGAAATGTTTTTATTCGTCCATAAGGGGGCCTAAACAAGACGGTGTCTATATATTTTGATGCCTCCAACACATTGCCCAAATATATTTCATTGTTTGTTTGAAACCCGTTTAAATGATTGAATGTATGGTTACCTACTGAATGTCCTTCATCAAGAATACGGCGGTACACGTCTGGATGTTTAACTACATTATCGCCAATGCAAAAGAAAGTTGCCTTTGCATTGAACTTCTTTAACTCATCTAAAACAAAGTTTGTAATGCTAACATGTGGCCCATCATCAAAAGTTAAAAAAATTTCTTTTTTATTCACATCCATCTTCCAAATTCTCTTAGGATGTAATAAAGGCAACCACTTAGGCGTTTTAATAAAATAGAACATGCTGTAAAAATAAACTTAAACTACCATTAAACTTTGTCAAATGCCGCTCGTCTATGTTTAACAAATAAAAAATACTTTAACTTTTAAATCTATTATTATGAAACTAAAATTTCTGTTACCATGTGCAGCATTTGCAATGATAGCGCTTGCTTCTTGTAAAAAAGACAACAGCACAAATGAGACCGACGAAATTGAAACCACTTTTGCACTTAGTGCAAATGAAGGAATGTCAGAGAACTTAACGCAGGACGCCAACGATGTTCTAAACGAAGCAGCATTCGATAAAAACTTACAGGGCGCAGGTGTTGTGGCAGGTACCGAAGGAACAACAGGTACTTTAAGCTGTGCAACTATTACAGTTACTCCTTTAAGCGGTTTTCCAAAAACCATTATAATTGATTTTGGTGCTACTGGCTGTACATCTAACAACGGCGTAACTCGCACAGGTATCATCAATGTTACATTGACAGACTCTTTGCGCAGGCCCGGTAGTGTTGCTACAATGACGTTTAATAACTATTTTGTAGGTGGTTATAAAAAAGAAGGCATAATAACGTGGACAAATACAAGTACGGGTGGGGTAAAAAGTTGGAGCCGTGTATGTATAAACGGAAAAATTACAGCTCCTAATGGAACTTTTTGGTTACATGAGGGAACTCAGAATATAGTGCAAACAGCAGGTTCATCCACCCAAATTTTGTTAGACGATGTGTACTCAATAACAGGTACAAGAACAATCACAAATGCTGCCGGTAGAGTAAGAGTTGGTACAGTAATTACAGCGCTCCAAAAGAAAACCATTTGCGAAAACATAGACCAAGGCATTTATCAAATTCAGGGACCAAACCATGTAGCAACCATAAATTATGGAGATGGCACCTGTGACAGAATTGCAACGATATCAATTGACGGAAGGCCGCCAAGAACTTTTTTACTAAGATAAATCATAAAAAAACCGGTTTTTAGGAAACCGGTTTTTTATTTGTTTTATAAAATGAATCTTTACTTGTAAGTATAAGTAACACCTTTTTTCATAGATTGTTTAACACCGTAACCGTCAGATTTATCAGATGTCATTAAAATAAAAGGAGCTCCCAAATCAGCTGCATCTTCCTTAATTCTTTTTGTAGCTTTTTTATCAGCAGAACCTGCTGTATTGTAACTTATAAGACCAGCAGTTTTACCCTTTACTTCTTCGCCTTTTTTAAGACCTACAACCTGCGCAGGATCGGTCAGAATTTGTACATTTTCCCAATCACTTTTGCTACTTACTGAAATTTTTTCAGAAACGTTTTCAACCCTTCCACTTTTGCCGTAAGTAATTTTAGCTACAGCGAATTTTCCAATAGTCTGTTCAGCATCTTCACCCGGATACTTATAAACAATTGTTTGCTCACCTACTTTTACAACCGTTACATCAATAGTTTCACCAGAATGTTTTACCATTTTATCGGCAGTTTGCGCATAAGATAATACCGTCATTACAACTGCCATTATCGACATCGTTAATTTTTTCATTTTCAGCTAGTTTTTTGCAAATATAAATGTAAAACTTAAGAATAAAAAGATGGGAAGTTATTTTAATAATAATTAGTAAAAAATTAAGCTGGAGCATTTGAAATAGATATTAATAATACAAATAATTAGAATACGTTTATGTGATAATCAAATATTTTTTGTTGCTGTATCTTTACCGTTATGAGTAAAGTTAGAGTACGTTTTGCGCCAAGCCCAACCGGCGGGTTACACTTAGGTGGTGTACGAACAGTGTTGTTCAATTATTTATTTGCTAAAAAAAATGGCGGCGATTTTATCGTAAGGGTAGAAGATACCGACCAGTCAAGATTTGTAGTGGGTGCTGAAGAATATATTTTTGATTGCTTAAGATGGTGTGGAATTGAGGCCGATGAAAGCATATTAAAAGGCGGTGCTTATGCGCCATACCGCCAAAGCGAGCGCAAAGAATTATACACAGAATATGCAGAAAAATTAGTGGCGGAAGGCCATGCCTATTATGCATTTGATACGCCAGAAGAAATAGAAGCGATGCGTGAAAGACGCAAAGCAGAAGGAAGCGGAAGTCTTCAGTATGATGCAGGGGTACGATTAAAAATGAATAATTCATTGCGTTTATTACCTGAAGAAACTGCAGCATTATTGGCTGCAGGAAACCCTTATGTCATTAGAATAAAGGTAGAAGCTAACAGCACAGTTTCTTTTACGGATATGATACGTGGCGAAATAATCTTTGACACCAATAATGTAGACGATAAGGTTTTATTAAAGGCAGACGGTATGCCTACTTATCATTTAGCGGTAGTAGTAGATGATTTTTTGATGAAGATAACCCACGCCTTTCGTGGCGAAGAATGGTTGCCGAGTGCACCTGTTCACATCTTACTTTGGCAACATTTATTCGGTATAGAAAACATGGTAGAATGGGCGCATTTGCCTTTAATTTTAAAGCCTGATGGTAATGGCAAGTTGAGTAAGCGAGATGGCGACAGGCTTGGTTTCCCAGTTTATGCAATGGACTGGAAAGATCCTAAAACCGGCGACATTACAAAAGGTTTTAAAGAACTTGGTTTTTTACCCGAAGCTTTTTTAAATATGCTGGCAATGCTAGGTTGGAACCCCGGCACAGAACAGGAAGTTTTTACAAGTGAAGAATTAATTGAAGCTTTTAGCATAGACCGTGTACACAAGGGAGGAGCAAAATTTGATTTTGAAAAGGCAAAATGGTTTAACCACCAGTGGATACAAAAGTTGCCAGTTAAAAGTTACGGGTTGCGGGTTAAAGCTATTCTTGAAGAGAAAGGAATTAATATAGTTGATGATATTTATTTTGAAAAAGTATTGAATCTTGTAAAAGAAAGGTGCACTTTACTAAGTGATTTTTACGAACAAGCTGGTTACTTTTTTACAGCACCTACCCAATGGGACGAAGCAGCTGTAAAACCAAAATGGAGCGAAGCAAAAAATGATTTTTTTACAGCATTTATAGAAAAAATAAAAGCTACGTCAGACTTTACTGCTGAGGCAATAGAAATTATTTTTAAAGAATTGGCCACTGAAAAAAATATAAAACCAGGCGAACTACAATTGCCCATGCGTGTAATGCTAGTAGGCGCAAAATTTGGTCCTGGTGTGTTTGAAATAGCTGCGACCATTGGCAAAGAAGAAACGATCAGCAGAATTGAAAAAGCTTTAGAAGTGTTTAAATAATAGATCTAATCTAAAAAAGTTTAGCGCATTGCACAAATACCAGCTCTGATCACTTATTCGTTGCCCGCCTACAATATTTTTGTTTCGCTAAAGCTACACGTAAAGGATTTCCGGCTAGGAAATGCAGCCTTTCAGCTTGTGTTTTTTATGTAGCAACGGTTCCGTATTTTATTATTAGAGGCAACTAATACTAAACTTTAAAATTTACTTTTCTTTTATACCGTTTGTACACCCAATACAATAAAAGACCACCCAATAAAAAAGCCCACAATTTTGAAACAAAAAGAAACAATTCTAAAATCACACTCCAGCCAAATTGTATGGAATCCCACAGTCTGCTCAAAAAGCCTGCTCGGTAAGCGGTAATATTTTTATCGTTTGCTATAACTGTTCGCTTAACTGTCTGCCGCTGATAAATCAATAAATTAACAGTGCTAAAACTCACCTGATCGGCTATAGAGAGGTTGCTGATTTTTGCATTATCGGCCTGTTCTTGTTTATTAAATAATATTTCTTCAGCAGTAATCGTTTCAGCAAGCTTTTTTGTATTGTTGTCAATATCTTTTGCAAGGCGGGTTTCATTTTTTACTGCCCTGCTTTCGGTAAGTTTATTAGCGAGCGTTTGCAGGCTTACATCATCTGCTTTTATAATTCTATAATCGAGGTAATCAATGTTTTTTGCAATGTCTTTTAAAGTAGTATCAAGCTTTGTATTTGGCACACGCAAAATAATACTGTTTGTTACTGAATAATTGAATGATTCTAATGTAGAGTCGGCACTAATAGGTATTTCACTTTAGTTTTCAATTGTGCTTGCAAGGTTTGTATAGGTGACAAATCCACCCTGGTCGTTACAAATATTTTCAATATCGTAGGTACTGTTTATTACACTTTTTACTTTAAATTTCATTTCAGCAGTACGTATAAATTTCCGGGTGCTGTCTTTATTTTTTTCAACAGCGGCAGATGATGTGGTTATTGCATTGGAGGTGGAATCAGATTGGAGGATGATTTCTCTTTTACTTTCGTGAACACAGTTACAACTCAAAAAAAAGCACAGCAAGCCTGCGAGCAATATATAATTTCTCATGTTTTTATAAATTAAATAAGGTGAAGAAAATGCAGGCGCTTTGCAAATTACAATACAACAAACCTTAAAAAAGTAACCCTCACTTAAAAATCTTATTTGTTAAAACGGAGAAAAAATTGAATTACTTTTACAGCAAATAAATATTTTGTAGTGAGCAAAACATTAAACAGACCGGTAAGAATTTTGGTAGCAAAAGTTGGCTTGGATGGACACGACCGTGGCGCAAAAGTAATTGCAACTGCATTGAGAGATGCCGGCATGGAAGTAATTTACACAGGGCTTAGACAAACACCCGAAATGGTTGTAAATGCTGCCCTGCAGGAAGATGTGGATGCTATCGGCGTAAGTATATTGAGCGGCGCACACATGACGGTTTTCCCAAAGATAATGGCACTGCTAAAAGAAAAAGGCATGAATGATGTGCTGCTTACCGGCGGCGGAATTATACCGGAAGATGATATGAAAACATTAAACGAAATGGGTACAGGTAAACTATTTCCACCGGGTACTACTTTTGGCGAAATATCTGCTTACATAAAAGAATGGGTTGTGGAGAACAGGGATTTTTAAGCCTTATATATTCGGCAACTCCAACCTATTCCTTTTAGAATAAATTCTTATAACCAAAACGAGTAACACACAAATAAGCAGGTTAATATTTTTATCGATATTGGTATTTTGCAGCAATAAATAAATGCCACCGCCAATAGCACATGCTGTTGCATATAATTCGCCTTTTTTAAAAAGATCGGGTACATCGTTGCAAAAGATATCAGCAATTAAGCCCCCAAAAGTTGCAGAAATTACACCCATGATAAGAGCGTATGCATCGTTTACGCCGTTACGTTGAGCTATTTCAATTCCCGCTGCGGTAAATAAACCGATGCCAAGCGCATCAGTAAAAAAAATAGTTTTGCTAAATTTGTTTACACCTTCTTTTATCAAGAAAGTAATGACAGCTCCTGTAAAAACCAGCCCAAGCGCAAAGTAATCGTTTATCCAATTCACAGGTTTTACACCTATCAACAAATCTCTAACAGTACCACCACCATAGGCTGTAGCGAAGGCTACCACGAGCCCGCCAAAAATATCCATCTTAAATTTTCTGGCTTTTAATGCACCTGTAAGTGCAAATACAAAAGTGCCGGTGTAAGTAATAATGTTAAGCAACGTCATGTTGTAAAGTTATAGAATGTCTTATCTTCGAAACATAAAATATACAGATATGACTTTTGATACGTTGCTTTTTACCATTGAAAATGGTACGGCCATCATTACCATTAATCGCCCTGAAAAATTAAATGCCTTAAACAAAGATGTGTTTACCGATTTGGATGATGCGATGAGTGAAGTATTGAACAATGATGAAATAAAGACAGCATTAATTACCGGTGCAGGACCAAAAGCCTTTGTAGCAGGTGCAGATATAAGTGAGTTTGGTGGCTTAAATTTAGCGGAAGCAATGGCGTTATCAAAACGTGGACAGAATGTATTTTTAAAAATAGAAAACAGTCCGAAACCTATTATAGCTGCCGTAAATGGTTTTGCATTGGGCGGTGGTTGCGAACTTGCCATGGCCTGCCACTTCAGGCTTTGCAGCGATAATGCAAAGTTTGGTCAGCCCGAAGTTAACCTTGGTTTAATACCGGGTTACGGCGGCACACAACGCCTTACACAACTGGTAGGAAAAGGAAAAAGTATGGAACTGCAAATGACAGGGTCACTCATTGATGCAAACGAGGCCCTAAAGTTAGGCCTCGTAAATTATGTAACTGCTGCTGATGATTTAATTGCGAAGACCAAAGAAATTTTACAGCTTATACAAACAAAAGCACCAATAGCTGTAAGTAAAATAATTGACTGTATTAATATTGCTGTTATTAGTGATAGCGCCTACACAAATGGTAAGAGTGGCTACGAAAAAGAAGTGGAAGCGTTCGGTGAATGCTTTGGCACAGAAGATATGAAAGAAGGTACTACTGCCTTTTTAGAAAAGAGAAAGGCTGTTTTTGTAGGGAGGTAGTGACCCACCCTATCTCGCCCAAAAGGCAGGAAATTGAAAAGACTATGCTTCAATTAGCACTAAGTTTACTCGAGAATTCTAATCACTTTTACAAAATGTGTTTTATAATAACCTGAAAAATTATTAATAATTATCCCTATATTTTTACCGGACGCTGAGTGAATAAATTGTGGCACTTCGCCACCCGCTGTTATAATCCCCATATGCCCAACAATACCGGTTGAGTTATCTGAACCAGTGAACAAAATAATATCTCCCGGCTTTGTGTTTTTTATATCAATCTCTGTTCCTTCATCAGTAAAGCTTACAGAAGTGCGTGGCGCTTTTACATTAAAGCGATTAAACACAACCGTTATAAAGCCTGAGCAGTCTAAACCATTTTCAGGTATTGCAGACCCATATTTGTAGGGGGTTCCCAAAAATGTTTTTGCATAGGCGACAAAATCCTTTCTATCAATTTTTAAAAGTGTAGTGAATGTTTTGGCACGTTTTTTTGCGGAACGGATTGGCGTAGATGCGGAAGTATTACCATCGACTTCAGAAGAATTTTTTGTAGTCCTTTTTGTAGAACTGCAGGATGAAAATAGTAGAAATAATAAAATAAAAACGGATAAAATTCTAATCATCAGGATATTTTTTTGCAACTTAATTAAGAAAAAGGAGAAATAGTTTGGCATGCCATTAATTACTGAGTTAATAAATAAAATACAGCTTTAGGATGTGAGTTGTGGCTTGTAAATCCTTTGCTATATTTGCGCATCTTTAAAAACTCAATCTTTAAACAATGGAATACAGAATAGAAAAAGATACAATGGGCGAGGTAAAAGTGCCTGTAGATGCCTACTTTGGCGCACAAACCCAACGCAGCATAGATAATTTTAAAATAGCACAGGATATCAATAAAATGCCGAAAGAAATAATAAAGGCGTTTGCATATTTAAAAAAAGCAGCAGCACTTACCAATAAAGATGCAGGTATTTTATCGCAAGAAAAGAGTGATCTAATTGGTAAAGTTTGTGACGAAATATTAGAAGGGAAACTCGATAATTATTTTCCGTTGGTGGTTTGGCAAACGGGCAGCGGTACACAAAGTAATATGAATGTAAATGAAGTGGTGGCATACCGTGGGCATGTGCTCAACGGTGGTAACCTTGCTGATAAAGAAAAATTTCTTCACCCCAACGACGATGTAAATAAAAGCCAGAGCAGCAACGATACTTTTCCAACAGCCATGCATATTGCTGCTTACAAAATATTGAATGATGTAACCATACCTGGTATAAAAAAATTGAGAGATACACTACATGCAAAATCACAAGAATACATGCATGTTGTAAAAATTGGTCGTACGCACTTTATGGATGCAACACCGCTTACCGTTGGGCAGGAGTTTAGTGGCTATGTTTCCCAATTAGATCATGGGTTACGTGCAATAAACAATGCATTGCCTCATCTTTGCGAGCTAGCTTTAGGCGGTACTGCAGTAGGCACAGGTATAAACACACCAGAAGGTTATTCAGAAAATGTGGCGGCGCATATTGCAACACTTACCGGTTTGCCTTTTGTAACTGCCGAAAATAAATTTGAAGCATTGGCTGCTCATGATGCCATTGTAGAAATGCATGGTGCATTAAAAATGGTGGCTGTAAGTTTAATGAAAATTGCCAATGATATAAGAATGCTGAGCAGTGGACCAAGAAGTGGTATTGGTGAACTTTTTATTCCTGACAATGAACCCGGTTCATCTATTATGCCAGGCAAGGTAAACCCAACACAATGCGAAGCGCTAACTATGATTGCAGCACAGGTGATGGGCAACGATGTAACGATTGGTATTGGTGGCAGTAATGGTCATTTTGAATTAAATGTTTTTAAACCTGTAATGATTTTTAATTTTTTACACAGCGCCAGATTGATTGGCGATGGTTGTGTTTCTTTTAATGATAAATGTGCTGTTGGCTTGGCACCTATTGAAGCCAATATAAAAAAACATGTAGATAATTCATTGATGCTGGTAACATCGCTAAACACAAAGATTGGCTATTACAAAGCTGCAGAAATAGCCCAGACGGCACATAAGGAAGGAACTACTTTAAAAGAAATGGCTGTTAAACTAGGATATGTGACCGCTGAAGATTTTGATAAATGGGTGGTGCCAGCAGAAATGGTAGGAAGGTTATAAACTAGAGTATTATGAACATACTAATTGCAAATAAGTGTTTGTTGCCTGCATTAAAATATGGTGGTATCGAGAGGGCTATCTGGTACTTAGGAGAAGAACTTGTAAAATTAAAACATAACGTAACTTATCTAGTAAATAAAGGATCACATTGTCATTTCGCAAAAGTTTTATATTTTGATGAAACCAAGAGCCTTGCTGCACAAATTCCCGATCACATAGACGTCGTACATTTTAATTTTGAGCCAAATGAACCTATTAATAAGCCCTATGTAGTAAATATTCAAGTTAATAGAAATACCCAAAGCACATTTGACTTAAATACTATTTTTGTTTCACAAAATCATGCAAATAGATATGGAAGTGATACATATATCTATAATGGTATGAATTGGGATGATTACCAAAAACCTGATTTAACTAGCAAAAGAAGTTATTTTCATTTTCTTGCTAAAGCAGCTTGGAGAGTTAAAAATGTAAGCGGTGCTATCGATATTATTCATAAAACCGAAAATGAGAAATTGAAAGTTTTAGGTGGTACAAGGTTAAATTTTAATATGGGGTTTAGATTTACTTTAACACCCAGGGTACAATTTTATGGCATGGTAGGTGGCCGAAAAAAAATGGATTTATTGGAAGGATCTAAGGGCTTACTTTTCCCTGTGAAATGGCATGAACCTTTTGGAATCGCAATTATCGAGAGTCTTTATTTTGGTTGTCCTGTTTTTGGAACACCATATGGCTCCTTACCAGAACTTGTACATACTGATGTAGGTTTTTTATCAAATAATTCAAATCTTTTAGCGGAACAAGTTGAAAATAGCCAGCAATTCTCTAAAGATCATTGCTACCAATATGCAAATGATTTTTTTAATTCTAGAATTATGACTGAAAAATATTTGGAAAAATATGAACAAGTCTTAAACGGAAAATCTTTGAACGGTAAACCTCCTCGATTAATACAGGTACAAAAAGAAAAATTTTTGCCATTTGAATAGTAAGATTATAAAATCTCTTTCCAGGTATGATCTGCCAACAACTGCACTTTTGCAGCATGTTGTTTAAAAGATTTTGATCCTCTACCCCATTCATTTGGGCTCACCATACTTATCATATAAGAGCCATCGTTGTTTTCATATAAATGATAAACCTGCCCTATTACCGGTTGAAAATTTAATTTCGCACTGTATACAATCATTGACAATTCTTTTCTTGATTGTATTTCCTGCGCTTGTAACGCTAATAATTCTACTTGTTTGCGTATTTGATCCAACTGCATATTTGTTTGCTCTTCCATAGCAGTTAAGACCTTGTGTCTAATAACCCCTTCCTGCGTTGGTTTTATTACAGCACCACTCACACTAGCACTATAAGGTAGAACACTCATTTGCTTATGATAGAATTCAGTGTTTACATAACCCGAGGCATCTTTTTTACCTGTCTGGGTAATTTTTAAATAACCGTTTGGCTGTATCTCATGTTGAACTTCTAAAACAATTTCTCCGTTTTTTTCAAAAACAATTTCCATCAAAATAGAACTCAATACTTTTCCTCTCACATGGGTTGCAAAATCTTTGTCATAAAATTCCTGCATACTATCATCTACCACTATTTCATATTTTGCTCCAAAAGAAATATTCTCAAGTGTTACCCAACTATTGTTTACGATAAGCTCATTTTTATTTTCCGCCGCAGTAATTTGAAAATACCCACTCTTGGGTCTCTCTCCCTTTTCGTAGGTGCCTTTTTCAGGAAAAAGTTGCCAAGCTGCAATAAAGTTGTATGCTGAAGTCATGATTTTGTATAAAGTGCGAAGTTAATTAGTTTCAAAAAAAATAGTTCTTTAAAGTACTTCTAAATATTCCGATATGTGAAACATTCGTGTACAAAAAAGCCGCTTCAAGAAAATGAAACGGCTTATAAAAATATTTATATTTTACATAGCAGCAAGCTGTACTTTTTGCTGCAGTTCCAATACACTTTCTTTGAATAAATTATCGGTATCCATTAAATCTTTTACTGTTTGGCAACTGTGTATTACAGTTGTATGATCTCGTCCGCCAAAATGCTCACCAATTGTTTTTAAAGAGTTTTTTGTAAATGCTTTGGATAAAAACATGGTTATTTGCCTTGCCTGTACAATTTCACGCTTGCGGGTTTTTTGAAGCAGCTTATCATAAGCCACGTCAAAATATTCGCACACCATTTTCTGGATAGCATCTATCGTGATTTCCTTTGTGGAAGATTTTACAAAATTTCTTAGTACTTTCTTTGCCAATTCGAGGTCTATTTCTCTCTTATTAAGCGAAGACTGTGCCAACAGAGAAATAAGTGCTCCTTCCAGCTCCCTTACATTGCTGTTTATATTATATGCAATGTATTTAACAACTTCACGGGGCATTTCTAACCCATCGTTCTTCATCTTGATATCAAGAATATCAATCTTAGTTTCATAATCAGGCACCTGCAAATCTGCACTTAATCCCCAACGAAAGCGGCTTAGTAATCTTTCCTGTACGCCTTCTAAATCTTTTGGAGATTTATCACTTGTAAGAATTAGTTGTTTTCCACTTTGGTGTAAATGATTAAAAATAGAGAAGAAAGCATCCTGCGATTTTTCAGCACGGTTAAAAAACTGGATATCATCAATTATTAAAACATCTATTAATTGGTAAAAATGTATAAAATCATTTATGGCATTGTTACGACCGTGGTCTATAAACTGGTTAATAAATTTTTCTGAACTAACATATAAAACAACCTTATTTGGATTAAGGTTTTTCACCTCATTTCCGATGGCTTGTGCAAGATGTGTTTTTCCTAAACCTACGCCACCATAAACTACAAGTGGGTTAAAACTTGTACCACCTGGTTTTTCAGCAACAGTTTTCCCTGCTCTCCTTGCTACCCTGTTACAATCGCCTTCAATAAAGGTATCAAATGTATATGCGGCATTAAGTTGCGGATCAATCTGCATCTTCTTTAGCCCAGGTATTACAAACGGGTTCTTAACGGGGTTATTTATGACTAGGGGAAAATCCATTTCATTGTTTGAATATGATCTGTATCCATGACCGGGAATATCGGTTGTAAGCGGTTTGTTTTTGCTGTTACCACTGTCAACCATAATCCTGTATTCTAATCTTGCATCTTTACCCAATTCACGCTTCAATGTTTTTGCAAGAAGAGATACGTAATGCTCTTCAAGATACTCATAAAAAAATTGACTTGGTACTTGTATTGTAAGAATTTTTTCTTTGAGACTTACTGGTTTTATTGGTTCAAACCATGTTTTGAAATGTTGCCATTCAACAATATCTTTGATAATATCCAAACACGACGCCCATATTTTATCAAAAGATTTATCCATCAGAAATTCAACAGTTTTTTATTTGTGTAATTTGGTTAGTTTTTGGCACCCACTAAATGTGTGATTACATTCTTTACGCGGACAGCGAATATCAAAATAAATTGTTGATAAAAAAAACTTTTTATTCATTTTAATTTTTTTTTTAATTTATAGATATTATTCTACAACAGATTTTTCACATAAAAATAGATAACGACTTGCTGCAATTGATTCCTATTGATTTAAAAATAAATTATCCGAAAAACCAAAGCAAAAAAATACAGATAAAAAATTATAAATATTTTTTTGCTAAATGTGTATAAGCTGTAATTTAAACTCAAGCAAAATTAATTTTAAATAAAAGTTATTAACTTTATCCGAACGAAATCTCTTAAAGAAATAAGGACTATTTTTAATAATAAAATAATATTATGAGTTACGAATTAACAGGCAAATTAATTGCAAAATACGATACCGTTCAACGCACCGAATCTTTTAAAACAAGAGAATTTGCTATTGAAAAAACAGACGACATAGGAGGTAGAACGATTGTGAACTATGCTAAGTTTCAGGCTGTTCAAGATAAAACAGAAATAATAGATAAAGTAAATATTGGCGATACAGTCAAGGTATATTTTAATATTAAAGGAAGTAAATGGGAAAAAGATGGTAAGACAAACTACATTACCAATTTAGATGCGTGGCGTATTGAACAAATTTTATCGACCAACCAGGGTAATAATAATGCCGATACCAGTACCATGGAGCCTTTAGATAATTTTACAGCATCGCCAGAAAATGATGATCTCCCGTTCTAAAAAAAGCTCACAAATTTGTTAAATTAAATTTTAAACACTCGTTTATTAAAAAATTTCCGGGAGAAGACCCGGCAAATACATGCAACAAAAAGTAGTTTTAAAACTCAGTCCGGCAGATGCGGATGATGATGCAGTTATTTTACAGCAAATTGCCTCGTTTGCTGGAATAAAAAAAACAGCTGTTTCAGGGTATTCTATTCTCAAAAAATCCATTGATGCGAGGGGGAAAAATATTTACGTAAATCTTACGGTAAATGCATTTATCAATGAGCCTGTAACTTCGCTTAAAGAAAAAATATTTTCATTTAAGGACGTAACAAATGCAGCAAAGAAAGTAATAATAATAGGCTCGGGGCCTGCAGGAATTTTTGCGGCGCTGCAACTGTTGCAAAACGGCATAAAACCAATTATTTTAGAAAGAGGAAAAGATGTAAGGGCGAGGCGCAGAGACCTTGCAAAATTAAACAAAGAAGGTATTGTAAACCCTGAAAGCAATTACTGCTTTGGTGAAGGAGGAGCGGGAACTTACAGCGACGGCAAACTATACACCCGGAGTAATAAGCGTGGGGATATAGATAAAATTCTGGATTTATTTATACAGTTTGGTGCGCCGCAAAATATTGCCTACGATGCGCACCCGCATATTGGCACAAACAAACTCCCGCAAATAATAATGGCCATGCACGAGCAGATTCGGGTGAGTGGCGGCGAAGTATTGTTTGAAAAAAAAGCAATTGATATTGTAGTTAGCGGTTCAAAAATTGAATGTGTAAAAACTGCTGATGGCGACTCTTTTTCGGCCGATGCCTATGTGCTTGCGACAGGCCACTCCGCACGGGATGTGTTTACCCTACTGCATTCAAAAAATATATTAATAGAGCCTAAGCCTATTGCTATGGGCGTTAGAATTGAACACCCACAAAGTTTAATAGATAGCATACAATACCATTGCGCTGTTGAAAGAGATATTCATTTACCGCCAGCAGCCTATTCACTCGTGCAACAGGTAAATGGAAGGGGTGTCTTTTCGTTTTGCATGTGCCCCGGAGGCATTGTTGCGCCTGCGGCCACAGATGAAGGTGAACTTGTTGTAAATGGCTGGAGCCCATCTAAAAGGAACAATGCATTTGCCAACAGTGGCATTGTGGTGCAGATAGATAAAGCTGATGCATCTGCTTCACTCATGAATGCCGGTCTGGAAACGAATGAAAGCGATCCCCTCATTTTTATGAAGTTTCAGCAAATGGTGGAGCAGCAAACTTACAACGCTGGCGGTGGAAATTTTAAAGCCCCTGCACAAAGAATGCAGGATTTTGTAAAAAGAAAATTATCTGAAACACTTCCACTAAATTCTTATTTACCCGGTTTAACTTCTTCAAAACTTGACAAAGTGCTACCAGCATTTATTTATGATGCTCTTGCGGAAGCTTTTCAGGTTTTTGGTAGAAAAATGAAAGGTTACTATTCAAATGAAGCCGTGATAATTGCTGTAGAAAGCAGAACATCGAGCCCTGTGAGAATTCCAAGAAATGCTGAAAATTTACAGCATCCTCAACTTAAAAATTTATACCCATGCGGAGAAGGTGCAGGGTATGCAGGAGGTATTGTTAGTGCTGCTATGGATGGTGAGCGAGTAGCCAATATGATTGCAGGAGCATCTGAGAATAAATAAATTTTATAGTGCACTAAGCTGACTCAGTAACGGTACTCGTTTCCACTGTGTCTGCAAGTTTCTTTTTCACTTCAAGGTTTACGTATCTATAAAGAACACCTGCTATGCTCAAAAATACCAAGAGAATGCATCCCATTGCAAATCCCAAAATTGAGTAGATTATTTTGGATGCTCTATTTTCTAAAAATGGAGGCAAAGGCGCATCTAAAATTTCGATAGTAGGTGTTACTTTTTGTAGCCTCCACAATGCCTCTTCCCTATTGGATGCTGCACTATTACGCTGTGATAAAACAAGCAATTTATCCCTTTCAAGATTTTCTTTTGGTACCGAATATTGTAGTTTCCCCAGAGGAACAAAGAGCGTAGTATTGTTTAATGCTATTCTCTGATTGTCGTATGTCTTTAAAACAACCTCTAAAGAATCTACTTTTTTTTGGGTAAAATCATAATCGAGTTGAGCTTTCTTTATTTTCAATTCTTTGTAAAATTGGGAGATTTTTTCCACAAGAATTGAACTTGTAGGTGTAATTAATTCCTTATTTGTGTGAGAAAAATAAATTTCTAACAAATTATTTTTATTGAATTTAACTGTATAATAATCTTCCAATAAAATTGCGCCTGATGAATTTAATTCTACAGTCGCAGATGACTTCTTTATTGTGGGTGCAAAAAAAGATTTATCTCTGTTATAGTCATCAATGAGAATTTCAGCAATGGTTTTGTTCCCAAATATTGCAAGCCTTTGAGAAACTACTGCTTCTCTTGTTTTCCTGCTTCTAGCAACTTCTTCTATATTAACATTTGCCTCATCACTTAAGGATTTAGAGCCTCCACTTCCTCCTAATAATTCGCTGATTTTGGAGGTCGCAGAACTCGCATCTGCGGGTGCAGATAAAGGATACAAACTGGATTTTACAGAATACACAACAGGTTTATTCTTTGCAAACATGTACATTAAAACAGCAATAGCCAGTCCCCCAATAGGTATGAGTATTTTGACTTTGTTGATTCTTTTAAGTATAATTCTAACAAGTTCTTTGTTTGTCACTAAACAATTTTTAATTTACATATTTTAATAAAAGACCTGTAAGCAAAGCAGGCCCAAGAGTTGTTGCGGCAGTTTTTATAGCATCAGTAAATTCCTGACCTTCTGGTCTTGTAGGTACAGTTACAAAAGCACCTTCTTCTACCCTTGGGTAAAAATGAAAGAACATAAAATTTTTCGTACGCTTGCTTCTTCCGTTCGCATATGTAACAAATACCCTGCGTCTCCAGGGCCTTATACCAAAGCCACCTGCTTTATCTATATAATAACCAACATTTGTGTGCTCTTTATCAAATGCTATTTTTAAAGGTGCCTGCACTCGCCCTTGAATACTTACAAAAGGATTAACTTCAGGAATAAAAATCAAATCTTTTTCCTGTAATATAATATCGTGCTTCGAATTTTTATATTTTAAAGCTTTGTACAATTCTATACTTACTGTATCTACTAAAGATTTTGTATCGGCCATTGTAGAAATGAGATTACCAATACTATCATATTTAGCTTTTGCAACAACCTGTTCCCGTAAATTGTCTGTTTTACGCCTGATAAGTACAGCGCCAGCCAGGTTAGCATTTTCTTTGAACCCACCCGCACGATCTATGTAAGAAGAAATTTTTTCAAACTTATCCAATCTTGGGTAAAGACCTGGGTATTTTATCAAACCTCTTAATTCAATATTTTGCTGCAACTCAAATGTTGGGTTTTTTCTGGCAAAAATCTGATCGTAGGGTTTTAAAATAACTTTTGCTGCAGCAGAATCCAACTTCAAATTTTGATCTATGTAATACGATTTTACAACCGTTCGAGTAGGCTTTAAACCTTTTCTCGCCGAATCAACATCAACAATACTCGAAATTTCCAATCTCCCAAACTCTGCTGACGGTTTAAGTCCTCCTGATAAATACAAAAGATCCTCCAAGGTCATTCCGCCATATTTTCTGTGTTTGCCTTCTTTCCTTACTTCCCCAAATACTTCAACAAATACTTCATCCGTAAATTCTGCCGAACTAAAAAGCTGTATAATATCGTTTGGCAATAAAGCAACATTGTTTTTACTCTCTATCTTATTGTTGTTTATTTCGGTTAAATCAACCTCCAGCCTATCTGCAGACTGCAAATTGGTAGAATCACCCGCACCACGAAAAACATAAGCCCTTTGCAAATAAGTGTTACGGGTTATCCCTCCAGCTCTGTTTATTAAATCAAATAACCTATCTCCATTTCTATATTCATATAAGTCAGGGTATTTAATTTCGCCGCGTATTTCTATTTTATTAACCAACCCGGCCCTTACAAGATTTGCCTTTACAATATCACCATCCTGCAGAAGCACATCCTGGTTATCTAAACGTAAAATAGCATTGGCATTTACATCTTTTAAAACCTGGCTTTCGCTTTCGGTGCGAATAATATTAATATTTGAAGCTAGTGCATCGGCATTTAAACCACCGCTGTATTTCAAAAGTGCTTTTACGCCTTCCTCTTTTCTTAACTGATAATACATAGGTCTTTTAAACTGGCCTGTGGCCAATACCTTTTTTTCATAAAAGGGAACTATTATAAAGTCATTGTTTTGAAGATACAGCCGTTTGCCAAAATCGCCAGTTTGTAAATATTTGTAAACATCCAATTCTTCTATTATGCGTCCGTTCCTTTTAATTTGAATATTACGAAGGTTACCACTTGCCGTAACACCACCGGCTTTTGCAATTACGGTAAATGCATTGCTGAAGGCAGATACGGTGATAATACCAGGATTATTTACCTCATTCACAACATTTATATTTATACTGCGGGGCTCTCCCAAACTGATATCAATGTTAGTTCCTGCCGGCACAACCGCAGCAAACCTGGAATAAAGAATTCGTCGTGCATTCTCAAACGTTAAACCCCCTACATAAATTTTACCCATACCACCTGGAAAAATGGAACCATCTGTACCAACTCCATATTTTCTTTGAAATTCTGCGCCTCCGTACATAGAAACAACAATGTTATCTCCAACGCCAATAGGATAGTCCAATGGTGGTGTAGAAAGCTCTGCCGTGCTGTACTGTGCAGCATTGGCAAACACATTTGCACCATAGGTTGCTTTTGGGCTATAGCCTCGACCCGTGCTACCATAATCGGTAAGACTGTCTTTATATATTTTATTATTTTTTATTACAGGATTTAAATCCTCACCTGTTTTTTGATTTTGATCTGCTAAAAGTGTTTGCAATTGGGGATTTGTCATATTTACCGGTGCAGTTGGTAAATTTGGATTACCCAAAGGAATCGTAGGAATACCTCCATTCGTTGGTGGCTGGCTATAAGTAAAAAGAGTGGAAAATATAAAGGATATAAAAATTATAAACCTAAGAATAAACACCTGTTCTCCTCTACGCATTTCTATAAGGATTAATTGACAATTTTTTAATTTGCAAATATAGGGTTATTTGTGAAAGCTCTCTAGTATTGTAATGTACTCAATCCACAGGTCATTAACAATTTCTGCCGCAGGCTTTATTGATTTTATTAAGGAACTAACCTGCCCAATTTCGAGCTCCCCTTCTACAAGATCTCCTTCAAACATTCCTTTTTTCGCTCGGCCACGCCCGAGTAAGTGTGAAAGTTGCTCCACACTAGCATGGGCTTCCTCAGCGTTTTTTACCAGATTATAAAATTCGTTTTTCAACAACCGCACCGGCGTTAATTTTTTAAAAGATAATTCTGTATCGCCTTCTTCAGAAGAAATGACAGCATTTTTAAAATTCAGATGACAGGAAGCTTCGTGGCTAGCTACAAATCTGCTGCCTATTTGTACAGCACTAGCTCCTAAAATCATAGCAGCCAACATCTGCCTGCCGGTTGCTATACCACCTGCAGCAATAACAGGGATAGATACTTTTTCCTTAACCGCCGGTATTAAAACAAACGACGTTGTTTCTTCTCTTCCATTGTGACCGCCGGCTTCAAACCCTTCTGCCACAACTGCATCGCAACCCGCAGCCTCCGCTTTTTGCGCAAACTTACTGCTGCTTACAACATGCACGACTTTTATACCTTCAGCTTTTAAAATTTTGGTGAAGGTTTTTGGGTTGCCTGCACTTGTAAATACGATGGGTACTTTACAATCAATAATAATTTGGATATGCTCGTCGATATTAGGATAGAGCAATGGCACATTTACAGCAAACGGTTTATCAGTAGCAGCCTTAGTTTTTATTATATGCTCTTTTAAAATTTCGGGATACATGCTGCCACTACCAATGATACCCAAACCACCTGCGTTGCTTACTGCACTCGCCAGCCGCCACCCACTAGCCCATACCATTCCCGCCTGTATTATTGGCTTTTCAATATTAAAAAGTCGGGTTATTTCGTTTGAAAAAACACTCATAAAAATATCTTTATTTTGCTCCGCCGCCAAGATCTATGGAAGTATTATCTCCGATATTTAAATTTCTGCTTACTCCTTTAACTTCTGCATCGCTGCCAATAAGAGAATTTTTGAGTACAATGCCGTATAAATTAGAGTATGCGCCTATAATAGAGTCTTTGATAATGCCATAATTAATTGTAGTATTATCACCAACCGTAACATTTGGCCCTATGACAGAATTCCCGATAATACAACCTTTGCCGATACTTACGGGGGGGATGATTATTGTATTGGTATGATGGCTCGTATCGGTGACCGAATTGCCAAATTTCTTCAATAAAATAGCATTTGATTCTATAAGCGACTCTTTTTTGCCACAGTCGTACCAATTAGCAACCTTCATTGCTTGAAAACGTGCTCCGTTTTGTATCATACAATCAAGCGCATCTGTAAGGCTAAAGTCATCGTAGCTGCGTAGCTTGCTACCTTGTATTTTATGCAGACATTCAAATAACACGCCTGTTTCTTTTATTTTGTAAATGCCTACCAAAGCCATGTTGCTTTTTGGTATAGCAGGCTTTTCTACAAGTTTGGTTATAAAGCCATCTTCTCCAATTTCAGCCACGCCAAAATTGCGTGGGTCATCTACCTTTTTTATTGCTAAAACAGAATACGAAGCATCTATCATTTCAACTATATCAAATTCAGCTATCGTATCGCCCAATACAATCATCACCTCATCATCACCCACAATTTCCTGTGTTATTTCTATTGCATGCCCTGTGCCCTGCCGTTCGTTTTGGGTGATAAAATGGATGTTTAGCTCGGGGTAGTTTAGCTGCACATAATCTTTAATTTTTTCACCGAGGTAACCAATTATAAAAATAAAATCAGTTATGCCTGCTTCTTTAAGCTGGTCTATTATAATGCTCAAAATAGTTTTACCTGCAAGCGGGATGAGCGCCTTGGGTTGTGTGTATGTATGAGGGCGAAGTTTGGTACCTGCACCTGCAACGGGGATGATTGCCTTCATTAATATAACATTGATTTAGGAATAACAAGTTACGCCATAGAGGGCCGCAAATAATTTTGGTAGGTGAAATTAATAATTTTAAAATAAAGGTTAGAAAATTTAAAAATCACTAACACATGCCTATAAAAGTAAAAAATTGTACCATTGGCTATGCTAGCCCCTAAAGAAACGGCACCGCAGCAAAGCGGAGGTATAATGTACAGCGGCATACAAATGTTTCTTATTATGCAAATGTCCATACGCCTAAAAAATAATATTTAAAAATCCCGTGCTTATCTTTGTGGCTCAAAATAATATTTATGCAAAGAGATACTGTTTTATTTGATTTGATACAACAAGAAGCTGAAAGACAGCAACACGGAATTGAATTGATTGCGAGTGAAAATTTTACAAGCAGACAGGTGATGGAAGCAATGGGCACTTGCCTAACAAATAAATATGCCGAAGGATACCCCGGCAAAAGATATTATGGAGGGTGCGAAATTGTTGATGAAGTAGAGCAACTTGCTATTGACAGAATAAAAAAAGTTTTTAATTGCGAATATGCTAACGTGCAACCGCACAGCGGGGCGCAGGCAAATGCTGCGTTGATGCTGGGGATTTTAAAACCCGGTGATGCAATACTTGGCTTAGACCTTAGTATGGGTGGGCATCTTACACATGGTTCTCCTGTAAATTTCTCAGGCAAATATTACAGGCCATTTTTTTATGGTGTGAAAAAAGAAACTGGCTTAATTGATTATGAAATGCTGGAAGAGAAAGCACGTGCTGAGAAACCTGCGTTGATTATTTGTGGTGCATCAGCCTATAGTCGTGATATTGATTATGAAAGAATAAGAAAAGTGGCAGATGAAATAAATGCCTTTGTATTGTGCGATATGGCGCACCCTGCAGGTTTTATTGCTGCAGGTTTATTAAGCTCACCATTTGAGCATTGCCACTTTGTAACGAGCACTACACACAAAACTTTGCGTGGTCCTCGGGGAGGCATTATCTTAATGAAAAAAGATTTTGAAAACCCAATGGGATTAAAAGATATGAAGGGCAACCTGAGGATGATGAGCAATATAATAGACATGGCTGTTTTTCCAGGTACGCAGGGCGGGCCATTAATGCATGTAATAGCCGCTAAGGCTGTGGCTTTTGGCGAATTACTTACAGATGAGTTTAAAGACTACACCAAGCAGGTACAAAAAAATGCGCAGGCAATGGCAAAGGCTCTGACAGATAGAGATTATCAGATTATAAGCGGCGGTACCGACAATCATTTAATGTTGATAGATCTTCGTAATAAAAATATTACAGGGAAGAAAGCGCAGGAAACACTTGATAAAGCACATATTACTTTGAACAAAAATTCTGTGCCCTACGATGATAAAAGTCCATTTGTAACTAGTGGCATAAGAATTGGCGTTCCTGCCATAACCACCCGTGGAATGAAAGAAGCAGATATGGAAAAAATAGTGGTGCTTATTGACAAAATTTTAATGGACATTGACAATGAGGATACATTGCTCGCCGTAAAAGAAGAAGTGCATGAAATGATGAAGGGGTTTCCATTGCCATAAACTAAGTAATGAGTACGGAGTATTTAGTATTAAGATAGTCTTGTCATTATTTATCCTATATTCACTAGGCCGCTGTCTAAATACTCAATACTAAAATCTAAATACTAAAATATGATACAACGCATACAATCTATATGGCTTTTGCTTGCTGCTGTTTGTGTTTTTTTAACGCTGAAGTTCTCTACTTATGTGGGCACTAACAAAGATTTAATTCCATCGTCTTTTTTAAATGGTATTGCTACATTGCCTTTGATATTTGTTACGCTTGCTACAGGCATTGTTGCACTTGTTACCATCTTTCTATACAAAAACAGAAAACAACAATGGTGGTTTACATTGCTGGCAGGCGTGTTAGAAGTTGGTCTGATATTTTTGTATTACAGAGAGATTCAAACCTACGTAGGCAAAGGCACATTCTCTATCACAGCTATTTTGCACGGGGCTGTTATTTTATTTTTGATTTTAGCAGCACGTGGTATTAGCAGCGATGAAAAATTAATAAAAGACAGCAATAGGTTGAGATAATGTAATAATTACAAAAACTTCCCCGTGTAACTTTCTTTTACTTTTTTCATATCTAAAGGCTTACCTGCAAATACAAGGTTGCCACCCATGTCGCCCGCTTCAGGGCCTAAATCTATTACCCAATCACAGCTTTTAATTACATCTGTATTGTGCTCAATAACCAATATGGAATGCCCCTGTTCTACCAAAGCATTAAAAGAAGTAAGGAGCTTTTTAATATCGTGAAAGTGTAAACCAGTTGTAGGCTCATCAAAAATAAAAAGTATGTGCCCTATCGCTTTCCCCTTGCCTAAAAAAGATGCAAGTTTTACCCGTTGCGCTTCGCCACCACTCAGCGTATTGGAAGATTGCCCGAGCTTTACATACCCCAAACCAACATCACTCAAGGGCTGAATTTTTTTTGCTACATCTGCGCCGTCATCAGAAGTTTTTCCTTTAGCCTTTTCAACAGGTGTACCAAAGAAAGCAATTGCTTCATCCACACTCATTTCCAGCACATCGTGAATACTTTTTTCTTTGTACGTAACTTCTAATACTTCTTCTTTAAAACGCTTACCATTACATACATCACATACCAAATGAACATCTGCTAAAAACTGCATTTCTACCAATTGTTCCCCTTCTCCTTTGCATGCATCGCACCGGCCACCATCTACATTAAACGAAAAATGCTTGGGCATAAATCCTCTAATTTTAGAAAGCGGTTGCTTAGAAAACAACTCTCTTATTTCATCATAGGCTTTAATGTATGTAACAGGGTTGCTTCTGCTGCTTTTGCCAATTGGGTTTTGATCAACCATTTCGATACGACTAATGTAATCTATATCGCCTGTAATCTTTCGGTACAAACCCGGCTTGTCAGATACTTCGCCTTTAATTTTTTGCAACGCAGGATATAGTATTTGTTTTACCAAAGTTGTTTTTCCACTCCCACTCACACCACTTACAGCGCACAAAATATTTAAAGGAAATTCGACCGTTACATCTTTTAAATTGTTTTGTTTGGCTCCCTCAATTTTTATGCTTCTGTTCCATTTGCGCAACACTTTAGGCGCTTCAATTTTTAATTTTCCTGATAAATACTTACCCGTTAAACTTTTTTCATTTGCAATTAATTCATCATAATTTCCTACAGCAATCACCTCACCACCAAGATGGCTTGCCAATGGCCCCATATCAATAATATGATCTGCTTCCCGCATCATCATTTCATCATGCTCCACGACTACAACTGTGTTACTAAGATCTCGCAATTCCTTTAAAACCACAATTAATTTTTCTGTATCTCTGCTGTGCAAACCAATAGATGGCTCATCTAAGATATAGAGAGAATTTGTAAGGTTGCTGCCTAGGCTTCTGGTAAGTTGAATGCGCTGGCTTTCGCCACCGCTCAAAGAGTTTGCTAGTCTGTTTAAGGTTAGGTACCCAAGCCCCACATCTATCAATGTTTTAAGCCTGTGTTTAACTTCAATTAAAATTCTTTTCGCAACCTGCTCATCGTACGCACCGAGCTTTAATTTATCAAACCATTTTTGCAGGTCTTTTACAGGCATTTCGCAAAGTTGACCAATGTGCAAACCTGCAACTTTTACATACAATGCTTCTTTTCTAAGTCTGTATCCTTCACATTCTCCACACAAAGTTCTACCTCTAAACCTACTGAGCAAAACCCTGTATTGTACTTTATACAAATTCTGTTCTACTTCTTTAAAAAAATCATTTATTCCTTCCGTATATTTATTTCCCTCCCATAAGGTTTTTAACTGTGCCTCAGTTAAATCCATAATAGGCTTGTGCACAGGAAAATCAAATTGCTTTGCAGCACGTATAAAATTCTCTTTCCAAAGGCTGAGTTTTTCACCTTTCCATGGTGCAACAGCTCCCTCGTAAAGACTTAATCTTTTATCGGGAATAACAAGGTCTTTATCAAGCCCAAGTACCATAGAAAAACCTTCGCATACAGGGCACGCACCAAAAGGATTATTAAATGAAAATAAATTTGGCACTGGTTCTTCAAAAACAATATCATCTAATTCAAACTTATTGCTGAATTTTAATGGTGTCTTCTCGTTTATTTGTACAAACATGGTTCCCTCTCCCTCATAAAATGCTGTACCGGCAGAATCTGCAATTCGATGCAAATCATCTTCATCGAACTCTTTTTTTATAAGCCTGTCAATTAAAATAAATTTTTCCATCTTCGCCTTTTTGGGGCCCTTATCTTCCAGCAAATCTTCAATAGCTACAATTTCATTGTTGATGTAAAGGCGTGAAAATCCTTTTTGCAAAAGAATATTGAGCTCTTCATTTTCATCTCTGTTTGCGTGACTCTTAAATGTAGCAATCAGCATTATCTTATCGCCATCTTTTGCTTTATTTATTGCTGCTACGACATCAGGCACATCATCTTTTTTTACTTCTCTTCCACTTACCTGCGAAATTGTTTTGCCTGTTCGTGCAAATAACAAACGGAGGTAATCGTAAATTTCTGTCATGCTTCCAACGGTGCTTCTTGGCGTGCGTGTTATGACCTTTTGTTCAATAGCAATTGCAGGACAAAGCCCTTTGATAAAATCTACATCAGGCTTATTCATACGCTGCATAAATTGCCTTGCATAGGCGCTTAAACTTTCAGCATATCTGCGTTGTCCTTCGGCAAATAAAGTATCAATTGTTAGAGATGATTTACCTGAGCCAGACACACCGGTTACAACTACTAATTTATTGCGTGGAATGGTAACAGTTACATTTTTTAGGTTGTGAACACGTGCACCTTGTATGAAGATATCGTTGGTTAAATTGTTATTTTTTGTAGCCGTAACGGGGGCTGCGGAGGTTTTAAGCATAAACTAAAGGTAATTCTACACACCCAGATATTTTTAAAAATTTCTTTTTGTGCAAATGAGTATTTTTTCAGATTTTTTTGCTGTAAAACTACGATGATTGGAATACACAAAACAGTATAATTAACAAATCTTATAAAATAAACATAAAAAACAATTGTAATCAAAAATTATGTTTTTATGTTTACAAAACAATATCCAATTGATTGAAAAAACACATGAATCTCCTTACAAAGCGTCTGTAGTTTTTTTCCCTCCATTGGCAATATTTTCCAATTGTCCATAACATTCTAAAAATTGTAGAAAAATGAAAGACCAAACTGTTTTATCCGATCAGCAAATTGTACGTATGTACATCGATGGCGATTCAAATGCCCTAGCAATACTTGTAAATCGCTACAAAGACAAAATTTTTACATCTATTTACCTTTTGGTAAAAGACAAATATCTTGCCGAAGATATTTTTCAAGATGTATTTATGAGAGTAATCGACACTTTAAAAGGTGGCCGTTACACAGATGAAGGAAAATTTTTACCATGGGCTATGCGCATAGCACACAACCTTTGTGTAGATCATTTTAGAAAAGTAAAGCGTAATCCTACAATTAAAACCAGCGACGACAGAGATATCTTTGAAGTGTTAAATTTTTCTGAAGCAGGGGTTGACACTCGAATTATGACGGAACAAACGTCTGATAAAGTACGCAGACTTATCGATTTACTACCTGAAGATCAAAGAGAAGTTATTATTCTTCGTCACTATGCTGATTTGAGTTTTAAAGAAATAGCACAGCTTACGAATTGCAGCATAAATACTGCCCTTGGCAGAATGCGCTACGGTTTATTGAATATGCGTAAAATGATGACAGAAAAACAAATAACTTTGTAAAACTTGAAAGATTTTTTAATTTAAAAAACCCTTTTCTTCCCTAAAGAAAAGGGTTTTTTTGTAGTGAAATTTTCACAGCACCTGTGAAAAAATTGAACAGTTTGCACAATCATTTCTTTAGGTTACTAAATGGTAACTGTATTGCAAAAAATAGTTAATAAAATTTAAAATGAAAACATTATTGTTGCTTTTTTGTATAACACTTACAATATCATCGTGTAAAACTACAAAAACCATGACCAGCAATGCGCCTATACTTGTACATGCTATACGGCTTAAGCCAGGAGAAGACTTGCGAGTACAAATAGAACAATATGTACAAAAAAATAATATAGCTGCAGGCTGGATGGTGACCTGCGCCGGAAGCCTTACAAATTATAATATCAGATTTGCCAACATGGAAAACGGCAGCACCGGCAGGGGGCATTTTGAAATAGTAAGTCTTACAGGTACGGTTTCAAAAAATGGCAATCATATACACATCAGCATAAGCGACAGTTCCGGAAAAACAATTGGAGGCCATTTATTAAAGGGCTGTATTGTATACACCACGGCTGAGATAATTATTGAAAGTACCGCCTCTCTTAATTTTAAAAGAGAAAAAGACGGCTCAACACCGTGGGAAGAATTACAAATTGAAAAAGTAACAGAGCAGGAAAATGGCACGAGAAAATAGGTATAAAAAAGGCACAAACATTTGTTGTTTACCTTTAGCAAGTTAAATTTTAAAAAGATGATAAAAACAGGCGATTATAATTTATTGAAAGTATTGCGCAAAGTAGACTTTGGAGTGTATTTGGATGACGGTGCTGAAGGAATTTTATTACCAAAACGATTTGTACCTCCAGGATTAAATGAAGGCGACGAATTAAATGTATTTGTATACCACGATGGGGAAGACAGATTAATTGCTACCACACAAAAACCTTTTGGGGTTGTAGATGAGTTTGTAAAACTAAAAACAGTATCTGTAACAGAACAAGGTGCTTTTATGGATTGGGGATTAATGAAAGATCTTTTTGTACCAAAAAGCCAGCAAATTACAGGTATGCGCCCCATGGGAGAATACCTTGTAAAAATTTATAGAGACGAGCAAACGGGGCGTGCTGCAGCCACAGAAAGGGTTGAACAATTTTTAAACAACGACAACCTAACAATTGCAGAAGCAGAGGAAGTAGATTTAATCGTATTGAGAAGAACAGATATTGGGTATTTAATGATCATAAACAATGAGCATACAGGCGTACTTCATTTAAACGAGGTATACAGAACCATTGGCACAGGCGACAAATTTAAAGGATACGTAAAAAAAATATACCCAGATAATAGAATAGATGTAGTAGCCGGCAAAATGGGTTACAACAGGGTAGAAGGCGAAGCAGACAAGGTTTTACGACTATTAAAAGAAAATGATGGATACTTGCCTTACTATGACAAAAGTGATCCTGAAGAGATCTATGTGTTTTTTGGTATGAGCAAAAAAACATTTAAAATGACCACAGGTAATTTATACAGAGAAAGAAAAATAACCTTCGAAAAAACAGGAATAAAACTTGCAGATTAGTTTTACAAATATTTTATGATTTGCATAAAGTGGCATTTTTTAATCTATAAAAATAAATGGTTGCAAAGGCTAGATTTTCCTTCTTAAAAAAATTATCACTCTCTGTTTTATTGATGGTGGCATTATTTATATTTTGCCTGTGGGGTTTATTTATTGTAGCAGATATGATATTTGAAGATAAAAATCTTTCATTTGATGAAGACGTTTTTAGCCTCATTAAACCTTGGGTAAATAGTACGCATACGTCTATCATGCAGGTGATCACATTCATTGGATCACAAAATTTTTTATTGCCCGCTAATATCATTCTAATATGTTACTATGTTTTTTACAGACCAAACTTAAAAACAGCTCTTAGAATTGCCACGATATCAATTTCAAGTGTTGTTGTAATGTTTTCTATTAAGTTATTTTTACAACGAGAGCGGCCATTAATAGCACTTATAGCGAAAGTACAAGGCTATAGTTTTCCAAGCGGGCATACTTTTACCAGTGTAACTTTTTATGGCATTATTGCCTATATCGCTTATAAAAACGTAAAAAACATCTACGTAAAATGGGCGCTAGTTATTTTTTTTATAGTTCTTATTTTACTGGTAGGCTATAGCAGAGTGTATTTAAGGTTGCACTATGCAAGCGATGTAATTGCAGGCTTTTTTCTTGGCTTAATATGGTTATTACTTGCTAAATGGTTTCTATTAAAAAAAGAAAACAGCAAAGCTGATAATACCGCTTAATTGATAAGCCCAATTTTTTTTGAATGCAGTATGGCTTCTTGGCTGTGTACAAAATAATAAAACAACACCCCTTTTGCTTCAATCAACTTTTGTTTTAAAAGAACATTCTCTTTTTCTGGCGTACCTACACGCCTAATGTATACACAATACACATTTTGCGGAAAGTGCTCTACAATAGATGTGTAAATATCAATATCTTTTTGTGAATCATCTCCCAACAAAACAAATCTTTGGTGAGGATAAGCCTCTAGTATTTTTACAATACGTGTAAATTTTCCTGAATGATTATTTTGCCCTGTTGAAAAAAGTTTTGATAATGTCTTAACCTGGTTTAACAGGCATACTCCATCAGGCAATTGATGCTCGTGTAAAAAATCTTCAATGTAGTCATATAAATTCCATTCACTGCTTGAAACATAGAAGAAAGCATTGTTGGCAGGGTTTGCATCATCTATACCATGCAAAAGCCGGTAATGCTCTACCGCACCGTCAAATGGTTTTCTACTTTTTGCGTTTTCTGTAAGCAATACAAATAATCTTTTTCTTATGTTAGAGGAATGAGAAATTAAGAAAGTATCATCTATATCTGAAATAAAAGAAAAAGACCTAACTGATGGGACAATGACAACAGAGGTTGCTTTGGCTTTTATAATATTATCAGTCCCTTTTTTAAGGAGCACAACTTCTACTTCATATTGCCCTGCTGCCGGGCTTTCGTTGTAATCCCATTCCAACTTAAAAAAACCGTCAGAAGCAGTTATTGCGGTATATCTTTTTTCTTTCCATTGCAAACTAACCACAGCGCCCTTTATTGGCTTGACCATAAAAAGGCGGAAAAGCGCCATTGCATTGTAAAGAAAGAAATTTCTGAAATGGCTTTTTTTTATAGGCGAAAGAGAAAAAGCATGACCATAAATAGAGCAAGATTTGTTATTGGCAAACCCTTTATATAATTTTATGGTACTTCCATTGTACAGTCTAAATACAGCAAATACCTTTAATTGTATTCTTTGCAGAATCGTTTTTTTTTCTGGTACATATGTTGCCTCATCGATCATACTGTTTTACAAATTAATTACAGAAAATGCTTCAATTTTTATTCATTGTAAATAATAACTCCGGTACCAGCCAAGCGAATACTTGGGGGAAGGTTATCAGCGATTTTTTAAATGACAAAAAGGTAACATTTTAAATTTACGATTTACCTGAGCATTTTACCACAGTTCAAATTAAAGACCACATTAAAAAAGTAGCTCCTCTTACTATAATTGCAGTAGGTGGAGACGGAACAGTAACTATGCTAGCTAATATTATTGCAGGAAGCGATGTAGTGCTTGGTATTTTACCTGCGGGCTCTGCAAATGGTACGGCAAAAGAACTTGGCATACCGGAAAATGCGATACAAGCGCTGAGAATAATCTTAAATAATAAAATAAAAAATTGCGATCTTATTAAAATAAATGAAATAAGTTATTGTCTTCACCTAAGCGATGTAGGACTTAATGCCCAACTAATAAAACATTTTGATGAAGGAAAACTTAGAGGTAAATTGGGATATGCGCTTGTTATTTTAAAAACATTATGGCATAGAGAAAAAATGCAGGTAGCTGTAAAAGTAAATAATACTGAAGTAAGAAGAGATGCATTTATGGTTGTGCTTGCCAATGGCACAAGATATGGTACAGGAGCAGTGATTTACCCGGAAGGATCTTTAAATGATGGGTTGTTCGAAGTGATAATAGTAAAAAAGTTATCGCCGGGGGCACTATTGAAAACGCTTTTTAATCCAAGGGTTTTTAATCCTAAAAACATTGAAATAATAAAATCAACATCTGTTAAGATAAATATGAGACGCAGGATGCATTTTCAAATTGATGGAGAGTACCAAGGAAAAATTAAGCATGTTGCTGCAAGAATATGCCCGGGAATTTTAAAAATAATTGTTCCAGATTAATTTTTACTGGCAACATCTGCAGCAATAGGAATAGTGACTATCATGTTACAGCCATTACCTGGTGAGGACTGAATAACAAAGGTACCAGAAAACAGTTCTGTCCTCCTCCTCATATTTGCAAGACCAATTCCACTTTTTAACGTATCGGTATTAAAGCCCACTCCATTATCTCTTAATTTTAAAGTAATAAACGCATTGTCAATAAAAAAACTAAAATCAATAACAGTTGCATGTGCATACTTCATTATATTTCGCAATTGCTCCTGTAAAATCCGATACAGATTTAACTGCATTTCGAGGTTAAGGTCTATGTTATTTATTCTATCGTCAAACTCAATATTGATTTGATATTTACCTTCTACATTAAATGAATTAAATAAAACTTCTATAGCAACCTCAAAGCTTGAATCATCAAAAAACGCGGGTGCAAGGCGGTGGGATAAATTCCTTATTTCATCTGAGGCCATATTGATGTATTGCTTGGTGCTATCAAACCATTCACCTGCTGCAGGATCAATATGTTTTTTCATCATACCAAGGGTAATCATGCTTGTGGCTAGTATCTGGCAAACATTGTCGTGCAATTCTCCCCCAATTTCATATCGCTCTTCTTCCTGGGTTTTAATAATGGCTTTTGTAATTCTATTTTCATATTCATTTCTTTCCGTTACATCAAAAGCAATTACAGATCTGCATAATCTTTCATTTATAAGAATATCGGTAATATAAATTTCAACATTAATTACTTCTCCACTTTTTTTTACATGATTAGAACTTCCTTTAAAAGAACTTTCTCCCCTAATTACTCTTTTTTCGATATGGGCTTTTGATTTTTCAGCATCTTCTTTAGAACGGATATCTGTAATCTGCATATTAAGAAACTCCTCGTTAGAATATCCATAATGCTCAATTGCGGCTTTATTAACCTGTAAAAACCGCAAGCTTTCAATATCATACAACCACATTGGCTGGGGGCTTAAATGAAATAGGTTGCTATATCTTTTTTCTGAATCTTCTAATAGCGCAGTTATTTTTTTTCTTTCTATTGCGTAGGTAATACTTTTATAAAGCATTGTTCCATTCAAGTCATCCTTTATTAAGTAATCTGAAATTCCACGTGAGATAGACTGAATACTGAAATCAATATCTGTGTAGCCCGTTAAAATTATGATTGGACTGTTTGGTAGTAGCCTTAACATTTCCGTTACCAAATCTTCTCCACTTTTATCAGGCAAAGTAAGATCCATCAGTATTAAATCAAAAAGATGAGGCTTTTCATTCAACCTTACAAGCGTATTCTTAAAATTTAGTGCATGTGTAATTTTTACATTATGCATGTATTGCCCAATGAACTCTTCCACAAGCATGTAATCTCCGAGGTTATCTTCAATAACCAACAAATTGTAAGGCTTTTTATCTTTTATCATTTCTGAGATTTATTGGTAGGGAGGGATACAATATTTATCCAAAAATCTTCTATGCTGCAAACAACTTTTAAAAAGCTTTCGGCATCCACCGGTTTAGTAATGAAACAATTTGCGTAGTTTTTATAAGACATAAGAATATCCTTTTCCGAAGATGATGTAGTGAGCATGATTACGGGTATCTGTTTTAAATGACTCTCTTTCTTTACATATTGCAGCACCTCGTATCCATTTTTCTTCGGAAGGTTGACATCCAACAAAATAAGATCGGGCAATTCAGCATCCTTAAATTCACCTTTCTTTTCTAAAAAATCAATCGCAGCGTTACCATCTCTTGCTACGCTAAGCTTGCTCATAATTTTACCCTCTTCCAAAGCCTCTGTAATAAGATAAATATCTCCTTCATTATCTTCAACTAATAAAATATGTACATGCTTCATCGCATAAAAAAATTTTTCAAATATAAAATAAAAATTTCCTTTTCCAAATTTTGCTTTCTGCTTAAAAACTTACCCTCACGTCATTCTATTATTTTTTTTACAAGCTGCAAGACCTAAACATGAAACCTTAAAAAAAGATTGCGAATGTAAACTTTTAAATAACTTAAATAGTTCGAAAAAATTTTTACCAATCACATTTAATGTAGAGATGGGTCTGGCCTTATCTACCCTGCATCTTTGCTATTCATTGTACTGTTTAAAAAGGTTTATTGGATTTAATTCACAATTTTGGTCTCTGTATTAGGTATCGTAAAGAAGAATACACTTCCCTCACCTTCTACAGATTCAACCCATATTTTTCCATTTAAATTTTCAATAATTTTTTTGGTTACTGATAGTCCCATACCGTTTCCTGAATAAACTTCTTTGGTATGCAAACGCTGGAATATGACAAATATCTTATCAAAATAATCTTTACCTATTCCTATTCCGTTGTCTTTGATAGAAAACTCCCAATAGTTATCTACTTCTTTTGCATGTATCTCAATCAAACACGGTTTATTTTGATTGCTGTACTTTAGTGAGTTACTTATAATATTTTGAAAAACCTGTCTTATAGGGGACTTGTATGATTGCAAAATGGGTAACTTTTCAGTTAGTATAATTGCTTTTTGCTCTTCAATTTTACTGTTGTACAGAATTTGAATTTCTTCCACTATTTCATTCAAATCTACATGCTCTTTCAGTTCATCATTTCTGCCAATTTTTGAAAATTCTAACAGATCAAGTATCATTTGCCGCATTCTTGATGCACCATCCACAGCAAAATAGATATATTTTTTACCTTTTTCATCAAATAAATGATCATATTTTTTTTGCAGCAGGGTAATAAAACTGGTGACCATCCTTAGTGGTTCCTGCAAATCGTGAGACGCTACATAGGCAAATTGTTCCAACTCTTTATTTATGGCAGCCATTTCATGTGTTTGCCTTTGCAAATTCTGGTTAAGTTGCAACAATTGGGTTTCCCATGATTTCCGTTCCGTTATATCTCTTACAAATGCACAAAAGAATTCTTCATCATTTTGTTGTATAGGTAACACAGAAAGCTCTACGGGAAATTCTTCGCCGCTTTTTCTTAAGGCAGAAAGTTGAAGCAATTTATTTAAGGCTGGGCTCGCACCTGTTTTAAAATAATGTTTCATTCCCTCTTCGAGCTGAACTCTGTCTCTCTCAGGTAGTATAATACATGAAAGTTTTTGACCCAACACTTCCTCTTCCTGCCAACCAAAAATAGAAACTGCCTGTGGGTTCCAAAAAGTAACATCCCCATGTTTATCAAAACAAATTATGGCATCCAGCGCATTATTCATTATTAATTCTCTTCTTTCTTCACTGCTTCTTATATTTTCTTCCGCTCTTTTACGCTCATCAATATCTTGCACACTGCCATATACTTTTACACATTTGCCATCTATAAACTCTGTTTCACCAATCGAACGAATCCATTTTTCATTGCCTTTGTCAGTAATTATTTCAAGCTCCACGTCCCAAGGGGTTCCATTCTTCTGAGCATCGTTTACTTTTATAACCATCAGGTCCCTGTTATTACCCTCTTTGTATGCTTGCATTGCATTTTCTAAAGAAGGTAAAAACTCAAAGGAGACTTCATGAATTTCTTTTGTAAAGTCAGACCAAAAAAGTGCACTCATTTCCACGTCAAACTCCCAACTTCCCATTCTTGCAAGTTGATTGGCCTTTCCTAAAACCACCTCCAGATCTTTCTTTTCCGTAATATTTTTTGCAACTGCAAATATTAGTTCTTCCTCTTGTGATGGTGAACATGTCCAGGCCAGCCATTTTATTTTTCCGGATTTTGTGATGTATCGGGTTTCAAAATAAAAAGTCGCTTTACCTGTTATAACATCGTCTAATTTCTTATATGTTTCACTATGATCTTCTGGATGTACAAAATCTATTAAAGGCCTTGCCATTAATTCCTCCAAACTGTACTCCAGCATACTACTCGCAGCAGGATTCAATTTTTTAAAATAACCATCATTACCTATAATGGCAATTATGTCAGGAGCAAAATTGAATATCTGGTTAAGCTCCTGCTCCAGCTGTTTTCTTTTAATTTCGGCACCTATGTAAGACTTTAGGCTACTAAATAAATTATCAAGTTTATTAATGGTATTTTCATTTTTATCTAAAGCAAAAACCAACACACCTATAATTTCTGTGTTATATAAAAACGGGAGTGCATATAATTTCTTTATACCTGCATTTATCAATACCTGCTCATCCATTATAATGACTGAATGTGTATCGCTCTCCCACTCCTGCATTTCAAGTGTTTGCCATGCTGCACCTACCAAACCTTCTCCTTTCTTTTGACTATTTAAAATGGACGTATGGGTTAAGGTTTGGCGCAATGCAGCATCTGCTACGTAATAGGTAGCTCTTTTAATTTCTTTTTTATCTGCACTTAATAACCAGGATTCTGCAAAAGAAAACTGACCAAATAATGTAACTTCTTTTAATACTCTGTCAAGAGTATCAACAATACTGAAGGGCTCATTAAAAATTATTCTAATTTTTCTTAAAAGTTCCTTTTGTAATTCATCATTTTTACGTTCGGTTATATCCCGTGAGTTAGCGACTATTCCATTTACTGCAGGTTCTTCCATTAAGTTCGTTAATGTCGTATCCATCCATCTCCATTCACCTTTCTTATTTTTAAACCGAAAATGAGGTAAAGTAATTTTTTTAGTTGTTTGCAATAAAGCAAAATTATCCTGCACATTTTGAATATCATCATGGTGAATAAAATCAAATGCACTTTTTCCGGTAAATTCATCGGGTTCATAACCTAATATTGCAAATGATGTAGGGCTAACGTATTTGTAAGTGGCATCGTGTCCTAAAATGCCAATTAAGTCAGATCCATCTTGTACCAAATTCCTAAAACGCTGTTCACTCAGCTTTAATTTATTTTCTGCTTCTATTTTTGCTGTTACATCTCTGGCTACTCCATATCGCTTGTTTGACTGTGCATCCCACTTTGCCGTCCATTCCAGGTATACCAAAGAACCATCTTTGCGCACATAACGGTTATAATAATTAGGCATGGGTTGGCCGCCTAATACTACTTGTGTTTGATTTTTGGTTTTTTCCTTGTCTTCATGATATACAAAATCAAAAATAAATTTCCCTATAAGTTTTTCAGGTTTGTAACCTAAAATAATTTCTGATGCTGCACTTACTCTTACAATTCTGTCGTCGCTTGCTACGGTACAAATCATATCCTGAGAGCTCGCCATTACACTATCTAATTCTTCATTCGTTGCTTTTAAAGCTATCTGGTTTTCTTTTAACTCAGTAATGTTTTTAGAAGAACAAGCAACCCCTACAACATTTTCATCTTTAAAAATCGGATTAAAAGATACCAATTCATAACTGTGTTTCTTTGTTTTTGGATGCATAAATTCCTCCTCAATACTAAATTTTTCTCCCGCCAGCGCTCTCTGGTAATACACTTTCCATTTATTATTGATTAATTCTCCAAGCTCCTCAATCATAACTTTATCACCCATTTTATGAGGTGTTTCTGCAACATGGTGCATAATATGTAAATAGGCATTATTGGCTACAATTAGCTTATAATCACGGTCAATACTCCATATTAAATCATCCATGTTATTTATGAGAGCCTCTTTGTCTTTTCGCTCCAACTCCATTTGTGCCTCAGCATTTTTTCGGTCGTTTATAACCCTGAAATGAGTGAGTATTCGGTCTGTGCCAGCAATATTTGCCTTTTGTAATTTTACTTCAAACCAATTTGAATTACCATTTAAACTTTTGCACTGCCAGTCAAAAAACTGAGGCTCTCCTTCACTTGCATTTACAACTTTTTCCATTACCAAAGCAAAGGAAAAGCCTGCTTGGTCGGCCATAAAAATTTCAAGATGTTCGCTTAAAATAAAATCTTTTTTAGCTTCAAATATTTCGCAGGCCTTTTCGTTTATATCTACCTGCTTACCCGTTCCAATTTCATGTATTATTATTCCATCACTTGCCTTCTCAAAAATTTCCCTGAAAGTATTTTCAGCCTGTTCCAGCAATGCCTGCCTCTCGGCAATTTCTATAATTGCGTTTTTCTCTGTGGTAATATTTTTTGCTGTTACAAAAACGCCGATTATATCGTTTTCATTGCATTTTGATGGACTGTATTTAAGCGTAAAATAATTTTTTGTTCCATCTGCATTTTCTGTAATTACTTCTTGCGACATATCATTGCCAAGCAACGCCTGTTTATAAATTTCAGCTACGATTTTTGTACGATCAGGTTGTACGTAACTTAAAATACTACACCCCTTTTCGATAGTGACGTTAAAATACTTTTCGTATAAGTCTTTAAACTTTTTACTGTAGTTTAAAATAAGAAGTTCTTTGTTTAAAAGTAAAAATGATTCATCTGTATTGTTAAGCATCAACAGCATTTCCTGTTCTACTTTCCTTCGGCCGGTAATATCATGTATTATAGTGCAGTTAAACTCCTCACCAAAACCATCAGTAAAAACAGAAGATGTATATTCTATTGGAAACCTAAAACCGCTTTTTAAAATACCTATTTGTTCACCTATTACCTTGCCGGTTTCTTTTCTTTGAGTGAAAAGCGCCTCTAAATTATCATTAGTTTGATCGAGGATACCTCGCTCACCAAGTATTAAAAAATCCTCTTTTGTATAACCGAACATTTGTTCAGCAGCATTGTTTACATCAATAATTTGGCCGGTGGACTTACTTAAAAAAATAGCATTGCTAGAACTATCTATTAGAAATTTATAGATTTGACTTCCTACTTGCCTATTATTTAAAACAATATCACTGCTATTTTCGTCCAGCTTTTTTATATCTACATCGTGTTCGCTCATCTCTTTATCTGATTTTTCTTATTTACCATCTGCTAAAAACTTTTTCAATACAACAGCATTTTTAAAGTACAAATACAAGGTTAAAATATTAGTTATTGGGCAATATCGATATATGTACCTCTTTACGTAAATAATTCAAAAAACAGCCTTAAATAATACTTTTATATCAAAGGAAAGCAGCAAGATCGCTTTTAAAAATCGACACAATTTATAGAAGAATTTCTACATAATGTAATTTATTAAAAATAGTTGACACTTAACTAAAATCGCTTTAAAGTGAAACTAATAATTAACATTATAACAAAAAACGGGTGTAATTGTTGTCGATTTTTATACAAAGTAAAATGATGAAATTATTAGTTGGTATAATCTGTTTAATAATCAATTTTATGGTGGTACCAAAAATAGAAAGCCACTAAAAATGCGAAAACCACAGATATGTGGCGTGGAACAACCTGTATTTTTAGGTGAAAAAATTGAGTATAAATTGATACTTTCCGATACAGAACATCATATCCCTTACCAGTAAAGGTTTTCAGAGGCGAGGTACAAATGGGATGCAGGAATAAAAAGTAAATGGATGGATTTAAAATGATTGAAGATAACTCTCTAATATTCACTCTTTTTTGGAACAATGAGCCGGAATAAGAAAATTATTTTTTGCCCATTTTGTTGTGCATTTTTATATTTAACATGCATATCAAAATGTGCATTTTATGACATTTTTACTCAAATATCTACCAATACAAACAAGGGCATAAATTACACCCGTTTATTGAACGAGGGCAATTTTTATGATTTTTTACGCTCGTTTAAAATAGAATTCAATAGCAAAAAAACTTTCTATTATAGTTTTTGATTAAATCGTTCTTGAATTTCCTTTGCCGTCTTCATTATTGCTGAAAATGTCGGCACATTACCATAGATCATTTCCTTAATCATGTCTTCATAGTCATTCTGTAATGCAGCTAATACGGATGTTGACGGGATGATTGAAATACGACCAATACAAAGTGTATTGTAATCAAAATGCCTAAGTCTGGAATAAGATATTCTATGCTGAATGATGTCCTCAATAAATTGATTGTTATCTAATGCTTTTGAATATTCGGACAAATGATAAATACGAAATAAATCATAATAATGGCGAGACATTCTGTATGTCCTCATTTTACTTTCATCTTCACGATTATATTCTTCATGCAACAACAAGATTTTTTCAATTAGAGTTCTATTAGGTTGAATAGTCGTTACCGGAAACGTTTCCTCTCCATAAATCTCATTGGGGAAATAATGATTTAACAAGGAATGCATTTGTCGGCTATCATTAGGTTCTCTCTGCGAACGAACACTAAATTCAATTTTTACCCTATCCGGCAAATAGGGATTAGGATCAAACAAAGACTTATAATTTACATAAATTGTTTGCGGATCTGTATCAGGCATATCTGCTTTTATAGCTTCCACCTCAATAGAATAAAGTTGCTCAGAAATTGTAAGTTTTACAAACTGTTCTTTAAGTTCATTTGTAATTTCATTACTTGTAAATAAGCATCCTGCTCTCCTTAACTGCTCTACAAATGTTTTTGAAGGATTGTCAATGTACTTTTTTCCAAATACTTCTGAGCCTAAGGCAATATCAATATCTTCTGAAAACCGATCTATTATTCCCCACCCTTTACTTAATGAGGTTCCACCCTTGAATGCAAAGTATGGCGCATACTTTGAAGTAAATAATAATTGCAATACAAGCGTTACCCACCAATCTTTTTCAATAGCCTTTGGGGTAATCCCAGACTTTATTGAAGCTTGATTTAATGATGTTCGCCGAGAATCATCATCGAGTTTATGAAGCCAACCAATCATATCTTTTGATTTAGAAAATTCTTAATAACGAAATCACTTATTCTTGCAGGTGCTAATTTTAAATCATGCTTTAATTTTTTTTCATCCTCTTTTTTAAGCAAGTTGATTATTTTATTTATATCCGATTCTAAAAGATTATCTAAGTCCAACTCCTCTAAACCCAAAAAAAGCAAACTGGTGATTGTACCAATCATTGCTAATTTTTTTGTGGTAGTTGGTTGAAATACAATTGAACTTTTCCCAAAGGAGATGTTTTTTTTAGTACCATTGGTTAGATATACCATTTTCATAGGTACTTGAGTTGAAAGACCAATTTTATTTAAAGCATATTGACCAGTAGGCATGATTTTGACATGATCTTTTTTAGCCAAGGTCACTGCAATCTCTTCCATAGAAGGAAATACAGCCCCAAATATTTTATCGTGAATTGGTGTCGCATAAATACCTTGCCCCATCCGTACAAGTACTTTTTGCTCTACCAATCGAGAGAGCGCTTTTCTTATAGCAGTAGAGATTCCTAAGTCCTTAAAATCAGATGGAAGAAAAATCTGTCCTGGCTTTGCACGCTTAACCTTTGCTTCAATTTGGCTATTTATAGATTCATTCATGTCACAAATATACGCATTTTTGTGACATATAAAAATAACATATGTCACAATTATTCAAATTTAAGTGACAAATCTACCAGACGCCAAATACTAAAAAAAGTCATCCTATCGATATTTGCATTATTAAAAGAGGGGAGCAAAATAAATTATATAATATGTTATAATTATATTATTTACCGATACAAAACTTACTAAAAATAAAATCTAATTTATCCTCGTTCGTAACCTCAC
>JBBAQB010000004.1:0-166950 GCA_040400515.1 Ferruginibacter sp. | reverse complement strand
TTCGTCCCGGCGGGGTTTTCGCAATCTAAATTTACAAATAACAAAGAAAACACGCTGCGAAACCCCGACGTATAATACATCGTCCCGGCGGGGTTTTCGCAATCTAAATTTACAAATAACAAAGAAAACACGCTGCGAAACCCTGACGTATAATACAGCCTTATATTTGCAGAGACCAAAACCATTGCATAAAAAAAATGGCCGTAAAATATAAACACTCGGAAGAATTTACCACCTATTTTGTAACTTTTACATGCTATAAATGGATACCGCTTTTTGAGATAACCAAAAGCTTTGATCTTGTTTACAACTGGTTCAATATTTTAAAAGAAGATGGTATAGATATCGTTGGTTATGTAATTATGCCTAATCATGTACATACAATCATCCGTTTTCCAGCGCCCGGTTACAATTTGAACAAAATATTGAGCAATGCAAAACGATTTATGGCTTATGGAATTATCAACAGACTAGAGAATACTAAAAATGATAAACTGCTGCTCGAATTAACATCTTGTTTAACCGCAAGAGAAATTGCCAAAGGACAAAAGCATAAAGTTTTTAAAGATTCTTTTGATGCAAAACCTATTTATGCTGATAAATTTTTATTTCAAAAATTAGATTACATACATGGTAATCCGGTAAAAGGAAAGTGGACTTTGTCAAAAGATAATGTAAGTTATGACCATAGTAGTGCATCGTTTTATGAACTGAATGAGGTGAAATATTTTTCTCCAAAGCATTATCGAGATTTGTAGAGTGGGTTAATGATTACGCTCAGCCTTTGATGCGTCGGGGTTTCACGGTTAGTAAATTATATATCAAAGTGTAGGCCTGTGAAAACCCCGCCGTGACAGGTAGATAATGTAAGTTATGACCATAGTAGTGCATCGTTTTATGAACTGAATGAGGTGAAATATTTTTCTCCAAAGCATTATCGAGATTTGTAGAGTGGGTTAATGATTACGCTCAGCCTTTGATGCGTCGGGGTTTCACGGTTAGTAAATTATATATCAAAGTGTAGGCCTGTGAAAACCCCGCCGTGACAGGAAGGCTAAAAGGAGATGGAGAAAGTGTAATGCTTCAGGGCGGCGTGCTACTGCTGTTTGATGGTTTTATGTATGCCATACACAACAGGCATGGTAAGGCTTTGGCCAAATATGTAGAAAAGGTACAACTTGGCGCTACAGCAAACGGTATTGGTTTATCTGTAAAACTGTAGTTTAATTTGATGTGATAGTCGGTATAGGCTTTGTAGCAAATTATACTATCTTCATTAAAAAATTACAGATGCAAATGCGAATATTTACCACTTGTCTTTTAATGACCTTTGTAAACATTACACAAGCCCAGAAGGGTTCTACCTACGATCCGCATGTTTTATTTAGCCCATCATTTTATCCAAATACAGTAAGTATAAGCCGTGCAGCTGACGGTTCGCCAAATATAGGGTATTGGCAAAACCGTGCAGACTATCAAATTAATGTTTCATTGAATGAAAATACAAATGAAATTGCGGGTTCCGTAATGATCACGTATAAAAACAACAGTCCGCACTCTTTGCCTTTTTTGTGGCTTCAGTTAGATCAGAATTTATTTGCAAAAGGCAGTAGGGGGCAAGATCGCATGCCCGTAGGAAGCCGCAGCCGCTATGGCAGTGCAGAAAGTAATTTTGATAGTGGGTATAAAATTTCATCGGTAAAAAATATTACACACAACAGCAATGCAGATTATATTATTACCGATTCCAGAATGCAAATTCGCTTACCTAAACAAATGAAACCAAGCGGCGATTTAATTAAAATTAAAATTGATTACTCATTTATTTTGCCGGAGGAGGGTGCAGATCGTTGCGGTATTTTAAAAACCAAAAACGGAAATATTTTTGCCGTGGCGCAGTGGTACCCACGTATGTGTGTGTACGATGATGTGGAAGGTTGGAACACGCTGCCGTATCTTGGTCCAAGTGAGTTTTATTTAGAATACGGCGATTACGATTTTAGCATAACGGCTCCTGCTACACATATTGTAGTAGCTAGTGGCGATTTGCAAAATGCTGCTGAAGTGCTCACTGTAACACAACTTAAAAGAATGGCAGATGCTAAAAACAGCGATGCTACCGTTGTCATCCGGTCAGAAAGTGAAGTAACCGAGGCTTCATCAAGACCAAAAACAACAGGTACGCTTACCTGGAAATATAAGATGCTTAATGCAAGAGATGTATCATGGTCATCATCAAAATCATTCATTTGGGATGCAGCAAAAATAAACCTGGCCGATGGTAAAAAAGCCCTGGCACAAAGCGTGTACCCTGCAGAAAGCAACGGTGCAAAAAAATGGAGTCGTGCAACAGAATTTACAAAGGGCAGCATTGAGAATTACAGTAAAAGGTGGTTTCAATATCCATATACTGTAGCTACAAACGTTGCCAGTAATATAAGTGGAATGGAATATCCCGGGATTGTATTTTGTGGATCAGGTGCTGAAGGTGCTGACCTTTTTGGTGTAACTGACCATGAGTTTGGGCATACCTGGTTTCCTATGATTGTTGGTAGCAATGAAAGAAAATATGGTTGGATGGATGAAGGTTTCAACACGTTTATTAATACACTGGCTTTAAAAGATTTTAACAATGGGGAGTACGATGGCTCATCGCCAAGTCCGTCTTTACTAATGGGCTATATGTTTGGGCCTATGAGCGAAAGTATTTTTACAACGCCAGATGCTATGAAGGAAGCAAATATTGGGGCAGCATTATATTACAAACCGGCGTATGGTCTCACGCTTTTACGAAACAATATTTTAGGCCCGAAAAGATTTGATTATGCCTTTACGGAATACATAAAAAGATGGGCGTTTAAGCATCCTACCCCATGGGATTTTTTCAAGACGATGGACAATGTTTCAGGCGAAGATCTTACATGGTTTTGGAAAGGCTGGTTTGTTGAAAACTATAAATTGGACCAATCGATAAAAGAAGTAACAAACGATGCAGCAAAAGGAGCCATTGTTACTTTAGAAAATTTAGATAAGCTTGCAATGCCTGTTATCATTGCTTTTGAAACAGTTTCGGGTAAAAAAGGAACGATGAATTTACCGGTAGAAATTTGGAACAACACAAGTGTTTTTAAAGTGAAATTACCAACAACCGAAGCGGTAAAAGCGGTTATAATAGATCCTGAAAAAGTTTTTCCAGATATGAATTATGGTAATAATAAATGGAGTGGGAATTGATAGGGGTTGTGAATGGTTAAAGAGGTGGATGGATGAAAGTTAATGGATGATAGATGATAGGTCATATCATACTTAAAATGCCGTCAGTAGTATGACGGCATTTTAATTTGCATTATGATTGAAACAATTATCCATCAACCTTCGTTTTCCACTTTCCACTTTTTAAATAGATAAAAGACATGCTGAATATCACTGTCCAATAAACAAACTCATTGCTCCAGGCCATGGCAAGCGAAATGTAATTGACCTTCATAAAATAGATAGTATAGCCCAAGTACAGAGATATTGCTACAATTTCAATTCTCAAATTGGTTTTTGTTTTACCCGTGCCTGTCACTCCGTTGAGCCAAATGTTTGCAATGCTCATAAAGATCATTCCAAGCGAAACCATCCTTATTACCGAAATACCTTCTTTTATAAAGCTTTCATCCTGACCAAATAAACTAAAAAACACTTCAGGATAAATATTTAAGATAAAAACAGGAACTGCACAAAACGCCACACTCCAATAAGTAATGCGTGTTATTGCCGGAATAACATCCTCTTCTCTTTTTTGCCCCATTAAATTACCCACCATCGTATTGCTCGTGCTTGCAAATGCCCAGATAAACACACCTGCAATACCAAATACATTGCGCATTACATTACTAATTGCTTTTGCGTTGGTGCCCCTACCTTCCAACAAAAGGAAAAATACCAGCCAGGTAGTTACGCTGATAACATATTGCGCCACCAATGGAATGGAGACTTTCAATATTTGATCGTTGATGTTTTTATTGAATGTAAAGGTTTTTAATAAGCCATATTTCGTTTTTAAACCGGTTACGAAAAGCACAGAAAATACCACCATCATTCCCGTAAACTCAGCCAATACAGAAGCTACAGCTGCACCATTAAAACCCATTGCAGGAAAACCTCCGTGACCAAAAATAAGCAGGTAATCAAAGAGTACATTGATTGCTGCTTCGCATATAAATGCAAACATTAAATAGCGGCTGTTTAACGATGCTACTAAAAAAGCATTTCCCATTTGAAACAAATAGAGAAAGGGAAGGCCGAATATTCTGATCTTTAAGAAACTCATTTCCTGCGGATAAGAACCAGCATCTGCAACAGACCTCATAATAAAGGGTGCTATAAGCCAGGTAAATAAAATACCAACAGCCGCAAATTGAAGACTTATCCTTATTCCCTGAGATAAAATTGTTTTAAAGTTCTCAGGATTACCACTCCCTGCGTTTCTTGAAAACACGGTTTGCATGGCGTTGTTTAAGCCATGACCCGCCACTGCAAATATTAAATAAAAAACGCCTGTAATGCCTGCGTTGCCCAAAGCTTCTTCACTCACTTTGCCTAAAAAAATGCTGTTTATAAGCATATTTAGTTGTGGGATAAGGATGGAAAGCGTGATGGGTAAGGCAATTGAAAGAATCTGGCGGTTGTTTACCTGTACTTTTAAATCATTTAATGTATCCGCTCGTTCCATAAGTAGGCAAAAATATCTTATTTTGCCTGCCTAAACTCAAGCTTTGAAAATTGCATTTAAAATACCACCTGTATCAAATAAATCTACAGACACCCATTTACTCGTTGAAGCCGGTAAAGAAGATATTTCTTTTCTGTTGTTTTCCAAAAATCCCTTTAAGATAGAAGGTTTGTTTTCTTATCATTTTGAAAAAAATCTTTTCCCTTCCGTTTATATAGAAGATGTAAAAAGTACAATCAAGGAGTTTGCTGCTTTGCACCCATCAAATATTTCTTCCTGTAGTGTTTTTTATAATTTTCCGACAAGCACACTTGTACCATTGCAGTATTTTGTGGAAGACGAAAAGGAAAAAATGATTGAAGTAATGTTTGGATATGGTGGACCTTCTGTTTGTTTTCAGGAAAATGTAAAGGGGTATAGTATTAAAAATGTTTTCAGTTTGCCTGCGCCACTTTATAGTTTATTTACTGACTTGTATCCAAATAATAAATTTGCGCACAGTACCTCTTATCAAATATCAAATATCACGGGTGGCGAAAATCTTTTACAGTGCATAGTCTACAGCGGCAGTATAAAAGTGTTGCTCTTTAAAAATGGGCAACTACAAATTACGCAGTATTTTGATTATGTAACACCGCTCGATGTTTGTTACCACCTGTTAAATGTGGCTGAGCGTTTTCAAATATCGGTTTCTTCCGTTAGTTTACAGTTAAGTGGAATGATAGATGCAGGATCGAAACTATATGATAAACTTTATAAGTATTTTTTACACATATCGTTTGGGGTAAGCCCCGGTGTAAATGTTGCAGAAGATATGAACGAGTTACAGCCCCATTTTTATCACCATCTTACAGCACTTGCACTATGCGTATAATAAGCGGAACACATGGCGGCAGGCGCATACAGCCGCCCGCAAATATGCCCCACACAAGGCCCACAACTGATATTGCAAAAGAAGGGTTGTTCAATATTCTGCAAAACCAGTTGCACTTTGAAGAACTTACAACACTCGATCTTTTTGGTGGTACCGGCTGCATTAGTTACGAACTTGCAAGCAGAGGAGTACAGGACCTAACCATTGTAGAAATGGATAATAAAATGTACGACTTTATAAAAAAGACAAGTACCGATTTTAAGTTTGAGAATTTTAAAGTTGTAAAAAGCGAAGTTTTTACCTTCATCAATTCATGCACCAATAAATACGATTTTATTTTTGCCGGTCCGCCTTACGCACTTGCCACTATAGACGATCTGCCTTTAAGAATTTTAGAAAGGGGATTATTAAAACCCGGTGGCCGATTTGTTTTAGAACATACGCCCCGCAACGATTACAGAAAGACTGAACACCACGTTTCAGAAAGAAAATATGGTACTACCATATTTTCGACTTTTATGATGGAAGGATAGTTTGTTGGTTCTTGGTTGATTGACTTTTTGTTTGGAAACACTCTAATCAGCAATGCCTAAGTCGCAACCTATAACCCGTAACACTCAAACCGTATCCATTTGTTGCGGCTGCCTGCATAACTGCCTTTCCTGTAGGCAGCAGCCTCGCTGCGCTCTATTGATGGCCATTCGCGGGCCTTTGGGCTTTTGTTTTTTAATTAGGCAATAATGTAAAAGGTTGAAAAGTTATTAACCCTATAGAAGGTGTTATATCAAAAAAAATATTTTCATTTCTTTGCTTAAATAACCTTCGAATTGAATTATACCTGTACTAATTGGCGAGTATTTTTCTTAGGAACACTTTTCAAATCTTTTCCTGTAATCTTATTATTTTTTTTTGCAAAGTAAATTGACAAAGCAATTTCTTCTTCTTTAGTAGGAGAACCAAATCCACCAATAAAATCCGGTTCGTTTATTTGTTTCTTCATATACCTAAATGTTTAAAATAACGATCAATAAGTTTTAACGCTGCTAGAGTATCTATAATCATAACTCTTCCACCAAAATGAATTGCACCAAGTGATTTTTCGTAATGTTGTACAAGTTGAGATTTTGAAAGAAAAGAAACATTGCCTTCGTGCCCACGTTGAAAAGACAGCCTGCAAGCAAAAGCCACTAAGTTTCCTGCAACACCGGCATAAGTCTTTGTTGTGCCTTTATTAAAGGGAGTATTTTCAACCAAATGCATATAAACATGATCTTGTTTTACTTCTAAAGAGATAAGCCCCTGAACAATAGTGGGGTTGCCTGTTATAGTTAATTTATAAACCTCTTTCTCAGGACTTCTATGTTCAAATTTCCAATTAAAAACCCAATTGTTTTTCTTAGTAATAGTCTTTAAGTCTGAACCAGAAACCAGCGAAACCTCTGTTGGAAAACTATCACCTGTAATAACGTTTTCAACAGAATTTGTAAGTTTATCAATAGTAAAATCAAGCCCTGTTTTTTGTTGTTTTCTCACCTTGCAAAGATACAAATAAATTGGTTGATGACTTTTTCTTGAGGCACAGTTCTCATCATTTTGTTACGCATTACCCCTTAAACCCAACCTCCACCTTCAACGCTTCCACCACATTGTAAATTATTGGGCACATAGCGTAATGCACAAGCGTCCCAAAAAGTCGTCCTTTAAAATTGTCTTCGTGCAAGTGAGGAAAAGCCCTGCACTCCGTAAACCTGTTTTCATAAACAGTACATTTTGAATCTGCCAAAAAATGACAGGGAATACTCCCCATTATTAATTTGCCCTGCATACTTTCTTCTAAGTATTTTTCTTTGAATGTTTCGGGTGTGATTTGCAGGTGGCTGGCAACTTTTACTTTTTCTTCGGGCGTTACATTTATCATTAGTTGCCTGCAACATGCACCGCACACAGTACAATCTATCTGTGGCGTAATATTTTCGTTTATAGCATGCACTTTACCATCCAGTACATCTCCATCTATTTTTTGCAGATAGCTTCTAAAGGCGTCATTTTCATCCAAATTTTTCTCTGCCTGTTTTGCTATAAAAGTTCTGTCAATAATAATGTCAATCAATTTTAATTGTTTTTGCAAAGATACCTGTAGCACTATAACGCAAATAAAAAAGCGAAAGAATTTCTTCGCCCGCTTTTTTGATTGAGTGCCTAAACATCTACTTTTTAATTAGTACGCCTTTGTCTTTTAAATCCTGCACAACCGTTTTGCTGTTGTCGTTAGCCAAACTTGAGGCAGATGAAGGGTCAAAAGTTTTGGTTTGTACAGAGTAAATCAAATCACCACTTTTTATATCGTAAAAATTGCTCTCTAAAAAGTAATCGGTAGATGTGGTGTAATAGCCGGGCGTGTAAACACGATCATAGACTGTAGAATAATACCGGCCAAATCTGTTGTAATAAACACCTATCGGCTGAAGACGTGACGACCCCGGCTGGTAATTTTCTTCTTTGGTTTTATCAAGAAGAGCTGTTGTAATAACAGCATCATATCCGGTAGATTTCAGTTTCTCTGCCAATTGGTCTTCCGATACTTTTTCAAACGCTTTTGGTCCAAAATCTTCCATTGCGGATACTGCATTGTATCCCTGGTCTTTCAACCTGCTAACGAGTTGTATCTCGGTTTCTTCACGCAATGCTCGTTCTTTTGGTTGAAAAATACCCAATACCAGTATCTTTTTATAATCTTTCGCAGCTGCCTTTTCATCTTTATAAGACGAAATGACCTGCGTGCTGTTGCATGATATGATAGACAATAGTGCGAAAGCACCAATGATCCATTTTAAATTTTTCATTTTGTTTCCTTTTTTATTGTTAAATCAAACTACGTTCCAATATGTTTTTGAGTTGTTAACAAGTTGTTTTAAATGCTTAAAACGAGAAACTATTATATATTTGCTAACATTTTTAGGAACTATGTGGAAAATGTATGGGTAATATCAATAGGTGGTTTGATATATTCGCATTCCACCGTCATTTTCGAAGGAGAGTGGAATTTAGCGAATAGTGTAGAATTGCAATAGGTGCCCATACCGCAAATGACTAATGTTATTGTCTGTGCGCTGCTAGAAAACAACTAAATAATCTACAATGTTCAAGAAAATAAAAAAACCAAACAGAATCAGAGACTAACCTCAATACTAAGTACTGAATACAATGGCAGAAAAAATAGATGTAAAATACGACGAGGACAATATCAGAAGTCTTGACTGGAAGGAGCATATTCGTTTACGACCGGGGATGTACATTGGTAAACTGGGCGATGGAAGCAGTCCGGATGATGGTGTATATGTGCTACTAAAAGAGGTAATTGACAATTGTATAGATGAACATGCCATGGGGTACGGCAAACATGTAGATGTAACCATTGCTGATAAAACACTTACAGTAAGAGATTACGGACGTGGCATTCCGCTGGGGAAAGTAGTTGATGTAGTGAGCAAAATGAATACTGGCGCTAAATACGACAGCAAAGCTTTTCAAAAAAGTGTGGGGCTGAATGGTGTGGGTACAAAAGCGGTAAATGCGCTGAGCGATTATTTTAAAGTGACTGCGTACCGGGAAGGCAGAGAAAAAACGGCTGAATTTGAACGAGGTGTTTTAGTAAAAGATTCTAAAGAAACTGCCAGTAAAGAGGAAAATGGAACGTTTGTAGAGTTTAAGCCTGATGAAAGTATTTTTAAGAATTTTCATTTTGTGCAGGAATACCTGGATAACCAGTTTTGGAACTACTGTTTTTTAAATGCGGGGCTTGTTATGAACCTAAACGGCAAGCGGTATGTAAGTAAAAATGGCTTGCTGGATTTGCTGCAGCGTAAAACCAATGCAGATGAGATTCGGTATCCAATCATACATTTAAAAGGAGATGATATTGAGGTAGCCATCACCCACGAAAATGGCTATGGCGAAGAATATTACAGTTTCGTAAATGGACAGTTTACAACCCAGGGCGGTACACATTTGGCTGCATTTAGAGAAGGTTATGTAAGAACAATAAGAGAATATTTTAAAAAAGACTACGATGCATCTGATATTAGAGGCAGTATTTGTGCGGCAGTAAGTGTGCGTGTGCAGGAGCCTGTGTTTGAGAGCCAGACCAAGACCAAGTTGGGCAGCCAGCAGGTGAGCGAAGGTGGTGCGAGTATGAAAAATTTTATTTACGATTTTCTTCACAAGGAACTCGATAATTTCTTACACAGAAATCCTGCTGTAGCAGATAATTTGCGCAAACGAATTGAGCAAAATGAAAGGGAACGTAAAGAACTGGCAGGTATAAAAAAGCTTGCAAATGAGCGGGCAAAAAAAGCAAATCTTCACAATAAAAAATTGAGAGATTGTAAGTTTCATTACAATGATGAAGCAACAGGAAAAGACAAAGACAACGTACTCGAAAAACAAAAAGAAAGCACCATTTTTATTACCGAGGGCGACAGTGCAAGCGGATCCATTACAAAGTCACGCAATGTGAATACACAGGCAGTTTTCAGTCTTAGGGGAAAACCGCTAAACTGTTTTGGGCTCACTAAAAAAATTGTGTACGAAAACGAAGAATTTAATTTGCTTCAGCATGCTTTAAATATTGAAGAAGGGTATGAAGGCCTTCGTTACAACAACATTGTAGTAGCAACGGATGCAGATGTGGATGGCATGCACATTCGATTGTTGTTAATGACATTCTTTTTGCAGTTCTTCCCTGATCTTGTAAAAAATGGGCATGTATATATTTTAGAAACGCCGCTGTTTAGGGTGAGAGATAAAAAGGAAACAATTTATTGCTACGACGAAAAGGAAAAGCAGGCTGCTATAAATAAATTGGGTGCTAAGCTGGAAATAACGAGGTTTAAAGGGCTGGGTGAAATAAGCCCTGAAGAATTTGCCCGTTTTATTGGTGCCAATATGAAACTGCAACCCCTTATACCCGAGCAGGGAGAACACATGCAGGAGTTGTTAGAATATTACATGGGCAAAAACACACCAAGCAGGCAGGAATTTATAATTGATAATTTGAAAGTAGAGATTGACGAAGCGGTGGAGGCTTGAGCAGTTAGCAGTTTACAGTTGGCAGTTGGCAGTTGGCAAAAGCAGTTTACAGTTGGCAGTTGGCAAAAGCAGTTTACAGTTGGCAGTTGGTAAAAGCAGTTGGCAAAAAAATAGAAACTAAATTACTTCGTATTCGTTGTGGGTGTACTTGAAAATAAAAATATGTTTGAATTTCACAAAGACAGGAAGCGATATTTTGAGATGCAGATTCTCAATACCAATAAATATGTATTGCCATTTATAGAAGAAAAATTTCCTGTAGTTGCCGGTATGCGAGTACTGGAAATTGGTTGCGGTGAAGGTGGTGTATTGAAAGCTTTTATTGACAGGGGTTGCATTGGTGTGGGTGTGGAACTTGATGAGCCGCGACTTATAAATGCCCGTGAATGGCTTGGTGAAGAAATAAATGCCGGAAAAATATCTTTTATTTCTAAAAATATTTACGATACCAATGCAACAGATTTAGGCGGCGCTTTTGATGTTATTATTTTAAAGGACGTAATTGAACATATCCACGACCAGCCAAAGCTGATGGCTTATATGCAGACTTTTTTGGCCCCGAAAGGAATTGTATTTTTTGGGTTTCCACCATGGCAAATGCCGCTTGGCGGACACCAGCAAATTTGCAAAGGCAAATGGCTTTCTAAAATACCGTATTACCATTTATTACCAATGCCTATTTACAAATGGATCTTAAAAACGAATGGCGAAAATTGGCAGGAGATGGTGGAAATTAAAGAAACGGGTATTTCGATAGAGCGATTTGAAAAAATTGTAAAAGGGACCAATTATCAGGTTTTAAACAAAACGCATTATTTATTAAATCCTATTTACGAATACAAGTTTGGCTGGAAACCACGGAAACAGTTTGGAATTGTAAAAGCAATACCATGGGTGCGAAATTTTTTCACCACTTGCGTTTATTACAGCATTCAAAATAATTAATTAATATAAAATACCAGTTTACAAAAGATGATACATGTAGTTTTTGGTGAAGCAGATGTAAAGGTAATGGGCGAAGTAATTTTGCTTGATGAGAGTTTAGCGGGAGAAATTGTACAAATAAAAGATGACTTGGCGGTAGGCCCATTACAAAATTGTTATGTAGGCGAAGGAATAGAAATGCGTAAACAATGGTGGAGAGATGTGCTCGCTGGTGGTGAATATTCGCACAAAGTAGATGATGGAAGTGTTGATGACTATAAAACAGTTGCAGCGCTTGTGGGTGCCATGCGTAGAAACGAAGAAGAAATCATATGGATATGGGCCGCACAAAACAGTCACGATGTTTGTGGCTATTATTGGATATTGAATTATATGAAGGAATTTCAAGGGCGGGTATTTATTTTATACCTTAATAATCTTCCTTTTATAAATGACAAAGGCAATATATTTTACCCTGAATATTTACATCAAATACCCGCAAAAGAATTTTTAAAAGCAAAAAAACTTGCAAGAGAAATTACAACTTCAGAGTTTGAAGTTGACCCTGATGAGTGGGCGAAATTAATGGGGGACAATAAGGGCATTCGCAAATTGGAAGGCGGAAAAAAACTGGCGCAATTTGACTATGATTATTTTGATGCCGATTTAAAAAAGTTTGTTCCTGCAGAATTTCAAAAAGCAAGTAAAATATTGCAACAGGTTGGTACAAAGGTAAAAATTGGTGCAAGCGATGCGTACCTTTTATGGAGATTAAAAACAATGGCAGCCATGCAGGTTTTTGAAGTGCAGGGTGAGGTTGGCAATGCAAAGGATTTTGAATTGAGGATGGTGTAAGAATTGAAAGCAAAATGCTCAATAATCAATGCTCAATGTTCAATTTCCAAATTGTTATACTCAATAGTTTATTTTAAATAGAATTGTTTTAAATGAAAAGTATTCTTTTATGACAACAAAGATTTATGACTTAGAGGATAGGTTGGTAGATTTCACATGTAGAATGATTGATGTAGTTGAAAATTTGCCTAATAATAGAGCAGGCAATTACATTGCTGGACAGTTAATAAGATCATGCCATTCTCCAACATTTAATTACGGAGAATCACAAGCGGCAGAATCTACAAATGATTTTATACATGAGATGGGGAGTGGTTTTGAAAGAATTAAAAGAATGTAGAACTGCATTAAAAGTGATAATTAAAAAGGAATTTATAAACCCAATTAAAAAATTGGAAGGTATTTATAATGAAACGGAAGAGCTTATTGCTATAATAGCAAAAAGCATTATTACAGCAAAACAGAATAAAGAGATTAAAGAAAACAACAAATAAATTAAAACAACAAGCAAAAGTATTAGATAATAATACTATTCAGATTAAATAGTAATACTCAATTAAAAGAATTTGAATATTGATTATTGAACATTGAATATTTGTTTTAAAAACTTGAATCAGAAGAAACTAATAATGGCAAAAGCAAATAAAGAAGATTATAAACACACGGAATCTGGCATTGGTGGTCAATATAAAACATGGTTTTTAGATTATGCCAGCTATGTAATATTAGAAAGGGCCGTACCTGCCATTGAAGATGGCTTAAAGCCTGTACAGCGAAGGATATTGCACTCCATGAAAGAAATGGATGATGGCAGGTTTAACAAAGTGGCAAATATTATTGGGCAAAGCATGCAGTACCATCCGCATGGCGATGCAAGTATTGGTGATGCTTTGGTTAATATGGGCCAAAAAGATTTGTTGATTGAAACCCAGGGAAACTGGGGCGATGTGAGAACAGGCGATGATGCCGCAGCTCCAAGGTACATTGAAGCAAGGCTTAGCAAATTTGCGTTGGAAGTTGCATTTAATGCAAAAACAACCGTAAACCAGTTGAGCTACGACGGGCGTAAAAATGAACCCGTTACGCTGCCAATGAAATTTCCGTTATTGCTTGCACAGGGTGCAGAGGGAATTGCTGTTGGTTTATCAACAAAAATATTACCGCATAATTTTTGCGAACTCATTGATGCTTCTATAAAATATTTAAGAGGTAAAAAGTTTGAACTGTTACCGGATTTTCTAACCGGCGGAATAATGGATGCAACAAACTACAACGAAGGGAAACGGGGCGGTAAAATAAGGGTACGGGCTATTATTGAGGAGCAGGATAAAAAAACGTTGATCATTAAAAATGTTCCATTTGGTGTAACAACCACGAGCCTTATGGAAAGTATTGTAAAGGCCAATGACCAAGGTAAAATAAAAATAAAAAAGGTTACTGATCTTACTGCTGCAGATATCGAAATTGTTATAGAATTGGCAGCGGGTATTTCATCGGATATCACCATTGATGCGCTTTATGCGTTTACAGATTGTGAGGTAAGCATTTCGCCAAACGCATGTGTAATTGCAGACAATAAGCCGGTATTTTTAACCGTTACCGAATTGCTTAAAACATCAGCTGACAAAACTAAAAATTTATTGCTCCAAGAGCTCGAAATTAAGTTAGGGGAGCTGCAGGAAAAATGGCACTACACCTCTCTAGAAAAAATATTCTTCGAAGAAAAAATTTACAAAGAGTTAGAGAAAAAGCATGAAACATGGGACAAAGTGCTTGAAGCAATTGACAAGGCATTTGTGCCATTTAAAAAAATGTTGCGCAGGGAAATCACAAAGGAAGACATTGTTAAACTTACAGAAAAGCCGGTTCGTAGAATTTACAGGCTTGATATTGATGAATTAAACGAACAAATAAAAAACATAGAAGCTGAAATTAAAAATGTACAGCATGATATAGCCCATCTTACAGAATATGCCATTGCTTACTATGAAAATTTATTAAAGAAATTTGGTAAAGGCAGAGAAAGAAAAACTGAAATTAAAGCTTTTGATACCATACAGGCTAAGTCTGTAGCCATTGCCAATATAAAGTTGTATGCAAATTTTGTTGATGGGTTTATTGGTACGTCTTTAAAAAAAGACGAATATATTGGAGAAGTCTCTGATCTCGATGATATTATTGCTTTTACAAAAGCCGGTGTTATGAAAGTTATCAGGGTATCTGAAAAAACTTTTATAGGAAAGGATATCATACATGCTGCAGTTTTTCAAAAAGCTGATGAACGAACAACTTATAATGTTATTTATGTTGATGGAAAAACGGGAACAAGCTTTGCAAAAAGGTTTAATGTAACCGGTATTACTAGGGAAAAGGAATATGATCTTACCAAAGGATCAGAGAAAAGCAAAGTGCATTATTTTTCAAGCAATGCCAATGGAGAGGCTGAAGTGGTAAAAATTATATTGAGTCCAAACTGCAGTGCAAAGAAAAAAGAATTTGATTTCTATTTTGAAGAACTGGAAATAAAGGGTAGGGGATCTATGGGAAATACGGTTACCAAATATCCAATAAAAACCATCCGTTTTAAAGAAGCAGGCAAGTCTACATTGGATGCGAAAAAACTGTGGTACGATGATAAATTTGGGCGTTTAAATACTGATGAAAAAGGTTTGTATGTAGGAAAATTTGAAGCAGAAGACAGGCTTGTTGTTTTCTACAAAGATGGTAACTACGAAATGATAGACCAGGAATTGACCCAGCGCTTTGAGACAGAAAAAATTCTTACCATAGAAAAATTTGATACAGATAAAGTATTTTCTGCAGTGTACCTCGATAACGATAAGCTGCAGTTTAATGTGAAGCGTTTTAAAATAGAAACCACTACTTTAAACAGCAAGTATTTTTTCATAAAAGAGGGTAAAAACAATTTATTGTATGCTATATCGTCCGACGAATTGCCACTGCTCAATGTAAGAACAGGCAAAGGACAATTGGTAAACAACGCAAAATTTAAGATAGATAAATTGGTAGAAATTATGGGCTGGAAAGCAATCGGCTCCAAACTAATGGACTTTAATAAAAATATTGAAATGGAATTTGTAAAGCCAAAAGAAGAAACCCCACAGCAGGATCTATTTGACTAAATGATCGTTTATAATCTTTTGAAATTTGAAGTGTGGGTAATGTTTAGACAAGCTGCTAATGATACATACTGCAAAACGTCTACTTTCAAATTATTAGAATGTCAGCCTGAGCTTGTCGAAGGCGGGTTTAATGAAGCCTACCGTCTTCGACAAGCTCAGACAGACAGTACAATTAAAACGAAAATATTTTATTTGAAAAGAGCGTAGAAACTTTTTATCATTGCCTCATCATTGCATACACTTCAAAACTTTGAGACAGCATCTTTTTTTATCTAAAAATAACCGTTCCTAACTGTTTTGTAATTTCCTGTTCTTCCAACTTTAAGGCTATATGTATTTTCAAACAAATCATTTGCTCTGAGTCGGTGGTGGCTTTTTCCAGTTCCCGCTGGTTTTCGTCTATCATTTTTTTAATTTTGCGCAGCTTAAAATAAGATAGGGTAGATTTGACTTCCTCTATAAACAAATCTTCCCGTGTAGCAATTTTGCCTTCAAAATGCTTTTTCCAGTGTTCGCTTATTTCTGTCTGGCTATCCATTAAACTTATTACGAGCCTGCTCACATTTACATCTTCATAGTATAAGAATTCTTTGTCGGTTGGGTTTTCTCCGTTATCGTATAATTTTCTGTAACTGGTTATAATGCCTACAAGCGTTGGGTTCTCAATCATGTCTATCAATTCATTTTCATCTATTTCATGAAAAATATATTCCGCCACAGACATTTCTTCATCCCATTTTTTTAGTCCAAATTCAAGCAAGCTTCTTACAATGGCTCGCTCCTGCAATTCATCTTTGTTGAAGAGCATGTCGTAATTGTCTTTTTCATCCTTTTGCTCTTCGTTGGTAGAAGCATCAGCAGGTTTTGCTTGGCCTACTTCACTCGGCTGTTTGTTTTCTTCCTTCTGTACTTTCTCCCTGATAAATTTGTTTACGAGGTCGTTTAAACCCGCTTCCTCAATCTTAAGCATTTCAGAAACCTGTTTCACATAATCCTGCCTTTTCGTGAAATGCTCAGCTTTGGTAATCTTTGATATTGTTTCTGCAATTCGGTTTACGATGGCAGCTTTTTTTGTAGAATCATTTCCTGCCTCTGCAAGCGATAACCCAAGTTGAAATATGACAAAATCCTTCTTGTTATTCTCTATAAATTCTTTAAACGCAGTAGCACCGATTTTGTTTACATAACTGTCCGGATCCTCATTATCGGGTATTAAAACAAGTTTTACATTTAGGCCTTCCTCTAAAGCAAGATCCATACCCCGCACTGCGGCTTTTATTCCTGCGCCGTCGCCATCATAAATAATAGTAAGATTATTGGTATATTTTTTTACAAGCCTCAGCTGGTCTGGCGTAAGGGATGTACCCCCACTTGCAACAACGTTTTCAACACCTGCCTGGTGCAGGCTTACTACATCTGTATATCCTTCTACAAGCAAACATTCGTTTGCCTTATCAATTGCTGTGCGTGCAAAATAAGAACCGTATAAAATTTTACTTTTTACATAAATTTCATTTTCTGGCGTGTTTATATATTTAGGTGCCTTGTCGTTTTTTTTAATGATGCGGGCGCCAAATCCAAGTATTTTGCCACTCTGGTTGTGTATGGGAAAGATAATTCTACCCCTGTAATTATCCCTCAGTTTTTCATCTCTTAATACCACCAAACCACTTTTTTGTAAAAGATCTGGATTGAACTGAGCAGTAACAGCGCTTTTTGCAAATTGGTCGCCCATTTCAGGATTGTAGCCAAGTTGAAACTTTTTAATAATTTCTTCTCTAAACCCTCTTTCTTTTAAATAACTCAAGGCGATGTCTTTTCCTTCTTCCGAGTCGAACAGGGTATCTGTAAAAAACTTTTGTCCAAAACTGTTTATTATATAAAGACTATCTGCAGACTGTTGAAATAGTTTTAACTCAGGGCTAGCCTCGGTTTCTTCAACTTCAATATTGTATTTATTGGCAAGCCACTTTAAGGCTTCCACATACGTGTACTTTTCAAGATCCATCAAAAAGCCAATGCTGTTGCCACTTTTACCGCAGCCAAAACACTTATAAATCTCTTTGGCCGGCGAAACAGTAAACGACGGGCTTTTTTCATTGTGAAAAGGACAAAGGCCAAGCAAATTGGCACCACGCCTTTTTAGGTTTACAAAAGATCCTACGATCTCTTCAATCTTAATACTGTTCTGTATGAGTTGTATGGTTTCTTTACTTATCAAAACGATTTTTAAATGATGGTAAAATTAATCTTTAAGAACATCTTTGCAACTTTTATAGCCGATATGATTGTTTACATCAAAAATTTAAGTTAGAAACAGTTATTTTTATTCTTAAATATATCTGCTGTATTATGAAAATAACGAGGAAAAAACAGACCAATTAAAATTATTCTAATAACTTTATCCACTAAAATCAAAACAATTCTACATGAAAAAATTAAGTTTTTTTTCTTTTCTTTTATTTGTCACCATTACAGGTAAAGCACAATCGTTGGAGGACATAGGAAAAATGATGGATAAGGGACAGTTTCAAACAGCAAAAACTGCCATTGATAAGTACATAGCCGAGCCTAAAAATGCGGCAAGTTCGGAGGGCTGGTATTATAAGGGGAGAATTTATAATTCATTATCCCGTGACTCATCGGTAGCAAAAAAAGATTCTTACGATTATAAAATGGCAGCCTTTGAGGCTTTTAAAAAAAACCAGCAACTCGATAAACTGGACCTTAGAATGAAATCTGAATTTTTTAGGTCTTACCTGGATTTATATTTAGGGTTTTACGATCTTGGAGCGCAAAATTTTAATCTTAAAGATTTTGGTGCAGCCTATTTGGCCTTTTCTAAATCGCAGGATTTGGAAAATTTTATAGTATCCAAGAACTATACGTATGATGAGCTTAAACTACAAAAACTAGATACTGCACTTGTTATGAATATTGCAGCAGCTGCACTGCAGGGAGGTGATACTACAAATGCTATTTTAAATTACAGACGTATAACTGATGCAGGAATTACGGGGCCTGATTATGAGAGGGTGTATGAATACCTGGCAAGTTATTATTTGGGCAAAGCGGATGCTGTAAATGCACAGGCGATGCTTGCAAAAGGAAAAGCTGCATATCCTTCGAATGACTACTGGAGTGCTATAGAATTGGAGCAGATTGGTAAGACAGGAGATAAAAAAGCATTGTTTGCACGCTACGATGAATTGTATGTTGCCAACCCATTAAATTTTCAAAACAGTTTTAATTATTCTGTAGAAATGTACAACAGCATTTGGGCTAATGATGCAAAAATACTTGACACAGCCGTTTTTGCGAAACTTACTACGGTGCTGAAATCTGCAATAGAAGCTGATAAAGGTCTAGATGCGGTCATGTTATTAAACAACCACCTTTTTAATGTAGCTGCTGATTACAGTGCAAAAGCAACTTTAATTAAAGGCGTAAAGCCAGATGATGTTAAAAAGAAAAAGGAATTAAATGCATCAATGATAAAATACATGGATGAATCTATACCTTATGGAGAGAAACTGATTACTCATTTTAAGGAAGAAGCCAAGTTGACCAACAAACAAAAAATCAGTTATAAACAAGCTGCTAACTCTTTGAGTGAAATTTATAGAGTAAAGGGTAACCTAAAAAAATCTGCAGAATACGACGTTATCTCTGACAGTATAAAATTTTAATATAAAAAAAGCGGCAGATTTTTTCTGCCGCTTTTTTATTTTCATTTATTAAGGTCTTTGCATTGTTTGCATTCTAAAACCGCCTCCACCCTGGCCCATCATGTCCCTCATTGGTTTTATCTCAATATCTTTTGGTATTTCAAATTCCTTGTCAGCCACTTCTTTATCCGTTTCAATTTTTGTAACCTTAACTTCCATTTTTCTTCCACGAGGCATACTGCGTTCATACATCATTACAAAGCCATTTACCTTATCAAAACCAGTGTTTCCCGAACTACCACCCATATTACCAAAACTACTGGTGCCGCCTGTAGATGCTACATTTGGAAATTTTACATCTGCTGTATACCAAACAGCCAAAGTATCTTTTGTTATTATTTTATCTGTTATTAATAAGGCCTTTTTGCAATTGTAGCCAGCAATTTTTTTGGTCTCATCAATGTATTCAACAGCAACTGCAAAATCAACATTTCTTGTTCTTGGCTTCATAGCTGTATCTGTTTTTGCCCTTTCCTTCATCATACTGTCCATTTTTTCCGCCATATCTGCCTGGTCGTTATCAGACGAATAAAACCCCTGTTTGTTGCCCATTATTTCAAAAACAGTAGTGGTTATTTTTGTTGCGTTGTTTCTATATAACGTTCCTCTAAAAGACTCCGACTTAAATACAGTTTTTACAAGATCATTCTTTATAAATGTTGTGCTCTTCGTTTCCCCATCACCAATGTTTCTCCAGTTAAAACCGCCGCCTTGGTTTTGTATCTGCGATACATCCTCATCTTCTGGCGCAATAATATTTGTATTTGTAGTAATAATTACCTGCGACATCATTTTTGGCTGCGCAAAAACACTTCCCACAGAAAGCACCAGGCCTGTAAATAGAAATAGTTTCATGTATATATTTGTTTAGTTGCCAAAAGTAATAGCACTTTGAGTATTTTAGGCATTTCCATCCTATTTAATTTTTATTTAACAGATACAGGCAAAAATCGCATAGCTAGGTATTTCATCTTCTACCTATTTTTTATAGGTGTTCGTTCCCTTAAGTGTAGAGATGTTTGCACGATTTATCCAATTTATTACATCCTTTTTTAGGTAAATTCTCATTAAGTATTATACCATGAAAAGTTGTTAACAGGGTTACCCGCACTTTTACTAAAAAAAACAAAATATATTTTTTTCTACTGTTCAATATAAGGGGAAAGGCATTCTTATTGTATATATGATTATTCCAGTTTTATATTCTCTTTTTAACCTCACCCTTTGCAGAAGCAGACCATTATTTTTTGAAGAACTCATTCTTGTTTTATCTCACAAAAAAAATTAATGTATGAAAAAGTTTTTACTATCAGCGTTTACTTGTTTAAGCGCAATTGCTGCTATGGCGCAGTATCCAACAATTGTTACATCGGCAAACAATTGTAATGTATTTAGAAATTTTAATACCTCAGATGAGGGATTTAGTTCGCCTAGTATTTATTCAAGCGACAATGATGTGGCGTTTAATTGGATTTCTACTATGGGTGCAGAAGTGGAGAGCAGCGGCTTAAGTACAAGAACTGGTAGTCTGATTTCGCCTATATACGTACTTGCAGAAAATGGTCAGGCTACTATCGGGTTTAAGTACAATGTACCCACTGGTACTGAGTATAGAATTAGGATAATAAGAGCGATTACAAACCCACCTTTAGAAATCCTTGCTTCAACAGCAAATGGTCCTCTTTATAGTAACTTTTCAAGCACGTCGGGTAATATCTGTTTGCGTTTATCTGATCAGGACCTTGTCCTTGGGGAACAAGTGAGGTTTGAATTTACCTTTAGAGTAACGAACCATCCTAATGAAAGTGTTTTGTTCGATGATTTAGCAATTTCAGTAGTTGGTGGTCCTTTACCTGTAACATTTGAAGGTTTTGTAGCACGTAAAATGGATGACGGTGGGACAAAATTGTTATGGAATGTTGGCCAAGAAACGAATGTACAGGGGTATTATGTTGAGAGCAGTACCAATGGGAATGATTTTAAAAGTGTAGCATATATATCTGCAACAGGCAAAAATATTTATAGTTCAAATTATGCTGATAAGATCTCAGGGACAGTTTATTTTAGAGTTAGAAACATTGATTTTGATGGTAACAGTAAATACACTGCCATAATTAAAGTGTATGGTAAGGAAAATACTCTTTCCAATTTGGAGGTCTATCCAATGCCTGCACATGATGTAGTTACAATACAGCACGACAAGTCTTCAGAAAAAGCTACAATAACTTTGTACAGTGTTGATGGCAAAATTATTTTACAAAAATTGGTTGTACCAAACACTTTGCAAACACAAATTAATTTGAGTAGCACCAAAGCCGGTATGTACATGGTACGTTATAATGATGGTAACGGAAAAATACAAAGCAAAACACTCGTGAAAAACTAACATATCTTGCCAATGTAAAGGCAATCTCTTAAATGGGGTTGCCTTTTTTTATGAAATGTATTGAACCAAATATTGTTTTACTTTTATTGGTCAGATAAATTAAGCGTTCCATTTTTGTGCAAAAAAAGAAATTGTATATCAATTTTCATAGTCATCAATCCACATTTGAGGAAGATGAAAAAGTCATCATAAATATTTCCGCCCATTTTAGCGACGTAAAAAATGATGGTTATTTTTCTGAAGGCATACACCCATGGTTCATAAAAAAAGAAACTTGGGAGATGGAAATGTTAACAATGAAAAACGCAGTAGTAAAAGAAAATATTTTGGCAGTTGGCGAGTGTGGATTGGATAAAATTTGTGACACTGATTTTACTTTGCAGCAGGAGGTGTTTGCAGCTCAGGTTATATTGGCCAACGAATTGAAAAAGCCACTTATTATTCATTGTGTAAAGGCGTTTGACGAAGTGGTGAACATCCTTAAACAACAAAATAATAAAGTGCCTGCAATATTTCATGGTTTTAGCAAGAATAAAGAACTTGCTAAAAACCTTACGAGTAAAGGCTATTTTCTTTCATTTGGCAAATCAATACTAAGCGAAAAAAAGGAGAAATTTTAAGAGAACTGCCAATTGAAAAGATATTTTTTGAAACCGACAGATCCTCTCTAACAATAGATGAAATTTACAAACAGGCTGCCAGTATTCTTAATCTTCCATTGCAGGAATTACAGCTCCAAATTATAAAAAATGTAAGTGATGTTTTTGGCGATAAATTATTAAATTGATGACGACTGATTTTTCATGGTTAAGCAGAACCGAATTATTAATAGGCAAGACCGGTTTAGAAAAACTGGCTCAAAGCCATGTAATGATAGTAGGTTTGGGAGGCGTAGGCTCGTTTGCTGCAGAGTTTATTGCCAGGAGCGGCGTAGGCAAAATGACAATTATTGATGGTGATATTGTAGACCCAACAAACCGGAACAGGCAACTGGTGGCCCTTGCTACAAATCATGGGGCATACAAAGCGGAAGTAATGGCGGAACGTTTAATTGCCATAAATCCGGAACTACAAATAGTGGCCGTAAAAGAATTTATACAGCCGGAAATGGTACTACAACAAATATCAGGAGCGCCCGATTATATTATTGATGCTATTGACAGCATCACTCCAAAACTTACTTTTCTTGTAGCAGCATACGAACAAAAAATACCCATTGTTAGCAGCATGGGAGCCGGTGGCAAAGTAGATCCTACCTGCTTGCAGGTGGCAGATATTTCAAAGACCCACCATTGTGTGTTTGCCCAGCAAATAAGAAAAATGCTCAAACGTAATTATCAAATCAAGCATGGCATTAAATGTGTTTTTTCTGCCGAGCAACCCAATAAAGAAAGTCTAATTATGACGGATGGGAGTAATTACAAAAAATCAGCTTACGGCACCGTATCTTACATGCCTGCTGTGTTTGGAGCTGTTGCTGCCAGCGTGGTAATCAGGGATTTAATAGGCCAGGAATAATTTTAATTAAAAAAATATTTGTTCAAACTTAAAAAGCCACTTCTTCTAATTCAACAACAAAAAAAAGCCATTGTTGGTAAATGAAATACAAATTCGCCGGGGTGTATTGCCGTTATTAAAATTTTTCTACATGCCAATAGGTTTGTATTGATTTACTTTATTTTAACAAATTGTCGGTGCTAATTAAACGAATATTCGGTAGAATGGGCTGAGAGTTAGAGGTAAAAGCCTTTCTGGTATTTCTTATGCAAAAATAATTTAATTTAATATTGGGTTTTCAGCGTAAGTTATCTAGCGTATGTGAATTGCTTGTTAATACTATCCTTTACACACAGAATTATTTTTCCTCATTTTCATGTATGTTTGCCGCCTTATTTAAAACCAGAAACTGTGCGCTTAAAGAGTTTAGAAATAAAAGGATTTAAAAGTTTTGCCGATAAAACGGTTCTTAATTTTGATGAAGGTATTACTGGCGTAATTGGGCCCAATGGCTGCGGAAAAAGCAATATTATTGACAGTATTCGCTGGGTTATTGGCGAGCATAAAATTAGCAATCTGCGTAGTGAAAACTTAGAGAGCCTGGTTTTCAATGGAAGTAAAACCCGCAATGCCAGCGGCCTTGCAGAAGTAAGCCTTACTTTCGAAAATACAAAAAATCTTCTCCCTACAGAGTTTAATACCGTAACTGTAACCCGTAAATATTATAAAAGTGGTGAGAGCGAATACCGCTTGAATGATGTGGCTTGTCGCCTAAAGGATATTCATAACCTGTTTATGGATACCGGTGTAAGTACAGACAGTTATGCCATTATTGAGCTTGGAATGGTGGATGATATTATTAAAGACAAAGAAAACAGCCGTCGCAAAATGCTGGAACAGGCTGCCGGTATCACCATTTATAAAACACGTAAAAAAGAAGCTAAACTTAAATTAGACGCTACAGAACAGGATCTTGCACGTATTGAAGACCTGTTGTTTGAAATAAACAACCAGCTTAAAAGCCTCGAAAACCAGGCAAAAAAAGCAGAAAAATATTTTGAAATAAAAAAAGAATACAAAGAGGTTTCTATTGAGCTTGCAAAAGCTGCATTGGAAGGTTTTAATATTACTTACAGAGATTTAAATGCCCAACAGCAGCAGGAAGTAGACAAACGTATTGAGCTTGAAGTTGCCATTGCCGGAGAAGATGCAGCATTGGAACAGGAAAAGCTTGCTTTTGTAGAGAAAGAAAAAGCATTGCAGCAAATGCAGCATGCTTACAACGAAATGTTGGACAAAGTACGCAGCAAGGAAAACGAAAAAAACCTCAGTAGCCAAAAAGTACAATACCTTAAAGAAACAAAAGCAAGTCTGGATGAGTTTTTAAAGAAAGCATCGGGACAATTATTGGGCTTGCAGGAAAGCATCACGTTTACCGGCAACCAAATAGTAGAGGAGGAGCAAAAGGTAAGTGAACTGGAAGAAAAAGTGGAAGACCTGAAAGAAGCGGTTGAAGACAAGCGTCGGGTTTTTGACGATAAAAGAAGCGCTATTGATTTGTTGCGCAAAGAAAACCAAGCCATTCAGTTGAATAGGTTTGATGCAGAAAAAAAGGTGGCGGTTGCTGACACAAGCATACAAAACTTACAACGTACCATTTTACAATTGGGGGAAGAGCAAAAAGCAAGAGCCGCACAAATACAAACACTAGAGGCTGAAAAAATAGAGAAAGAAGCAGAGCTAGAAACTAAAAAAACAGATCTACAACAATTGCAGGAGCACCAAGATCGTACAAAGGAGCAAATACTCGCTACCCAAAATATGATGGAAGGCATGCGTAATAACCTTGCAGATGAAAGCCGCAAGTTAGATGCCCGTACAAACGAATACGATCTCTTGAAGAGCCTTGTAGATTCTATGGAAGGCTACCCAGAAAGTGTAAAATTTTTGCACAACAACAATGGGTGGAACAAAGATGCACCGCTGCTCTCAGATATTATTTATGTAAAAGAAGAATACCGTGCAGCGGTAGAAAATGTGCTTGATCCATATTTAAATTACTACGTCGTAAACAACTTGGCCGAAGGGTTACAGGCCATTCATTTGCTGGACGAAAATAAAAAAGGCAAGGCGAACTTTTTCCTGCTCGATAAATTTACTGATACAACCATACACACAACACCCGCAGATACCTTGCCCGCAATGGATGTAGTGGAGTTTGATGCCAAATATGAAAACCTAGCAAAACAATTGTTGGGTAATGTTTTTATTAGCCCCGACTCTGCGGGGCTGAATAGCCCCGATCCTTTAGGTCGGGGTAACCTTGAAGAATATAATGGTGACGCTGTTATTTTAGAAAAAACAGGAAAATTTGTAAAAGGTAAGTACGCCATCACCGGTGGAAGTGTGGGCATGTTTGAAGGTAAAAAAATAGGTCGTGCAAAAAACCTGGAGAAACTGCAGGCGGAAATTATTGTGCAGAATGCAAGTGTTGCTGCATTAAAAATGGAGATTCAGGCAAAGCACAACGAAGTAATTAATTTTAACGAGCAGTTAAAAGAAAATGTAATAAAGCAAACCCAGCAAGATATTAACAGCCTTACCAATCTGGTTTTTTCGTTGCAAAATAAAATTGAAAACCTTACACAGCAGCAAACAGCCGGAGGCACAAGATCGGCTGATTTGGAGACGCAATTAGAAACAAACCACGATGCCATTGCAGATACAAGAACAGAACTGGATAAATTTAATACACAGTTAGAGGAGCTGGCAGATAAGCTGCAAACTATAGAAGCAGCCTATGCTTCGGCCGAACAGGAATATAATTTTGCAGGCGCAGCATACAACGAAAGCAATATCAGTTTTGCCAAACAACAAAGTAAAGTGGTGTCTTTAAAAACCGAATTGGATTTTAAAACAAACCAGCTCGCAGATCTGCAGGTACAGGTAGAAAGCAGTACGGTGCAGTTAAGAGATTCTGATGAAGCCATTAATACAACGGCAGATACGCTGAAAGAAATTGAGGAGTTGTTGGTAAGCATGCTTCAAAACAAAGAGACCAATGAGAAACAATTAAACGAAGCAGACCAGGCATATTATAATTTGCGCAATGCACTGTCAGAAAAAGAAACAGCCCTTCGCCAAAAGCAAAAATCGAAAGAGTTTATAGATACCTTGCTTACAGAAATTAAGGATAAATTAACTGATCTTAAATTGCAGCTAAGCGGCATGAAAGAAAGGCTGAGCGTAGAGTTTAGGGTAGACCTTGATGTGATCATTGATGAGCCACGCACCGGCACAGATGTGGTGGAAGATTTAAAAGAGCGCAACGAACGCATGAAAAAACGTTTGGAAAACATGGGCGAAGTAAACCCAACTGCTATTGAAGCTTATACCGAAATGAAGAAGCGCTATGAGTTTATTTTAGAACAAAAGAACGATCTGGTTACGGCAAAAGACAGCCTGATGCAAACCATACAGGAAGTAGAAGCAACCGCCAACCAACAGTTTTTAGATACTTTCAACAAAACAAGAGAGAACTTCCAAAAAGTATTTAAGGCGCTCTTTACAGATGAAGATACGGCAGATATGGTACTAGTAGATCCTGAAAATCTTGCTGAGACAGGCATTGACATTGTTGCAAAACCAAAAGGCAAACGTCCATCATCCATCGGGCAATTAAGTGGAGGTGAAAAAACACTAACTGCAACAGCCTTGTTGTTTGCCATCTATTTAATAAAGCCTGCGCCATTCTGTATTTTAGATGAGGTAGATGCCCCGCTCGATGATGCCAACGTAGGCAAGTTTACCAACATGATAAAGCAGTTCAGCGAAAACTCGCAGTTCATTATTGTAACCCACAACAAACAAACCATGAGCGCCGTAGACGTTATTTATGGCGTAACCATGCAGGAGCCCGGCGTAAGCAAATTGGTGCCGGTGGATTTTAGAAGTTTGAATTAGTGGGGTAGGAGTATCGGCTTCTCTTAAACTTTCAATTTCGAATCTTAGCAAGGTTGCAAAACGTTGCTAGGTTGTTATGCCCTCACCAAGCGAAACACAAATAAAATCAATGGAACATAAAAATAAAATTTACATTATTGGTGCTGGCGTGAGCGGACTTATCGCTGCTTATGAATTGGAACAAGCGGGCTACCACCCAATCATTATTGAGCAAACCGGTGAAGTAGGTGGAAGAGTGAAGACCATGCATGAAAAGGGTTATGCATTGGACCTTGGTTTTCAGGTATTGTTGAGTGCCTATCCTTTGGCCAAAAAATACCTTGATATGGATCAGCTTCAGTTGTGCAAACTGGAGTCAGGTGCATTGGTTTATGCGAATAACAAATCCTATTTAATTGGCGACCCTTTAAGAAATTGGAAGATACTTATCCCTACATTAATGTCAGATATCGGTTCCATTGCCGATAAGCTGAAAATATTAAAACTGAACATCCGATTGAAGTTTAAATCCCTCGAAGAAATCTTTGCATCGCCTGAAAAAACAACACAGGAATACTTAGTTCAATTTGGTTTTTCCTCCAAAATTATTGAGCGGTTTTTCAAGCCTTTTTTCACAGGCATATTTCTGGAGCCCAACCTAAGAACCTCCAGCAGAATGTTTGAATTTGTTTACAAAATGTTTGGCGAAGGATATGCTACCATACCTAAACTAGGCATTGGAGAAATAAGCAAACAATTGAAAAGTAAATTGCATCATACGGAGTTCATGTTCAACTGTGCCGTAGAAGAAGTTACAAATGATCAAATTATACTTTGTTCCGGTGATAAGATAGCACACGAAGGAGTGATTGTTGCCAGTAGCCCTGCTTCTTTATTACCGGGCCATAAAAACCCAACAATTGCATGGAAAAGTTGCATGTGTTTGTATTTTGAAGTGAACCAAACAAATATTCCTGCTAACACCATTGCATTGATTACTGACCCGGGAAATTATACCAATAACCTGTACGCTTATACAGATGCGGCTACAGGAAAAACCATTCTATCTGCCACAACCGTGCAGCATAAAGAGCAATCAATCGAAAAAATTATTGAGAAAGTTATTAATGAAGTTCAACAATATACAGGGGCTACTTTGGTCAATTATATCCACCATTATAACATCAATTTTGCGTTACCTGATATTAAAGATCTTAAAATGACGGCGCTACCCAGCAAAAGCCAGGCAATGGAAAATGTATTTGTAGCCGGAGATTATTTTTTTAATGGTTCATTAAATGCAGCTATGGAATCAGGACGTTTAGCAGCACAAGGAATGGTTCAAAAAAAGCAGGCTAATGTGAGTACTTAAGAAAAATATTACTCCCTCTAACGAAGAAATGATGCGAAGGTTTTGTGAGTGGCTTTCTGTGCGGCAATTAAGATTATGGCTTAAGGACAAATACCCCGTCAGCACTTTGCTATGCTGCATATCTGCAGGTACAAGCTAAAATTCTTAAACCAAAATACCAATAATAGCGTAAAAAAAAGCCCGGCATGAAACCGGGCATTCTGCGTTTTTTACCTTAACGAGCTTTTTTCTTAGGATCCGCTTTCTTTTGTGCTGAGCTTTTCTTTTTAGTAGGCTTATTCTTTTTAGGTTCGGCTGACTTGTTTGGCATGCAATTAAATTTAAGGTTAGTGAATTATTTATTAATGGCTGTTTCTTCCCGTTCTTCCATGTTGTCCCTTTAGAAACGGCAACTCTACAGCCAAACTAAAGGACTACAAAGATATACCTAAAAGAGTAAATAGGACATTTGAATCCCAGGGCTTGTTTACCTAGTACCGTTGGTTTAAGTCAGAACAGTTTAGAAGCAACGACTAACAACAGTGACGTGGTGTTTAGTCCCATAAAATCTTAAGAATATAGCAGCACGTCCGGCAAGGGCTAACAAGTTCCAGCAAAATAGGTTACGATGCTTACAGCGGGTAAAATCCTACTTTTCTTTATTACCACAAAAATAGAAGCCCCATTGACGTTTCTTTAAAATGCAAAACTAGTTTGATTATTTCCAATTATTCTTGCGGTTTTATGGAGTTATATTTTTTATAGCATTGCCTTAAATGAATGGGTAATAATTAAAGTGGAAGATTGTCTGCACTTAGCAATTAATGATTGTGTTTAATTTACAAAACATATTAAAGATTGTTTTTTCTCACAATTTCAACTTTAAGAACGCCTCATCTCACCCTATAAGTTTTTTAGCGGTTGGCAAATCAATTTCTTTTTCCCATTTTGCAACAACAATTGTTGCTACGGTATTGCCAATAATATTTGTAATGGCTCTTCCCTCACTCATAAATCGATCGATGCCAAAGATTAATGCAATAGCTGCAACGGGAATATGTCCAACGGTAGGTAAGGTAGCTGCCAATACAATAAAGCCGCTGCCGGTTACACCAGCTGCTCCTTTAGAGGTGAGCAATAACACAAGGAGCAAAGTGATTTGGTGGCCAATATCAAGTGGGGTGTTTGTTGCCTGCGCAAGAAAAACTGCCGCCATTGTTAAATAAATAGATGTGCCATCTAGGTTAAATGAATAACCCGTTGGAACAACTAGGCCAACAACCGGTTCGGAGCAACCAACCTTTTCAAGTTTATTGATTAAGCTAGGCAATGCTGCTTCAGAGGAAGAAGTTCCCAGTACAATGAGTAACTCCTCTTTAATAAAAGCGAGTAAACGAAACAAATTAAAACCAACAAATTTTAAAATACCACCCAACACAATTACAATAAACAAAATGCACGTTAGGTAAAACGAACCCATTAATTGCCCCAATTGCGCAAGAGACCCAACACCGTATTTACCAATGGTAAAAGCCATGGCGCCCAATGCACCCAAAGGCGCCACTTTCATAATTATTTTTATGATGGCAAACAATCCAGTTTCCAATGATTGAATACCTTTTAAAAGTGGTGTTGCTTTTTCGCCGATTTTTGATAACGCAAAGCCGAGCAATACAGAAAAAAACAATACCTGCAGAATATTACTGGTAGATAATGCATTCACAATATTCTCTGGAATAATGTGCAGAAAAAAATCACTAACAGACTGGGTCTTGCTTTCTGTTATATAATTTTCAACTGATTTTGTATCTAAAGATGCAGGGTCAATATTCATGCCCACACCGGGCTTAAGTATATTAATCACTATTAATCCTATTATCAACGCAAGTGTAGTAACCACTTCAAAATAAAGGATGGCTTTTAATCCAACCCGCCCAACCTTTTTTGTGTTTTGCATTCCAGCAATTCCGGTAACGATGGTACAAAAAATAATGGGAGCAATCATCATTTTAATGAGCTTAATGAAACCGTCGCCCAATGGTTTTAATTGAACCGCAATAGAAGGATAGAAATGACCAACTAAAATACCAATGACAATTGCAATAATTACTTGTACATACAGAACTTTAAGAAATTTCATCAGCTATATCAGTTGTAAGTGAATTTGAAAAATAAATAAGTAAATACACTTGCTTATTGTTTATAAAAACCATTTATGGCCAACCATTTTAAGGCATCTGGCATCCAGTATTTATCTTCAACTTTATTATACAATGCAAACCCATGGCCGCCTTTTTTATAAATAACCAACTCCACAGGAATTTTTTTGGCAATAAGCCCATTATAATAAGCAATGCTATTTCCTACCAGGGATGTTTTATCGTCTTCTGCATGCACAAGATAAGCAGGAGGGGAATCTGCTGTGATATGTAATTCAGGAGAAAACTTTATTTTTTGTTCAAGCGAAGTGTCTTTACCCAATAATGTATTTCGTGAACTGGATGTTTTGGATGTGAGTGAATCTAAAAAACTAATAACAGGATAGATGAGTAATGTAAAAGCAGGTGTGCGTTTACTAAATGTGGTGGCTCCCATAGCGGCAAGGTGCCCCCCTGCTGAAAAGCCCAGTATGCCAATATGTGTGGTGTCTATCTTCCATTTCTTTGCATTTGAATAAACAATTTCAATGGTTCTTTGCAGGTCCATTAATGGTACATTCTTATAGTCTGTATAAGCATCATCACGCCTGGTTCGGTATTTTAATACGACTGCTGTTATGCCGGCTTCTGCAAATGCTTTACCCGCTTCAAATCCTCCATCTTCTATTGATAGTCTGTTGTAGCCACCACCTGGACAAATAATAACGGTAGCGCCAGATGCATTATTTTTTTGGGGTAGATAAACAGTTAATGTTGGTCGGGTTACATTGGTTACATAAAACCGGCCGTTACCCGCAGTAGATTTTGTTGAACTTTCCTTGTCTTCAACGGGCAAAGAACCAGGTGCTGTGCCTGGGTACAATGTAATTACCTGCTGCGCCTTGCAGGATAGGTTCAATAAAATCAGTAATACTAAAATTGTTTTGTTCAGTAACATAATAAATGTGTTTGCAACACTGCAACGCAATAAAAAAATGATATAATACTTATTATTTAAATGTCATTTACCTGTTATTGATTAACAGGCGTTCGAACAAATATTCCGGGAATAGGGCTTGGTGTTGATGTGTTTCTGTCTATTTCACTTTGAGGATACAAAAAACGTTGTGGCAATTGCGCCCCTGTATTTGGCAGTATGGGAACCTTTACAAGCGTTTCATCCTGCGTTCTTTTAACATCATTAAATCCTTCAATCTGCCCAAAGAAACTAACATAACGTTCTTCTAAAATTTCTCTCAAAAAAGCCTGGTCGGGGGTTAAAGAGGATGCAGGAGGAATTGTTGACAAAGTAAAAAAAGTACTACCCACATTTGCAGAGGCGAAGTTTCCAACGGTTGCAAATTTTCTCCAGATGATTAATCTTAAAGAAAACCTGTTACCGGTTAGTGGCACAGCTGCAGTTAATCCCACTGATAATGGGATGGCACTGCTAATTGCTTCCCCTCCGCTACCACTTGGCGTGAGGTATGTAAATGTGGCCCAATTATCTGTCGAATAAGCTACCGCTGCATTTAAAGTTCCTGCACCGGTTACAGTTACAGGTAAAGAAATATTCTGAATTGCAAAGTTTGAACCTGCACCAGTTGTTATATCATATTGCACATAGCGAGTTACATTATTAAAGGTGATGCCTGTAAAGGTTGTGTTAACTGTTGTGGCAGTTCCTTCAGCAGCCCAGTTTGGATTTGTTGTTGTGCTGTCGCCGGTTGCATTGCCAGTTAATTTCATACCTGAATTTCTGTAAACAGGAACGGAAAAGCCAGTGGTAGTAGCATTGGCTGCTGTAATTGAAGCAGCTCCGGGGCCATCAACTGTGCCTGCAGCATTTGTTGAAAGAGGATAGGTAATAAAAGGATTATTTGAATTTTCAATACCACCAGTAGCAAAATCAGAGGCTACATAAGGGTCATACCTGTAATTGCCTGCAACTGCATAGGTGCTGCTAAGGTGTGCGCCTGTATTAAGCCAAGCACGATAAGTGTTTAATCTGTTGAGGCCAGCAGTAAATCCATTAATTCTATAATCACATTCAGCTTGAATCAACAAATTTTCTGCATAGCTTATTAATGGAAAAGCAGTTGTTTTGTAGAAAGCTCCGCCAATATTATTATAATTAATGTCCGTAGCACTTCTGTATAAATACCTATACCTTGCGGTTTCATTTGTTTTGGTATTGCCCCTGTATTTTGCTCCTGCCGGGTTTATAATGGAAACAGCATATGTACCCGCTGCCGTCATAAATCCTGGTCTTTCATCTACCATAAACTGCGAATAGAGGTTAGAACCATTTGCATTGTCAATATGCGGCATTGCCATACTGTTTGCATTTGTGCTTATTCCATTTTGAGCTGCTGCCAAGGCTAAAGCATATTGCTTTTTTTGTAAATAATAACGGGCCTTTAATGTGTATGCAGCCTGCCTCCATTTTACATTATCGCCTTGGTAAATAATATCCTGTGCGGCAAAGTTTATAAATGATGTAGAATTTAGGTTGCTAATTGCGCTGTCGAGCAACACCTGTAAGGAATCGTATAATCTTGCCTGTGGTTCGAAAGCCGGGTTAGGAAAATTTTCATTGTAAACCTGACTATAAGGAATATCTCCCCATAAAGCCACTGCTGTGCCGGCGGCATGCGCCTCTAAAACCTGTGCTACCCCTGCTAACCTGCGGTTGTTTACTTCAAATGATTTTTTCGTCATTAGGCGGCAGTTTTTTATGGTAGCTGCAAATACTTGGCTCCAGGTATCATTGTAATCATTGGCAATTACATTATATAATTGGTAGCTGTTGTATTGAAAAAGCTGACCGGAAAAATATCCACTCCACATACCTGCTCTTCTAGCAAGTTCGCCCTCCTGTACTACCACATTCGAAAGCTCAACGCCTGTAAGCATCGTTATAGCAGTAGCATCCTGCGGATTATTGGGGTCAGTGTTTATTCCATCTACCATCTTTTTACAAGATGAAAAAGAGATAGATATTAGTACGATTACAATTGCAATTTTATTTTTCATATAAAAGCAGTTTAGAAAATTAAAAGTTGAGTTTTACAGTAAACAGATACGATCTGGTGCCTGGATTATTAAAATAAACAATGCCCCTACCTGAGCCAGAGCCTTCAAGATTACTGTCTGGATCAATGGTTTTAAGATTGCTGTTCACCCACAGGTTACGGCCGGTAATTTCAAAGTTTACAGAGCTTAATCTTGTAAATTTAGGGATGTGTTTCTTTGTGATACGATAAGATAATGTTACTTCACGAAGACGGGTCCAGGTGGCATCTGTAATAAAAGGCTCCAGCACGTTTCCAAAAAATCCACCTAGGCCATTGTACCAGCTTTGGTCCAGGGCTACATCCCCACCACCAAAATTTCTTACATTGCCTCTAAATGCCGTACCTGCCAAGATAGTGGCACCACTTGCAGTTTTAAGATTTGTAGCCGCTATTGTTTCATTACCTGTTGTATTGCTTACACCATAATCAAGCAGAACCGCCTCCGTTGCATCTACGATATCTCCGCCCTGTGAATGTTCGAACAATGCATACAATTTAAAATTTTTGTACTCTACATTTAATCCTAAGCCACTTCTCCAATCCGGGTTCGGATCACCCAAAACTTTTTGTGCAACTTCAGAAATTGGAAACCCATTAGCATTCAGTAAATAACCGCCTTTGGCATCTTTTTGAAAACCTATACCCCAAAGGACACCCAATGGATAGCCTTCAACAGCCCGGGAAGAAACACCATTAAGCCCACCCAATAAAATAGAAGCCGAGCCATTTAAATCAGTTACTAGATTTCGGTTCCTTGTCCAGTTCCAATCAACACTTACCAACCATTTTTTCTTTTTAAAAATTTCATACGTTAAGTCTAACTCTATTCCTTTGTTTTGAATAGCGCCTGCATTGGCGTAAAGTGTATTAAATCCTGTAGAAGCTGCTTGCGGTATGTCCAACAAAGCGTCTGAGGTTTTATTAGAATATAAAGTAGCGCTTAAAGAAATCTTGTTATTTAAAAATCTCAAATCAGTTCCTATTTCAAACTCCTTTTTCTTTTCTGGCCTTAAATATGGATTGCCTTTTGTTCGACTTTGAACGTAAGTACCTGTTCCAAAAAGACTGCCATCGAGGTTCGGATCTAAAACTTCTGCCCAATTCGGCACAAAGAAATTTGTGGATGTTCGGTAGGCTGTAGGCTGAATGCCAACAACGCCATAAGAACCTCTCAGTTTTCCAAATGACAATATTTTTGAATTTGCAAAAAGCGGTAATTGCGAAAATTGCCACGCCAGGTCAGCCGACGGATAAAAAAAGCTATTTTTTGAAAGCTCTCCAAAAGTAGAAGCTGCTTCCACTCGTCCTGTAAAGTTCACAAAAAGTTGTTTAACCAATTCTGTACCGATGGTTGCATACCCAGCATTTGACCTTGTTTTTTCAAATCGGTCTGTAATATTCCTGTTTGCAATAAGTGTGTTATCAATATCCCTCGGTCCATCAGGAATAATAAAACTGGTACCTGTAGCACTTAACAAGCCTTCGTTTGCACTATTGTAATTAAACCCAACTAGAAAATTTGTTTTTATATTTTCTCCAAAATCTTTTCTTGCCCTTACTATAAAGTCAAGGTTGAATTGTGTTTGATTAAATTCATCTCGGGAATATAACCCCGAAGCTGCATTGATGGTGTAGTATGGTAGATAGGTAATTTCTCTTTCAGTAAAATAATCTAAGCCAGCTCTTAGTGTTACATCCAACCATTTATTTGGTGTGATGAACAATTCGGAACTATTGATAAACCTATTTACATTATTGCTGTTGTCTTGTTTATAAATGGTCCACAATGGGTTACTGAAACCTGGTGTTGTGGTTCCAAGATAACTTCTGTAGGCTCTTTGCCTGTTTGGAACAAAAGCTGCTGTAGGCGAAGAAAAATAACTGCCCGCATAGTCTGTATTATCAAAATCGGCTGGTGTACGGAGTAAGCCAAGCATAGCACCGCCACTACTTGCACCCCTGCGCACTCTGTCTGAATTGGTTAAAACATAAGAAGCTTTATTTGAGACTTTCAACCATGTATTCATTTGCCTCGAAGCATTGATTCGGAAAGTTGTTCTGCGATAATTGCTGTTGTTTCTAATAACACCTTGCTGGTTCATGTCTCCAATGCTCATGAAATAATTTGACTTTGCATCTCCACCACTTAACGACAATGAATTATTAAGGTAATGTCCCGTACGGAAGACACTGTTGTAATTTTTATCTAAAAATGTTTCTTTATTATTTTTAGTGGTTACGGGATAATAAGCAGTACCGGTAGGATAACCCACGAAATAATCTGCAGCATTGTTTACGGCATCTGCTCCGCCAGCCCTGTTGGCAATTTTATCGCCCCAACTTCTTGCATTATTAGCTGCCCAAAGCCCACCAGTTCCTTGCCCGTAAGATGATTGCAGGGGATAGTTGAAATTTACATCGTCAAATGAAAGCGTAGTTTTTAAACTTATATTTAGTTTGTTGTTGCTTGCTCCTTTTTTAGTAGTAATGATCACTACGCCATTAGCTGCTCTTGTACCCCAAAGTGCAGCAGCAGATGCTCCCTTTAAAACCTGCATCGTTGCTATATCATCTGGATTTATATCGTTTAACCGACTTTGTTGTGTAACGCCTTGACTTGTTTCGCCTCTACTATCACTGGCTATTGGAATGCCGTCAACAACAATTAATGGATCGGTGCCTCTGGTAATGGTGCTTTGCCCCCTAATCAAAATTTGTGAAGCAGCTCCTGGGTCGGACCCTGAGGAACGGGAGATTCTCACGCCCGAAGCTTTACCACCCATACCATCAATAAGGTTGGCTTCGCCAGAGTTGGCAACCTGTTCGCCATTTATTTTTGACGAAGAATAGCCTAATTTATCTTTTTGGGTTTCAAAGCCGAGTGCGTTCACTACCACCGACTGCATCATTACTGAAGAATCTTCCATACTCACATCTAAAACGTTTCTTCCTTGCAGTGGCATTTCTATCGTTTTGTAACCAACAATCGTGAAAACCAATACTGCTTTTTGAACATTATCAACTTTTATCAGATACCTACCCGCGTTGTTTGTGGTCGTAACGTCCTTAGTAGCTTTTACACTAATATTAACCCCTTCTAATTGTCTTCCAGTTGTTTTTTCTATTACGATACCGCTTACCTGAGCAAATATTTGTTTGTTTGGAAAAACAATTAACCCCGATAGAAAGATTATTATTAGTGACACTTTTGATTTTGACAAATAGTAAAATGCTAAATGTAGTAATTTGTTCATACGCATAAATTTTGGCAATCATTTTAAATGGAAATACGTAACAAATTAAACAACTTTTTATTCCTTCTATAATTCGGGAAGTTCTAAATTATTACAAAATGATTATCTTGGTTTCTGAAATCGGTATTAGAATTTCCGAAATGTTATAACCTCATTATTTTTCAATGTATTATGCAAAATATTAAAAGTGGTAAAGAAGAAATTATTTACTTGCTTACAAAAGCAATTGAGAGGTTTAAACTGGAGACTGGCCAAGAAATAATACAAAATACCAATAGAAAAAATTACGAAGCATTGGCAATTTTGCTAAGTGAAATAAGTAATCAGCTACCGTTTAAATCGGAAGAGTTTGGAACTGAGAAGTATAGTTCGACCAATGTCAATATTAATGAACAAGAATATCCTCATAGAAAATATGATATAACTGGCGGTCAAATTAAGGATGCACTCACAGGAATAGTTAGTAATCCACGCCCATTTCTCGTAGATGCGTGTTATATTTATTTATTTGGGAAAGGGCGAAAAGCGTTCAAAGAAAATCCTGTCGACCACAATTTATTAGAGATACCTGTGCAAGATAAAATAGAGGAAGATATTCTTGCAGATAAGAAAAATGTAGGTATTAAAGAGCAAATCTCCCATTTGCTGGTAAAAAGTTTAAGAAAGAAAAATTTACTTAAAATCTTACTTGCAATAATGTGCGTTACAGTTATAGCATTGACCACACTATTATTCAATTTTTGGAATGCAAAAAAAGAATGGCAAACCATCAAAAAGGATATGAACATTCTACCTTACCAACCAACAAAGTCAGAAATAGACAGTTTGGAAGGCTTTTGGTTATGTTATACTGGCTCTCCCCAAGCCAGAATTTCTGATCCTTCGAGGTACCATAAGGTCGTATCTAATTTAATTGATGTAAAATATAAAGATGGATATTTTACATTCAATCGTTTTGGTGCAAGCTTTAATCATATTGGTTACATGCAGTTTGAATCTCCTGGTATTATATCTGTTTATTCAAGAATTAAAACAAATTCAAATAATACTGAATCGCCAAGGCACTCATTATTAAACCTACATGCCGATAAAAAATATTTAGCAGCCATTTCTGCATCATGGAACTTTGATATTGGAGAGAAAAACAAAATAATTGGTATACGGGAAATATATATAAAATTAGGGAAAGGTGGAAAGATAAAAGAAGTAATAAATGAAATTGAAAATGCGAGTTGCCAGTGCAAAATAATTAAATGGCAACAGGAAGGTAAGAAGGAAAAATCATTTTACTTAAAAAATGAATTGCTGGATTCTTTAAATTTAGATGAAATAAAAAACCTTATAAACGAAAATAGTATTTTACTTGGTATACCACAGGATGGGCTTATAATTTCTAAAGACAGTACCAGGTAGTCTGCTTAAAAGTTTTAGTATCACTTTCAATCAATTTGCAGCAACGCCTCTTATCTGTGACATTGCGTTTAATTGCATGAAAAAAAAGCATATTGTACTGTGTACGGCAGGCATCACCAATGCGAAGTCATCTCTGCGTAAACTCTCCTCAACTGCCTTATTTGCGGTAAAAAACTTAATCAAAAAAAATCTATCGAAATAAATATTCCCCCTTGTTCTCCCAATAGCCCTTCACATAATACCAGCACGAAAAACCAATGGCGTTTGCACGAATAGGCTTAAATGTAGATCGTAATGCAGCATGTGTTTTAGAAGCTTTGTAGGCCGTTACTTTGCTTTTAATAGTGATGTGTGGCCATAGTTTCTTTCGGTCGTTTCTAATTAAAAACTTAGATAAATCTTTCTGCATTTCTTTGTGTAAATGCAACAAGTCGTCACTTTTAATTTCATAAGCAACACCATTTTCTTGCAAAACAACATCGATGATATTCAACTCAAAAGATTTTCTTTTAGCAAATTTTTCTATAGTTGTATCAATCTCCATTTTATTAGATGGCAGTTTATGAAACAGCGTAATGTGTGCAGCTACATAATTGCAGTATGCAGGAAAATGTTTTTTACGTTCCGCATTAAAAAACTTCTCAGCGGGTTCATCCATTTTTAAAGTGATTACCAGCGGTGGTGGTTTTAAAAAAATGCTCATACCTTTTAAAGATAGGTTTCAATAATCAATTTGAAATAACTTACAAATTATTTATAAAAATGTATTCATGAAAAGGATCTTCATTTACATGGGCTCCCTAATTTTCTTCTTTTCCTGCTCACAAAAGAAAACCGAATTCCCGACAATAACCATCAGTACAAATTATGGTGATATAGAAGCAGAATTGTACCCTGCCAAAGCACCAAAAACAGTGGCGGCTTTTTTATCTTATATTGATAAGGGCTTTTACAAAAACACAACTTTTTACCGTGTTTTAAAAGACGAAGAAATGCCCACAGATTACAACTCAGGACTTATACAGGGAGGCGTATGGCCAAATTTAAAATCTGTTACAGGTATTGAACATGAGTCAACAAAGCAGAGTGGCTTATCTCATACAAGCGGCACATTATCTATGGCACGTACAGGTGTAGGAACTGCCACGACAGAATATTTTATTTGCATTGGCGATCAAACAAGCCTTGATGCGGGAAGAAGCGGAACCAAAGACAGCCTTGGTTTTGCGGCTTTTGGCAAAATAACCAAGGGAATGGATATAGTAAGAAAAATGCAGGCAACCAAAAGTACCGGTGACCAGTTTGAAGAGAAAATAAGGATTGCCAATATTGAAAGGGATTAAGACCGGATTTTCCTTAGTTTATTTTACACTCAAATTGGTAAAGTAAATTTTAAATTTTCCATCTTCAGACGGGAAATTGGTGGCTGTTAGTATGCCTTTGTTCTTAACTGTATTTTCCCATTTTGTATTTAATGATGGCTTTGCAACGCCCTTGTTTCTGTAAACCCATTCGGTTACCATGTAATTTTTATCGATGTACAAATCGTATGCATCGCCGGGTGTATATCCATCTACATTGTTGTATTGCACCGTGAGCATGGTGCTGTTTACTTTACCAATGGGTGATAATACATTATCTTTCTGCGTAAGTGTGCAACCCTTATCCATCAAGGTGTGAAAAGGAAAAATCAGCCAATACTGGTCATTAATAAATTTGCCATCTACACTTTTCATAGCGGCAGATTGGATGGTATCTCTTCTGTAAGTGATTGTTTGTTTGGGAGTGGTCATCGTAACCGTATTCTGTTCAATATTCCAATCCCAACTCCGTGATGTGGTTGGAAAAGTATCTCTTTTTACATTGAAAGTAAATGAAATGGCCTTGGCTTTTTTAAACTTATTTATACCATAGGTACCTGCCACTTTTTGTGCCAATGCAGTACCATCTTTTTGTGCAAAGCTGGTGTAGGAAAGAATAGAGATTGCAACAAACAGGGGAATAAATTGTTTCATAAAATTTAATGTTGAAACAAATATAACTACGATAATGTACTTTATTGGTAAATGAATTGTGGGACTGACCTAAGAAAAAAAGCGTTAAGAAAATTTGAATGTTAGTCGTTAAGAAATGAAATCAATGTTACAAATGCCTGGAGGAGGAGATATTGTCGGTAAGTCCTACAAGAGCTTGGCTCTGTGCTTGCGTTGTAACTGATTTCATTTTAGACAAACATTCAAATTTTTAGCTTTTTTTCTTAAGTCTTGATTTTTTTGTTACTTTTTGCATCAAGGCAAAAAGTAAATACAAGAAAGGCTATCAAAAAAACTTTTGCAAATGATTATCTAATTGAGATCATGATTTAAAGAAAACATCGTATGCAAATCTTATCAGCGTTCCCACCACAATTATCAAAAAGAAAATTCGTATAAACTTATTGCCTTTAATAATAGCAAGTTTAGCGCCAATAAAACCACCGGCAGCATTGCACAATGCCATGGGGACTGCAACAGCCCAAATTATTTTACCTTTTAAAATAAACAGAGAGATAGAACCAAAATTAGTAGCAAGGTTTACCATTTTTGCGTTTGCCGATGCATGTAAAAAGTCATAGCCCATGAGTGCGACAAACGCCAATACCAAAAAACTACCTGCACCGGGGCCAATAAACCCATCATAAAAGCCAATAACGATACTAATGAGTATTGAGTAAAAAATATGGAGGGTAGGAGAGTGCGTTTTCTCTTTGTGTTGCCCAAAATCTTTTTTTATAAAAGTGTAAATGGCAACAAGCGTTAAAACAACCAGCAGAGCTGGCTTCATAAAATCATTGTGTACCATTGTCAACAATGTGCTTCCCGCAAACGAAGCAAGCATGGCAACTGCCATCATGGGGAGTAAAAGTTTCCAGTTGATGGCCACTTTTTTTACATATTGTGCTGCGGCAAATGCTGTACCACTAAATGCAGGAATTTTAAGCGAGCCTACGACCGATGAAACAGGTAATTGGGGCAGAAGAATGAGTCCCATTGGTGTTTGTATCAATCCGCCGCCGCCTACGATAGCATCTACAAAACCCGCCGCAAAAGCAGCAAGACAAAGCAGTAATATGGTTGTAGTTGCCAAGGGTTAAAATTACGATCCTATTTTATAAAAAGGTACTATCTTATAAACTGTGTAAGTGTTCAAAAAGTTGGAGTGCAGCACAACAAGCCTGAACATGAACCATCAACCATTATCCATTATCAATCTCCATCATTTTTTCAAACAGCAATTCATATTCTGTATTGGCAGTAGCAAGTTCAGTATTTATATTTTTATAAGCTGTTTCCGTTTGCACAAATTTATTGTTGTCGCTGTAAATGTCAGGGTTACCAAGCTCTGCTTCCAAAGCAACTTTCTTTTTATTTAACTCTGCAATTTTGCCTTCTAAACTATTAAATTGTTTTTTTACTTTCTCTGCCTCTTTTGCGGCAGCATTGTCTACAGGCTTAGGATTTTTTTTTACTTCAACAAATTTTTCAACTTTGGTTTCGGCTTTCAAATCTTTTTTCTCAGCAAGTTTTGCTTTTTCTCTGCGTTCTTTCCAGTCTTCCCACTCAGCATAACTTCCTTTAAATTCCAATATTTTGTGGTCTTCTATTTCCCATATTTTGTTGGCTATTCTGCTAATAAAATAACGGTCGTGACTTACCAAAATGATCGTTCCTTCATATTTATTCAATGCCTCAACCAATAAATCTACTGAGTGAATATCAAGGTGATTCGTAGGCTCATCCAGCATCAAAAAATTTGCTTTACTTGCAATGGTTTTGGCCAATGCTACACGTGCTTTTTCGCCACCGCTCAATACTTTAATTTTTTTCTCTACAGCATCTCCACTAAACAGAAACGAACCCAATAAACTACGAAGTTCCAAATCATTTTTACCACTTCTTGCTTCCTGCATTTCTGCTATCAAATCATTGTCGGGGTTCAATACTTCCAACTGGTGCTGCGCATAAAACGATTCCTCTACATTATGGCCCCACTCACGTTCTCCTTCAAATTGTTCTGTACCAACAACAATTCTGAGCAGGGTTGATTTTCCTTTTCCGTTTGCACCAATTAATGCAATTTTATCGCCTCTATCAATTTCCGCACCCGTGTTTTCTAAAATTTTTAAATCACCAAAACTTTTGCTTACATGTTTAAGTGCCGTTACAACTTTACCCGGTGTTTTATTCAGTATGAAATTTATTTTCATATTCGGACGCTCAATGTTTACGTCCTCAATTCTTTCAATCTTATCTAAGCGCTTTACTATACTCTGCGCTGCAGCTGCTTTACTTGCTTTTGCTTTAAAACGCTCCACAAACCTTTCCTGTTGGCGAATGTAATCCTGCTGGTTATCAAACGCTTTTTTCTGCATATCTATACGGATCTCTTTTTCCTCCATGTAGTAAGAGTAGTTCCCTGTATAAAAATGCAATTCACGTTGATATAGCTCCACAATTTTGTTTACCATTCTATCTAAGAAAAAACGGTCATGGCTCACAATAACAACTGCACCAGGATAATTAGATAAATATTTTTCTAGCCACTCAATACTCGGAAGGTCCAAATGGTTTGTAGGTTCATCCAGCAACAATACATCTGGATTCATTAAGATCATCTTCGATAAAAGTACCCGCATACGCCAGCCACCACTAAACATTTTATATTGCTTACCCAGGTCTTCATTTGCAAAACCGAGTCCTTGTAAAATTGATTCTGTTCTGTGGTGAATGCTGTATCCATCCAACACATCCATCTCGTGTAATAGATCGGCATATTTTTCAGCTAGTTTTTCATCGCCCGTTTTCTCCAGTTCTGCGCCTACCACTTCCATTTCTTTCTCAATCTCTTTCACTCTTTCAAAAGCGCCCATCGCTACTTCCAAAATAGATTCATCGGTTTCAAACCCAAGCAAATCCTGGTTTAAAAAACCAATCGTCGTTTCTCTGCCTTTTTCTACGGTTCCTTTGGCAGGAGAGTATTGTCCGGTCAACACCTTCAGCAAAGTAGATTTGCCAGTACCATTATAACCTATAAGACCAATACGTTCGCCCGGCTGAATGTGCCATGTTGCGTCCTCTACAATTGTACGTGCCCCAAATTCGAACGTAAGATTCTGTAACCCTAATAACATTTTTAAAATTTTTGCAAAAGTAACCAATAGTAGTTACAATAAGGTTAAGAACACAATTGTGATTTTTTCGTGTCGTTTTTGTTTATAAATAGATTTATATTTGTTTAATAAAACTTTACAAAAAGATTAATTAAAATATCTACCATGTCAATAGCGCTTGTAAATAATTACAAACAACTTGTCGAAAATATACCTAATATTATAAATGTTAGCGGTTATAAAAATGAATACATCGCTAAAAAATTAAAAATAAAGCCACAATATTTATCGGTAAAAAAACTACGCAAATCTTGGAGTGTGGATGATGTTGAAAATCTATTAAATATTATTATGAATGAAGACGTAGAAAATTATCTAAATGATTTCTATGAAAATATTTTAATTGAAAAAAGTTTAACAGGGAAAGCCATAAGCTCTGACGAATTTGAAAAAAGAATGAAATGGTAGTTAAGTTAGAGGATTTGTTTATAGAACAGTTAGAGAAATGCTCTACTGAATTTAGAAATCAGTTTCGAACTATTTACCAGCAATTAAAAATTGTTGATAAACCGCTTGAAGTAAAAGGGATTTATAGGAATAACCTTAATAAAAAAAATTACAAACTTTTTATTGATAAAAGTAGAATATCATTAAATTTTGACGATGGCGTTTTAATTTTTGCTTGTTTTTATTACAATCAATTTTTTGATGCTGATAATTAATTATAGAATTACAAGTAAAAATGAAATGTCATATTTTTATTCCCCCAATACAAAGAACAGCATGTTATTTGTACGATATTATCAAATAAGTCTTTTGTAAACTTCACCTCCTCGCTTCTCTAACACACGTCAATACTGTACCTTTGCGCCAAATATTTTTACCATGAAAAAATTATTTCCTGTTATTGCTTTAATTTTTGCAACACTTGCTGTTTATTTCTTGTTTTTTAATAAGAAAAAAGACGGTTTGGACCAGCCAAAACAAGCAGCTATCGTATTAAAAAAACATTCAGATCGGTTTAATAAAAGTACCGACAGTGTTGTAAACGCATATCTCAATATAAAAAATGCTTTTGTAAATACAGACACTGCCGCAGCAAAAACTGCAGCCAGAAACTTTATTGAGGTGCTTGATAGATTGCCCATCGAAGAATTGAAAAAAGATACTGCTACCATTTTTGAAACTGTACAAGGTAATATTGCAGATATAAAGTCTAACGCAACTTCCCTTTTGCAACAAACAGACATTACAGAAATGCGCAAAGATTTTAGTATGGTTACAGAAATGATGTATCCTTCCTTTTTTACAGCCATTAATTACGAAGGTCCAAAACTTTATTTTGCAAACTGTCCAATGGCTTTTAGCGATTCCATATCTGCTAACTGGATCAGTAACAGTTCTGAAATAGTTAATCCATACATGGGGAAGAATCACCCAACTTATCATTCCGGTATGTTGGCTTGCGGTTCCGTGAAGGATTCAATTGTTGCGAAATAAAGAAATTGGAATTTCTCCAATGGCTGGCAACATAATTTTGCCAATAAATTAAAAATCGTAATGGTCCGTTCAAATAGCTTCTTATTGAAATACTTCGTGTTGTTTTTTGTGTTTGTTGGATTTTTTAATGTGGTTTCCGCACAAAAAGTTACCATAAGTGGTTATGTAAAAGATGCCTCCAGCGATGAAACAATCATTGCGGCTAATATTGCGGTATTAGGTAAAAGCAACGGTATCATTAGCAACCAATACGGGTTTTATTCAATTACATTAAATGCCGGAAGTTACCATTTTGTAACTTCTCATGTAGGTTACAGGTCAACAGTTTTATCTGTTTCGCTCACAAAAGACACTTCTATAAATATTTCACTCATAAACGGTACCGCCCTTTCAGAAGAAGTTGTGGTGGTTGCAACTAAAAGGGACAACAATATAAAGACTGCGCAAATGGGTAAAATCACTTTGCCTATAGATCAGATTAAAAGTGTGCCTGCATTTTTGGGCGAGGTAGATTTATTAAAAGTTATTCAATTATTACCGGGTGTAAGGAATGCAGGAGAGGGGAGTTCGGGCATTTATGTTAGAGGCGGTGGGCCTGATCAAAATTTGATTTTACTTGACGATGCGGTTGTTTATAATACGGGTCATTTGTTCGGATTTTTCTCCATTTTTAATGCAGATGCTATTAAGAATGTAACGCTTATAAAGGGCGGTATGCCGGCCCAATATGGTGGTCGCCTGTCAAGCGTGTTAGATGTGAGCATGAAGGAAGGCAACAACCAAAAGTACCAGGTTGAAGGCGGCTTGGGCTTAATTGCATCAAGAATTTCGGTACAAGGGCCTATCAAAAAAGACAAATCTTCGTTTATCATTTCTGGAAGGCGTACTTATGTAGATGCGCTTGCAAAAGGATTTATTAAAAAGAGCAGTGCTTTTTATGGTTCGGGCTATTATTTCTATGACCTGAATGCAAAAGCAAATTATAAATTCAGTGAGAAAGATCGGGTTTATTTAAGTGGTTATTTTGGTAGGGACGTGTTTGATTTTGTAAACGGAAAACAGAGTTTAAAAGTAAATATCCCATGGGGCAATGCAACCGGAACACTTCGTTGGAACCATGTTTTTAATAATAAATTATTTACCAATACAACATTGGTGTACAACGATTATAACTTTACGTTTAATGGACTCCAAAATAATTTTCAAATACAATTAGCATCGGGTATTAGAGATGTAAGCTTAAAACAGGATTATGATTTTTACCCTGCATCTAAACATAAAGTAAAATTTGGATGGTTGTATACTTACCACCGTTTTAAACCATCTGTTGTGAGTGGCAAACAAGATTCTGTTGTGTTTAATCCACTAAATGCACAAATAAAGTATGCACATGAAGCAGCTGTTTATATTCAAGATGACTGGGATATTTCCAATAAACTTAAAGTGAACGCAGGGCTTAGGTACAGCGGGTTTCAGCAAATAGGTGCTTATAAAACTTATAGTACAGATGTATTTGGAAACAGGCTGGACAGTACCGTTTTTAAAAGAGGCGAACCTGTAAAAACGTATGGTGGGTTGGAGCCAAGGTTAACCTTACGCTATGAGTTAAACACAGAAACTTCGCTTAAAGCGTCAGTAACCAGAAATTTGCAATACATACATTTGGTAAGCAATGCGGGCACAACGCTGCCTACTGATTTGTGGGTGCCTAGTACTTTAAAAGTAAAGCCACAAATAAGCACTTTATATGCTGCGGGTTTGTTTAAAAATTTAAAAGAAAATATGTTTGAAACATCTGTGGAAATTTATTACAAACAGATGCAGAACCAAATTGAGTACAGAGAAGGTTACACTCCAAATACGCTAAAAGACACAGAAGATGATTTTACTTTTGGTAAAGGGTGGAGTTATGGTACAGAACTTTTTATAAATAAATTAAAGGGAAGGTTTACCGGCTGGATAGGCTATACGCTTAGTTGGACTTACAGAAAATTTGATAAGCTAAACGAGGGTAATAAATATTTTGCTAAGTATGATCGCAGAAATGATATGAGCATCGTTGCATTGTATAACATGAATAAAAAATGGAAATTTTCTGCAACATTTGTGTACGGTACAGGCAACGCAACCACTCTGCCGCAAAGGTTTTACATAGTTGGTGGTGTACTTACACAGGAATACAGCAACATTAACCAATACCGTTTACCATCTTACCATAGATTAGATTTATCTGCAGTACTCACACCAAAAAAGAATGAAGGCAGGAAATTAAAAACGGAATGGGTGTTTAGTGTTTATAATGCTTACAGTAGGCAAAACCCTTACTTTATTTATTACGATCAAACGGGAAGCCCTTATGATGGCTCATTAAAAGTACAGGCAAAACAGGTTTCGCTTTTCCCAATTATACCTGCTGTTACCTGGAATTTTAAGTTTTAAGGCTGTTTAATTTCTGCTGAATATTCTTTTGAAAGGAACAACAGTTTGAGCAACAAAACTTTCGGGTATTTTCTCTTCATCAGGTAAACCGATTGGAAGATAAGCATCATCTTTTGGCCAATAGTTGGTCCGGAAAATATAATCCCAAACACTTAAAGTAATACCATAATTAAAACCATGCGGAAGTTCTGCAGGCATGTGTTTAGCATGGTGTAACAAGTGCATTTGTGGTCCATTAAAAAGATATTTAAGTGGACCTAAGTTTATTTTTAAATTGGCATGACCTAATTGTCCGGTAACAAGTGTAAAAATGTGAACGATGAAAAAATCACTAATTCCAAAACCGATCATGGCGAGTGGAATGTATTCCAGACTGCGGTAAATGATATTCTCCATCCAATGGTAACGCATGAGCGCTGCAAAACCCATTTCTTCTGTGCTGTGGTGCACTTTGTGAAACTCCCACATCCATTTTACGTTGTGAAGAAGTCTATGTATAGCCCATTGCATAAAATCTCTAAAGACAAATATGAAAAGCAACTGTGACCATTTAGGCCATGTAGCTACATTCAATGCAACTAGGTTTTGAATACCAAAAAAAGCTAAAAAATCTGAAAACGCATTTACTGCAACCATACTCAATGCATTATAAGCAATGAGCGCAAATAGGAAGTAATTCCAGAAAAGATAGAACGCATCTAACCAAAAATGTTCTCTTATTAATGGTTGATTTTTACGCCATGGGAATAAAATCTCTGCAATCCAAATAAGTAAAGATGCGCCCACAAGCCAGTAAAAATAGTTGTGCCAACTCGGCGTCAAAATTTCGTTCACGAAAAATTTTGCGTAACCACTGTAAGCTTCTTGTAATATTTTTAAATATTTATCCATTGTAGATTACCGTAAAATTACATATTAAACCTGTGCAGCCTTTTCGATTATGGTTAAAATGTACGTAAAGTAGCTGCAGTATGTTTTTGGTTAACCTTACATTTGTTACAATAAATTATTTGCATGAGTATATCTAACGAAATAACAGCTTTGTACGACCGAGTACCACGCAGGCACACAACAGATAATGTGAGAGACATTTACAACATTATTGAAGAATATGAAGATATCCTTATACAAATTGAATCTATAAATCCATTTTACGAAAAACACATAGGTAGTTATTTTGATGCAGCATCTACAGCCAAAGCTGCCATAAAGAAATCAACAGATAACAAGGCATCTAAAAAGAACAAAGATGCATTCTTTGATGAAGGCTCGGGAATTTTAAAAGAGAATATGCAGGAGTTGCTGGAGTTTTTTGGTGATGGAAGGAGAGACCAATAAAAGAGTAGTTTAATTTTACTTGCCTATTAATTACTGCGAAAAAATACATGTGTAAATACAATAAAGCCTGCATTTTTATGTAGGCTTTTTACTTGTTTAATATGCAATTATGATTAATTACTAAAAGTTGAATTTATAATACAACCTGCACAATAAATAAGTTTACATAGAGTTGTAGAAATAATTCCAATCATATCTTTTTAAACTTGTAAGTCATTTTTTGTTTTACTATACTCAATCTTTCTGTAAATTTTTTCGAAACCCGTCAGATTGAAAAAAAATATACATCAAATTAGAAATAACCATGAAACAAATTAAGCTCATTTTATTTCGAGATAATAGTCCACCGTTTCAGTTATATTTATCTTTTAAACCCAAAACCATTATCATGAAATCTTTTATCCTTTTATCATTCGCATTTTTACTTACATCCTATTCATTCGCTCAATTAGACAAAGGAACTTTCCTTGTAGGAGGGAATGGTTCGTTTTACAAGTACGACGGAAAATTTAATGCAGTAAATAATAATAATACTTCAAAAGCCACTGATATTAAAATTAACGCTTCTTTTGGCTATTTTCTTATAGATAAATTCGTACTCGGCTTGAGGCCCTCTTTCAGCTTTAATAGGGGTAAACTAAATGGTACAAGTTCAACTGTTGGAAGTACAACCCAATTTATGGCTGGTCCTTTTACTCGCTATTATTTTCTTGAGAAAGACAAACCATTTAATATATTGTTGGATGCTGCTTATTTATTTGGAACTAATTCGTACCCTGTTGCCAATGCAGGAAAGGGAACTATAAATGAGTTATCAATTTCAGCTGGATTAGAAGCTTTTTTTAATACTTCAGTTGGCGTTGAATTCTTGGTCGGCTATAAATCGAAATACGAAGATATTAAAGGCATAGCGGGTTACAGTGATAAAAAAAATGGAATTAATGTAAGCATCGGATTTCAAATACATCTAAAACAATAAAATTTTAAAAATGAAAACTTTATACTCGTTAGCAATTTTTTTATTTGCTACAATATATGTCAGCTATGGCCAGACGTCAACAGCTCCTTCAGAACTGCTAGATTACTGTCCAAATACACAATATACTTTCACTGTGAGCTTACCGTCCGGAAGTACATATACATCTATGACTTCAGCTAACGGAGCCACCATAACACAACTTCCGCCCAATGGAAGCGGATCTATTTTTAATTTCTCGGGAAGATTTCAAGATCTAAATCAAACTCAAACTTTTACTGTAAATTATTCTTTAAACGGCTCCAAAGTTTAAACCATTCCTTTCAAAAAAATAAAATCGTTGACTAATGGAAGCCCCTTTGCCCGCCCCAATCCTACACCAACTTCAATAGTAGCCCCACGTTGCCAAATTCAAAATTTCAATATCAGCTTCGCACCTGTGAAATTCGGTAATCCATTCGAGGTTTCTCAGCTTGGTTATGGGGATATTCAGTCCTATGAATAATTACTTCCTTTAAATTGGAAGCTTGGCAATGCCATCTCAACTGGTGCTTGGCTTGCAGGCGGAAACAATGTAATCGTTACTTCAGACATATCAACGGGCGATGGTGGTATTATTCAGATACGACCTACTAATACCCAATGCGGTGTGGGCTTAGCAGTTGGTCAAGCCATCCAAATTCCAATCTCACGACCAGAACCTCAGATATCAATTACTGCACCTCAGGGGGTAATAATTTGTGCAGGAGGTTCAGCAAATTTTACATTAGGTAATATCCCTACTGGTGCTACAGTCTTATGGACCTATACAAGCAATACAGGCGGTGTGGTAACATTGGTAAATGCAACATCTCCAACTGTCACCGTCAACAATACTAATATTGGTAATGCCAGAATAACATTAATAGGAACAGTTACAGATTGTATTACTTCTTACCCACGACAGGTTAAAGTTGGCTTGGGGACCGGCGTAAATACTGTAAGTTACACTATGCTTAATGTAGGGTGCGTATCTAATAGAGCCTATTTTTATGCAAATGTTATACCTGTAAATGGTGCAACCAATTACGCCTGGTATGCAAAAGATTTAAGTGTAGCAACCAATCCATTTGTATATAAGGACGGTGGCTTCGATTATTACAATATTGATTTTCCACTAGGTGGAAGCGATAGAAATTATACCGTTTACGTAGATGTTACTACCCCTTGTGGTAATGTCACTTCAAACATGGGAGAAGGAACTTTTTATGCTCCCTCATGCTTGGGTGGTGGTGGCGGAGCAAGAATTGCTGTAAGTCCAAATCCCACTAAAAATCACGTCATTATAACATTATTGGATAAAGAAGGTAATTTGGAAAAAGAGAAAAATATTCTTGAAATACAAATTTCCGATAAGCTCGGAAACAAAGTTTTGGTAAGAAAATTAACGTCCAATCAAAAAGTAGTTGACATAGATATTACTAATTTTAAAATTGATAATTACTTTATAAAAATTTGGAATGGTGACTCATGGCTTTCATCACAAATTTCAAAAAAATAAATAATTTAAGGGCACTTTTAAAGTGCCCTTATCGTTTTCGCTTTTCCTATAACTTCAGCCATATTTCGTTACAAAAAACATTCTTCGTTAATCTAAATAAATTGTGAACAAACCATTTGCACTTTGCTTTATTGGCGAAAAAAGATAAAAAGCCCAAAGGCGCAGGGATGGACAGCACTACCCCACAGTGCAGCGCAGCGAAACGAGGAGTAGTGCAGACAGCCCGTTACAAATGCTGAAAAATGGTAAATCTCTACCGCCCCAAACCTGCCTTAAAAAATATATTTTGTACATTGCAAAGAATTAATACAGTAGAAAAACGATTATGAGCAAACAGCATACGGCCGACGGCAAAAAAAAATCATCACAATCAGAAATTTTAAAGGGCAAACTCGAAATAAGCCGCAGCGGAATGGGCTTTGTAATAGTAGAAGATAGAGAGAAAGATATTATCGTAAAGCCAAATGATTTTGGCAGGGCTTTTCATGGCGATGTGGTGAAGGTACAAGTGATCAATCCACAGGACAAATCAAAAAGACCAGAAGGGAAAATATCATCGGTGGTGGAACGCAAGCAAACAGAATTTATTGGTAATGTTTCGGTAAAAGAAAAGGCGGCTTTTTTTATAGCAGGGGGCAATAGCCCAATGCCTGATTTTCACATAGATTTTAGCAGATTAAATGGCGCGAAAGACGGCGACAGGGTAGTGGCAAAATTTATTAAATGGGATAAAAGCGATAAAAAACCCGAAGGGGAAATCATAGCTGTGATGACGGCAGCAAACGAAGCCGACATGGCCATGAAGGAAATTATCGTTCATGCAGGTTTTCCTTTACAGTTTGATGATGCGGTGCTAAAAGCAGCAGCTGCTTTATTACCCAACATTTCCAGAGAAGAATTAAAGAAAAGAAAAGACTGCAGGGATATTCTAACTTTTACCATTGACCCTGTAGATGCAAAAGATTTTGATGATGCAATATCGATAAGAAACTTGGATAATGGCAACTACGAAATTGGCGTACACATTGCAGATGTAAGTCATTTTGTAACACCCGGCGGCATCATTGATAAAGCTGCTTACGAGCGTGCAACAAGTGTGTATTTGCCAGATCGTGTAAACCCCATGTTGCCCGAAAAAATATCAAACGAACTTTGTTCGTTAAGACCAAATGAAGATAAATATACCTTCTCTGTCATTTTCCAAATAAGCAACCGGGCAGAAATTAAACACAAATGGATAGGTCGCACTGTAATACACAGCAACCACCGTTTTACGTACGAAGAAGTGCAGCAAACAATTGAAACCCAAGATGGGCTTCATTTTAAGCCAATTTTGTTACTTGATGATCTTGCAAAGAAATTTAGAAAAGAACGTTTTGACAATGGCGCCATCAACTTTTCTTCGCAGGAAGTAAAGTTTAAGCTGGATGATACCGGTAAGCCCATTGGCATCATGATCAAAGAAAGCAAAGACGCCAATAAACTGGTAGAAGAATTTATGCTGCTTGCAAACCGTGCGGTGGCGGAATATGTTTCTAAAATAAAAGTAAACAAAGAAGCCATACCATTTTCGTACAGAACGCATGATGACCCTGACCCGGAAAAACTAAAACCATTTGTGGCTTTTGCCAAAAAATGCGGGTATGAGTTTGATATGAAAGATGAAAAAACAATTGCCAAATCGTTTAATAATTTATTGAAGGAAGTAAAAGGAACAGCAGAAGAGCATGTACTCGGGCAGTTGGGTATTCGTACCATGGCAAAGGCAAAATACACATCAGAAAATGTGGGGCATTACGGTTTGGGTTTCGAAAATTATTGTCACTTCACATCTCCCATCCGCAGGTATCCCGATGTGATGGTACACCGGGTTTTGCAAAGTATTATTGACAAAAATTTATTTATTGATAAGGCAATGGAAGAAAAAAACAAACATTGCAGCGACAAAGAACGTGGGGCTATGGAAGCTGAACGTGCAAGTAACAAATACAAACAGGTTGAGTACATGCAGCAGTTTTTGGGCGATGAGTTTGAAGGCGTAATATCAGGCGTTTCTACTTTTGGTTTTTGGGTAGAAACGGTAGAGCAGAAATGTGAAGGGTTGGTAAGTGTAAAAGATCTTTCAGAGTACGATGATTTTAGACACGATGAAGCAAACTACGCATTGGTGGGCCTGCGCACCGGCAAAACCTTTAGAATGGGAGATCATATAACCATAAAAGTAATAAGTGCCAATTTAGATAAGCGTCAGTTAGATTATGAGTGGGTAACAGAATTGGAAGGAAAAGCCAAACAGACAAAAGCAAAAGCCGGCAAAGCCCCTGCAAAAGTTGCAGCCAAACCTGCAACCAAAGTGGTTGCGAAAAAGGGTGTGAAGAAAAAATAGTATTCACCAGATCTTTTAAGTTTAAAAAAGCCAACGGGCATCAAGCGAAATAGTTTTAAAAAGCCTTGCGGTTTAATCTTTTCCGTTTCACACTAAAAGTATAAAATTATTTAATCTATTATTGTAACCAATAAAAAGATCGAGAGCTTAAAATAACAAAGCCAATGACTGAGAGTAGTCTGGCAGTTTAAATTACCAATATATTCCATGCAATCATTTCAGGATTTTTCCCAACAGTTTGAAAATCGTTTTAACCTTCGGCATTTTCCTACCCATACGCCTACTTTGTATGATCCTGCACAGTACATTTTAGGTATTAAGGGAAAGCGAATAAGACCCGTTTGTGTGTACCTCGCAAATGAGTTGTTTGAGCCGGTAAACGACGATGCTTATTACGCAGGTGCTTCTATAGAACTGTTTCATAATTTCAGCCTTATACACGACGATATTATGGACAAGGCCCCGTTGCGCAGAGGGATAGAAACCGTGCACCAGAAATTTGGCGAAAACACGGCCTTGCTTGCAGGCGATGTAATGTTTGTGACGGCCTACGAAAACCTCAGTAAAGTAAGCGCACACTATCTGCCACGCTGCATAGCTATTTTTAATAAAACTGCAAAAGAGGTTTGCGAAGGGCAGCAGCTCGATATGGATTTTGAAAAAATACACGATGTTAGTTTTGACGATTATGTAAATATGATCACCCTTAAAACATCCGTACTGGTGGCTGCAAGTTTGCAGATTGGTGCTGTAATAGGTGGGGCAGGGCTTGGCAACCAAGATCATTTATATGAATTTGGTAAGAACCTCGGTATTGCTTTTCAGGTGCAGGACGATTACCTCGATGCATTTGGCGATGCCGCAAAAACAGGCAAGCAACAGGGTGGCGATATACTGGCCAATAAAAAAACGTTTTTAATGATACACGCACGGGAGTATTGCACACCCGCTGCAAATGCAGAGTTGGACCTGCTTATAAAAACCAACCCAGCCGATAAGGTAGAAAAGGTTTTGCAGATTTTTAAAGATTGCAAGGCGGATGAATGGAGCGAGGAACTAAAAGAAAAATATTACAACATAGCGCTTAAACATTTAGATGATGTAGCCGTACTGTCACCCAGAAAAGCCGAGCTGCAAAAACTTGCAGCAGATTTAATGATGCGGGAGAAGTAGAGTTGGTTTTCCTTTGGTTATGTTATTTCGTTTCTTCAAATAAATGATGCGAACAAATTTTTTATAGAAGGTAACATAGGCCTATTATAAACTTAATCATTGGATTCATTATTTCAACATGCCCTCATCATCTTTTACACTCATTTATTTATTTTTTCTTATTTTACCTTTCTAAACAAAACATTGCATGGGTAATTCTTTATTCAGGAGAAAAAATATTTCAAGCATTTTAGCTGAGGGTGCAGATGACAGCCATGGCGGTGGTGGATTAAAACGGGTACTCAGTTTAAAAGACCTTACTTTTTTTGGCATTGCAGCCATACTTGGTGCGGGCAGTTTTAGCAGTCTGGGCTTTGCCGTTTTTAGTGGTGGCCCGGGTGTTATCATTTTATTTATCATTACAGCTATTGCCTGTGCATTTACAGCATTTTGTTACTCAGAGTTTGCCAGTCGCATACCGGTGGCAGGTAGCGCTTATACATACGCCTACGCAAGTTTCGGAGAACTGTTCGCCTGGATAATTGGCTGGGCGCTCATAATGGAATATTCCATTGGTAACATTTATGTAGCCTATAGCTGGAGCGATTATTTTACTTCGTTTTTAGATAAATGTGGTGTTCATTTCCCTGCCTATTTAAGCACGAGTTACATGGAAGCCAAACATGCCATTGAAGGAGGTTCTGTTAAAGACGATATGGTAGCAGCCTGGAACAACTCGCCAACCATTGGCTCTTTAAGAATAATCCTGGATCTTCCTGCTTTGATCATAAACTTACTCATTACTTACCTTGTTTATCGTGGCATAAAAGAAAGTAGAAACTTTAGCAATGTAATGGTTGTATTAAAACTAGCCGTAGTCATTTTGATTATAGGTGTTGGTGGTTATTTGGTTTTAGCAAACGGACTTACAGGTAATTGGTTGCCTGCAAACACAGACAATGTAAAATCTTTTATGCCCAACGGTTTTAGCGGTGTGATGGCTGCAGTGGCTAGTGTGTTTTTTGCCTACATTGGTTTTGATGCCGTAAGTGTAATGGCCGAAGAAAGTAAAAACCCACAGCGGGATCTGCCAAGAAGCATGATTTATTCGCTGGTAATTTGCACCGTTATTTATATTCTGTTGACACTCGTTTTATCGGGTGCCGTTAACTACAAAAATTTTGATGGGGTAGGTGATCCACTCGCTTTTATATTTGAATCTCAAAACCTAAATGTGGGTTGGATGCAGTTTTTGGTATCTATTGTAGCTGTTGTGGCCATGACTAGCGTGTTGCTTGTTTTTCAAATGGGGCAGCCTCGTATATGGATGAGCATGAGCCGTGATGGTTTGTTGCCGCCTGCATTCCAAAGAATTCATAAGAAGTTTCAAACACCGTCTTTTGCTACCATTATAACAGGGTTGGTTGTAGGTGTACCTATTTTATTTACAGATAAAACTTTTGTGCTGGACTTTACAAGCATTGCAACTTTGTTTGCATTTGTGCTGGTATGTGGTGGTGTTTTGCTTATTCCACGTAAAGAAAAGCAACCCGGCAAGTTCAATTTGCCTTACATAAATGGTAAAATAATTTTCCCGGTAATTGTATTTGGAGCTATTGCTGTTATTTCTGTTTTCGCACCGACTTATTTCCCCAACAAGTTTGATTTTAGCAGTGAAAAAAGAACGGAGGCATTGGCAAAAATAATACCGGCAAAAGCTTTCGATACAAGTGCTGTTGTCACTGCTTTAGCAACCAACATAGCCGCTGACAGCGGTAATGACGTTTCCTTTAAAGTATTGCAGGATTCGTTAGCTGTAAGAAATGTGGCTGCAGACAAAGTTGCTTACACACAAAATTTTATTGCAAACGAAAATACGGAGCAGAGCAGAACCATGAAGGTATCGGTCATTATTTTTTGGTTGCTCATGGTACTTCTTGCCATTTTTTCCTTTCTTAAAAATTACTCGTTAATTCCCTTGCTTGGCGTATCATCCTGCTTGTACTTACTCACGGGTATGACGCTGGCCAACTGGCTGTGGTTTGGCGGCTGGCTGGCAATAGGCCTTGTAGTATATTTTTTATATGGTTATAAAAAAAGTAAACTGGCACAATTACCTGTATAATTTTATCATTCATTTACAACGAAACGGCGCAAAGTAATTTAACTTTGCGCCGTTATATTATAATGAAACAGCTATAAATGAAATACGAAGTAGGCGATAAAATTCTTGTGCTAGCTACAGATGAAGAAGGGAAAGTGGTAGAATTAATGAATGAAAAAATGGTGATGATAGAAGTGCGGGGCGTAAAGTTTCCTGCTTATATGGACCAGATTGACTTTCCTTATTTTAAAATGTTCTCACAAAAAAAGGCGGTCGAAAAAAAGAACATCTATGTAGATAATATTAAAAGAGAAAAAACACCCGCTAAAAAGAAAACCGGCGACGGCGTTTTTCTCAATTTTTTGCCTGTTTACGACAAAGATATTTTTGACGATGATGTGGTTGAAAAATTAAAGATCAATTTGATTAATCAAAATGAAGAAGGATACGATTTTAATTACAACCTGCTTTTTAACGGAGTGAGTTCATTTAATTTAAAAGCAAGTATCGGTGGGCTTTCTGAGTTTTATTTGCACGATGTGAGTTTTGAGGATATGGGCGAATCGCCCAAATTTGAATTTGATTTTTCACTCATTCATCCTGATAAAAAGAAAGCGGCGGGTCACGAAGTTTTTTTAAAAATCGGCGGTAAAAAACTGTTTAAGAAGATTGAAGAAACGCAGGCCAACAACGATGCTTCCTTTAAATATGAATTGTTTACCCATTACCCCGAAAGAGTCGACGAAGAAAAAGTGGATATGAGTAGACTCGGGCACGCAGGTTTTAGGGTTTATAATGCCGATAAAATAAGAGAAAATTTATCACCTGCCCGCTCTGTGGTCGATCTTCATATTGAAAAATTGACAGATCATTGGCAGCAACTTACCAACTTTGAAATACTAACCACCCAACTTAATAATTTTGAAAAATATTATGAACTTGCAGTTGCGCACAAGCAGGCTACACTCATTTTAATACATGGTGTTGGTGAGGGCATTCTACGGAACGAAATTCACGATGTTTTAAAATTAAAGAAAGAAGTTAAATCTTTTGTGAACCAGTTTCATCCTTTGTATGGCTATGGTGCAACAGAAATATATTTTAAATAGAGTCTTTATTTAATCGTTCTATTTATAAGTTTTCAGCTAGAATTATCTCATATATTAACAGAGGCATGGTTACTTTAAAAGGACAAATGAATCCTTCTTTTCTATTATTTCTCCTGAGTTACAAACGGCGATGATGAAAAATACAAAAGCGTCGGGGTTCTGTTCCACCCGGTTTATTTTTCCATCCCAACCAATGCTCGCATCGTTGGGTTTAAAGTTTTTGGCTTCGTACACTTTTTGCCCGTAACGGTTATAAACGACAAAGGTAGAGATTGATTTTATGCCTCTTGTTGATGGTCTAAAAATATCATTTTTTCCATCCTTATTGGGGGTAAATGCACTTGGCAGGTAAATATTGGCATTTTTACAATTGATAGAGATCTTTATATCATCGCTCGCTACACAGCCACTGTCGCTAACTACTTTAATAGTGTAGATCCTGTCGGCATCAACAGCAGCGGTGGGGCTGGGGCAATTGGTACAATCCAATGAACCAGCTGGAGACCAGGTGTAAGAAACTATGTTGTTGCTATAAACTGGGGCTATTTTAAACTGTGTAAAATAGGGCAATATCTGATCGGTACCGGCATTTACCCGCGGCAACGATTTTATTACAACATCTACAGACGCTGTATCTCTAAAACAGCCTGCTGAATCTTCCAGCACTGCGGTATAAGTCGTTGTAGTATTTGCTGAAACAATTGGATTATAAATGCTAGTGTTGGAAATATTGGTAACAGGAGACCAGGTTATTTTTTTTCCTGCAGGGAAGGAACTTAATCTTACGGTATCATTCAAACATACTGCTGGCGGTGTACTCAAGGCCGAAGCAGTAAACGGTACGTAGACCACGGCAAACGAACTGTCTCGTGCTACACACCCTAAACTGTTTTGGGCAGTCGCATAAATATAACCTGTGTTAAGCGGCTTTATGATCGTTGTATCACAGGTTGCACATGACGGATTGGGTGGGGATAGCCACAGCAAAGCATCACTATAAAATGCAATAAACTTAGCCGAATCACCTCTGCACAGCGTAACATCTCTTGGAAAAATACGCAGAAATGGTGTTAGTTTTGCTGTAATCACTTTTCTCAATGAGTCTGTACAACCATTTTTATCTATTGCAACAAGTTGAATTGGATAGTCTACAAAATCGCTGACCTGCACCGGCGTTTGTATTGGCAATGGCTGGTATATTGTTTGCAAAATTCCTTGGGTTCCAAAATTCCACTCCCAGTTTGTTATCGTGTCCGTTGATAAATAAGGTGCTGAAGAATTCAAAACAAGAAAATTTGTAATACTGCATACAATATTTGGAGCAGTAAAATTAAGTATGGGTCCTCTGACAGAAATAGGATGGTTTAGCATGACCGTATCCGGACAAAAAGAAGCCCCATTATTAATAACTACATAATTGTTTGTATAATTCCCAAATACATTGGTGGTAGTGTCTAAAAGTCCTGTGCTTGTTATTATTGGCGGCAGGCCCAATACCTGCCATGTATAAAGAGCTCCCGGAGAGTAATCATTTTGTACAGTGAATCTCCTATATTGTTTTACGCACAAAAAAGTATCGGGGTTTACGAGGGTGGGGTTTGCAGTTTTTATGATTCTCGATATTTGATCTGTGCAACCTGTTAAACTATCTTCTATTTGCAAACTTGTAATAAAGACACCTGGAGATGGGAATGTATGAATTGCATTGGGAGTATTTGCATTGGGGGAGCCGTCATCAAAATTCCATATAATGCTCGTTGCAATACCTTGGCTTGTGTTTGTAAAACTGAAAGTTTTTCTGTCGGTGCAGGTATTTGAATAATTAAAATTTGCAATTACACCTACTATTGTCACGGTGAAAGTTACCGGAGGTCCCGCACAACCGTTAAAATAGGGCGTTACTGTTACTGTTTTAACACCAAGGGTTGCATATTTGTGGCTTGCAAGCGTATCGGCAATAGAATCTGTTATTCCGTCGCCGTAGTTAAAGGTAAAAGCTGTTGCGGTGGGCGACAGGGCCACAAACTCCGCTGCGTCAGAACCACAATATGTCGGGCTTTTCGGATAAGCTGAAGTAATGACCGGTGGCGATCCATAATTAAGAGTGGGATATGTATAAGTGTTGGTGCATCCGTCATTTGAAACAATACTGAGGGTAGGTGTAAAACTTCCACCTGTGCTGTATGTATGACTTCCAATTGCAGAATTTGGTGAAGCATCATCAAAATCCCACAAATAGCTGCTCACAAAGTCGCCTGACGGTAAATTTACATTTGAAGTGAAGATGGCGTTTATAGGAGCACAACCTGTCTCAGGCGTCACGGTGCCATTGATGATGGGCTTTTGAACGTTTATGATTTCATAACTCTACGTAGAAAAACAGCCGGACACATCTGTGACCTTTACATTTGCATTATATGAACCAAAGCTTGTGTAGGAATGTGAAATCGTTGGAGTTGTTGTGGTGGCTGTAGTGCCGTCGCCAAAATTCCACAAATAGGATCCTATATTGCCGGAAGAACTTGCGGTAAAAATTACCGCGCCTGTATCGCAAAGAAAATTTCTGTTTGAAGAAATAAGACTCGTTACATTTTGGTTGATAGTTATTGTTTGCGAAGTTTCCACAGCCTGGTTACTAAATACCACAACAAGCTTTACCGTGTATCTTCCTGCGTTAAGATAGATGGTACTAGGATTTGTGGAATTACTTTGCTGGCCGTTCCCAAACGTCCAGGTATAACCAATTGGTGTTTGCGAAGTAGTAGATGTGAAATTAATTAGTGCTGGGTTGCAGGTATTTCCATTGTCTGCCTGGTACGTAAACGATACCGTTTGCGCAGTACTAATGAAAGGTAAAAAGAGTGATAAAAGAAGTGTGTAAAATTTATTCATCGTCTTTTAAAGCAATAATTACTTTTTTAAGAAAGATAATCTCATGTAGCTGCAGAAAACATTTCTTAATGTTGTTCGTTTAATTAATATGCCCGCAAATGTTTGAAGTTTAATCACAATCATTTCAATAAATTTAAGCTTTTTTCTTTAATATGAAACTTTTCAATTAAAGTTTTTCATCCAGCGAAAGTCTGTGCCCTTGCAACTAGACTGCTCGTTTCTTTTATAGGTTAAATGGGATTTTTCACCTTTTAATATTTATCATTTTTGAGGTTCATCGTTTTTAACTTTGAAGCACAAAATATGCTGCAAATTTTCATTTGGTGAATTTAAAAATTGTTGCTCATTGTTTCATTATTAATGATTTCAGAGTAATTTTAACGATGCCATTTAAAATAATTTCATCAACATACATTAGTAACCATCAATATTTTACAGCCAGGAAAGACAGTTACGAAACGCCTACAGGTAAAATTGTGGATCCATACTTTGTGGTGGAGTTGCCCGATTGTGTTTTGGCAGTAGCTATCACCAAAGAGAATAAAGTGTTGGTCATTGAACAATACCGCCATCCAATCGGCCTACAGTCCATCGAATTCCCCGGAGGCTTTATTGACAAAAATGAAACACCGCAAACGGCTATTGCCCGTGAACTTTTAGAAGAAACAGGTTATAGTTTTACCCATTTACATTACTTGGGAAAAACATATTCCAACCCCGGTGTATTAACAAATGCCACTCATTTATTTGTAGCAACAGGAGGGGTTAAAACAGCCGAACAAGCACTTGATGCGAACGAGGAAATTGCCATCATGCTAAAGCCACTAAATGAAGTAATGGACATGATGCACAAATATGAATTTAAACAAAGCATGCACGAGCTCTGTTTGTACAGGGCTGCAGAATATTTGAATAAATTATAGAAGGTTGCTTTCTGCGAGTATAAAAAAACTGCCGCAAATCATGATTACTGCTTTATCATCTGTATTTTTTTTGGCTGCATCTACGGCTGCATCTACATGGTCGTAGCATTTACCAACCAGGCCAACCTGTAAAGCTTTTTGCTGCAGTTCTATACTTGGCATTGCTCTGGGAATATGGGCATTGGTAAAATAAAAACTTGCATTTGGTGGAAATAATTTCAAGACATTTTCAACATCTTTATCTTTTACAAAACCTAGTACAAAATGAATATGGGCTTTGGGGTAACTGATGTTTAACTGGTTTATCACCTGCGCTATTCCATCTTTGTTGTGCGCTACATCTGCAATAATAGTTGGCTGCTGGTGTAGAATTTCCCATCTGCCACGCAACCCTGTAATTTTTTTTACATCCTCAATTCCTTTATGGAGTGCCATTTCAGGGATATTGATGTGTAATTTATTCAATTCAGCTACAGCAGCTAATACGGTACATAAATTTTTGACCTGATACAAGCCTGTTAATCCGCAACGCAATTTTTCGGTGATGCCTGTCTCTAAATTCTGCACATTGCAAAGCAGCAAATCTCCTTCAACATATATATAAGTTGTTATAAAATTTTCTTCTGCAAATTGTATTGGCGCATTTTTTCTTTCAGCAGTTTCTACAAATATATTTTTTGTCTCAGGTAATGTTTCACCAATTACTACAGGAATGATTTGTTTAATTATTCCGGCTTTTTGTGTAGCAATTTCCGGCAGCGTATTTCCTAAAATATTTTGATGGTCATAACCAATATTTGTAATTATAGAGAGGATAGGCGTGATAATATTTGTGCTGTCCAGCAAGCCGCCAAGCCCGGTTTCAATAACGGCAATGTCTACTTTTTCTTCTTCAAAATATTTGAAAGCCATAGCAACCGTTAGCTCAAAAAAAGAAGGATTTATTTCGTCCGTTATTGCTTTTGTATTTTCGGTAAAATCAACAACAAACTGCTCCGTTATCATCTTACCATTTACCCTTATCCTTTCTCTAAAATCTTTAATGTGTGGAGAGGTGTACAACCCGGTTTTATATCCGGCTTCCTGCAGTATAGCAGCAAGTATGTGCGATGTACTGCCTTTGCCATTGGTGCCGGCAATATGGATTGTTTTGTAATTGTTTTGCGGGTTGCCAACACTGCTGCAGAGTGCTATCGTGTTCTGCAAATCTTCTTTATAAGCAGCACTTCCAATCCTACTAAACATGGGTAGCTGGCTGTATAAATAATCAATGGTTTGCTGGTAATTCATTAGCCAACAAATGTAGATAGGATTTTAATGAAAAAATACATTATTTTTCATTTAAAAGTAGTTCAATCTCTGTCTTTAATGTTGGTAAATATTTAATCACTATTCCCCAAATAATATCATCAGAAACAGTGTCATAACCATGTATTATCCTGTTACGAACGTCAACAATTTTACGTGAGTGGGAGATTATTATTTCTTTGTCTCTCTGTACAATTCTATTCATTGCTTCCCCAATAATTTCAATATTTCTTTCAACTGCTCTTCTGGTTTTTACATCATTTTGGTAAGCAGTAAAATCTTTTTCTGTTTCACTAAAAAAGCTATCAATTTCCATGATAGCTTTTAATATATCGTACAACCAAGTTTTTACATCATTATCCATAAATTAATTCACGGTCTTTTAAAACTGTTTTTTTTAAATATGGATTTTTCAGCGCTTTCTCCTCCAATAAATCTATTGGCCTTTTTAAGATGTCTTGTAAAGAAAATTTAAATTCAAAATAATTATCGACATATTCCTCCACAGCTAATATATTAAAATCAACTATTAAATCAACATCACTTTTTTCATTAAAACTGTTGTTGAGTGCAGATCCAAATACATATAACTTTTTCACTTTATGCTGTTGGCACAAGTTATTTATTTCTTTTAAATAGGTAGTTATGTGGTTCATTATTTTCAAATGTAATAAATATCGGTTACTGCACATTAAAATTAAACTGAACCGTCACTGTACTTTCGTCATCAGCCTTGTCAAACTGCATGTTTCTTAAATAACCGGTTATTGCTGTTGCATAATCTCTGCTAAAGCTTGTACTGCCCTGGCCAATTCGTGAAAATGTACCGGCACCTGCGGGAGACACTTTTATAACTGCATTAATGGTCGCTTTTGGTAACTCGCCTGTAAAGGAATAATAACGAACTACTTTTCTGTTACCACTTATAACTTTTGGCCCGCCCACTTTGCCGCCGGGCGTATTGCCGTAAGAATCTTTGTTCCCGGTAGGATCTCCTGCATCGCCTTTACCATTTTTGTTATTGCCCTGCATGGTATAACCGTTGTCTTCCGTTTTGTTGTTGCCATTTTTTGTACCCGGTCCACTATAAACCAATTTTGGCGTTTTGGGTTTTGGAGTAGGTACTACAACAGTTTTAGGCGTGGGTGTTGTTACTTTAACTGGCGTTGCTTTTTTTACCGGTTTTACAACAGGTGCGGCTTCTGCTTCTGCATTATCATCCGGTGTTATTTTTTCTTCTGCTACGTCTTCCGGCGCCGGTGCTGTTTGTTGAGGTTGCTCGTTTATTTCCGGCTCAGGCTTTCCTTCACCTTTTATGAGGGGTTGCTCTTCGCCAAAACCTTCGTCGTTGTTGCCAAGGTTTATTTCTATTAAATCTTGCACAACGGGTGGGGCAGGGGGCAATACTTTCCAACTGATAAAAATAAACATTAGCAATAACGCACTACAAATTATAGCTGTGTAGGTCAATGCTTTTTGGTGTCGTTGCTTATCAAACTTGTCTGCCATGGTATAAAGTTATATTTCTCTTTTGTATTAGATGATACAATTTTTAAAATTTCATACATGTGGGAGTAGATTTTAACAAATTAAATTTGCAGTCGATAAAAAAGTTGAAAAAAGATAGCAGCGAAAAGTAGTACCGATGTTGAATTATGATTTGATGATCCGCTCTAAAAAATTTATTTTAGAAAACTAATACTGTTCTGTTTCATTTGGGAAGTCGCTGCTTTTTACATCGGTAATATATTGTTTAATAGCGCCACTAATTTGCTCCTCCATGTTTAGATATTGGCGTAGAAAGCGTGGTTTAAATTCAGCATTAATGCCAAGCATATCATGCATTACAAGCACTTGTCCGTCGCACCCATTACCTGCACCTATACCAATGGTGGGTATGTGCAAACTTGCCGTAACCTCTGCTGCCAATGCTGCCGGAATTTTCTCTAACACAATAGCAAAGCAGCCGGCTTCCTGCAATAGCAATGCATCTTTTTTTAATTGATCGGCTTCTGTTTCTTCTTTTGCACGAACGGTGTAGGTACCAAATTTGTAAATACTTTGCGGCGTTAAACCCAAGTGCCCCATCACTGGCACGCCACTGTTTACAATGCGTTTGATAGATTCAACCTCGTGCTCACCACCTTCTAACTTAATGGCGTGGCCGCCGGTTTCTTTCATGATGCGGATAGCATTGTTAAGTGCTTCTTTTGTATTGCCCTGGTAAGAACCAAATGGCATATCTACAACTACCAAACACCTGCTTATACCCCGTACCACACTCTGTGCATGGTAGATCATCTGGTCCATCGTAATGGGCAAAGTGGTTTCGTTGCCCGCCATCACATTGCTTGCGCTATCGCCTACCAAAATAACTTCTATACCGGCTGCATCAAATATTTTTGCAAACGAAAAATCGTATGCCGTAAGCATAGAAATTTTATCGCCCGCAGCTTTCATTTTTTGCAGTGTATTGGTGGTAATTTTTTTTACTTCTTTGTGTATGGACATAGGATAATCAATAAATTTATTAGATTGTAAATGTAAAGATTAGAAAGTGATTTTAAGAACCGGTTGTACATCTCATATCTCAATACTAATATCTCAATACTACTTCACTTCTTCCCATAAATGCTGTATCAATCCATCTACCAAGCCAATTTTAGGCACGTAAATTTCCTGTGCACCTGCCCAGCGCATGGCGTTCACATAAATCTGCAAGGCGGGTACAATTACATCTGCACGGTCATCTCTAAATTCATATTTTGCCATGCGTTGCTTTACTGGCATTGGTTCCAACTCGTCAAGGTACTCTTTTAAGAGTTCCAGCGGCAAAGGCCTTCCTTCTTTGCGCTTACTCAAACTAAAAACTTTATTTATATTACCGCCACTGCCTATTGCCACTACAGCCTTCTGGTCTTTTGTTACAGCTTTAATGGTGTTTTTTAATTCTTCCCAGTGTGCAGAAGTTACCATGTTTTTTAAGATCCGAATGGTACCAATGTTAAACGACTTTTTATAAATTAAAATACCGTTGCTAAAAAAAGAAATCTCTGTACTTCCACCACCAACATCAATGTACATATAGCTGTGGTTGCTGTCCATATTTTCTGCCACATGGTTTTCATAGATAAGATTGGCTTCCATATCGCCATCAATCACTTCTATTAAAATACCCGCTTCTTTTTCCACGGTTACTATTATTTCGTCGGCATTTGTAGCATCTCTCATAGCACTTGTAGCGCATGCTTTTAATGCTTCTACTTTATATGCATTCATTAAGTGCCTGAAGGATTTCATCGTTTCCACCAACATCAATTCCTTTTCGGCAGAAATTAGTTTGCTGCCAAACACATCAAACCCAAGCCTAAGCGGAACCCTTACTAAATTAAGTTTGTTGAAAACAGTTTTGCCATCTTTTACTTTTTGTACATCAGTTATAAGCAGACGTGCTGCATTGCTTCCAATATCTATAGCTGCTAAAATCAAAATAAGGGGATTGCGTATTGTGAGTGTTAAAATTGAGCATAATATATTTAACTACAAGGTTATTGGTAATTAATCTTTCAACAAAAAATAGACATTATCTTATTTGATGAAAAATCATGATTAAAATGTATAAATGCAATTTGATTTAGTAAATTTGAAAATAGAAAACCAAAATTTGATTGCAGATAATTTTATTAGATGAACGCTGGTACAAGAATAAATTTAATAAATATAGGTTTGATGATTTTTAGCTGTGTAGCAGCCTTCATTATGCCATTTGAAGTGTTTCTTTTTGCCTACGCAGTGCTTGGTCCATTGCATTACCTTACCGAGATAAGTTGGCTGCACGATAGACAATATTTTACAAAAGGTAAGTACGATAACATCGTTCTCTGGGCAATAGGAGTTATTATTTTACTTGAAAGCCTGGCTTATAGAAATCATTGGAACTGGCCGTTCAGCAGCGATTTTGGTAATAAAATTATTTTTGTAGCATTAACCGGGTCATTGTTAATGGTTTTTGTAAAAAATGTTTACATAAAGGTCTTTGGGTTACTTTTTATCTTATTTATATCTAACGCACTTTTTAATCCTGATAAAAGAGATGGCTTAGCGTTTTTTATTGGTGCGTTGTTGCCAACATTGGTGCATGTATTTGTATTTACGGGTTTCTTTATTTTGTATGGTGCGCTAAAAAGTAGAAGTAAAAGTGGTCTTATCTCTTTTGTGGTTTTTATTATATGCCCCGTTTTATTATTTCTTCTTTTTAGGGATAGGACTTTTGTAGAAATTACAAAATATGGCCAGGATTCTTATACCGCTGGGGGCGATGGTTTTTATAATACCAACTTAAGTTTTCTTACGAATATTTTTCACGTTGATTTTCCACAATTAAAAGATGGAGCGGGAAATCTTTTATTTTATGCTGGTGCAGATGGAACTCAAATAGCAGCGCCAGATTACAGCAATGCTGCGCAGGTTGTTTTTCACTCTCAAACAGGTATTCTATTAATGCGTTTTATTGCATTCGCTTACACATATCATTACCTAAAATGGTTTAGCAAAACCGAAGTTATTAAATGGCATAAAGTACCTAAAGCTCGTTTTATCGGCGTAGTAGTTTTATGGATAATCTCACTGGTATTATACGGCGTTAATTATTCCTTGGGCTTAAGATGGCTGTATTTTTTAAGTTTCGGTCATGTTTTATTGGAGTTTCCGCTCAATATGGTTTCTATTACTGGAATATTTAAAGAGACAGGTACTATTGCTAAAAATGGCTTTAGAAGTGCTCCTGTTCTTGCGAAAGGATAAAAAAGGTTGCAAAGAAAAAGAGCACTATTGATGTGCTCACTGCTTTTTCATTTGTGAAACATTTTTTTACAGTTAAACTTGAAGCTCCTAAGCCCGACACCTAAAATCATTGTGGTTGTAAGTTTATGCAAATTGGTTTAAAGATTCTTAATTCTTTACCGTGGCTGTTTTATTTAGATAGTTAAATATTTCAATTTGCGAGCGTATCTTTTTTGTATTTCGGGGATTAATGTATTGATTGCTCAGGTCATTGTCTAATTCTCTTGCTTTCATATTATCGCTCAGTTGAATATTTACAATGTTTATCAGTTCATTTTTTAATCCTTTTTCTAAAACCGGGCACGCTACTTCAATACGGTGATCTATGTTTCTTACCATCCAGTCTGCTGACGAAATATAAACTTTTAGGTCGCCGTTATTTTCAAATATCATTACCCGGGCATGCTCCAGATATTCATCTATGATGCTAACGGCCTGTACCGGAATTTTAAACTTTTTATTTTCTGTGAACATGCAACAGATGCCTCTTATTATCAGGTTTACTGCTACGCCGGCCTTTGCTGCTTCTGTAAGTTTTTCAATTAACAACCGGTCACTAAGCGAATTTAATTTGAGGGTTATACCCGCCGGTTTCTTTTGCCTGGCAAATTTAATTTCTTTGTTTATCAGAAAAGTTATTTGCCGCCTCATGCTTATTGGGCTCACCATTAACAGCTTGCAGGCTTTCAAAAGCCCAATTCTTAGTGCCGGATTTTCCAAATAAGTAAATATCCTGTTTACATCGGCCATCAAATTCCTATCAGATGTGAGCAGGCAATGGTCTCCATAAAGCTTCGCCGTTTTTTCATTCAAGTTGCCGGTACTTATAAAGCCATAATGCGTTGTTACATTATTAACCCTCTTTTTTATTAGACAGAGTTTTGCATGTACTTTTAAATTTTGCACACCTATTAAAACTTTTACACCCGCTTCTTCCAATTCTTCTTTCCATTCAAGATTTGCCTCTTCATCAAAACGTGCCCTAAGCTCGAGCATGGCGGTAACCTGCTTGCCATTGCGTACAGCGTTGGTAAGTGCGTTAATTACCTTGGACCTAGATGCTAGTCTGTAGCAGGTAATTTTAATACTCACCACTTCAGGGTCAATAGCTGCTTCTCTTAAAAAGTCAATTACACTATCATAGGAGTGGTACGGAAAATGAAGCATAACATCTTTCTCCATCACTACAGAAGTTACACTGTTGGTATTTTTTAAGAGGGGATGGGTAAAAGGCTTTTTGCGCAGACTTCTTTGTGTGAAAACACTATCAGGAAAATTAATAAAGTCTTTGTAATTGTGCACACTGCCACCTGGTATCATGTTTTCATTGTGCGTAAGACCAAGCCTTTTTACAAGATAGGCAAGCAATGCCGGTTCTATTTCTTTATCGTAAACGAATCGTACAGGTTTTCCTTTTTTTCTGTTTTTTAATCCTTTTTGTATTTTTTGAATGAGAGAGCCGGATACGTCATTGTCAATATCTATTTCAGCATCTCTCGTTACTTTAATAATGTGAGATGAAAATTTATCATAACCAAAAAAGGAAAAGATATTGGGAAGACAAAACCTAATCACATCTTCCAACAAAATAACATGCTGCTCGTCGTTTTTAGAAGGTAATATTAAAAAACGGGAAAGGTGTTTTGTTGGTACAGAAACCAGGGCAAAACGCTGAGGTATGGTTCTGTCCTGTTTTGAAAGTCTGCATGCCAAATAAATTGATTTATCGTTCAATACTGGAAACTGGTGCAAACTCTCAATCATGAGCGGTATGATATAACTGCGCACCTCTTCGTTAAAATAATCAAGAACAAACTTTTGTTGCGATATTGAAAGCTTTCTATCATTTACAAGATGAATTTTTTCTTTCTTAAGTTCTCTTAATATCTCTTTCCATATTCTTTCAAACTCCCGTTGTTGGGTAAGTACTTTTTCCTGTATTTCGTCTAATATATTTTGTGGGTCAACTTCAAGGTGCATTTTTGCCTTGCTGCCAAGTTCTATCATTTTTTTAAGCCCGGCTACCCTCACCCTAAAAAACTCATCGAGATTATTTGAAAAAATACCAAGAAATTTTATCCTTTCTTTTAAGGGAACGCTGTCATCTGCTGCTTCTTGCAATACACGGCTGTTAAAAGATAGCCAGCTAATATCCCTTACAATCGTTTTTTTATGAGTCAAACTATTTTTTGTTTTGGTATAAAAAAAATAAAAATACTATTTAAACAGTTTTTTGGAGAATGTAGGTATTAATTTTATGAAAATTTAACATGCCACAACCCTCACAGATCTTTCATCTTTTCAATAATATTTGTGGTAGAAATGCCTTCAACAATACCTGCAATTTTTACTTCTCCTCCTGCAGCTAACACTTCTTTTGCCCCCGCAATTTGTTCTAGGGTATAATCCCCACCTTTCACCAATACATCAGGCATTATTTGTTTTATTAAATCAAGTGGTGTTTCTTCATTAAATATGATTACGGCATCAGTTTGTAACAGACTAGCCAGCAGCAATGCTCTTGCCTGTTCATCATTTATGGGGCGGGTAGGGCCCTTTAATTTTTTTACCGATTCATCTGCGTTCACAGCAACAATGAGTATATCGCCGTAGGAAGCAGCTTCTGTTAACGATGCAATATGCCCTTTGTGAAGAATATCAAAAACGCCATTGGTAAATACAACTTTTTTTGAAAGCATTTTCCAGATAAAAACCTGCTTTATCAAATCTTCTATGTTGTAAATTTTATGCGGAATCTGTGTGGAGTTTCGCATTTTTATTTTTATTTATGTAAGGTAATAGTAACAATGACATAAGGCCCGCAACAATAATTATTCCTGTGCTTACGCCCCATATAAGCCAACCAAAAGCCTTGCCTTCTGATGGCATAATTTGATAAAGTGCAAGTGTCTCCATTACAAAAAACGGGAATACACCAATACCACCAGGGGTTGCAATCATGGCAAGCGTTGATAAAGACAAAACAGCACAGGCAGCTTTGATACTTACCCCTGCAGTTGCTTCCATTGCTTTAAAACCTATGCAAATTTGTAAAAGATACATACTCCAAATAAAGACTGTATGTAAAATAAAAGCCTTTTTGTTTTTAAGTGTTTTTATGGTCGCAAATCCTGTACCCATACCCGAAACAAATCCTTTTATTTTTTGTAAAGTCTTATTATGAGGGAAAGAAGAAAATATTTTTTTGACACCTACAATAAAAACAACAATAAAAACCAATACGATTAATAGTTTGGCCCAAATTGGTAAAATACCAGGTGTTGCAAAATTCTGCAGCTTTTTGTTGACAAAATCTCCCACCACATCAATCTGAATAATTACGGTAAATACAATAAATAAAAAATAGGAAAACAGGTCAAAAGTTCTTTCAACCAATATGGTTCCTATCAATTTATCGGCTTTTAGGTTTTCATATTTTGCCAGTAAAGTACATTTTAAAACTTCCCCCAGCCTTGGCACTGCTGAGTTAGCTAGATAGCCAACCATCGTTGCTCCAAAAACATTTTTTAGAGAAGGCTTATAACCAAGCGGCTCCATTAAAAGCTTCCAACGCATAGACCTGCTGAGGTGACTCAACAGATTAATAAGTACAACGGGAATAACGAGATAATAATTTGCTTTTGCAAATGCATTTTTAAACTGTTCTTCCTGTTCAGGGGTCATTCCATGCAATTGCCACCAAACCAATAAAAGCCCCACCCCTAAAAAAAAAATATATTGTAAAAAAGAAAGTATCTTCTTAATCATGCTTTCTCTTATTATTTAAATAGTTACAAAATGATGTTGTCAATAAGCCTCACTTCATTTAAAAAAGCAGCGACCAATGCTACAAGTTTTCTCTTTCCATCCCATTCATTTATAATTTCCAAGGTGCTTGCGTCTGCAATTTCTGTGTAATCTACCTTAAAACCGTTTTTTTCTAAAAAAAATGTCGCTTGCCGTTTTAAAGAAGCTAAACTTCCTTCTTTAATGTTATCTTTTATTAAATTTAAAGATGCTATTATTTTCAGCGCCTGTTGTCTTTCAATTTCGTTCAACCGCATATTTCTGCTGCTCATAGCCAACCCATCTGTTTCTCTTACTGTTTCGCAAACATATAAGTCAATTTTATTTTCTTTTTCGCTCATCATTTTTTTAATTACCATGCATTGCTGGTAGTCTTTTTTACCAAGATAGAGGCTATTCGGCTTTACTGCCTGCAATAATTTATTTACGATAATACACACTCCCTGAAAATGCCCCGGTCTGTATTTTCCTTCTAAAACTGTTTCAAGTTCACCAAGTTTAAAATGTTCGCTTTGTTCATTTGGCGGGTACATTTCTTCAACAGATGGTAAGAAAAGTACATCACAGGCAGCTTTTTCCAGCTTATTTATATCATCTTCAATTGTTACCGGGTACTTTTTAAAATCGTTTTGATTATTAAACTGTGTTGGGTTTACAAAAATGCTACATACAACCAAATCATTTTCTTCTTTTGCCTTTTTTATAAGCGAAATATGGCCTTCGTGCAGGGCACCCATGGTAGGCACAAACCCAATTACGGCACTGTCTGATTTTTGTAGACGGGCGAGATTCTCAATGTCTTTTATATGTTTTATTATAACCATATACAATAGGTTTTTTGGCGTAATAGGCTTTAGCAGCGGTTTTATCAATAAATTATGCTATTTTTGCAGCCATTTCAAAATTTCTTTTTGCACTTAATTCTGCATACCAATGTCTACAAAGAAAAGGATTTTATTTATTGCCAACGAAATGTCACCTTATATAGATGGTACTTCGTTTGCAGAAATAGTGAATAAACTCGCTGTATTATCCAATGATAATAATATGGAAGTTAGGTGCATTATGCCAAAATTTGGTACCATAAACGAACGCAGACATCGTTTGCATGAAGTGGTGAGGCTTTCCGGTATCAATGTATCTATAAACAACGATGATTATCCCCTAACTATTAAAGTTGCTTCCCTGCCTAATGCAAGATTGCAGGTTTACTTTTTAGATAACGAAGATTTTTTTAAACGCAAATGGGTATTTAAAGACGAGGCCGGTAAATTTTTTGATGACAACGGCTTGCGCTCTGTTTTATTCTGTAAAGGTGCATTAGAAACAGTGAAGAAATTTGGATGGCCTCCAGATATCATTCATTGCAGTGGATGGATGACAGGCTTAATACCAATGTTTATTAGGTCTGCATATAAGAAAGAACCTGTATTTAGCCACTGCAAAGTGGTGTACACTATAGGAGATAATACTTTTAAAGAAAAACTTGGGGCAGATTTTTTACAACTAGCAACCATTAACGATAACGTTACTAAAAAGGAACTCGAGCCTTTTAAAGATTTAAATAATGTTGCCATGTTTAGGGGTGGTGCAACTTTTGCAGATGCGATTACTTTTGGCACTGCAAAACCAGATAAAAAACTTGCTGAAGAATTTGCTAAAGTGCGTGGCAAAAAAGTTTTAAAATACAATGCAGAAAGTGATTTAACAGACTATTTACAATTGTATGCCGATCTTGCTAAATAATTAACAAGCGTGTTTTACTAAAAAATTTATTGCTTTGCAAAGAAGACTTTTACTTGCTGCTGCTTCAGCTGCTTTTCTATTGATTTATGTTGGGGTAGGTTGTACCAAATTAGATACTACTACATTGGGTAGCGATCTTGTTACTGTTGATAACATAAATACTTTTGCAGATACGCTAGGCGTGAATGCTACACAGGGCTATTTTAACGATAGCACTATTTTACAAAAGGGCGAGAACCACGCAATTGGTGTTATAACAACCGATAATTTATTTGGAAGTACTGATGCTCGTGTTTATGTGCAGTTTAAACCAACATTTTACCCGTTTTATTTTGGTAATGCAGGTGATACTGTAAAAAACAGTTCGTTTACACCTGGAAGTAGTTTTGCAGGGTTTGATTCTGCATTCATCTGCTTATCTTACAGAGGAGCGTGGGGAGATACAAGCTCGGCTTCAAACATTGCCCAGACTTTTGAAGTAAGGGCAATTGTGGATGATGGTTTCAGGCAAAAAACGGACACCATTAGGCAGTTAGGAAGCGCAACACCGGCTGTTGATAATACCTTAATAGGTACTGCATTAATTAACCCTGCGTCCATTGCACAAAAGTTTTTTTTAGGTAGAGGTGTAAACAAAGATTCCATTACAAACCAGATAAGAATAAAACTTACCGGAGCAGGTGCAACTTTTGCAGCAGCGCTTTTTAATGGTCAGGATACGGTTTCAAGCAGCATGAACAACGGTTTTCTTGCAGATTCTTTTTTTAGAAAAAAGTACAATGGTTTTGAGATAAGGGTTAAAAGTAACAATCCATCAGGCAATACGCTTTATTTTGTAAATCTTGCAGATGTAAAATCCCGTTTAGAATTTCACTATCGTAAAATTAAAGCAGGCGTAAAAGATACAGTAGTTCAGAGTTTTCAAATGTACACATCTCAAGTAGGTAACACTGCTGCATCATCCAGCATGAACTATATTAAAAGAAATTATTTAACTGCTTCACCGGCATTGCCGGCCGCTAACGCAGCTACAAATAATGTATTTATACAAACAGCACCGGGAACGTTTGCCAATCTAAGTATTCCGGGTCTTACAGGTTACACCAATAGAATTGTACACAGGGCTTATTTAATAGTTGAACAAACTCCTGACAATGCAATAACAGATAACATATACAAGGCACCGCCATTTTTATATTTAGATTTGAAAGATACTGTGCCACAACGATACAAGCCTTTGTATTTTGATCTAAGTTCATCGGTACCATATAATCCTGATGCAAATGTGGTAAATCCGGTTTATCATCCTTATCCGTTTGGAAATGTAGATGTGCAAACATTCGGTGGTTTTGAGCTGAAAAGATTTGAACCTGCCGGAACAGCATTTTCTCGTTATGAAATAAATATTACAAGATATGTGCAACATATTGTGAGCAACGGCTATAAAAACTATGACCTTCGTTTGTATGCTCCCTTCAATTATTATTACCCTCAATACCTAGGTACACAATACATCATTCCTTACTTTAATCCTATTGCGCTGGGTCGGGTTCGTGTTGGTTCGGGCTCAAACAGCAACCATAGAATGAAGCTTGTAGTTGTTTATTCCAAAATATAACTTTCTAATAAAAATACGGCAGCCCTTTACAAAAGTGAAGGGCTTGTTTTTTTAGTACATCAACCCGTATCTTTGCAATCTTAAAAAAAATCAATGCCATATTTATTTACATCAGAGTCCGTTAGTGAAGGGCACCCGGACAAAATTGCTGACCAGATCAGTGATGCACTTATAGATAATTTTTTAGCTTTTGATCCTACAAGTAAAGTAGCCTGCGAAACGCTTGTAACTACTGGCCAGGTTGTATTGGCAGGAGAGGTAAAAAGTAAAGCCTACCTTGATGTGCAAGAAATAGCAAGAGGGGTTATTCGCAAAATTGGATACACAAAAAGTGAGTACATGTTCGAAGCTAATTCTTGTGGGATTATCTCGGCCATACACGAACAATCGCAAGATATAAACCAGGGGGTTGACAGAAAGAAAAAAGAAGAGCAAGGTGCAGGAGACCAAGGTATGATGTTTGGTTATGCAACAAATGAAACCGATAATTACATGCCGTTGGCGCTTGCTTTATCGCACGATATTTTAAAAGAATTGGCAGCTGTAAGAAGAGAAGATAAAGAAATAAAATATTTACGTCCCGATGCAAAAAGTCAGGTGACGTTGGAATATGATGATAACAATAAGCCAATTAGGATTGATGCAATTGTCGTTTCTACACAGCATGATGAATTTGGTAAAGACGAGGCAATGCTTGCAAAAATAAAAAAAGATATTGTTGGTATAGTAATACCAAGGGTAAAAGCATTGTACCCAAAATACGACCACCTTTTTACAAATAAAATAAAGTATCACATTAATCCAACCGGTAAGTTTGTAATTGGCGGGCCACATGGTGATACTGGGCTTACAGGCCGCAAAATTATTGTAGATACCTATGGTGGAAAGGGTGCACACGGTGGTGGCGCATTTAGTGGAAAAGATCCTAGTAAGGTTGATAGAAGTGCTGCGTACGCTACAAGGCACATTGCTAAAAATTTAGTAGCCGCAGGGCTTTGCGAAGAAGTATTGGTACAGGTGAGTTACGCTATTGGTGTGGCACAACCTACCAGCATAAACGTTGTTACTTACGGCACTTCTAAAGTACAAATGACCGATGGTGAAATAGCAAAAGCAATTATGAAGATGGATTGCTTTGATATGAAGCCTTACTTTATTGAACAAAGATTAAAACTGCGTAATCCTATATACAGCGAAACAGCAGCATACGGGCATATGGGGCGCACACCCGAAAAGGTTGAGAAGATATTTACTTCACCTTCGGGAGTTGTTGTAAAGAAAAAAGTAGAACTCTTTACTTGGGAGAAACTGGATGCCGTAAAAGAAGTAAAAAAAGTATTTGGTCTTAAATAGTTTCCATTACTTGGAAATACTGTTGCCGGAAAGTAGAAAAGACGTTCCTATATTTTCAAACGTCTTATCGCCTTTCCGGCATTTTTGTAATAATTTTAAATATAATTTTATACCGTGAAAGATTTTAGACATCAACATAAGCGTCCAAAGAAAAATACACTTATTGTGGGTAGAACAGCCATCATAAACGCAATGAAGGAGGGTAAGCAATTAGACCGCATTTATATGCAAACGGCTGTGCATGGCGAAACGATTGATGAAATAAGAATTTTGGCTGAGCGGTATATGGTACCAATTAACAAAGTGCCTGTTGAAAAATTAAACAATTTTAATGTGAGCAACCACGAAGGTTGTATCGCACAAATTTCTAAAATTCAATACCAGGATCTGCAGGATGTTATTTCATTTGTGGTAGAAAATGGAGAAGTGCCTTTATTTATAATTCTTGATGGTATTACAGACATTAGAAATATTGGGGCAATTGCCCGCAGTGCTTATTGTTTTGGTGTACATGCTATCATAATACCTGATAAAGGTGTAGGCTCACTAAATGAAGACGCTATTTTAACATCGGCAGGTGCGTTGGAAAATATAGCCGTTTGTAGAGTGAATAGTTTAATGAAAGCTGTAGATGATTTACACCTAAACGGAATAAAGGTTTTTGCGAGTGTAATGGGCGCAACAACCAATTCGTACGATTGTAATTTTTCAGAACCAAGTGCTATTGTAATGGGTGCAGAAGAAAAAGGAATTTACCCTGCGTTAATGAAAATATGCGATGAGAAATTCGCAATACCTATGACGGGTGATTTTGATTCCTTAAATGTGAGTGTTGCCACGGGTATCATTTTGTACGAAGTATCAAAGCAAAGGAAAATCGGATAAAATTATTTGTAGAAAAATAAATTCTTTAGACAGTTTTCACCTGATCTTGATTTTAAAAAAGCCCATCATATAGTGGGCTCTTTGTTTTTTTAGAATCAGATCGATTTATAATAAAACTATCCATATAAACCTGTTTTTTTGTTGTTTATTTTCATCTGTATTGTTATCGCCGTCAAACCAGTCTTTTGTACGCTCATTTACAGTTTTTACTACAAAAGGTATCGTATAATATTTTTTTGCAGGGGTTGGCTGAATGGTATTAATAGCCACATTATTTACCGAAACCTTCGTGGCAATCCACGATGTAAAAAGCCTTGGAATAGTAACACCCATTATCATCCCTGGTAATCCGTTAATAGAGCATGGTCCGCCAGATATCATTATCTCATCGGTGTAAAAAGCAAAAACGTATACACTGTCAAAGATTTTTGTTACAGCTTTTTTGCAATTAAAGCCGGCAATATTTCTATTCTCATTTGTTAGCGTCCATTTTAATTTTAAAATGCTGTCTTCAATATTAAAAGCTGAGCCAAATATATTTTTTTGAATAATCATTTTGTCTGTGTTATGATCAAAAAACCAGGTATTGCTTTCATCGTCTTTGCGCATATACTCCGGCATTTTATCAGTTTCAGGCCAGCGATCAAATTTGTAAATGCTTTTATTATCTGCAAATGTAAAAGTGTAATAACCTGTTTTAAAAGTAGGGAGTTTATCTTTCATCATTTCATCCCACATGTTATTACCCATATTTTTTTTGATGTTGGATTTAACCTCGTATTCGATGGTTGCTTTTTCAATAAATATTTGTGCAAATGTGCTGTTGCACATAAACAATAAGCCAAACACGGTTGTCAAAATTTTCATTCTCATTAATTTAAATTTTTACTTAGGTGCTTTGTTTTTAAAGTTCCATGCAAAACCAAGCATCATGTATCTTTTCAATCTGTCATTTCTTGTTTCTGTAAATGTATTACTGAAGAAATTTCTGTCTACACCAATATTTTGGTTTAATATATCTCTTACCAATACATAAACCGTAAACTCATCTTTTTTAAATGTACGTTGTAATCTGGCGCTCCAAAGGCTATTCGTAATGCCCGGAATCTGGGCAGTTTTATCTCTTATGTTCAAATCGAAATTTGAATTGAGCGACCATACTTTTTTGTAATAAACAGTTGCATCTAAACCCAAATTGTGTGTGAAATAACTAATCTTATTGTTGTTTTGGGAAGTCTTTTGAATATTATAGTTGGGGCTGTAACTCGCACTGATATCGAACTTTTTATCTTTTGATTTTGATATATAAAGAGATACACCCGCATTGGTGTTTTGAGCAAAGCTCTTTTTATTATTGATAAAATCTGCAAATTTATTGTAGCCAAAGTTAGTATTCAAGTTTAGCCGGGCATCAATTTTCTTTATTTTCATACCGCCACCCCCATAATAATTCAACGATACATTGCCATTGGTATTAATTGGCTGGGTTGTCGTTCTACCATTATTTTTATCTATTACCCGGTTGTTCGTAATGGAGTTTTGTACCAGATTCACATTTAATCCTTGATAAAAATAAATATCTTTTATAAAATTATAGCCGTTGTTATTAATGCTAAAATTATTTGTAAAAGAAGGCTTAAGATCTGGATTTCCTAGGTACTGGTTAAACTGATCGTTGTTATTTCTTAAAGGTTGTAATTGGTCAATAGTAGGTTGTGTTGTACTACCGTTATAACCGACACTCACATTGTGGTTTGATTTATAGGTGTAGGTCATTCTTGTTGAAGGAAAAAAGTTTGTAAAATTTCTATTGTACGTTTTATTTAATGAAATATCGAGTAAGTCAAAATTGATAAAACTTACGCCGCTACCTACGTTAATTTTAAACTTTTTATAGGCATAATTAACTTTGGCAGAAGGGATATTTTGAGTGATATTTTGTTTAAATCTGTTAGAAAGCGTATCTACTCTCGTGTCATATTTGGCTGAAGCATTACTGTATTCAAAAGTAGATTGACCATTTGTGCCGTTATTTAAACTTACTTGATACCCTAATTCTAAAGAATAATTTTTACTTAATGGTTCTGTATACACGAGTTTGGTACTTAAGTTGGTTGTAGCTTTTTCAACATCCCTCATCTGGTTTAAGTTTGGCAAGGCCACCAAAAAATTATTTAGTGTGTCTGATTTTAAAAAGGTCTTTCCTGCATTTTCCAGTAAGTTCCAATCAGCAGTTACAGACAAAGTTCTTCTTGCTTTTTTAAACTTGTGTTTAAATACTGCATTGCCCGAGTAAGCCTGTTTATCGCTGCTGGTAGATAATAATCTATTCGTACCATTTTTAAAAGTACCCGTTCTACCTCTTGTGATGCCATTTCTGCTTTCATTACTTACTGTGTTATAAAAGTTGCTGTTGCCAGTTATTTTTAAGGTATTTGATGAATCTAATTTTACATCATAAATGGCTTTTAATTTTACGTTGCTTCTGTTTATGTTGGTGAACCCATTTGTGTTTTCATTTAAAACGGAATCTCCAATTTGTGTTTGTGTAAATGTTTGCTGGTTATTGTTATAACGCTGGCTGTTGTAGCGTGGAGAAAAATTTAAATTGTGCTTGTCGTTCCATTTGTTGCTGTATTGTAAACCTGCATTTACATTTGTTATAAATCCATTCTGCGCATCTATAAAAGGTTCTCCATCGGCAGATCCTCTATTACCAGAATAATAACTATATCCTAATTCTTCATCTACAACCATCCCTTCATTTCCGCCACCAAACTTTTGCTCATCTTGCCAGCTAAGCCCATCTTGCCCTGTATTTCCATTTAACAAAAATCCTGTTATTTTTGTTTTGCCTTTAAAGGAACTCTGTAAAATGTTATTGTTGTACCTGTCATCAATATTTTTTTGTGGACCACCGGCAACGTCAATTTTACCAAAATACCCTTTCTTTTTATCTTCTTTTAGTTTTAGGTTAATTGTTTTTTGTGTTTTACCATCATCAATTCCCGTAAACTCGCTTTGCTCACTTTTCTTATCAAACACCTGCACCTCTTTAACCGCATCTGCACGTAAATTTTTAACGGCCATGCCAGGGTCATCTCCAAAAAACTCTTCACCGTCAACCAAAACCTTTTCCACCGTTTGCCCCATGGCCTTTATTTGCCCGTTTTTATCGACCTGTATGCCCGGCATTTTTTTAAGTAGCTCTTCTACATTCGCATTGGCACTTACTTTAAAGCTGTCTGCTGTGTAAATAGTTGTATCTCCTTTTAACCTAATTGGGTTGCCACTTTTTACAATTACCGCTTCCAAAAGTTTGCTCTTTGGGGTCATTGCAATCAATGCCAAAGATTCGTTGCTGTTTTTTATTTCTATATCATCTACATAATCGCCAAAGTTGGGATGAGATACAGTTACAATATATTTTCCCGGTGTAACATTTTTTAATAAATAACTTCCGTCATCCTTTACTCTTGTAAAATTCTTTAAGACAGAATCTTTTGGTGTGAGCAACGCTACAACCGCATTTTTTATATTAGCTTTAGTGGCAGTATCTTTTATAGACCCTGATACCTGCACTGTTTGTGCATTTATTTGATGGCAAAAAATAAAAGCGATGGCAAACAATAAAATTTTTTGAAGCATGTAGTTGGTTTGTTGGTGTGCGGCTAGTGCGTCACAAAAATGTCACATACAATACTGCATGCAAACTAACTAATCTTAAATTTACGTTAAACAAAATCTGTACAGGCGGTATAACCACTTACACAAATGGCATACGAAGACGATAATTTTATTGACAGTACAAAGATGGTATGGAATTATTCTTTGTTTAACCAAAAGGATGTAGATCTTTTTGCCGCAGGCAAACACTATTATGCCCATCAAAAATTTGGAAGCCATTATCTAAAAGTTCTAGATACTGAGGGTTTTTATTTTGCCCTGTGGGCACCAAATGCTACAGAGGTTTGTGTGATAGGTGAATTTAACGGCTGGAAAAAGAACCTGCATCCCTTATTTGTAAGGCTCGATAAATCGGGTATTTGGGAAGGGTTTATTCCCTATTTAAGGGAAGATGTTTTATATAAATACCAGATCACAGGCTTTGAAGGTGCAGAAACTTTTAAAGCAGATCCCTATGCTGTTGGCAGCGAATTAAGACCAGGTACAGCTTCGTTAACGAAAAAAATTTACTACGATTGGGGGGATGCCGATTGGAAGGCAAAAAGAAAATACCACAATGCTTTAAATGCACCATGGTCTGTATATGAGTTACATCTTGGAAGTTGGATGAGACCCAAAAAAGACGATCCAAATATTTTTAATACCTACCGTGAAACTGCAAAAAGGCTTGTGCCATATGTAAAAGCAATGGGTTTTACACATGTGGAACTTATGCCGGTTACAGAGTACCCTTATGATGGAAGTTGGGGTTACCAATGTACAGGTTTTTTCGCAGCTACATCTCGGTACGGAAGTCCGCAGGAGTTAATGGCGCTGATTGATGAATTACATAGAAACGATATTGGTGTTATACTGGACTGGGTACCGTCACACTTTCCGAGTGATGCACACGGACTTTATAAATTTGATGGTACGCATACCTACGAATATGCCGATATGCGCAAAGGTTTTCACAAAGACTGGAACAGCTATATTTTTAATTATGAGCGGGGCGAAGTAAGATCGTTTTTACTGAGTAGTGCACATTTTTGGCTGCAATATTTTCATATCGATGGTATAAGGGTAGATGCTGTTAATTCGATCATACGCCTCGATTTTTCGAGGGCAGAAGGAGAGTGGGTGCCGAATGAAAAAGGTGGAAACGATAATGAGGAAGCCATATCTTTTTTAAAGGATTTTAATAACATGGTTTATAGGGAATTTCCTGATGTGCAAACAATTGCCGAAGAAGCAAGCGATTGGTCAGGTATTACGCTTGCCACTTCAAAAAATGGATTGGGCTTTGGTATGAAATGGATGATGGGATGGATGCACGACTCCTTTAAATATTTTAAAAAGAACTGGAACGAAAGAGCGAATTGTCAAAACGATTTCACTTTTAGCATGATGTATTTTTATGACGAAAAGTTTATGTTGCCGCTTAGTCACGATGAAGTTGTGCATGGCAAAAGCCCAATGATTTACAAAATGCCGGGAAATGAATTTGAGCAATTTGCCAATCTTCGGTTGTTATACACCTACATGTATATGCACCCTGGGGGGAAGTTGCTTTTTATGGGGAACGAATTTGCACAAACAAATGAATGGAATTACGACAGCGAATTGCAATGGGAATTATTACAGTTTGACCCGCATAATGGTATGCAGGAATGTGTTAAAAATTTAAATCATTTGTATAGGAGTATACCTGCTTTGTATGAATTACAGTTTGATAAGAAAGGTTTTAGCTGGGAAGATCTTTCAAACCCCGAAGAAGGCATCATCGTTTTTAGAAGAAAAGAGAAAGACCGCAAAAATGATGTGGTTGTAATACTTAACGTTGGTAATTGTGCCCACAACGTAAAAACGGTTGAATTAAAAGGGAAAACAAACTGGATGGAAATTCACAATACGGACGAACTGTCATATTGGGGTAGCGGTTTGTATACAAACAAAAACATCATATGTGAATGTGTTGATAAAAAGAAAAAACTTTACAAAATAAATATACGCATCAATGCGTTTAGTGCTGTAGTACTTCAGTAACGGTATAAAACTTGCACAATTCGACTTATGAAAAACATCCTTTTAATCCTAAGTATCTTTTTTGCGCATAATGTTTACGCAAGTGCCGTTCTAGAAGACAGTTCAATTTTTTATTTTGAAAAAGGAATGGTAGAAAAAAATGCAAGCCGTTTCTTACCCGCTTCACTAAGTTTTGAAAAAGCCATTTCCTTTAACCAAAGTTATACTGAAGCATATATTGAGAATGCTCTGGTATATAAAGAGATGAGAAAATTAGACCTGGCAAAAGCTAATTTTATAAAAGCTTATAATTTGCAACCGGGCAACTTGAAGGTTATTAATGAACTTACAAAAATGTATTTTGATTACCGCCAATGGGAAAAAGCCATTGAATTTGCAAATAAATGTGTTGGGTGCGAAAGTTCAAACCGTATTGTAGGATTGTGTAATTATGAGCTGGAAAATTATATGGCGGCCGAAAAAGCTTTGTTGAAAGATCTAGCAAAAAACCCTGAAGATGCACAGGTCAATTACATATTGGCGAGAACCTATCTTGAAATGGAACAGTATAGAAAAGCCGTTCCTTATTTTGAAAAGGCAGCGGCTTTAAATCCAGACAAAAATGCTTGGGCATACGAACTTGGGCTTTTATATTACAACAACAACAATTTTAGAAGTGCTGTAACAGCATTTGAAACTGCAACTAAAAACGGCTACGTTGCAAGCAACGATTACAATGAAAATTACGGTTATGCGCTTTTATACAGTGGCCAGTATGCAAAAGGAGAAGAAAGGTTATTAGGCATACATAACAAAAAAGGAAACAAAGAAATTATAAGAGACCTAGCACAAATATTATATGACCAAAAGCAATATGACAGGTCGTTAAGTTATTGTCAGAAATTGCTGGAGCAAGATCCTAAAGATGCTAAGGCATTGTACCAGGCAGGTCTTACTTTTCAAAAAATAGGTCAAAAGGAAAAAGGACAGGGTATGTGTGATAAAGCTATAGAAATGGATCCTTCTCTTGCTGCTAAACGTTCTAAACAGATGGACATGAGTGGAGCACTTTAGCTCCATGATAAAAGGTAAAAACAAACACAAACAAATACACCAAAAAAATCCCTCACAACGAGGGTTTTTTATTGTTAGTTCATCATGAGCACATTTACACTTCTTTGTAAAATATTAAAAGCAATTTCAGCCATTAGGTTTTCTTTATCGAGTGTGGGGTTTACTTCTGTAATTTCGAAACAGCATATTTTTCTGTTCTGCATAAATTTACTTATCAGATCTTCAGCTTCTCGTTCCCTTAGGCCATTGCTTACAGGTGTGCCGGTGCCACGAGATATTGCTGCATCAAGACTGTCCACATCAAAACTTACATAAATATCTGTGCAATCACTTAAATGCCGCAATACTTTTCTGCTTACACTTTCCGCACCATTCCTTCTAACTTCTGCAGTGGTGATTACTTTCATGCCATGCTTTTCAATCAGGTGTTTCTCTTCTTTTTCAAAATCTCTTAAGGCAATAAAAACAATATCTTCCGGCAAAATTTTCTGAGGTATTTTTCCAATTCCTTTCAGCTGGTTCCACATGGCTGCGGTTTTTTCATCAAGTTCATGCACACTACTTTCCTTGTTATCTTCTGCAATAGCAGTGGACAGCGGCATGCCGTGCATGTTACCTGTTGGTGTAGTGTAAGGCGTGTGTAAATCTGCATGTGCATCTATCCATATAACACCTAATTTGCTTTTTGGTTTTGCCATCTTTATGCCGGCAATGGTACCACCAGCGTTGCTGTGGTCTCCACTTAAAACCACAGGAAAAAAGTTTCCTTTTATACTTTCGCTCACTGCCTTGCTAATGCGTTCATACATAGTGAGCACACCTTGTATACGTTTAGCATAGGGCGACTTTATTGGCTCAAATAACAAGTTGTTTTCCACCTCAATTTTTTCAGATGGAAAATGAACAAAAAAGTTGCTCATAAAATCCAATGCAGCAATTTTTACAGCATCAATTCCTAAACTTGCACCCCTTGTTCCTGCACCAATTTCGGAGGGAACCTCAATGAGTTTAATATTTTTCATAAAATTTACTCTATTTAATAATTTATATAAACCCCAACCCCAAACTCGCAACCCCAAACTCGTAACCCGCAAACTTAACCCCTCCCTTCCCCAATTACTTTAAACCTCGTAAACATATCCTCACTGTACCATTTTTGCTGTCTGGTTTTTTGTATAACTTCTGCGTGCTCCTTCATGCCGTAAGCGAAATTTTTCATAGCGCCTTTGCTTTCCCATATGCTAAAAGTAGCTTGTTTTATCCAAGGTATTTCACCAACCCCGTAAGAAGTTAAAAATCCTTCGGCAGTTACCATTTTCTCTGCGATAGGAGCAACGTTTTCCCAAAAGTATTTTAATTTATTCAGTTTTATGGTTGCTCTCGTTATAACTGCTATTTTCCCTTCGTATTCAGATTTCGCCGGTAAGTTACCAAATGGTTTTTTACCATCCCAGGTACCATGTCCTTCAATAGGATCTAATAAGTATATGGTAGAAGTACAATGAAAGTTCTTTAACCATTTGGCAATAAATCTACCGTAAAGATTTTCTATTGTAATATCATTTACGTACTCTTTGTGCGCTGCCATTATTGCCCATTGATGAAGATCAGGTGTTTTATCGAAGGTTCCATTCTTCCCGGTTCCCATCAATTTGAAAAAAGAAATACTCTTGTGGAAGCCGAGCGGTAAACGCATTATAGCCATTGCAAAAAATGCAAAAGGTATAAATCTGGTCGGATATTTTATTATTGTAAGCGATACGTGCATGAGAAAGCAATTTAAAACAAAGGCTTCAAACAGAAAATCTTCTAAGGGAATTAGACCTACCTAAATGAGAAAATCCTACCGAAGTAGGATTTTCGATAAATAATATCTGTGTTTTTTTAAAACTGCTCTAACTTACTGAAAAAGAAATTGCCTTCAATAGCTGCATTTTCATCACTGTCGCTTCCGTGTACTGCATTTTCACCGATAGATGTTGCATATTTTTTACGGATAGTGCCTTCTTCTGCCTGTGCAGGATTTGTAGCACCTATCAATTTTCTGAAATCTTCAACAGCATTGTCTTTTTCTAAAATGGCTGCAGTTATAGGACCGCGACTCATAAATTCAACTAATTCTCCGTAAAAAGGACGCTCGCTGTGTACCGCATAGAATTCACCCGCTTTTTCAGCACTTAAGTGAATCATTTTCATAGCAACTATTCTAAAACCTGCTGCAGTAATCATTTGTAAAATACCACCTGTATGACCGTTTTGGGTAGCATCAGGTTTTATCATCGTAAAAGTTCTGTTTGTCATTGTAAAATTTTTCGGGCAAAAGTAAGTGAATATGTTTTAAGTCACAAGTCTAAGCAAATAAAGTGAATACGTATCCAGCTAAAATCTTCCTTTTACAACAAAAAGGTTGATGTAGAATTGAGTCGTATTTACATCATACCTATAAAACAAATTGAACATATAACCAATGACAATGTTTTTACTTACTTTTGCGCCGCCTTTATGCAGATAATTAAAAATTTATTCGACCAGCTGACCACACCTAAAAAAGTGGTTATTACCATGCACCAAAAACCTGATGGGGATGCCATGGGGTCTACACTTGGTTTATATCACTTTTTAAAACAGTTTGGTCATGAGGTGACAGTGATTTCTCCCACAAACTGGGCTTCGTTTATTGGATGGATACCTGGCGTAAATACGGTGTTGGATTATGAAAGGCAGACTGACTCCTCTAATGAACTTATAAAAAATGCAGACTGGATTTTTTGTCTTGACTTTAATACGCTTAGTCGCACAAAAAAAATGGAAGATGCTTTAAATGAAGCAGGCGCAGACCGCATTTTGATTGATCACCACAGAGAACCACAAGTAGAAAAGTTTGCCTACGGTATAAGTGACACAGGGAAAAGTAGCACTTGCGAAATGGTGTATGATTTTATAACTGAATCAGGCAATGCAGACAAAATTTCGTTGGATGTTGCCCAATGCCTCTATGCTGGTGTAATGACAGATACCGGATCGTTCCGTTTTCCCAGTACGACAGCTAGTGTGCATAAAATGGTAGCACATTTAAAAGAATTAGGTCTGGTACATGCGCCTATACACGAAGCATTGTTTGATAATGGCAGTGAGGCAAGACTACGTTTTATTGGTAATGTTTTACTTAATAGAATGGAAGTCTTTTATGAATACAATGCAGCACTTATTGCAATACCGCAGCAGGACCTTATAAAATACGATGTGAAAACTGGTGATACCGAAGGGTTGGTAAATTATCCGCTTAGTATGGAGGGGATAAAATTTGCAGCTATAATTATTGACAGGGGAGAAGAAAGAAAATGTTCTTTTAGAAGCAAAGGAGACTTTGATGTTAATACATTTGCACGCACTTATTTTAACGGAGGAGGGCATTACAATGCAGCAGGCGGTGCCACAACAGATAGTCTGGAAAAAGCGGTAGCTGATTTTAAAACCGCTATGGCAGAGCATAAAGAAGAATTAAGTACTTATACATTTTAAAATAAACAACAAACAATGAGAAAGAACGCTTATTTATTATTACTTGTAGCAGTAGTTTTTGCTGCCTGTAACTCACCTTACAAAAAGGGTGAAGAAGGTATGGAATATAAAATTATATCCGATGGAAAAGGTGAAACTTTAAAACCTGGGCAATTTGTAGAATTTCATTTTACATCAGTTTATAACAACGGTAAAAAAGATTCTATCCTTAACAACACAAGAGACCTTGGTGCGGCTCAAATTATAACTTTCGATTCATTAAACTTACCACCGGCTTACTTCAAATTATTTTTACAATTAAAAAAAGGAGATAGCCTTTCAACAAAGATGCTGACAGATACTGTATTTAAAAAGCAGCCTGAAGCAATGCCTCCTTTTATGAAGAAGGGAAACTTCTTGTATACCAACATCAGAATTACCAATGTGTACAAAACACAGGCTGAAGCTGATAAAGCAAGACAGGAAAATATGGCTGCTCAGGAAATTATGGGTAAGCAAAAAGCTGCTGCGCAACTTGTAAAAGATGATAAAATTGTTGCAGATTACTTAGCAAAAAACAATATCAAAGCTACAAAAACACCAGCCGGGGCTTATGTAGAAATTATCACGGCAGGTACAGGGCCGATGCTTGATTCAAGCGTTGTAACAAAAATTTATTATACTGGTAAAACGCTTGCTGGTAAACAATTTGATACCAATACTGATCCTTCAAAAGGACCTTTGCGTCCGCTTACTGTAAACCTTACAAATGACATGAGTCTTGGTACATCGGTTATTGCAGGTATGACAGACGGCTTAAAAATGATGAATAAGGGTACCAAAGCTAAAATATACATTCCGTCAAGCCTTGGTTATGGTGCAGCCGGTGCAGGTGGTGATATTGGACCCAATGAAAATCTTATTTTCGATGTAGAAATACTTGACGTACTTTCTAAAACACAGGCAGCAGCAGATGCAGCAGCGGAGCAAAAGAAATTTCAGGACATGCAGAAAAGATATACTGATAGCTTAGCAAAAGCAAACCCCGAAGCTGCAAAGCAAATGCAACAACAACAAATGCAACAAGGCCAGGGCCAATAAATAATATTGTTATTCTACTAAAGCAGTTCTGTAAAGGACTGCTTTTTTTATGCCTTTTTGTATTGCTCAAAAAGTATAATAGCTTCCATAGCTTCTTTTACATCATGCACCCTCAATATATCAGCACCATTATTCAGTGCAAGTGTATTTAAAACAGTTGTTCCATTAAGTGCTTCAGCAGCAGTTATACCAAGTGTTTTATAAATGGTGCTTTTTCTGGAAAGCCCTGCCAGAACAGGACAATTAAGTATCTGAAAAATGGATAGATGTTTCAGCAAATTAAAATTATGTGCAGCATTTTTTGCAAACCCAAAGCCAGGGTCTATAATTACATCTAGTATGCCTGCATTCCTACATTGGTGTAGTTTGGCCACAAAATAATTTAGTACTTCTTTTGCCACATCTTCATATTTCGCAAAATTCTGCATGTTTTGTGGTGTTCCCTTCATATGCATGCACACATAAGGTACTTTTAAAGCAGCAACAACAGGTATCATTTCGGTATCCATTTCGCCACCGCTTACATCATTTACCATACTCGCACCTGCAGCTATAGCCGCTATCGCAACTTCGCTGCTAAAAGTATCTATAGAAATAATTGCCTCCGGAAAGTTCTTGTGAACCATGGCAATTACTGGTACGACCCTTTCTATTTCTGTAGCAATACCAATGTCGTTGCTTCCCGGTTTTGTACTCTGCCCGCCAATATCTAAAATGGAAGCACCATTTTGCAACATCTCTGTTGCAAGTTGCAACACGCCTTCCATGCCGTTTTCTAAATCTCCTTTATAAAATGAATCAGGTGTAGCATTTATGATACCCATAACGATGGGCCTTTCTGTGGTTATTAATTTTCCTTTGCAGTTAATTGTGAACATTGCAGTAGTAATTGTAATTTTGAATGATATACAAATATGCAGAATAAAAACCGGCCAATGACAACTGACGAACAATATGATCAAATAATAGCTTCGTGCAAAAATACTTTTTTAAAAAAAACCGCAGACTATGGTACTTCCTGGCGGGTTTACAGAATCATTTCTGTAGCAGATCAAATTTATATTAAAGCCAAACGAATCAGGAATATTCAGGAAGGAATTGTTCAAAAAATAGACGATGATATTAAAAGTGAATTTGCAGGTATATTGAATTATGCTATCATTGGGCTGATACAATTAGATATAAACAACGATGACCCCGAAGACCTTGATGTGCCTGTGGTAGAAAAAATGTACGATAGCAAAGCTGCAATGGCAAAAGCATTGATGAAGGATAAAAACCACGATTATGGCGAAGCCTGGAGAGAAATGAGCCAGCAGAGTTTCGTAGATCTTTCTCTTTCGAAAATTTTAAGAATCAAGCAAATCGTGGGAAACAATGGCGCAACCCTTGTTAGTGAAGGCATTGATGCAAACTTTTTTGACATACTAAATTATGCAGTATTTGCACTTATTTTAATTGGCGAGGGAAAACAATAAATATTATTACAAATGAAAATTTTTGTTACAGTTTCTAGAGTAATATCTGGCTTATTATTTATTTTTTCAGGTCTTGTAAAAGCCATCGATCCAAAAGGTCTGGCTTTTAAAATGCAGGAGTTTTTTGAAGCCTGGAGTGGCAGTGGTTTTATGCCTGGTTTAATGAAAACTTTTGATACTTATGCGCTTGCTTTTTCTATAATGATGATAACACTGGAAGTTATTGTAGGTGTGGCGTTACTAGTTGGGTTCAAGAAAAAACTTACTACTTGGATCTTGTTTTTACTCATCCTATTTTTTACTTTTCTTACAGCGTATGTACTGTTTACTGATAAGATAAGAGCGTGCGGTTGTTTTGGTGATTGCATTCCACTTACGCCTATACAGACTTTCTCAAAAGACATTATTTTACTACTGTTGTCCATTGTTTTGCTTACAAACACTAGGTTTATTTCGCCAATTGCAAAACCATTTTTTTTATTTTTATACGTTTTAGTAGCTACTTTACTTGTCGTATGGCTGCAATGGTATGTGCTGAGAAACCTACCATTGGTTGATTGTCTGCCCTATAAAAAAGGGAATGATATTGTGGTACTTCAAAAAATGCCTGCCAATGCAATTCCTGATAAGTACGAGTATTCTTTCATTTATAAAAAAGCCGGTGTGCAACAAGAGTTTAAAGCAGATGCAACGCCAGATAGCAGCTGGGAATTTGTAGATAGAAAGCAAACGCTCACACAAAAAGGCAGTAATAATATTCCGGTAATCAGCGATTTTTCTCTCACAACTGAAAGTGGTAATGACAGTACGGCGGCCATCTTAAACACTCCGGGAGAATATTATCTTTTATACATTAAAGACATGGAAAGTTATCCTTCAGAGTTGTCGGAAGATGCAGATTTGCTTGAAAGGGTTTTAAAAAATGGAAAGAAAATATTAGTTGTTACGTCTCAAATAACAAAGGTGAAAGAGCATTTTGCAGCAAATAAAATTTTAGGCGAAGTATTACCAAAAATTATTTTTTTAAGTTGCGATGCAACAGTCATGAAAACAGTTGCAAGGGTAAACCCAACGCTGTATTTAATGAACGGGCCGGTTGTGGTAAATAAATGGAGCTGGACGTCTTTTAAAAACATAAATTAAAATAGCTCCTCCATTGAATTCCATTTTAAAAAAAATATTTTATGCGTTGCTTGTGTTGCCAGGTGTACTTGCTTTGGTATTTGTAATGTTTCAGGGCTTTGGAGATCCTGCAAGACTGATAGTTGGCCAAACCGGCGACAAAAAAACACTGGATAATATTCGTAAAGATCTTTACCTCGATCAACCAAAATGGAAACAGTTGTTATTATATGTAAACGATGTTTCGCCTGTTGCCATTCATTCATTACACGATATAAATAAGAAAGAACTGAAAGGTTTTTTTGTAGGTGGGGAAAGAAAGATCGGTATAAAAATACCTTACCTGAGAAAAAGTTATCAAACAAAAAAAAATACAACAGCAGTACTTGCAGAGGCTTTGCCGGCTACGTTGGTACTGGCATTGACTGCTATGGCTTTTGCCTGTTTCTTTGGTATTTTACTTGGTGTGCTCTCGGCTGTTAAAAAGGATACATGGATCGATAAAACAGCTATCATAACCAGTATAGCTGGTATTTCTGCACCATCTTTTTTTATTGCAATAATCGTTGCTTACATATTCGGTTATTTACTGCACAGCTATACAGGTTTAAACATTACCGGAAGTTTGTACGAAATAGATGAAGTAACAGGTGAAAAATACCTTTCCCTTAAAAATTTATTCTTACCTGCGTTAACCCTAGGTATTCGCCCGCTTGCCGTTATTGCACAACTAACCCGCAGCACTATGCTCGATGTATTGCAACAGGATTTTATTCGTACAGCTTATGCAAAAGGTTTATCAACCCGAGCTGTAATTTTTAAACATGCACTGCGAAATGCGCTAAACCCGGTTGTTACAGCCATTACAGGTTGGTTCGCAGAATTACTTGCAGGGGCATTTTTTGTGGAATATATTTTTGGTTGGAAGGGAATTGGAAAAATAACGGTGAATGCTCTGGAAAAATTGGACTACCCGGTTGTGATGGGAGGAGTCTTATTAAGTGCAGTAATTTTTATAGGCATTAATATTTTGGCTGATTTGCTTTATGTCATGATTGACCCACGAATTAAACAATAAAAAAACCTCTGCAAAATGTTACAGAGGTTGTCAATTTATAGAAAATATTAATTCTTATTACTCGTATTAGAATCACCTAGAATTACAATTAAAGCATAAATTATTCCCGGTAGAAAAAACAGCAATGTTAAAAGTAATGCAATCCAAAATTTGCTATTAATTTCTCCTTCATAAAGATATACTGCCAATGGTGGAAGTAGAATAGCAAGAATTACCAGCAATAATGTATTTGTACTTGGCTCTTTACCTGCTTTTTTTGCTTTTTTATATTCTTTTAATTCTTTTTTTACTTCTTTAATTCGATTATTTCTCTCTGCTTTACTCACACTCTTAAATTCGTTAAAAGCGTCTTTTAAAGTCAATACAGGTGAGGTGATTGGCGCAAAAGGTATAACAATTGAGGGAGCGTGAGTTATACCTGGGTTGAAAGCCACTGATACGTTCTCAACAAAACTTGCAGCATCAATAGAATTTGCAAACAAGCTCACCATTGTAACAGCCAATAATGTTTTACGGAAAATTTTCTTCATAGAAACTATTTTTTTTTGAATGTTTATTTGTTAAACAATATTAACAATTACCATTCCAAATTTTCTGATTATTAATAATGGTATAATTATTTCTTTCACAATTTAAATAAAAATCTAGATTATGAAATCAACTATTTGCTTATTAGCAGTTGCTGCAGTTTTTACATTAATAAGCTGTAACAATAACAAAAAAGAATCACAGGTTGTAACTACAGCAGATACAACCATCTCGGTAAAAGATATGGCTGCAAAATCAATGATTGAAGGGACGAAAAAAACAATATCGACACAAGAAGTGCCAGATACAATTGAGTATGCTTTTAAAGAAAAATATCCAACCGCTGTTTCTCCTGTTTGGGTTGAATATATACCCGTAGACACTGATGAATTGCCAATGGACAACAGTTATTATTATGTGACGTTTCAAGATAAAGGTACAGAGCTAACATCCTGGTACAATAATTTTGGTGATTGGGTAAAAACTTCCACAAAGATTCCCGGTGATACACTTTTACCCGATGCTGTAAACAAAACATTGAATGAACAATATCCAGGTTATAAAATTGAGGAAATTAACAAAGAGAATGATAAGAACATGGACATGTATGAGATCAAACTCAACAAAGGTGAGGAGAAAGCTAAATTGAAAGTTTTACCAAACGGTGAGGTTTTTAAAAGAAAAGAGAAATAATATTTTAATACCATTAAAATGTTTCTGCTTTTTAGAGCAGGATTTTTTTGTTTTAATATGAAGGATTTGAACGAAATTTCATAGTACAATAAAACTTACATTTGCAATCAAAAAAAACACCATGCAAGAAGTATTTATATTATCTGCAGTGCGCACACCTATTGGAAGTTTTGGCGGTTCATTAAAAGATGTTTCCGCAACACAATTAGGCGCCGCTGCTATAACAGGTGCGTTGGAAAAAAGTGGTTTAAAGGCATCTCAAATTGATGATGTATTAATGGGGTCTGTAATACAGGCAAATCTTGGGCAGGCTCCTGCCAGGCAAGCTGCAAAGTTTGCAGGGTTACCAAACGAGGTAAATTGTACTACCATAAATAAAGTGTGTGCAAGTGGCATGAAAGCAATTGCACAGGCTGCGCAAAGCATCATGCTGGGAGATGCAGATATTGTTATTGCTGGTGGAATGGAAAGCATGAGCAATGTGCCTTTTTATACCCAAGATATGCGTTGGGGCAACAAATACGGCAACGTAACAATGATAGACGGTCTCGCAAAAGATGGCTTAACTGACGTTTACGACGGAAAGGCAATGGGCAACGCTGCAGAATTTTGTGCGACAAGTTGCGGCATCAGCAGAGAAGACCAGGATGCATTTGCCATAGAAAGTTATAAAAGATCTCAGGCTGCATCAAACGCAGGAAAATTTGAAAATGAAATTGTTCCTGTTTCTATCCCACAACGAAAAGGCGATCCTGTTATTTTTTCAAAAGATGAAGAACCGTTCAATGTAAAATTTGATAAAATAGCGGGCTTAAAAGGTGCATTTGTAAAAGACGGAACTGTAACTGCAGCAAATTCAAGTACGATGAATGATGGCGCTGCTGCAGTCGTTTTAATCAGCGGTAAAAAAATGGAAGAACTTGGCTTAAAACCTATTGGTAAAATTGTTAGTTATGCTGATGCTGAACAGGCCCCTGATTTGTTTACAACTACACCGTCTATTGCTGTGCCTAAGGCAGTTGCAAAAGCAGGGCTACAAATGGAGGATATTAATTATTGGGAATTAAACGAAGCATTTGCTGTTGTAGGTTTGGAAAATACGAAGAGAATGAAATTAGATCCTGCAAAAGTGAACGTTAATGGTGGTGCCGTTTCTATTGGTCACCCACTTGGTGCAAGCGGTGCAAGGATAATTGTTACGCTTTTAAATGTACTAAAACAAAACAATGGAAAATACGGCGCAGCAGGTATTTGTAATGGTGGTGGGGGGGCAAGTGCTATGGTAATTGAAAACATCAATTAATTAACTGTTTGGCTAATATGATAATGAGTCACTTTTTATCTTTGGAATTCATAATCGTTTTATCTTTTGCTCATTTAACACCGATACAATAAATTTGCTTAGAATAGATGGGTTTACATCTAAATACTCAATACTAAATACTCAATACTAATTATGCGTCAAATAGCGTTTAGAGAGGCTCTGAGAGAAGCCATGCAGGAAGAAATGAGAAAGGATGACAGGGTTTTTTTAATGGGAGAAGAAGTGGCAGAGTACAATGGCGCCTACAAAGTGAGCCAGGGAATGCTGGAAGAATTTGGAGAAAAAAGAATTATTGACACGCCTATAGCCGAGCTTGGTTTTTCTGCAATAGCAGTTGGTGCTGCACAAAATGGTCTTCGCCCAATAGTTGAGTTTATGACCTGGAACTTTGCGGTTCTGGCATTGGATCAAATCTTAAATACGGCTTCTAAAATGCTCGCCATGAGTGGGGGACAGGTTGGCTGCCCTATCGTATTTCGTGGTGCAAACGGCAGTGCAGGTCAGTTAGGCGCGCAGCACAGTACAGCGTTTGAAAGTATGTATGCAAATATTCCCGGGTTAAAGGTTATTTCTGTAAGTAACCCTTACGATGCAAAAGGATTATTAAAGGCTGCAATAAGAGACGACGATCCTGTTATGTTTATGGAGAGTGAAGTTATGTATGGCGAAAAAGGAGATGTGCCAGAAGAAGAATATGTTTTACCTATAGGAAAGTGTTTTATTAAAAGAGAAGGTAAAGACGTAACAATCGTATCTTTTAATAAGATGATGAAAGTGGCATTGGGTGCGGCGGAAGAATTAGCAAAAGAAGGAATTGAGGCAGAAGTAATAGATGTGGCAACCATTCGTCCACTTGACTGGTTTACTATTTTAGAAAGCGTAAAGAAAACAAATCGTTTGGTAATAGTTGAAGAGCAGTGGCCGTTTGCCTCCGTGAGTTCTGAAATAGCTTACCGCATACAGAAAGAGGGCTTCGATTATTTAGATGCACCTATCCGTAGAATTACGTCTGTAGATGCGCCGATGCACTATGCGCCAAACCTGGTAGCTTTATATTTACCAAATATTGAAAGAACGATAAAGCTTGTAAAAGAAGTAATGTATATGAAGAAATAAATTACAAAAAACCAGGAAGTGATTTCGGGTTTTTTGTTGAAGTTATTTATGCGAATGCTTCTGGGTATAATGATTTTGCTTTTTGTAAAATACCGGTAGAAATATTTTTTCCGGAGACATAGATGGGAATCCCAATAAATAAAAGCAGGCTGAAAAATATTTTAAAACCAGTTGTGAGATGGTTGTTTTCATCAAATAAAACTTCAAAAAATCTCATCAACATAAACTGCCAATAAATCATACTTCCAAAACTAAATGCCGGTAAGTTTTGAAGCATCAATAGATTTTTTTTCTTTTCAACTTTTGTTTTACGTTTTTTTAATGGGTTCCAGTAAAATTTAATTAAACTGAAACTTCCATTAAAGGCGATATCAATACAATAGAACGCAAGTGTAATAACGGCCAACGTTTTGATATTAACCTGAAAAGCGATTGTAAAAATGAGACTTATAATGACAAGACTTCTTACTAAGTTTGGCCATGTAAATTGCCTCCCTATTTCTTTCCACAACATTTTATTATTTGCTTTTCGCAATGCTTCTTCTTTTTCTCTTACAATTTGTGCAAATCCAAAAATGCCAAAGCCTGCATATACATTTCCCAATGCACGGTCAAATGAAAGTTTGGGATCTTGTACCATTTGCGCTTCAATTTTTTCAGCTAAATGATCTACAAGCTCTACCTGCAAATCATACCAGCGCACAAATTTTTTCTCTGTAAATATGAATAGTTGTTGTATTTGCTCTTTTGAAAGTGTCATTTTAAAAAGCAGGTTTTAGGTTTAATATTTGTTGCATCTGTTCAATAAAAGCAGCCACTTCTTTCAATTTATTTGCGGTTTCCTTTTTACCTTCTTTGGTAAGCGAATAATATTTTCGGTTGCGGTTTCCAATGTTTTCCATTTTTACTTCTAGCAAACCTTCAGCTTCTAATTTGTGTAGAGATGGGTAGAGCGCACCTTCTGTTAAAACAAGTTTGCCATCGCTGAGCTCTTTTACTTTTTTGGTTATTTCGTAACCATACATTTTTTCGTTTTCGCTTAGCAGTTTAAGCAAAATGGTGGTAAGCGAACCTTTAAATAGTTGGTTAGATTGTTTCACAAAGTAAATATACATAAGTTTCTTATGTATAAAATTATTTTATCGGAAATTTGCAAATAAAGCAAATCATCAAATATGGAATTCTTAGGGAACAGCTTAAAAAATATGGAAAGGAAGGGGTTATTAAATTTTCTCCGTTAGTAATTTTTCTGAAACCATTTTACTAAACATTTCATTGTTTTTTTTGCCATAGTTTACGGTAACGGTTCCATCAAAAGCTTCTTTAGAAATCACTTTTACAACAAGCCCAAGGTGAAGGCCTTTGGCATTCAAAAATTTTAAAAAATCCTCTGAAGAATGGGTGACAGCAGCAAGTTTCACTTTATCGCCAGCTTTGCAGTCGCTGAGTTTTTTAAACTCCAGCCAGTGTATTTTTCCTTCTTTATCAGGTATCGGTGACCCATGCGGATCTACGTTTGGAAAACCCAGCAGTTCATCCATCTTATCGAAAAATAAAGGCGATTGTAAATGCTCCACCTGTTCCGCAATTTCATGTACCTGCTCCCAGCCAAAGCCCATTTTATCTACAAGGTACATTTCAGTAAGCCTATGCTTGCGAATGATGAGGCCGGCTGCTTTCTTACCTTTATCAGATAACTTCAACGGCTTGTAACTCTCATACAATACCAGTTTCTTTTGCGCCAGCTTTTTTATCATGCTGTTTACAGAAGGCATTTTTATATTTAGCTCAATGCTCAACTCCTGCACCGTTACTTCGCCTTTTTCGTTGCTAAGTTTAAACAAAGCTTTCAGATAATTTTCTTCGGCATAGGTATTCATTCGGCTAAGATAGGAAAGATGTAAGAAAGGTTTAAAGTTGATGGATAAAAGTTGAAGGTGGAGTCTTTAAAAAAATGAATTACGCCTTGATAAAGCATAAATATTTTAGTTTTTTTGAGGCGCACAGGGAAACAGGATTTCTCATCGTCGGTGGCAATTGTTATTTGTTGTTTTTTCTTTTTTGGGGGAAAGAAAAAGAGAAATCAAATTTCATCTTCAATTAACTATTCATCTTTTATTATAGAATAGGATGCTGCATTAAACTTACAACTTCGAACCCGCAATTGTAAACTCATCATACATAACTTATTACTTACTACTCAAAACTTACAACTTAAAAACCATATTTTTGTATTTCTATCAGCTGGCTGTCGCTTCGTATTTATGCGGGGAGGAAAGTCCGGACAGCAAAGGGCAATGCACCGGTTAACTGCCGGCTGTTTTAGCAGTAAAACAAGAAAAAGTGCCACAGAAAATAACCGCTTTAACCTAACAGTTAAAGTAAGGGTGAAAATGTGAGGTAAGAGCTCACGGTTGGCGCAGGCAACTGTGCCTATGGGTAAACTTTGCATGCTGTAATGCCACATATACCTCTGGGCTGAAAAGCAAGCGGGCGGTTCGTTCGTATTTCGCCTTTGCGAAAACAGGGGAGGGTAGGCAGCAAGATTGTAACAGTAATGTTGCAGCAAGATAAATGACAGCCTTTTTTGTACCCTGGTACAACGAAAACAGAATCCGGCTTATGGCTGATAGAATTTTTTTGATTAGTGATTGCACTAGAAAAGCGATAATTATTTTATTTTGTTAACTGAAGGTCTAAAAATTTTACCATGACTATTGCTAAACAAATGCTTGCCGAATTGCAGGCAGAAGCCATCACAACAAGAAAAATGCTGGCGCTGTTTCCTTTTGAAAAAAGCAGCTTCAAGCCACACGAAAAGAGCATGCCTATGGGCAACCTTGCAAGGCATATTGCTGAAATTTATGGGTGGGCAAAAGAAACAGTGCAGCAAGATGAGCTTGATTTTGCCAAACTCGATTTTATACCTGAGGCGCTTACAAGCAACGAACAATTGCTTGCGTTGTTTGATAAATGTTTAGCCGCATCTACCCTGATTCTCGAAAATGCAACAGATGAAGAAATGGCAAAACCGTGGACCATGCGCAGTGGCGAAACAATTTATTTTACGATGCCAAAAGTACAAGTGATGCGCACTTGGGTGCTTAACCACAGTGTGCACCACAGGGCTCAACTGGGTGTTTATTTAAGAATGTTGGATATTCCTATTCCCGGTAGTTACGGACCATCAGCAGATGAATAATAAATTATTTTTCTGCTAAAACCATTCGTGCTACAATTTTATCTATTGGCAGAGTAAGGTCCTCATCGCTAAATCCTGTCAGGTTTATAAACCGAAAAGTTTCCGTTTGGCCAGTATTGTAGTACACGTGCATTTCTCGTTCATCAAATTGAAACGGCTGGCTGCGAAGTGTTGCTTTAATCGGTTCTAGAGCTTTTACTTTATAGTATATAGACATTATCTGATCGCCTTTTCTAAAAGCTGAGGGCTGAAAGAAATCGGTTGTATAAAAATGCTCTCCAACTTCCACGGACAAACTCATTTCTTCCATAAATTCCCTCCGTAGGCAATCACGTGTTCCCTCGCCTTCTTCTAACCCGCCACCGCAAAATTTTGTTATGTACATGCCACGGATGTACTCGTCGCTCACTAAGATTTGTTGCTCCTCGTTTATTAAAATGCCGTAAACACGAATGGTGATCATTTTGCTTTTCTGTTAATAAATTTAAATGTTACGTAGGCAAGTATGGCAAGTGATATGGCAATAGGAACCCAAAATGCATAAGGAGAATGCTGAAATGGAAGCGGCACATTCATACCATAAATACTGGCAATTAAAACAGGAATACTTAGAAAAAGAGTAATGGTAGTAAGCCTTTTAAGTACTTCGTTTTGGTTATTACTGATGATGCTTGCGAACGCATCCAGGGTACTAACTAAAATATTGGTATAGGTATTTGCCGTTTCCAATGCCTGCGAGGTTTCAATAACAAGATCTTCTAAAAAATCTTTTTCATCTTCGCTTAGTTGTAAAAAATTAGTGCGGGCCAGTTTCATTAAAAGCAATTCGTTGCTGCGAAGAGCTGTTACAAAATAGACCAAACTTTTTTGTATGCGCATTAACTGAAACAATTCTTCGTTTCTGTTTGCAGCGTACAGTTTTTGCTCCAGCAAATTGCGCCGCTGGTTTATTTCCTTCAAATGATCCTGATAAGTATTAATGACTTTTTCAAAGATTTTCAGCAACATCATGTTCCTCTTATCAGGATTGCGATTTTGAAAACTATTCAGAAACTTTTTAATGGCTTCATTTTCGAAGGAGTTTACGGTTACAATCTGCTCATTCGTTAAAATAATACAGATAGGAATAGTAATATAAAACGCATCACTTTCATTAAACGAATTGTTTTCTGTAGGTGTTTTTATCACGATCAGTTTTACGTCGTCATCCGCTTCGTAGCGACTCCGTTCATCAATATCCAAAGAATCTTTTAAAAAATCTAAAGGAATACTTAGAGCACTGCTTAGTTCAGAAAACTCTTCCTGTTTGAGCGGTGGCAATACGTTTACCCAAGTGCCATTGCCTGGTTTATCTAGCGCAACAGTTTTATGGTCTACTATGTTAAAATACTGAATCATTTTTTAAATATTAATAACCCCTCTATAAACAAAGGTTGCTGGTCCGCATAAATAGATATCGGTAAAACTTTCGTCTCCCGTTTTATTGTATTCTACACTTAAATGTCCGCCGTTTGTTTGTACTTCTATCTGGTTAAAACCGCGGTCGTGGTGAGCACTCATTAAAGCTGCGGCCGTAACGCCTGTGCCACAACTCAGCGTTTCATCTTCAACACCACGTTCGTATGTTCGTACATAAATAGAATATTCTCCGGTGTTTTCTACAAAATTTACATTGATTCCATTTTCTTTAAATTCACTGCTATAGCGTATTTCACGCCCATTCTGCACCACATCAATATCTCTTACATCGGTACTGTATTTTATGTAGTGCGGAGAGCCGGTATCAAGAATTGCATAATTTCCATGCGCATCCACGTCTTTCACATCCTGCATTTTTAGCCTGATAATATCGTCTAAATCTATAGTTGCCTCATGCGGTCCATCTACTGCTAAAAAGTGGTAGTTTTCCTTTCTTATTCCCAAATCTTTTGCAAAACGAACCAGGCATCTGCCGCCATTGCCACACATAGTGCTTGGTTTGCCATCGGCATTGTAATAGACCATTTCAAAATCAAAATCGGGAATAAGATTTAATAACATGACACCATCCGCTCCAATGCCGAATTTTCTGTTGCAAAGCTTTTTTATTGTTTCAATGCTTAAAGTCTTTATCTCATTGTTTCTGTTGTCAAATAAGATAAAATCGTTTCCCGTTCCTTGGTATTTATAAAAATTCAGTTCCATTATATTGTTGATGAAATAATATCTAACGTTTTTTTAATCAAATTTTCTACCGCTGCATTTCCATCTTTACTAAACTCTTTGCTTATTCTGTTTGCTACAATAGCACTCAGCGATAGGCAATGATGACCTAATAATTTACCCAGACCATAAATAGCAGCAGTCTCCATTTCAAAATTTGTAATGCGGTGGTTGCCAAAAGTAAAAGACGTAAGGCTGTCAATTAAATTTGGCTGCGAAAGACCAAGCCTTAACACCCGGCCTTGCGGACCGTAAAACCCCGGACAGGTGGCAGTAATGCCATGGTGAAAATCCTGAACAAATTCTTTAAGCAGAGCAGGGCTTGCACCAAAAATATAAGGTTTGGTGATGGCATCCATTTGCGTATGCGTAACGAAAGACTGTTTTATTTGCAGTTCTTCATCGTTGTTGCTGTGTCTGTAAAAGTTTAGAAGATTGTCCAGACCCAAACCATGCGTGCTTGCTACAAAACTATCTACCGGAATTTCTTCCTGCAAAGATCCTGAAGTACCTACACGAATGATGTTTAGCTGCGTTAGGTTTTCTTTAATTGTTCTGGTTTCAAAATCAATATTTACCAACGCATCTAATTCGTTTAAAACAATATCAATATTATCAGGACCTATCCCGGTACTTGTAACAGAAATTCTTTTTTTACCAATAAAGCCAGTATGTGTTACAAATTCTCTGTGGTTGTTTTTAAATTCGATGCTGTCAAAATGTTTGCTTACTTCTTTTACCCTGTCAGGATCACCAACCGTTATAATTGTATTGGCAATCTCTTCAGGCCGGCAGTTTACATGGTAAACGGCGCCTCTGTCGTTAATAATTAATTCTGATGCTGCTATACGATTCATACGCTTAATTTAGATGCCCAATTTCGCTGAAAATTTTAGTAATCTGATAATATATTTTCCTTATTTTTGCAACCTGCAAGTAGAAAATCACAATTTTGTGGTTGTATATGGTCCTTTGGCCGAGCGGCTAGGCACAGCTCTGCAAAAGCTGCTACAGCGGTTCGAATCCGCTAGGGACCTCCCAAAGTAAAAAAGCCGCATGTATTTGCGGCTTTTCTATTTAGGTAATTTTATATCTTTTAAGAAAATTATAAAAGTACTTTTGCAACAATTCAAACTTTTCATTTCTAGTATTTCCCATGAACTATAAGAAAATTTTACATTACACATCCATCATGTCTTGCATTGCATTAATAGCAACTTGTTTTATTCCCTGGGTGCATTATAATAATATTGATGTAACGTTTAACGGCTACAATGTAAAGCGATTTGCCACAGGTGTTTACTATGGTAGGGCTGGAATTATCATTACCATTTTTGCTGCAACCAGCTGCTTATTGACATTAACGCAATCTGTAGTGGCCAAAAGAATCAATATGTTTCTGTGTGCTTTGTTGGTGGCCTACACGCTACGTACTTATGTAATTTTTACAGGTTCTTTGTTTGACGGAGAGGTGACCAAACTTGCCGGTATTTACTTGATTGTAATTCTTTCTTTAGTGATGGTTATTTGCAGCGTGTTTCCATATTTAAAAAAGGAACAGGGGTTCGGTGGGGAGTAGTTTTTGGGGGTGGGAAGTGGCTAGTGGTGAAAGGCTAGTGGTAAGTGGCGAGTGGTAAGAGGGAAGGGGGGAGTAGGAAGTAGCCAGAGGCAAATGGTAATCGCTAGTCAGGGATGTAGGCGAAAAGTAATTGCGTTTTTAATAGCTTTTCATAACCAAAAGCAATCTGATTTTTACACAGCTAGAAAAAAATAAAATGTCCAAAGGCTCTCGACAAAATTATCGGGACACCGTGCGGGATGGGCAGTAGTAGCTGACGCAATTAGTGCAACTTGCTTTGTTATAAAAATTGATGCGGCACTACTACAGACAGCCTGAACATCTGAACAATAAAGATCTTCAGCGCACAGCCCCCAAAGCCCGTAACACTGAACTCGCAACCTTCAATCATCAACTTTCAACCATCAACCTTTCTTTACTTCCTTTACCCAAGCATCTTTCAAAGTAACTGTTCTGTTAAAAATTATATGGTCAGCCGTGCTCTCTTTGTCTATACAAAAATAGCCTTTGCGTAAAAACTGAAAACGATCGGTGGCGGTTGCTTTCAATAAAGATGGCTCAATGTATGCCTGCACGATGTGCAATGAATCTGGATTTATATAATCTTTATAATCGCCTTCTTCGCTGCTTGGGTTTTCTACTTTAAAAAGTCGGTCGTACATGCGCACTTCGGCCGTAGCAGCATGCGCTGCATTTACCCAATGTATGGTGCCTTTTACAGCAATGCCACTTGTATCATTACCACTTTTACTGTCGGGGAAATAGGTACAATGTATGGCAGTTACTTTGCCGGTTTCATCTTTATCGAATGTATCGCAACGCAGTATGTACGCACTTTTCAGGCGCACGCTTGCACCCGGCGCAAACCTAAACCATTTCTTTGCTGCTTCCTCCATAAAGTCTTCCCGCTCTATCCAAAGTTCTTTGCCAAAAGGAACTGTACGGGCGCCATAAGCTTCGTCCGGACCGTTTTCACTTTGCAGTTCTTCGGTCTTGCCATCTTCATAGTTGGTGATGATTAATTTTAGCGGATCAAGCACTGCCATGGCACGAAGTGCGGTGTTGTTCAGGTCTTCCCGCAGGCAAAATTCCAGAAGGCTAAAATCAATAATATTTTCTCTTTTTGCTATGCCCACTTTATCGCAAAACGACCGAATGCTCTGCGGCGTAAAGCCACGGCGGCGCATGCCGCTAATGGTAGGCATACGAGGATCATCCCAGCCTGCAACATGTTTTTCTTCTACCAGTTGTTTTAATTTTCGTTTGCTCATAACCGTATAGCTCAAATTGCGGCGGGCAAATTCGTATTGGTGCGATGGATAAATTTCTAATTTTTCAATAAACCAATCGTACAATTCTCTGTGCGGTATAAACTCTAGCGTGCAAATAGAATGCGTAATATTTTCGATAGAATCGCTTTGCCCATGTGCAAAATCGTACATCGGGTAAATGCACCACTTATCGCCCGTGCGGTGATGGTGCGCATGTTTTATGCGGTAAATTAGTGGGTCACGCATCAGCATATTGGTATGTGCCATATCTATTTTTGCCCGCAGTATTTTTGCCCCATCGGCAAACTCACCAGCCTTCATACGAGCAAACAAATCCAAGTTTTCTGCTATACTTCTGTCTCTATATGCATTACCCACACCTGGCTCTGTATGCGTACCTTTTTGTGCAGCTATCTCCTCGCTTGTACTATCATCTACATAAGCCAACCCTCTATTGATGAGCGTTACAGCATACTCATACATCGTATCAAAATAATCTGATGCATACAATTCGTTTTTCCATTCAAAGCCGAGCCACTTAATATCTTCTTTAATGCTGTCAACATATTCCGTATCCTCCGTTACAGGGTTGGTATCATCAAACCGCAGGTTGGTGTAGCCCGGGTATTTTTTTGTGAGCCCAAAATTTAAACAAATGCTTGTAGCATGCCCCATGTGCAGGTAACCATTTGGCTCCGGCGGAAATCTTGTAACGATCGATTTATATTTCCCTTCAGCCAAATCTGTCTCTATAATGTCCTCTAAAAAATTAAGGCTTTTCTCTTCGCTCATAATAATATTTGAAGCGCAAATTTAAGGGATGTTGGGGCGGTGAGCAAATACCATTGTTGGGCTGTTGAAACGGCCTGTCTGCGGTATTCCTCGATGCGTTATGGCGTAGTGCCGCTCATCCCTTCGCCTTTGGGCTTTGGCTCTTTATTTGACAGTAATTTATGCGGTTTTCATTTTAAACAAATCTATTATCTAAAATCCTTTCGCATTGCGTTATTAAATTCATCAGCACAGATTTAAAAATATTGTTACTTTGAAAAAAATGAAACTGCTTACAAATGAAAATCAAAATATGCGCTATTTGCAACAAGCAAGTTACAACGCTTTACCGCATACAAATAGAAAAAGGTAAGTTGTGGATTTTTGTTTGCACAGCATGTTGCAATGCTGCCAAAACAAAAGAGCATTACAAATACGGAGGCACTTGGAAGGGTTACCGGCATTAGGTTACAGTATTGAACTCAAAAGAAAACAAAGTAATAGAACATTAAAAAAAAAAGCAGCCATGCCGAAAAGAAACTCACCAAACGATATTAAAAACTTAGAAGATTTAAATGACCTGCAAAACATCGTTGTAGACAAACGAAACGTAAAACGCAAAACAGAAAAACGCAATAGAAGAGACAGGCACTATAATAAACTGTTTATCAAAATTGCTTTGAAGAATCATTTAGAGGGTGGGGAGGAGGGAATCTAAATCTACTCTATAATAAAAGCTCAAAAAAGATTCCCAGCTCAAAGGCTCCCGAAAAGAATATCGGGACACGGTGCGGGATGGGCAGTAGTAGCTGCTCCATACATGCAATGTAGGGACGGCACTACTACCAACAGCCCGAACAAATGATTAAGGGAGTTATTTGGTTGAAAGCCCTAAAATAATCTGCGGTAAAAGACACTTTGAGCTTAGTTTTCTTTGTGCAAATTCTTTCCCTTCTGTCTTAGTGGTTCAATAACATCACCGCAGAGAAAAGAGGTAAAAGAGGTTTCGCAGAGGTTTAGCAACTTTTCTTTTCCGCCTGAATGGTTCACAGGCATCACCGCAGAGAAAAAAGAAAAACATGGTTTCGCAGATGTTTAGTTTACTTTTTTAACTCCTGCAACATCTTCATAATTACGTCGAGTTTTTCCGTTTCTATCTTACTCAATTGTATTTGCAAGGCTTCGATTTCTTTCTTTGCCATAAGGTTGGTTTGGTAATCACTGTCAGCCTGTAGCCTGTCTCGCTCGCTTTGCCGATTTTGAGACATCATTATTATTGGCGCAGCATAGGCAGCTTGTGTGCTAAAAATTAAATTGAGTAAAATAAAAGGGTAGGGATCCCAATGGCGAACAAATGCCGTGATGTTTAGTGCCATCCATATTAATACAATGACTGTTTGCCCGATGATGAATTTCCATGAGCCCATTCCGTTGGCAACGCTGTCAGAAAGTCTATCTCCTACACTTGAAGTTGAAATGTGTTTCTGGTGCCAGTTTATTATAGACATGGTGAGCTGTTTAATTGGTTAGATAATAAATTAAATGTATGCTTATTAATCAGCCAATGATTGGAACTATCCAAAAAAATACCCGATTTGTAAAAATCGGGTAATCTAAAATCTAATATCTAGTATCTAAAATCTTCTCTACGCTCTACCCATTCTTCTCAAATAAGATGCATGAGATACTAATGCATGGCGCATTTTTCTGTGTTCAATATATTTTACATTAAATTCTTCGCAGGTTTTTTTAATGATTTTACTTATTTCTGGATAATGTACATGAGAAATTTTTGGAAACAAATGGTGTTCTATCTGAAAGTTAAGACCACCAACCAACCATGAGATCAATTTATTTTTAGTTGCAAAGTTTGCTGTCGTTTCTATCTGGTGTATTGCCCATTCATTTTCAATATCGTTTGTAGCAACCGTAGGAACAGGGAACGCCGTTTCTTCTATGGTATGTGCTAATTGAAATACCACACTTAATACCAAGCCTGCAAACATGGCCATTACCAAGAAACCAACCAACCAAGGTAAAAAACCAACCATGTAAATAGGTAGTGCAATCATTACCGCATAATAGAAAACTTTAGCCGCCCAAAAAGCAAAATGATCAAATGAACTGAATTTTTTTAATGGCACGCTACCAACTTTTTTTCTGAAATATTTTGTGTAATCAGTTGCAAATACCCAAATAACCAATAACAGCGTGTACAAAAACCAAACATAAATATGCTGAAAACGGTGAATTTTATATTTCTTCTGCGTTTCGCACATCCTGAGCATTGGCTTAATTTCTATGTCGTCGTCTACACCATCAATATTAGTATAAGTGTGGTGAACAATATTGTGTTTGTTGTTCCACATCAACATACTGGCCCCTAAACCATTTACGGAAAACGCCGCAATTTTATTCCAGAAAGGACTTTCGCTAAAGCTGCCGTGGCCGCCATCGTGCATTACATTGAACCCAATGGCTGCGGTAAGGCCACCCATTAAAAAACATTCGCCGATAGCATACCAGGCACTGGGTGTAAAGAAAATTACATGTACATAAAGCGCAACATAGAGTGCCCAAAATAAAATGGCTTTAAAATACAATGAAAAATCGCCGGTGCTTTTTTTCTTGTTTTCAATAAAGTAATTATTTACTCTTTGCTTGAGTTCTTTGTGAAAATTAATTCCTGTTGCGTTTTTAAATTTAGGGGTTGCCATTTTATTCTTATTGTAGTAATTTATTTAAGGTGTTTCCTTTATTATGCTAGCAAGGCTTTTAAAACCTATCATTTTTTTTGATATAAAACCCTCAGCGTATTTTACGCCGATCATTTTGCCAAACATAGCAGCCCTCGCATATACACTCTCTAAAAATTCAGGAGAGGATATATAGGTTTGGGGTCCTCCTGTATTTTCAGGATTAAAAAACTGTGTTTTGTAAGCCTGTACTGATTTTATCTTTTGCTCCATTTCTGTCGAAATGTCAATTACAAAATCGGGTTTCAAATACCTGTCCTGTATAAAGTTAAACACAAATTTTGGTCTCCATGCTGTTTGTAAGTCTCCATATAAAAATGTTTCTATTTTCGATAGACCAGATAAGAAAGCTGCTTCCTCAACAAGTAAGGCACTTCTTCCGTGGTCTGGATGTCTATCTTCAGGAGCATTGCAAAAAATTATTTCAGGCTGGTACTTTCTAAGAGCTGTAATTATTTTTCGTTTGTTTGTTTCGTTGTTCTCAAAAAAACCGTCTGCCATCATGAGGTTTTCTCTTGCATCAACATTTAGAATCTTAGCTGCTGTCGCGGCTTCTTCCTTTCTGGTGTCTGCATTGCCTCTTGTACCAAGTTCCCCTTGTGTGAGATCAACGATAGCAATTTTCTTTCCGTTCTTTTTCTCTGAAAGTAAAACACCTGCGCAACCAAGTTCAACATCATCTGGGTGCACACCAAAAGCCAATACGTCTATCTTCATATTTGTGACTAAACTGTGAACGCGCAATTTACGAAAATTGAGTGGATGCTGTCGCCAATATACTCACAATGCTATAAATATGGTGCATAACTCCTGGTAAGTGTATTGCGCAAGAATAAAATCATTGTAGCCAGGGTGAAGAAATTACTTTACATGGCTTTACTGTGCGGAGGATTGCTATAGCCGTACATTCTTTGTACTTCTTTTACGATGTGTTCAATGGTGGCATCGTCTGTATCTGCGTCGTAGCTCTGTTTTAAGTTGCTGTCAAAAAAGAAGGCAACCGTCTGGTAAAACCTTGCTGTAACTCCTCCTCTATATTCTTTAATAATCTCGTAGCAATTGTCGCCAGTTTCCCTGTTTATCAACTTCATTAAAACTTTACCCTGGTAAACCGATAAGTTGGTGAGGGGGTCAGTAAATTCTCTTTTAAGTTCCTTCTCTCTGCTTTTTATGTATTTTTTTCTTTCTTCTTTGCTATTTACTCCATTTAATTTTGCATTTATATCATTCATAATAGAACCGGCACGTCGGGCATAGGGATAAGTAACATACACAGCATTTCTCAGCCTGTTGTATTTGGCATTTGCCGCAACTTGGGCAGCAGATAATTTAGCATAAGTAAAAATATTCTCCAAGGTTTTTACCTCCAAGGTATCGCCATTATATATTATCGCCTCCGTTTTTATCGTATCATATACATTACTTTGCTGGGCACAAACAACTTGTACGCTGCAAAGCAGGGAAATAATAAGTAATAAAAAAGTGTTTTTAAATAATTTCACGAAGTGTAAAAACGATTATATGATAAATAAAGTTCTATCATTAATACGATATTACATGGAATGTAACCTTAATCTTTTAATAAAAAGTTGGTGCTTGCCAGGTAAGTAACATCTAGGCAGTTTCACAATTCGAGCACATGTTAATTCTTTTCTATCTAAAGAAGCATTTTTGAATTATGCATTCGCAAGTAGGAACATATAGAAAACAAAAGCCACTGATAAAAAAAGGATAATACCTGATTGTAATTTGGTAAATTTTCCCCGTTGTAACATACTCAATACAAGCCCCGCAGCCATTATTACAAGCCCTATCCAAACCAGGTTTATGAGCGGAAATACGTAAGCTTTTACGGTTACATAGTCAATGAGGGTGTTAGATTCTTTTAATCCTAATCTTATCTTTTTATTTTCATCAACCCCAATAAAGCGTACAAACAGATTTTGTGCAAATACAGTGTCGTCTCTGTTTATAATACCCAAACTATCTACAACAACGAGTGGCGTGGCATTAAAACGTTGGTCGTCCTTTGCGGTTATTTGTAGTTCTGCCATTAATGCTACCTGGCCGGGTTCTCTTTTATACTTGGCATTTATAGGGTTGTTTACCACATTCTCCAATACTAAAAACCCATTGCTGTAAAAAGCAGTATCACCCATACTAAGTTTTACTTCTTTAAACTGAGCCGTGTCTTCCGATTCTGCATTTTTATTTAAGGCATACGATACGTACGTAAATATATCTCTGAACAGGTACGATTTTGTATCTGGGTTGCTGCTCATACTGTTGTCCTTCATTTGGTATACATCTGGCTGTAGCCCAAATTGCTCCAATGTTTTGCCACTCTCTTTGTCTTTCCTTTCAAAATTTAATTTATAGAACTTTCGTCCTTTTTCGTGCCCGGCAGAGTCTTTCAGAAAAGTTACTTTATAATCGTCGAGGCTTGCGGGTACTTCTCTTAGCAGCGTTAAGTTTTCTTTAGGGTTATCTGTTTCCTTTGTCATTGGGTCTTTACCGCTGCTCGGCAGTGTTATACCATTAACGCTACTGCTGCTGATTACTTTTTTGTTGCCAGAAGATATCAGAATCCCTACCAGCATGAGCATAAAGCCTGCATGAGCCACAGGGCTGCCGGCTTTCATTATTTTTCCTTTTTGAACCGTCCAGATATAAAAGGCATTTGAAACAAAAGAATAAATAACAGCAAAAGCAGCCACGTAAAGAGCCCCCAAAAAACCTGCCCCTTGTTTATAATAGGTAAAGGGATAAAAAATGACCAACAACGACATAATGGCTGCAGCAATAACGGTGGGCAACCATATTTCTTTTACAAGGTATTTAGCTGTTGTTGTTTTGTATTTTAGGTATTGGGTTATAGCAGTTAGAAATCCCAATATGATGGCAACTAATACAATTACTTTATTGTAAGAAAACTCAATATCTTCTGGTGGCGCTATTTTGGTGCCGAATATTTTATTATAAACGGGAACGGATGTTTTCGCAATGATGAAAACCGAAGTAAGGAAAAATACCAAAGAGCCTATATACATCCAGAACTCCCTCGAGTTTGTATTCTCTTCTTTATAAATTGTTGGAATTTTTTTATAATTTTTTATCAATAAAAAAAGAGAAGGAATGGCAAAGGCAAACAGGTAAAGTAAGATAAGCGCATTCATGGCTTTAAAGGAAAATAGTATCCCAAAAAGCCTGAAAGAAATATTTTCACCCGCCTCTGTAAAAGCATGTACAGACGTATCGCCAAGCACACCTGTACGGGTAAGAAAAGTAGAATATAAAATAAAAATAAAAGTAAGAAATGCAAAAAGATAACTTGCTCTTAAGGAATGGCCAGTTGCTTTATAAATGACCATGGTGTGTAGGCCTGCAATTAGTAAAAGCCATGGTACAAGCGATGCATTTTCTACAGGATCCCAAGCCCAGTACCCGCCAAAGTTTAGCGATTCGTAGGCCCATTTTCCACCCATCATAATACCTACGCCAAGTATCGCAGCACACATGAGCGTGTAGGGGAGGGCTTCTTTAACCCAATCGCCATATCTTTTTGTTTGAATACCTGCATAGGCATATGCAAATGGAATAAGGGTAGATGCAAAGCCCAAAAATAAAATTGGTGGGTGAATAACCATCCAGTAATTTCTTAGCAGCACATTTAAACCAAGGCCGTCTTTTATAAAACTGAGGTAGTTTGCACGGGCAAAAATAGGCGCGGTAATTTCATTTCTTGTAAGGCTGAAAGGGCTGTTTCCTATTTTGATGTTGCCAAAATAAATACCCAAGATCATCATTAATAAAAAGAACTGGGCAAAACTGATAACTGTCATTACCGGTGCTTCCCATTCCTTACTTTTTTTAATGAGCAAAATACCCAACACACCATGCCAGATGGTCCATAAAAGAAAACTTCCTTCTTGCCCTTCCCAAATACAGGATAAAAGATATTTATATTCTAGTTCTAAAGAAGCATGTTTGTAAGCATACATATACTCAAACAAATGATTGGAGCATATATAAAGGATGCAACCAAAAATAACAAACACGCCTGCAACTTGTGTGTAGAATGCTGTCCTTGCTGTTTTAAGCCAGTTTTGTTTTTGCGCAAGGTCGGTGGTGAGTGAAGCTTTAAAAAAAGAAACAGTAGCAATTAGTGCTGCTACAAAAGAAAGAATAACGAAAAAATGTCCTATTTGTCCTGGTAATAAATGTTCACCTTCAAATTTCATGTATTCAATTTTGAATCCTCAATGGTTATTTCATAGATGTAGCTTCTTGCACATTATCCTGCAATTGCTTTTTATCATCTTTGTATTTGCTTGGGCATTTTAACAATATATCGCTGCATTCAAAATGATCTGCTCCCATTTTACCTTTCATTACAAGTCTTTCACTTTTTTCAAGATCAGACGGCTTGCTGTTGTGAAAAACAACTTTTGTTTGACCGCCAAGGCTGTCAACTGCATAAAAGGTAAGGTAGTTGGGGTTTTTAATGGCATCATATTCTACTGGTTGGCGCTTGTCTAACTTGGCAATAATATGCACAAATTTTCCCTGCTTTTCTTTTGCAGAACCAATTGAATCGTAGGTGGAAAAATCTGCAGAAAAACTTATTAACCCAACTATTAGGGCAGCAATACCGAATAATAATATGATATGTGTCTTTTTCATTTCTTGAAATATTTTGCAAAGTTAATTCAATTGCAGTAGGGTATTTATAATTATTGTCTAAATTTTGTATCTGGTAAATGTTGAGGCACGGGTATAATGGATTTTAGTAATTAACTATTGTGATATTCATACAAAATAAGGAAACTGACAATATTTACATTTTAACAACCTGCTTATAAGTTGGTAATAAAGAACCAAAAATGCACAACGTGAAAATTGAAAACTTCCTGTACCTCGTTTATGTTGCTATCTTATCTTTGCCAAAATTTTCAAAAAAACAACAATGTCAGATCTCTCTCAATTTGATCCAAACTCAGTAGGCAATCCTAACAACAATATTTTTGGTTTACCTTTTACAGAAGATGAAGCCCAACTGGTAATTGTACCCGTACCTTGGGAAGTTACCGTAAGTTACAATGCCGGTACAGCCAGGGCAGCAGATCATATTTTTAATGCAAGCCTGCAGGTAGATTTGTTTGATGATGAGTTCGAGGATGAGTGGCGCAAAGGTTTTTACATGCGCATACCCGATAAAAAAATACTAACAAAAAGCGATTACCTGCGCAAAGAAGCGGAGTTATACATTAACTATATTTCGCACGGCGAAGTAGTGATGGAGAATAAGTTTATGTGCAAAACCCTTCGTGATATAAATGAGGGCAGTCTTTTTTTAAACAATTGGGTATATGAGCAGACAAGGGGTTTGCTAGAGAGAGGTAAGATAGTTGGTTTGTTGGGTGGCGACCATAGCACTCCTCTTGGTTTTTTTAAAGCTATTGCAGAAAAGCATGCCGACTTTGGCATTTTACAGATTGATGCACACATGGATTTGAGAAAAGCGTACGAAGGCTTTAATTATTCCCATGCATCTATTATGTACAATGCCCTGCAGGAAATACCACAACTTAAAAAACTGGTGCAGGTAGGCATTAGAGATTTCTGCGATGAAGAACTTGACTACATGCAAAAAAGTGAAGACAGAGTTGTAACGTTTTTTGACAAGAACATTAAAGAAAGGCAATACGAGGGTGAAACCTGGAAAACAATAACAGACGAAATAATTGAAGCGCTGCCACAAAACGTTTTTATAAGTTTTGACATCGATGGTTTAAACCCAAAGCTTTGTCCTCACACCGGCACACCCGTGCATGGCGGTTTTGAAGTACAGGAAATATTTTATCTCTTTAAAAAATTGCTGAAAAGTGGTCGCAGATTAATTGGTTTCGATTTGAATGAGATTGGCGTAAGCCACGATGAGTGGGACGAAAATGTAGGTGCAAGGGTTTTATACAAACTATGTAATTTGGTCACACAAAGCAACAGTGAAGGTGTATAATTTCTCCATACCAATTCCTTATGACAGGCTAAAGACATACAAGGTTTTTACGTTTATTATAATCACGTTGAACTTTTTAGGATTTGGATATGTATTCCTTCAAACAGCAGCTACGGCCTCCGTTGTAAGCATTTTGGGTTTGGTAATAAATGCAGTGCCATGGCTTTATTATTTGCTCAATAAAAAACACATAAAATCTCCTGTTGTAGAAATTACATTGATAGCGAGTGCGATCATATGGATGTACTTCGGCAATTTTTGGATGGGTATTCTTTTGTTTTTTTTTGCCTTAATGAGTTTTTTTACCAACAAAAAATTAGTCATTCTGTTCGACGAAACTGGCATCGTTTATCCTTCGTTTCCTGTAAAAAAATATGCATGGGCAGATGTGGGGCAGGCACTTTGGAAAGACGATATACTTACCATTGATTTAAAAAATAATAAACTACTGCAGTTTACTATTGAAAAAGAATTTGCAGGCGGGTTTGATGCAATTGAATTTAATAAATGGTGTAGCGCATTTACAAAAAACGCCGCTTAAGTTTTCCCTGATAGAATAGATTACTTAATTCACAAAAAGCCTTGAAGATAACTTTTGAAAAAATTATTCTTCTTTTAAGGTATTAATATCCTCTATTAATTTTTCCATTTCTAATGGGAGTGTGCCGTTGTAAATGCCGCGTATTCTTTTGCTCTTATCAACTAAAATAAAGTGTTCGGTATGCAAAAACTCGGTGCTGTCTTTGCTGAATCCCAAATCTTCTTCTGCAAAATAGCTCCGCCTTGCCAAATTATAAATATCCCCTTTTGCGCCGGTTAAAAAATGCCAGTTGTTGTTTTCAATTTCATTTCTTTTCTTGTATCTTTTTAAAACGGCAGGCTTATCAATCCATGGCGTAACAGAGAAGGATAAAAAAGCAAGCCCGTTATCATTTTGCAGGGAGTCACTTACCACTTTCATATTCTTTGTCATTACAGGGCAAATGCTACCGCAACTTGTAAATATAAAATTGGCAACGTGAATTTTATCGGCAATAAAACGTTGGTCAATCATCACGCTGTCTTCATCCAGAAAAGAAAAATCTGCAATGGTATGGTTGATGGTCTTTTTTGCATCTTCCTTAGTTTTTAAAAACAACGGCGTAAATGTGGGTTCATTATAGTAGGGGAGTGCGGGCGCTTGTTTTAGTTTTTGGCTACAACTAAAAAATATAAAACTACATAACAGCGAAAATGCTATCCGATACATTTTTACAATTTTTTGTGCCCAATAATCCATATCTCTTTCCATTGATTATAACATAATTCGCTTTTATCTTTCCGTTTTCATAAAATAATTTTTGGCTTCCCTCTTCCTGTCCGTTCTTATAGTGAAAATGTTTAATCAACAAGCCCGTACTCAACCATTCCTTAAAGTCGCCTGTGTATTCGTCGTTGGCAACAGCAAATTCAAATTTCGGTTTACCGTTTTCCCACCAACCTTTGTGAATGCCCTCTTTTTTACCCGAGATGTATAAGCGTTCTTCAGCAAGCTGTTTGTTTGGATACCATTTTTTAATGATACCTTCTTCGAGCCCATGTAAAAATGGTTTTACGAAGAAGGTATCACCCGAAGGAAATAATTGAAATGCAATACCCGAAAATGTTGTTTTATCAAAATACAACGTATCCTGGTGCATCTGAAAAAGCATATTGGCTGCGTCTAAATAATTTGTAGGTAATTGCTTTACCTGTTTCGGGATAATAATTTTATTCGCTTTGCCTTTACATGAAGGCAAGAAGAACAGCAATAAAATAAAAAACCTGTACATTATTGTGTTACTGTACCCGGTGTACCATAAAAGCCGTTTCCATTAATGTATGGTGTAGTATTTGTTATATGATAGTGATAAATGCCCGCAGGATAATCAGCAGTAATATGTGTATGGCCGTGATAAACATCCAAATTTATTGGGTCTAAATTGGTTTCTTCTTTAGGGCCATATACCGGAAAACCATCTAACAAAAAGCCCATCAATCCCCATTTTGTAGCACCTGCTTTTACGGTCGTTAAAAAGTATGGTTCTACATGGTAATGATACATACCTGATTGTTGTGGATGCCCCCATGCCTGGTCAAAGCCATTTACTTCACCTGTGAGTGGGGCGCCCATTGCTGCGTATTGGTTAAAGAAAGGTACACCATTTAAAGCTACGCCCATGGCGCCCATTGGAGTAGCCGCGTGGTTGGTTGCAACTGTTGGATTAACAGGAATTTTTAAAGTAAGTGTTTGTGCTGTTATATTATTAGGGGCTCTCATAAAAGCACCACCCGTGTAAGAAGGACTCGTTGCAGAAGGCGTAAAAACTTCATATAGCGGACTTGTCGTTGGCCAATAGGCACTCTTATGATCTGGTTGGTCGCTTGTTTTTATGGTTATATAAGTGCCATCGTTGGTGATGCTTGAAGCACCATATATTTTTAAGTACACAGCCGGAACAGCTATTGGCGTGGGTGTAGGAGTTGGTGTAGGTGTTACTGTTTGCACAACATCTTTTTTAGAACAGGCTGCAGCAAACAATAGGGTTGTTAGGCAAAGAGGAACGAAATTTAATTTCATAAGTGTCATGTGAGTTGGTTTTTGGTTTTGGATGGACTGTAATTATTTATATTGGTTTAATGGGTAAATAGATTTTTTTAATATAACAAATATATGGTAGCGCTGCCATATGACAAATTGTTGTGGGCGCTTTTTATAAATACATTTTAATTGCCGTATCAAAGACATAAAATAAAGCTACATTTTCAAGCAAAAAAAGTAATTATGATTTGTGTATATAGGGAAGGTGTGGGCTAGCTGGTATTTAAACACAGTGTGATGAGGGAATATTTGGCCGAATGTGCAATTAATATCAATACAATTGACAAATTTAATCCCGCATATTTTTTATTCTGAGTACAGATAAATCATATTTACATTACCGAAATTTATTCTCGAAATTTTGTTTTAGTATATTTTTTATAAGGCTTAAAAACTGCGGACTTTATAAAAAACTTATTTTAAACTTTTCAAAGCTTCTTAAAAATTCTTCAACGTCTTGTTTAAAAATAGATGCGTTATTTTTACACCATGAACCAAGTAATTACGCAATCTCCCTTTTTAATGTACTCCGATGGTGAGGGTGGAATTTATGAAGACGAAACCTTGTACACCGCCGGCAGAAGCGGCTGGGATGCCTTGCCTATTCCCGAAGAAGAATGGATTTTGTTGCCTGAAGGTGGACAATTGTACGAACTACCCGGCAGACGTGGAATTGGTATTGATGTAAAAACAGGGGAGATGCGCATTTGCGAAAAAGGATGGGCTGTGGCGGCATTTATTCCGCCTGCACATACGGGGTTGTATATTTCTGCCTACGAAACAATGCCCGATGCGCCTACATTACCGCTGTTTTGTTACACGGCTGCAGGCTGGCAAGACGAGAAAATTTATGTACCCGCAGTAAGAATAGAAAAAGATATCAGGCAGGAGAGTGAAGGCTACCACGATGATGAAATTGAAGTGGGGACAGACCATTTATTAAAAGCTTACCCAAACAATAGGCTGGTAAAACATTTAATGGAGAATTGTTGTATGACGTACACTTGCCCTGCAGCCCGCAACCTTGCGCTTGGCAGGTGGGAGTGCCCGGTGCCGGTATCGCCTGCATGTAATGCAAATTGTATTGGCTGCATTTCTTTTCAGCCAATTGAGGAAACAATTATCAGTACACAGGACAGGCTTACTTTTAAACCTACTGCAGAAGAAATTGTGGAGTTTACCGTGCCGCATTTAGAAACAGCGCCTTACCCAATAATCAGTTACGGACAAGGCTGCGAAGGCGAGCCATTGTTGATGTGGGAAACAATCAATGAATCTATCATTGAAATAAGAAAGCATACGCAAAAAGGCAGCATCAACATCAACACAAACGGAAGTATGCCCAAAGCAGTGAAAGCCTTGTGCGAAGCAGGTCTCACGAGCATACGTGTGAGTACTAACTCGGCACGGGAAGAAATTTATACACCGTATTATCGTCCAAACAATTATGTGTTTGCAGATATTGTTGAGAGTTTAAAAGTTGCTCGCAGCTTTGGTGCATGGACGAGTATAAACTACTTCGTTTTCCCGGGCATGACGGACAGTATTGCAGAGTATGAAGCATTGAGAAAACTGATTAAAGAAACGGGTTTGAACATGATACAGTGGCGCAATTTTAATATTGATCCCGACTGGTATCTTGGCAAGATAAATATTACCGATACCGGCGAATGTATGGGTATTAAACAATTTATGGAGCTGATTCATGAAGAATTTCCTGATGTGAAGTTTGGGTATTTTAATCCATCTATAGAAAGAATTAAGGGAGACTATGAAATGGATTTTGCACATTAGTCTGTTGCGAGGAATGATTTGTTATTGGGCTTTTATGATAAAAACACCCGGCACTGGCCTTTCTCCCTCCTTATCACTTGGTTTTATTGTCTCTTTTCCATTAATGAGCAAACAGCTGCTTCCGCCTCCATCTAGGTTAAGCGCTTCTTTACAACCAAGGTCTTTTAATAATTGAGCTTCCTGTACAAGGGTTGCGCCTGCTGCATCTGCATATCGCCCCTGTATCACCATAATTATCAATTTTCCATCTTTTGTATAACCCATACAGGTTCGGGGATGTTTATCGTTAATGGCTTTTCCTGCAAATTTTAACTCTTCGTTGTTATTCACAGCAATCTCGCCATTTTGCAATAAAACCGGGCCACCACCGATGGCCGTTTTTACCTTCCATTTTTTAAAGGTTGTATTATTTTGTGAAGACTTTGGGTTTGGATTAGATGCGTATTTTTTAGCATGAGCGAAATCTAGTTTGAGTAAAGAATCTTTCACTGCTGGAGATGCTTGTTGAACTGCGTAAACATTTTTACTTGAAGAATCACTGTAAAGCCATGCTACATCAGCCTTTCTTCTTTTTGATATGCCGATGGCACTGCCAAGAGGATGTTTGTAGGTAAATGTATCTTTCCCTTTACCAGGGTAGGTGTGAATGTTGTAGCTGAGTATTTTACCATCATTGATTAATACATTCAAATTTTGATTTGTGCTGAAGGAGAAAAATGTACCATTTACAACCAATAGAGGCTGTTTGTTTTTTTGATAGAATTGTTGCGGAGTTAGTCTTCGTTTGCACGTACTGTCGGTTGTAAACGCTGTGTTTTTATTTTTTAAATCGGCTTCTGCATAGTAGGCTATAAAAGGTTTACCGTCTAAACTATCCGTTGTTTTATATACATGAAAATTTTTTGGTAGCAGCCCAAAATTACTATCCACATTTAACCATTTTGTTTGGGCATTAACCTGCAGGTGCAGCAATAGTGCAAATAAAAATAATAACTGATTACGCATAAGCCTGCAATTGTGTAGAAGTGATAAAACCTTATTTTTTAAAAGCCAGAAAAGCCCCATCTATTATCAACAGCTTAACTCCATTATGAGAAACAGAACGATGTGAACTTAGTTCATCTGATACAATATAGGTCATGCCTTTTGATAATGTGAAGCGCTCGCCATTTTCTAGCTCACTTACAAATTCTCCTTCGAGACAATGAACAATATGTCCCTTTTTGCACCAATGATCTGCCAAATAGTTTGGAGAATATTCAACGATGCGTAGCCTTATTCCCTCAAAGTCTATCGTTTGCCAGTATGCGATTCCTGTTTCGGCTTTGTGCCCGGTCTTTGATACGGCTGTCCAATCAATTGTTTGAAAAGGAATATTGGTCATGTTATGAAGTTTACCAGGGAATGCACAAATAGATCTTTAGGTAAACGAAAACTCGAGCATTCCCTGGTTTTACTTTTAAAGCTGTTTAAACTCTTTAAATAGATTCACTTTATTATTCTCCACTAAACTTTGATAATCTTTCCATTTAGCAGAAAAGAATGTGTTCATTTTTGAAACAGCTTCGGTTATTTTGTCTTCTGCTTTTTTTACCAAAATTTCTTCCTGCTTTGTAGGAAACGCCATTTTGTTTTTAATGTTATCCATTGCTTCCTCATAAGCTGTTAATACAGTTTCTTCGGGCAGCTTGCCATAACCTTGCCGCTCTACTTTTTTGCCGGAAATGAATTCTCTTATTTTTTTTATTTCTTCCTGTATTTTTTTACTTTGTTTGCGTAGGCTGTCTGCAATCGGTGTTTCAATGTCTCTTAATTGCGCATCGTATTTTTTTGTAATGTCTTCTGCTTCGGTTAATTGGTCAGTACCAATTGTTAATTTTTCTGCAGCTTGTTTTAGCCTTGCGGTTAGTTGTTTTTGTGCTTTTAAAATCTCTTTGTTGTCTGCCGTACGAGGATCTGCTTTTACATTTACATATGCGGAATCCCGCTCATTGTTTACCGTAATTACAATTTTATACCTGCCAGGTAATACCGCATCGCCTCCCGGTTCTTCTGCATTTGGTTTTGGTTTTACAGATGCAGGAGCCCTCGTTCCCTTCTCATCCATACGCCAGTATTTTCTATTAAAACCACTGTCTATACTCCATTTCAGTGTTCTTATCAATTCATTTCTGTCATCGTATATCTTTACAAGTGCACTATCCGATTTATTTTTTTTACTGCTTAAGGAAAGAGAATCTGAAGGCTTTAATTTTTGCTCATTTAAAGAGTCTTTGTATTTTTTATTATTTTGTAAATCACCAACAGGAATTTTTTCAGGTACTTTCCCGCTTTTCGTTCCGATTTTAGGAGTATCGTTTTTTTGTGGTGAAATGTTTGCATAAAAATTTATTGCCGCACCTCTCTTTTTATTATCGGCATCCCATATGCCCCAGGTGCTCCACTCATAGCCTGGTGCATTTTTATAAGTAACCTTGTAAGCATCGTTGTTGTCAAATGCCAACAGCTTTTTATTTATTACACCATTTTGAGCTGCCAGTTTTCTTAACGGGCGAATATCATCTAATACATAAATAGCTCTTCCAAATGTTGCAATACATAAGTCAGCTTCTCTTTCCTGTATGGCTAAATCATACGTACTCACACTTGGATATCCATTTTTAAATTGCTGAAATGTGGTTGCATTATCCATACTCACCCACAAGCCTTGTTCAGTACCGGCAAAAATCAAATTAGGTTCAGTAGGATCTTGTAATACACAAAGTGCATATCCCTTTGTGTTTTTATTTTGTAAAATATTGGTCCAGGTGTTTCCATAATCGACAGTTCTAAATATCATCGCCGCAAAGTTTCCTCTACGGTAATCATTGGCTACAACAAAGGCCTCGCCTGCATTGTGCCTGCTTGCCCTTACCTGCGGTATCCAACTTCCTTTTGCAAGTCCTGCAATTTTACCTGCTACATTTACCCAGTTTTTTCCGCCGTCTCTTGTTAGCTGTACTTGGCCATCGTCGGTGGTAACCCACAAAATATCTTTGTTTAATTTGCTTGGCTCTATGGCTAAAATGGTACAGTGGTTTTCCGCCCCCGTAATATCAATACTGATTCCACCATTTTTACTCTGGTCTATTTTAATGCTGTCACCTGTAGTAAGATCGGGGCTTATTGTTGCCCAGCTTGCACCTTTGTCTGTACTTTTATGCACAAATTGGCTACCATAATAAATGGTCTTTTTATCAAACGCATCTTGCGCTATAGCAGCATTCCAGTTAAAACGGAGTCTGTCTTTATTTATAGTATTACTAACACTAGGTGGTTGTATATCCCATTTCTCGCCAGTTATAATATTGTACCTGCCCACATTTCCACCTTGGCTCATTGCATAAACCCAGTTTGCATCTTCGGGGTCAGGCATTACATCAAACCCGTCACCTCCCCAAAGGCTTTCCCAGTAATAGTTTTTTAGTCCCGCATTCGTCCATGTATAAGCCGGGCCTCGCCAACTGCCATTATCCTGCATGCCACCCATTATATTGTACGGCATCTCATTGTCTACATTAATATGGTAAAACTGGCCAACAGGAATTTTTTCATCAAACTGCCAGGTTTTTCCTTTGTCTCTTGTAATGCCGATTCCACCATCGTTCCCATCAATAATAAAATTAGGATCCAAGGGGTTTATCCAAAACGCATGGTGGTCAGGATGAATACCATTGTAAGGAATAACTGTTTTAAAAGTTTTACCGCCATCTTCGCTCATACTTACCGTTTGGTTGATGAGCCACAAGCGGTTTTCGTTTTTGGGATCAGCAATAATATCCTGAAAATAGAAACTCCTGTTTGCGGTATACTGCGGGTCTTCATTTACCTTTTCCCATTTGTTACCGCCATCATCACTTTTGTACAAAGCACTTTTTTTACTTTCAATTAATGCATAAACACGGTTGGGCATATCGTGGCAAATTGCCAACCCTATACGCCCATATTCACCGCCAGGTAAACTATCTAAACCATTTAATTTTTTCCAGTTTTTACCTGCATCCATCGTCATGTATAAACCGCTGCCTTTTCCACCGCTGCTAAGGCTCCAGGGCGTACGGCTGTGTTGCCACATGGCAGCAAATATTTTATTAGGATTTTTGGGATCCATTATCATATCTCCAATGCCGCTCGTATCATTTGTATTTAAGACCTTGTTCCAGGTTTCACCCCCGTCAATGGTTTTAAAAACGCCTCTTTCGCTGTGAACGCCGTAAGGGTTACCAATGGCACCCGCATAAACAATATTTGGGTTTGTAGGATCAATGATAACCCGGTGAATATTTCTTGTTTTTTCCAGCCCCATGCATTTCCATGTTTTACCCGCATCTATGCTTTTATAAATCCCTTCACCAAGGCTAACGCTGTTACGTGGGTTGCCCTCGCCTGTACCTACCCATACAATGCTTGGGTTACTCTGGCAAACAGCGATACTGCCTATATTTTGAACAGGTTGTTCATCAAAAACGGGTACCCAATTGCTGCCGGCGTTTTCTGTTTTCCATACGCCACCACTTGCTGCACCCAAGTAAATTGTGTTGGGGTCATTGTGTAAAGCATCAATGGTTGTTATACGTCCACTCATGCCACTAGGCCCGATGGCACGGGGTTTCATTGTTTTAAATTCTTTTGACAGGTCTACTGTTTGCGCAGTAGAAGATAATAGGAAAAATAGGCCAATAGCAGATAAAAATAACTTCATAGTCTGGTAATATTTATTTAAAATAAACTCAACACAATGGTTGAAGACTACCAAATTACTTTATTTACAACTGAGCACAAAATATGGGGGTTTTTATTTTGTGATTGGTAAGTATAGCGGGGGTACAATAAATTAATTGGCCAGCATTTTCTTCTCGGTAAGTTGTTTGTAAATTCCATCCCACAGTACAATTCTGCTTTTTAAAGACTGTACAATCGCTTCCTGCGCTTCTGCCCAATACTGTTCATTTTCGCCACAAAGATTTGCCGTCATTTGTAATGCAAGATTGCTGTGGTGGTCACCATCAACCTCTATGTGTCTTTCAATGTAATATTTAAAGATGGAAATATCGTTCGGGAAATTTTTATGTATTTCGTTTATGATGGAAAAAAACATTCCTGGTATTAAATCTTCCCTACCAAATGTAAAGATGGCCGCCTGCAAAAAGTCTTTTTTACTTTCGATCATCTTAAACGTAAAATTTACAAAATCTCTGGCTTCTTGAGGTGTATCTGAAGAACCAAAAGACTGTTCCATATTTCCTGAAATTTTCAGTTCTTCAATAAACTTCTCAATTTGATTTGTATTAGCGCCACATTGTTTCATGGCATTTAAATATAGTTCAAAATGGCTGGTTCTATCTCCGTTTTGGTCCACGTCTGATTCTTCACCAACCACAATTTCATTTATTAAATAACGGGTATCTGCAGAGCCAACCGGAAACCAAGGTGCCGTTGTACAGGTTAAATTTCTTTGCAGCGTTTTTAGTAACGACATAAAGTCCCAAACCGCATAAATATGATACTGCATAAATACCTTTAAATCATCGAGGTCTTTTATCATTGCATACACTTTATGATTTATAATTTCCTGTCGTAAAGGTTCTATTTCTTTCCTTATGTTTTCTATGCGTTCGTTGTTCATGGTATTGTATATTTTTTTAATTGGATGATGCCATTTAAAATGACATATCAGCCTATTTTTAAAGGCTGCTAAAACTAATTTTGTTAACTTTTCTGCAAGATACGCAGAAGGCCAAATTATGGACGATAGACTATTTACCAAAAGCAAAAAAAGATTTCATTTATAATGCTTTGTTGAATGGAATCGTGGCAGGAACAACCAATTATTTTTAGGACATTTCCTATTTCCTAAATATTTATTTTCATTGGACTTGAATAGCTCTAGACTACCTAAAAAAACTGAGTTTATCTTTTTAAATTTACATTATGTGTTACATAAATGGATTAAGGGTTTCCCTTGTAGAATTTGTTAGGTACAAACAAAGTGAAAAAGATTTAAAAGCATTGCATATTGTAGATGTGCCCGCTCAAAAAGGGTTTGACTATGGCGTGTGGCCGGTGATAAAACCATCTGCTGATGGTAAGAACTGGGATATTGTACATATGGAATGGGGTTTTCTTCCATCTTATTTAAAGAATGCTGAAGCAGTTTATAAGTTCAGGCATGGTTATAAAGATGAAAAGGAAAAGTTTCATCCCCCACTTACAACACTAAATGCCATGGGAGAGGAGTTTATTAAGCCGGGTAAAATGTTTAGGGAGGCAGGATTACAAAGAAGGTGTTTGGTTTTAAGTTCAGAGTTTTATGAACACAGACATGTTTTTCCTTTAAACAAAAGAACCGGCCTTCCGCTAAAAACGCCATTAAAATATCCGTATAGGATTTCCATACCAACAAAACCAGTTTTTATGATGGCGGGCATATACCAACCCTGGACGGATAAAGAAACAGGCGAAACCATAGATACTTTTGCAATTCTTACCACAAAAGCAAACTCACTAATGGCGCAAATTCATAATACAAAAAACAGGATGCCAGTTATTTTTACCGATGCACTAGCAGATGAATGGACCAATGCCGATTTAAGTGAACAAAGAATATTGGAACTAGCTTCCTTTCAATTCCCATCAGAACTGATGGATGCCCACACAATTCGTAAGTCGTTTTTAGAAGAACTTGATCCAACTTTAGCATTTAATTATCCTGACCTTGCAGAAACAAATACTAAATAGTTTAGTATTTCCTTATTTTTGTAAAATGTTAGCTGATGATGTTTTTGAAGTTCCTTTTTGCCTGTTTGATGGCATGTGTAAAGTTGTTTGTACGTATGCATCTCCCCAGGTTTTAAGGTTTAAAATAACATCAAAACAAAAAGAACTGCATTTGCAGAAGTTACTGCTACTTAAAACCAGACAACCTTTTAAAATATTATCTGCAAATTTTACAATGGAAAGCGACGAGATTGGCAGACGGCTCGACTGGTTGTTTAAAAGTATAAATGATTATTTAAAACAAAGGAGGAACGAAATATTATGAGCCAGATACATCTAATTTACAAGCTGCATCAAATAAGGGAAAATATAAATAGCACAACTGATATTGCTACCGTGATTGAATGTGGTAACGAGGCTTATTCATTGGCGTTTCCGGTGCCCGTGGATAAAGATTTTGGATACAAAATTGATGGAAAAAACAAAACCCTGCAAATGCTCAGCAACGAGCTAAGAGGCTACCCAAAGAGTAATACGGCATTTGAAGTGATTCAGTTTCAAATAGCATCGTCTGTCTTGATGTTGATGTTGTCATTTATACAGGGAAGTTTACAGAATTTAAATGAAATGATACAGCAATATAAAGATGCGGAAGCGGCATAAAAGGCGGTTGGTAGAGAAGGAAAGTAATGCATAACGATAATCCCGATTTGCATTTTTGAAACAAGTTGGAATTGTTTCACCTGCTTATTTAAGTTTGATCTTGGTTGTCATTTGAACCCAATTGTTTCAACAGCTTGTTGCACAACACAAATCACTCAAAGAATATCTTTTGTGATAAAACTTTTAAAGGACTATTCTCGTAATTTGCTTTATGAAAAACACAACACTTCTTCTTGCTTTCATTGCGTTCATCTCCCTTTATTTTACCAACCGGCCTGGTACAAATAAAGGAATTTCGCACACACAATGGACAGTCCTGTTAAAAAAACATGTAAATAATAGGGGAGACGTAAACTACAAAGGATTTATTAAAGATTCTGCCCTGCTGAACAAATATTTAATTTTACTAAGTAAAAATGCCCCCAACAGTGAATGGAGCAAAAACGAGCAATTTGCTTATTGGATAAATGCTTACAACGCTTATACGGTAAAACTAATTACACAAAATTATCCTTTAAAAAGTATCAAAGACCTTGGTAGCACTGCAACTAACAATTCTCCATGGGATAAAAAGTTTTTTACTATTGGCGGTAAAGAAATGAGCCTTAATAATGTCGAACATGATATTTTGAGAAAACAGTTTAATGATCCCCGGTTACATTTTGCCATCAACTGTGCATCGTATAGTTGCCCTAGGTTACTAAACCGTGCTTTTGAAAGTATGACATTGTATGGACAACTGAATGAAAGTGCGAAAGAATTTATAAATGATACAACCAAAAACAAACTGACTACTAAGAAAATTGAGCTATCCAGTATTTTATTATGGTACGGCACAGATTTTACAAAAACAGGTCTATCAAAAATTGAATACATAAATAAGTATAGCAGGATTAAAATAGATGCAAGTGCAGGCGTTTCCTATTTAAAGTATAATTGGGATCTTAATGAACAACACTGAAAAATAATTCCGAATTGATAAGACTTTTTGCTTGTTTTTAACGTATTTACAAGTTAATGTTGAAAAGCACCGCCATATTAGTTTTTAGCAGAACAGCCGAGGAGGAAGTTCCGTTTAAAAAGTTATCTGAAAACCACCAGGATAATATTGATATATGCAAGAACTTATACGAACAAACCCTCAAAATAGCGGTAAGTGCAAATTTGCCGGTACTCGATTGCAGTAAGCAACAGCAAAGTGGAAATAATTTTGCAGAAAATATTACAGAAGCAATAATATCCGGTTTTTCAAAAGGATTTGAGCATTTAATTGTAATAGGTACCGATTGCCCCGGACTCACAAAATCGCACATAAAAAACGCTTACACAGCGCTACATGCAGGGAATGATATTGTGGCCGGGCAAGATATGAGAGGTGGTATTTATTTACTTGGCATAAGGAAAACTGCATTTGAAGGCGCATCATTTTTAGGTTTTAGCTGGCAGACAAACAAGCTTTATACTGAAATAAAAAATTACTCTTCCCAATATAAGTTTGAGAAATTAAATCCTATTCTTCTGGATATTAATTCCAAAAAAGATACTTCAACATCTTTAAAGCTTTACAACTGTAGTTTGCTTTGGAAAAAGTTACTGCTTCAAATTGTTGACTTAGTTCAAATTGTTGAATTTCAAACGACTGCTTTTGCGGAGCAAACCAAGTCTTTAGCTATTCAAGTTTTACGTGGCCCGCCAGGAGTGTGTAAATATTAATTTTTACACCCTTTTTTTTTCTTAAAATAATTACATGAAAAAGTATATCATGTTGTGTATAGGTATAGGCACAGCAATATTTTCAAATGCGCAAATAAATTTCTCTATTAAATTATCAGATGGTTTGCAGGACCAACCTGTAAAGAATTATACATTGGTATTAAAAGAGACAAAGTCTTCTAAAACGATAGAAGCCATAACCAACGACGAAGGTATTGCTACTTTTATTTTACCTGCACTTGGTAAATATGAAGCAACTGCTGCCGAAAGCAGTACCTATTTAATGCTAACTGAAAATATCATTGTCAATAAGAATAACCAGTCAACAACTTTGATTTTAAATTCTCAAAAGTCGTTGAGGTTAGATGAAGTAGTAGTTGGTTCAAATAAAAAAACTGCCATTAATCGCAGAGATGCAACTGTTTCCTCTATCGTAACAAAAAAAGAAATTGAAGCATTGCCCATAGAAGGCAGAGATATAACTAAAAGTTTTATTAGACTGCCAAACGTTACCATTTCAACGTTAAGTTACAATGAAGCGCCACAAATTTCCATCAATGGTGGTTCAGGTATTTATACCAATTACTTAATAGATGGTCTTGACAACAATGAGCGCTTTTTAGGAAATGTAAAATTTAATACACCATTTGGTTTTACAGAAAATGCAACAATCCTTACCAATAACTATTCTGTTGAATATGGTAATACAAGTAATGGTATTGTAAATGTTACTACCCGCTCGGGCACCAATAAATTTGGCGGTGAAGTTTTTTACCTAACACGCCCCGGTAAAATTGTTGACAGCAGATCAGCCTTTGCAGGCGTAGACCTTTATGGCAATCCGGTGAAAGACGGCTTTCAACGCCAGCAGCTTGGTATTGGTTTGGGTGGTGCAATAAAAAAAGATAAAACTTTTTACTACATCAATTTTGAACAGACAAATGATATAAAAGATAATCTATTAAACTCGCCTGTTTTGGGCATAAATGAAACAGTAAGAGGTAAAAATTATTTCAGTTATGCATCAGCTAAAATTGACCAGTATTGGAACAAAAATATACACAGCAGCCTAAGAGCAAATTACGGATCTTTTGATGTTGATGTACAGGCCGGATCTTTAACCGGAGGTGTCCTGTTTCCGTCTGCAGGTTCTACACAAAAAAATAGAACCTACTTGATAGCTCTAAAAAATGATTACAAATTATCATCTAAATTAACCGCCGAAACAAATTTTCAAACTTCGTGGTTTAAATGGAATTACAGAGACAATCCTCAATTTGGAAAACCTGGTGTAAATCTTCAAGGCCCAACCGGCGTTAGTATCGCATCTCTTGGCCCACAGGATTACATTTTTATCGATAATGAATATACACAGCAGTTTCAACAAAAATTTAAATACACTACCGGAAAGCATTCATTAAAAGCCGGTATTGAATTTACAAGTTCAAATTTTAAATTATTAGGGGCAGGTAACTCTAATGGATTTTATACAGTAAGGTTAACACAGGCGCAGGTTGATGCCATTAAAGTACAAAACTTGGGCAGCAAGTTGGGTATAAACAATATACCTGCAGATGCAACGGTTACCAGATATACTGTTGACTTAGATAAGAAAATATTTGGCGAAACACAAAACGTATTTAATTTCTATGTTGAAGATAATATTGAGGTAACCAAAAAGCTAAATGTAAGTTTGGGATTGCGTTTTGATCATGATAATTTATCAAAAGCAGGTGGTACAAAAGGAGATTGGAACAACATAGGGCCAAGAACAAGTTTCAACTACAAAATTGATGATAACAACATTATAAGAGGTGGATTTGGTATTTTTTATGATAAAATAAAATACTCCGTTACAAGCGATAATTTGCAGTTTAGCAACAAGTCGCCTAACTTTAAGTTGCAGTTGCAGGAGTTACAACGCTTGGGTATTTTAAACAAAAATGCAGATCTTAATCGCATCACCAATGCAGGCAACTTGCGTGCGGTATTCGATCAGCCTGGCTCAACACCTGCTTATTTGCAGGGCCCATCTTCCGAGCAATCACAAGGCAACAGAGCGCTACAATCATCTGCCAATTTTAGAATCAAGAACCCTGACGGATATCAAAATCCTTTTAGCAACCAATATACATTAGGTTACCAAAGAAAGATTACGGAAGAGTTGAGTTTTATTACAGACCTTAATTACATCGATACCAGAAATCTTTTTAGAATAAGAAATTTAAATGCACCCTCTTCGTATCCACTAAATGATCCTGCTGCAACGGCGGCAAATGTGCGTACAACAACTGCAGCAAATGCCACAAGGCCTGTTCCTATTAGAGTCGTGAATGGTCAGCCTGAAGCGGTAATAAACGGTGTTAGTTATAGAGGAATAGGTAGAGATGTGTTTATGACAGAAACAAAAGGCAGGGGCAAATACAGGGCAATGAACTTTTCATTGGTAAAAGCTCGTGGCTTAAATGATAATATTTCTTTCCGTTTGGTTTATACTTTATCAGAATATAAAACGGATGTAGAAGGAATAAATGCTCGTGCAAGTGACAATAATAATTTTGATGCGGAATATAACTATGCCGATAATGATCGCACACATTTATTAAGTGGCTTGGTTACTTGGTACGCTGCAAAGAATCTTACGTTAACGCCAACCATGCTGTTTCAGAGTGGGCAGCCGATTACACGTTATGCGGACCAAAGTAAATTTGGCGGTGTTACAGATCTTAACGGTAATGGAGAGCAGGCTTATGCAAACGCAGGGCCGGCCGATTACCAGCCAGGCGAGGTTAGAAATGGTGGCGGCAGACTTCCTTCTGCAACAACATTTGATTTTTCTGCTAAATACAAAATCAACATTAATAATAAACCGGCTTTGGAGTTATCGGCTGATATTTACAACCTGTTAAATAGCGAAAACTTAACCGGCTATGCAACTGGTAGAACCGCAAACAATACAGTACAAATAGGCCCAAGCAGCAGCAACACCCTTGTAAAAAGAGGTTCTGCACCGCCAAGGCAATTTCAGTTTGGTGTTAGATATTTGTTTTAAATTTTAAATATTTTCTGCCATGCTTTTTAATTAAAAAATTAAATAAAAACGGGCATTTAGCATTCGACAAAAAGCATCTTTAACGTTGAAATATAATATATGTTCCTTTTAGACGAGAAAAACTTATCAAAAATATCAGACTATTTACACATACAAAAGTGGAAGGATAGAGATGAAAATGTAATTGCCGCTACGAAGCCCGGGGACGGTAATATGAATTGTGTACTTAGGATAAATACGGGCCACAGAACTTTTATTTTAAAACAATCAAGAAACTTTGTTGAAAAATACCCACAGGTGCCTGCACCACAAGACAGAGTAAAGTCTGAAGCTGCGTTTTTCTCACTAACAAAACATGAGTTGATATTAGCAGAACACATGCCAGCTATTTTGGGGTTTGACGACGCTAATAATATTCTGATGATAGAAGATCTTGGAGTTTCATCAGACTATAGTTTTCTGTATAAAAATAAGCAAATATTAAAAGACGAAGAAGTACTGGCGCTTACCCAATTTCTACATGTTCTTCATAACAAAATAGTAAAGAATAATGACCCGTTGCTCCAAAATATTGAAATGAAACAATTAAACCATAAGTATATTTTTGTGTATCCGTTTATGGATGATAATGGTTTGGATTTGAACCAAATTACTGAGGGGTTAGAAGAATTATCAACCATATACAAAACCGATGCAGCTTTAAAACGCAAAGCAGTTTTACTTGGCGAAAAATACCTTGAAGAAGGCAGGCATTTACTACACGGTGATTATTATCCCGGCAGCTGGTTGCATACAAATGAGGGACTGAAAATTATCGACCCTGAATTTTGTTTTTTTGGTCCTGCAGAATTTGATTTAGCCATAATGATCGCCCATTGCCATCTTGCACAGCAACCCCAACATGTGATTGAGTTAATCATTAATTCGTATCACAAAAAGGAAGATTTTAATATTACTTTAATGTACCAGTTTGCAGGCATAGAAATAATGAGAAGAATATTAGGATTGGCCCAATTACCATTAAAATGCAGCCTTGATGTAAAAACAGCAATGCTGCAAAAGAGTTACGAATTTATCATGCAATAAAAATAAAAATGAAAAAAATCATTTTAGGTGTTGTGTTAGTGAGTACCTCCATTTTATTAAATGCCCAAACCAAGGTTTGGTTTGATACCGATATTATGACAGGGCTACCCGAAAGAGCACCAAGAGAAGTTGATGATGGAGTAACACTGATTATGGCACTAAAGCAACCGCAAATAAAAATTGTGGGCATCAGCACCATAACCAACATTGAGTATGCAAGAAAAGTGACAGGCAAAATTTTAAATTGGCACAACGGCGGTGATAAAATCGCCATATACGATGGAAGCCCACAGGCAAATGATTTAGGTAAAGACAACGACGCTGTTAAAGCTATGTATGCAGCGTTAAAAAAAGAAAAACTTACGATACTTGCATTAGGACCTGTTACAAATGTTGCTACTTTAATGATGAATCACCCCGATATTATTCCTCAGATTGATAGTATTGTTATGTGCTTGGGGCGAACAACCGGATTTCATTTTAAGCCAGGTTTAGAAAAACTTACCGTTTTTGATTACAATTATGAAAAAGATACTGCATCTATGCGGGTATTGCTTAACAGCCCAACGAATCTTGTTTTTGCAGGTTTTGAATCAAGTTGCTCCTTACTTATAGGCAAAATAGACATTGCGTTTTTAAATAAAAATGGGAGTGCAGCAGATCAATGGCTGTACAATGTATTAACACCTTGGCAGCAAAGAGCAAAAACACTTTTCGGGGTTGAAGGCTTTATTCCTTACGATTGTACACCGCTCGGTGTACTTACACATCCACAGTATTTTAAAACTTACAGAGACATTCCAACGCAGGTGAATTTTAAAGAAAACGACAGCCAATTGGTGCAACCAACTATAAAAATAAAAGCTTTTCTGGATGTTTCTTATGATTATAATTCGCCTAAGAAAGTACAGTATGTTTACAAAACTTTGCTTGGCTTTGAAGAAATTATTTTAGAAACTTTATCACAGAAAAAAAATAAATAATGCAATTTAAAAAGCAGCTTTTTTTTACAATGAGTGTTTTTGTGTTAGCCTCTTCCAGTTATGGGCAAAGTGCAGCATATAAAAAAATGTTGGATACGCTGTTAAAACATACCGTCAAAGAAATTTCTCCTAAAGAAGCAGCATCTAAAGGCAACATACTTTTTTTAGATGCTAGGCCTGCCAAAGAATACAATGTAAGCCATTTACAAAACGCTGTTAGGGTTGGCTTTACTGATTTTACTTTTGATAAAATAACCGGGGTAAACAAAGCCACACCGATAATAGTTTACTGTTCTGTTGGGTATCGCAGCGAAAAAATAACGGAAAAATTAAATGCAGCAGGTTATACAAATGTGCAAAATATGGTTGGCGGCATTTTTGAATGGGCAAACGAGGGACGACCATTAAAAGATAGCAACGGCCTTACTAAAAACGTACATGCCTACAACCAAGTTTGGGGTAAGTGGGTCGTTAAAGGAAATAAAGTTTACTAGGGCTTTATTATTTTTTAAAGAATTTCACTTTGGATGTTTTTATAAATACCCTAGAAGGTCTTATACCATGGAGGTTGGTGTTTTACTAGATAGAATATCGGCTGGGTTTTCATAATACCTAATGGCAAAATATTTGTTCAGCAATTTTTATAAAGCATGAAACGAGGCATTGATATTTAGCAACGGTCTTTAGATCGTTTTAGGTAGCTTGCGTGTCTTTACAGCCCATGCATACACACACAAAAAACCTTATCATACAAAAAAGAATTGCTGCATTGTCTGTGGTATTGTTTGTAATCAAAATCACGGCTTATTTGCTTACACATTCAGTGGCCATTCTTACAGATGCGCTCGAAAGTATTGTAAATATTGTAGCAGGGCTGCTTGGCATTTATAGTTTAATTGTTTCTGCCCGGCCTAAAGACAATGACCACCCATACGGACACGGAAAAGTTGAATTTATTTCTTCTGCAGTAGAAGGTACTCTTATTTTTGTAGCGGGTATTTTAATCATATATGGAGCAGCAAAGAATATTAATTCGCCAACAGTTGTTCATAAACTCGACTGGGGTATTCTTTTAATTGTGATAACAGCCGTTGTAAATTACTTGGCAGGGGTTGCATGTGAGCGTACCGGGCGAAAAAATAATTCACTACCACTTATTGCGAGTGGTAAACATTTGAAGAGTGATACCTACACGACCGCTGGTATCATTGGTGGATTGATACTTTTATACTTTACAAATATTTATTGGATAGACAGTGCTGTAGCCATTCTCTTTGCATTTATTATTTCTTACACGGGCTATAAGATTATTCGCAGTTCCGTTGCAGGTATTATGGATGAAGCTGATGAAACTTTGTTGGAGGAAATGATCGCCACCTTAAACGAAAACAGGCGTATTAATTGGGTTGACATGCACAATCTTCGCATAATTAAGTACGGCGCACTTCTTCATTTAGATGCGCACCTTACTGTACCATGGTATTTTAATGTGTATGAGGCCCACAACGAAATAGATGAGCTTACAGGTTTGCTAAGAAAAAAATATGGCGACTCGCTGGAGATATTCGTACATTCTGATGCCTGCATGCCTTTTAGTTGTGCCGTTTGCATAAAAAACGATTGTGAAGTACGGCAGCAGGCACTCGTACATAAAATAGAATGGAGTAAAAACAACATTTCCATAAATGTAAAGCACAGTGAAAAAACAACCTGATGTACTAGATGAAAATTATTGGAGTACTAGATACAGCAATGAACAAACTGGCTGGGATCTTGGAAGGATTTCTCCACCGTTAAAAGCATATTTTGACCAGCTTACAAACAAGCAGCTATCCATTTTAATACCGGGCTGCGGCAATGCCCACGAAGTAGATTATTTACTGGAAAAAGGTTTTACCAACATAACCATAATAGACATTTCACCTATTCCTGTAAAAAAATTAGAATTGCAATTTGCTCCTTACCTCAATAAAGAGCTACACATTATTTGTGGCGATTTTTTTAGTTTGAATAAATCGTTTGATCTTATAGTAGAGCAGACTTTTTTTTGTGCTTTGGATACTTCCTCAAGACCGAATTATGTAGCAAAAATGACAGCGCTTTTGAGCAGAAATGGAAAACTTGTTGGGTTGCTTTTTAATAGAGCATTTGAAGGAGGGCCACCGTTTGGGGGTAATAAAAAGGAATACGAAGGTTTATTTGGCCCTAAATTTTTAACGCAAACAATGGAAGAATCCTACAATTCTATTGCCCCCCGCCAGGGTACAGAGTTGTTTGTAATTTTTAAGAAAGCACGATAACTTACTTTTTATAGATAGGCTAAAATATCTTTTACGGAAGCCCGCTTTCTGTAATCTGTATCAAAGAAAGCGTATTTAATTTTCCCGTCTTTGCCAATGATGTAAGTGGCCGGTACAGGTAAGTTTGCTCCGTTGCTTCCGTTTGCTTTGTCAAAATCAATACCGTAAGTTTTATATTTTGCGATCGTATTTTCATCAACTGCAAAGTTTACCTTATAGCTTTTCATAATAGCCAGGTTTATGTCTGCAATAATAGGAATGCTGGCTTTTGTTTTTTCAACAGTTTTCTGCACATTATCGCCTGTTTCAGGAGTAATAGCGAGTACAGTCGCACCTTTGTCAATTATATATTGCATTGAATCATTTACTTTTTTTAACTGCTGGTTGCAATAAGGGCACCATTGGCCTCTGTAAAAAATAATAACAACAGCTCCTTTTTTTGCCCGGTGCTTCAAACTTACCATCTTACCAACCTGGTCTTTTGCTGAAAAATCAGGCGCAGTATCACCAACTTTTAATCCTTGCGGGTAATTGGTTTGTGCATGTAGCGTGGCAAAGGTGCAAAACCATAAAACAGCAACTGCATAAATAAATTTATTTCTCATTATTTTTTATTTTTGGTTACGCCGCAAGGTGTTTCCCTTACAAACGTAGGGTGTAAAGGTATTTTAATCTGTTAAATAGACATCTTACTATTTCGGTAGATACTCAAACCCATTTAAATTATATCCTGCCTGCTTTTCTTATTTTTGTACCTATGAAACTTGATTACAGTGTGGAGGAACTTTTCATTTTTACAAAACTTGCAACCGCTGCGAAAAATATTGGCGTAGAGAGTTATATCATTGGCGGATATGTACGGGATAAAATTCTTGGCCGAAATACCAAAGATATAGATGTGGTATGTGTTGGAGATGGCATTGCATTGGCAGAAGAGGCCGCACAACAATTTGGTAAAAATATACACGTAACCATTTTTAAAACCTATGGTACGGCCCAAATAAAATTTGGTGACACCGAGATTGAATTTGTTGGTGCCCGAAAGGAAAGTTATAACATTGACAGTCGCAACCCTGCAATAGAGGCAGGTACTTTGAAAGACGACCAGCTTCGCAGAGATTTTACCATTAATGCCCTAGGTATTAGTTTAAACGAGCATGATTTTGGTGCAATAAATGATCCATTTGATGGACTTAACGATATTGAAAGCAAGACTATTAAAACACCCCAGCTGCCTGATCAAACATTTATTGACGATCCTTTAAGAATGATGCGGGGTATTCGTTTTGCATCGCAACTCGATTTTACAATTCACCCACTAACCTTGCAGGCAATAACCCGCAATGCAAGCCGAATTAAGATTATTACCAAAGAACGGATCACAGATGAATTGAATAAGATTTTGCTTAGTAAAAAACCGTCTGTTGGTTTTGATCTTTTGTACAAAACAGGATTGTTGCAAATAATTTTTCCACAAATGGTGGCGCTGGCAGGCGCTGAGTTTGTAGATGGTTATGGCCATAAAGACAATTTTTATCACACGCTACAAGTTGTTGACAATATTGCTAAAACGACAGATGACCTTTGGTTACGGTGGGCAGCAGTATTACACGATATAGCTAAGCCGGCTACTAAAAAATTTGAAGAAGGCCATGGGTGGACTTTTCATGGCCACGAAGCGGTAGGGGGAAGAATGGTTCCTAAAATTTTTGCCCAGCTTAAACTACCACAAAATGAAAAAATGAAGTCCGTGCAAAAAATGGTGGAGATGCATCTTCGCCCAATTAGCCTTACGAAAGAAAATATTACTGACTCAGCTATAAGGCGGCTTTTGTTTGATGCCGGAGAAGACATTGATAGTTTGATGAAATTGTGCGATGCCGATATAACTTCTAAAAACAAACAAAAAGTAAAACGTTTTTTGGAAAATTTTGAGATAGTTCGCAAACGCTGTGTAGAAGTAGAAGAAAGGGACAACCTTCGTAACTGGCAACCGCCCATCACGGGAGAAATTATCATGGAAACCTTTCAGCTAAGACCTTCCAAAGAAGTTGGTCTTATAAAAGATGCTATTAGAAATGCCATTTTAGATGGCGAAATTACAAGTGATTACGAGGCTGCCCATGCTTATATGCTGATAAAAGGAAAAGAGCTTTTAAATTGATTTTTTGTGAAGTAACTAATTTTACTAAATTTGAAAGAGGGCACGTGCGTGGCATAACATAAAACAATTAATTTCGCTGCATGGCAATTTTAAAATTCAGGGTTTATTTACAGGAAGATGAAAGTGTTTACAGGGATATTGCAATTAAACACACAGCAAATTTTAAAGAACTTCATTCAGCAATTTTAATTGCCTATGAGTTTGATAATAAACACCAGGCAACTTTTTACAGGAGCAACGACATCTGGCAACGTGGCCGTGAAATTTCTTTAGAAAAATACGATAAAGAATACAGAGTAGAGCCGCTGATAATGGGCGATACTGTATTGGCCACCGAAATAAAAGATCCTAACCAAAAGTTTATTTACGAATACGATTTCACCAAGCATTGGCTTTTTATGGTGGAATTGATTAATGTAGATAAAGAAGAAAATAAAAAACTTATTTATCCGGTTTGTGTGCGCACCGAAGGAATAGCACCTTCGCAATATGGCACAAAAGGATTGGTTGATAAACGCCTTGCAGAAATGGAAGAAAAGTATGACCTAAAATCTGACGCTATGCAGGATGGTTTTAGCGAAGAAGGAGACGAGGGGGAAGGCATAGAAGACGCACCTGACGAGGCGGAGAACGATGGTGCAGAAATGCAGGAAGATTTTTAAATCGTTTCAGCAATTACCTCTTTGTTGAATTTTTACAAAATGAACAAAACCTGTATCATTATAGCTGGCCCTACAGCGAGTGGAAAAACCGGCTTGGCAATAAACGTTGCAACACATTTTAATACAGAGATTATTTCTGCTGATAGCCGGCAATGTTTTAATGAATTAAATATTGCTGTAGCCAAACCAAGTACAGAGCAGTTAAATGAGATCAACCATCATTTTATAAACTCCCACAGCATACATGAAAATGTTACTGCGGCCCACTTTGAACATTATGCACTCACTGCAATAGAAACTATTTTTTCAAAAAATGATGTTGCTGTCGTTTGCGGAGGTACCGGTCTCTACATTAAAGCTTTTACAGATGGATTAGATGATATACCCGAAGCTACTGCCAAAATCAAGAATGAACTTACTGGAGCTTACAACGAATTTGGAATTGCGTGGTTGCAACAAAAGGTGCAGGAACTCGACCCGCTGTATTGGGCCAACGGCGAAGTTCAAAACCCGCATAGGTTGTTAAGGGCTTTGGAAGTTTTTATGTCAACCGGCAAGTCCATCATTTTACAGCAAAAAAAAGAGAAAAAACACAGACCTTTTAAAACTATTAAAATAGGGCTCAGTATGCCACGCACCGTTTTGTATGATCGCATAAACAGCCGGGTAGACGCTATGCAGGCAGCCGGTTTAGAAGAGGAAGCAAAAGGTCTTTTGCCTTTAAGGGCATTAAATGCTTTGCAAACGGTTGGCTACAGGGAATTATTTAATTATTTCGATGGCAAAATAAGCAGAGAAACAGCCTTTGATTTAATAAAGCAAAACAGCAGACATTATGCAAAACGTCAGGTAACATGGTTTAAAAGAGACGAAGATTTTGTTTGGTTGCCCGAACAGGAAGTGATGCCATATTTGCAAAATAAAATGGGATCGTGATAAAAGATACCATTAGAATTTTACACCAACTGTAGCAACCACATTACTCGTTTGTTGTTTAATGACTGCATATACATTCTGTAAATTCTGCACACGGTAGGGGATATTAAAATCGTTGTTTACCAAATAAACGTAAGTGAGGTCTACAAAAAAACCTTTGTTGCGGTAACCCAAGCCACCACTCATCGTAAATTTATTTGCCTTTACGGGTTGGTCTTTGTAGGGGCTCCCATAGTACCCAAACCCAAGCCTCGCCATTATGGTATTAAATTTAACCTCGCCACCAAGTTTTGCATTTATATTGCCTTTGTAGATATCTTTTATAACCTTGTTCAGGCTTTTATAATATGCTTGCTGGTCCACAGTTGGCTCTTCTGCATCGCTGCTAAAACGGGAGCCTTTATGGTTTACAAATTCTATATCTGCAGAAATAAAACCTTTCTGTTTTGTAACATCTGCTACCTCCCTAAAAACATATGAACCACTTGCAATTATTTTTAAAGGGGAAGATTGAATGTAGCGGGCAAGTCCACGTTTCCCTTCGGTAAAGCGATCAGATGATGTATTGAAATTTCCGATAGGGTTTTCAAGCTCTGTTTGCAGAGAAGTTTGTCTTGAGTCTGACAATGCCATATAGCTTGGCGTATGCACAGCAAGGCCAATTCTAATGTAATCCTGCGGTCGGTAAATAACACCAATTTTTACATTTAAACCTGCACCTTTTGTGGTAAAATTATCATTAAACGAAAAAGACTTAAAGCGGTTGTTTGTATTTGAAGAAGTGTCGGTTTCAGAGAATAATGTATTGCTCTCATAATTTATGATCGGAATACCAAGCGAAACGCCCCAAAAAAACTTTTTGTAATCAGCACCTGCATAAGTAAATGCAAGTTCATAAGCGCCACCTTTTGTTGTTTTTGTCATTTCCTGTTGCAAAGCCTGCCCTGCGTCTAAAATATATTCCGGTGCACCCTTTACAAATGTGCCACTTCCGTTGGAAACCGTATCAATTAAATAAGTGTACAATGCGGGTGCAGATGTATAAGGAGCAATACTATTGCTGTTTAATACATTACCAATGCTTGTTTTAAGTGTTGAAAATTCTTCAGCGAGTTGCTCACTATACGAACTGTAATTATTAAGACCTTTAAAATGAACTAGTTTATTAAAGTTTGTATTTTGGGTAACAGCAAACGAAAAAGCACTGCTTTTTTTCTCATCTAAAAAATTAGGCACAGCTATCACAATACCTGCAGGAGCAAAATTATATTGTTGCTTTTTTTCGATAAGGGTGGTTGATCTGTAATTTGATTTTATGCTGTTAAGAGCAAAGCCTGAGCTGATTGTTGCTTCGTTTGTTCTATAAAATCCTATCCCAGCCGGATTTACAAAATTAGAAGTAATATCACCACCAAGGGAACCAATTGCACCTCCAATAGCCATTGCACGGGCTGTGCCATTTTGAGGATACCAGCTAAAACGAACTGCATCTTCAGGTACCTGGGCAAATGTGTTTGTGGCAATTAATATAAATATTGCCGTTAAGATTTTTTGCATAGAAGTAATGTTCACTTTTTGTAAAAGCAATTTGTGCAGAATTAAACCTAAAAAATTATTGTCCTCTCGCTGGTCTTGATATGCTTGAGCCTGAAGAAGCAGGTGCACCACCACCGCTGCTGCTACCACTGCCATTGCTGTTGCCGCTAGGGCTTGCATCAGAGTAAGATCTTGCTCCGTTATAAACAGGATTATTATAAGTATTATTTCTTACAGCCTGGTTGTTACTGTTGTTATAACCTCTCACCACGGTTCTTGTTCCACTATTGTTTGCACCTTTTGATGGGGTATAGGTTATGATGCTATTGTTGTAAGAGGTAAGATTTGATTTGCGGATTGTTGTATTTTTTGGATTGACAAAAACAACGCTTTGTCCATAAACCGGATAAGGGCAATAATATGGATTATAGTAATACCCATAATTGTAGCCGTAATTGTAGGGAGAATAAACGTAATCGTAATCATATCGTGCATCTAATGCGCGCCAGCGATAATCGTATGCCGACATCCTTATTTGCCTTTCTTCATATACATTGTCACGACTTTCATATCTGTTGCTTTTCTTAACAGCTACGTCTAGGTTTGGTTTTGCATAATACAAATCATCTGGTGTTTGTCCGCTTTTGTACATGGTACTACAGGATGCCAGGGTTACAACAGCTAATAAAAGTAAAATAGTTTTCATCTTCAATGATTTTTACAGGTTAAAGATAAACGATAAGGTTCATTTCATTTGACAGAAGACCATTTAAAAGAACGATTTGATGTTAAAGATGTGCTAATCCTACGAAGCTTATGAATAATATTAAATGAAGAAGTATTGTCTGAAGTGCTGTCTTTGCTAGTTTTATAGGCATAAAAAAACCACCTTAAAAAGGTGGTTGAGTGCCCACGAAAGGAATCGAACCTTCACACCCTTGCGAATGGCAGATTTTGAGTCTGCTGCGTCTACCAATTCCGCCACATGGGCATTTAAAATATATCAACCTTACATTGATATTTACTCGGGTTGCAATATTACATTAATCATCTAACCTATCCAAAATACGTTTCAAATATTTTTTCTTGTAATAGTATGCTTTTAATGTTTCAAGGGCATTGTCATTCAGTTCTGCACCGCTTTCAGCAGATAATATACCAGCAATTTCGGTATCTAACTCCTTTTCAAACTCATTTATTTTAGTTAATGCATTTATATCTTTCTCGTCAATAGCCTCATTCAACTCCATCATTTCCATCAAAAAGTCAGGCGGTAAACTGTACTTTTCATCAGTTGTAATAAAGCCCTTTTGCTGTAAAAAATATTCAATTGTTTTTTCTTCATTGGTAAAAATATTAAACCCTTTATTTATGGCCGCAGACTGTTCTAATGCATTTTCTTTATCAGCCTCATTTTCATTGGTAAAAAAATCGGGATGAAATTTTTTCTGTAATGCTATATACTTTTTAGATACATAGGTTTTATCTGCTATGGGCTTTTCGGGCAGCTCAAATAATTCATAATAATTCATGCATCAAATGTACGAACTATAGAAAATGTAACCGTAAATTGCCCTTCTTCAAACGAATTGCATGATAAAAATTGGCCTGATAAGAGAAGGTAAAATACCTGCAGACGCCCGTGTGGCCCTTACCCCGGCACAATGTAAATGGATACGCACCCATCGGCCTGATTTAAAGGTAATTGTTCAACAAAGCCAAAATCGGTGTTTTACTGATAAAGAGTATTTATCTGCAGGGGTTGAAGTAAAAGAAAATTTAGACGAATGCGATATCATGTTAGGTATTAAAGAAGTGCCTGTGGATATGCTGATTGAAAATAAAACCTATCTTTTCTTTTCCCACACAAAAAAACTGCAGCCTTACAATCAAAAATTACTACAGGCCATTATAGAAAAAAATATAACATTGATTGATTATGAATGTTTGGAACATGAAGATGGAACACGCATTATTGGGTTTGGTTTTTTTGCCGGTATTGTTGGTGCACACAATGGCATGATGGCCTATGGTAAAAGAACCGGTGCTTACCATTTAGAAAGGGTCAATTCCGGCAAAAATTTGCAACACCTTATTCATACTTATTTTGGGTTAAAACTACCTCCAATAAAAATTGCTGTTACGGGAAGTGGGAGGGTGGCGCATGGCGTGTTGGAGATTATGAATTTGATGGGCATACACGAAGTAGAACCGGAAGATTATCTTGAAAAAGAATTTGTTTATCCGGTTTATGTTCATTTAAAAGGTGCGGATTTATACGAGCATAAAACTAATAAAAGCTATAATAGAAAAGATTTTCACCAGAATGCTGATAATTATAATTCAAAATTTTCCGGTTATATCTCACAGACTGATATTTTAATGAATGGTATTTATTGGGAACAAAAAATACCGAGACTTTTTGAGTTGAGCGATATGCAAAAGGCTGATTTTCGCATTACAACCATAGCAGATATTACAGACGATATGGGTGGTTCTGTTCCTTGCAATATTGGCGACTCTACCATTGCAGATCCTGTTTATGGGGTGGATAAAAATACTTTTTTACGCACAGCTCCCTATCTAGAAAATGTTGTCGATGTAATGGCAGTAGGCAATTTACCCAATGAATTACCAAGAGATGCAAGTAGGTATTTTGGCGAACAGCTACTGAAATATGTTTTTACAGATCTGTTTAGCGAAGAAAAAACTCGCTTGATAGATCGTGCAACAATTGTAAAAAAAGGAAGATTAAATGACGGGTATGAGTATATGGAGGAATATGCTAGAATAAATCCCTAAATAGTTTAACTGTGAAATTGTTGTGGAGCAAATTAGCACATTAGCAAATTATCACATTGGCTGATTATACAACCCATTCAACAATCTCATTCTCCCATTCCTGTTTGTGTGGACTTGTAATTTTGATGTAGTTATCTGTATAGCCTTCCATCATACCATTTTTATTTACGTGCTCAAACAAAACTTTTCTCGTTTCGCCAATATGTTTGTTGGTAAAAGCCTGCATTTTTTCGTAGCTCAGGTTGCGTAAAATTTTGTTTCGCTCATGGCGAGTGTGCATGGGAACAACAGGAGAAAGTGTAAGTGCATGTGTATTGTCACGCTCGCTGTAGGTGAACACATGCAGGTAAGAAATATCCAACCCACGAAGAAACTCAACTGTTTCTGCAAAATCATCTTTGGTTTCACCAGGGAAACCAACAATAACATCAACCCCTATACAACAGTGGGGCATTAATAATTTTATCAACCCTATTTTTTCTGCGTACAATTCCTTTTTATAACGCCTTCTCATTGCTGCCAAAGTATTGTTGCTGCCGCTTTGTAACGGAATATGAAAATGCGGCATAAAATGTTTGCTGGTTGCCACAAATTCAATTATTTCATTGCTCAGCAAATTCGGTTCAATAGATGAAATGCGGTAGCGTTCAATGCCTTGCAAACTATCTAATTCCTGTATAAGATCGAAAAAGTTTTCACCATGTTTTTTGCCACCTGTGTTTCCTTTACCAAAATCACCAAGGTTGATCCCGGTTAAAACAATTTCTTTTGCACCACCTGCAGCTATCGCTTTTACATTTTCAACTACGTTGTTTATTTCATCGCTTCTGCTTTTGCCACGTGCCATTGGAATGGTACAAAAACTACAATTGTAATCGCAACCGTCCTGCACTTTTAAAAATATTCTTGTCCTTTCATTTATTGAATGAGATGGTACAAAAGTATTTACATCTTCTACATCGCAACTGCAGATTTTAGTAGGGTCGTTCTTAGATATTTCCTTTAAATGCTGTGCAATATTAAATTTTTCAGCAGCACCCAAAACCAAATCTACACCGGGTATTTCTGCAATTTCTTTTGGTTTTAGTTGGGCATAACAGCCGGTTATAACTACGAATGCTTCAGGTGCTTTTCGCTGTATTTTACGTACAATCTGCCTGCATTCTTTATCCGCATTTTCGGTAACTGTACAGGTATTTATCACGTAAACATCTGCAACATCATCAAAATCTTTTTTTGCAAAGCCGTCGTTTTCTAACATACGCCCAAGTGCAGTGGTTTCGCTGAAATTTAGCTTGCAGCCAAGTGTATGAAGGGCAACTGTTTTTTGCATAAGGTTGTAAAATTAGGTAAAAAACGCCCCTTTTTTGCTTTGAAAAACGTAAAGCATAAAACCGGGGTAGTTTCATTTTTCCCAATACAGTCTACAGGCTTAATAGAGTATTCCGTACTTTTGATAAAATTTTGTTGTGTATAAAGGATATATTTTAAAGAGTAACCTGCCCGATCGTAAGGCTGTAGTGTCATTTACAGATGACTTATATCATTATTTATTTCCAGTGGTAGAAAGCGAAAATGCTTACTTATTGGAAAATGAGGTAAAGGCAGCAAGTCTGAAATTAACTTTAAACTCATTAATAACCACTTGTGTCAGCGATTCCGAGGTTAATAAATACGACCTAACAGAAGTTTTTTTCAGTGAGCTACAAATAACAGCTGATAGGTTGATAAACGATGCCCAATTTATTTTAGATTATGACCCTGCCGCAAATTCTTTGGAAGAAGTAATATTGAGTTATCCTGGTTTTTATGCAATTGCCATTTACAGACTGGCGCATTTGTTGTACAGACAAGGAGTGCAAACACTACCCAGAATGATGAGCGAAATTGCCCACAGTAAAACAGGTATAGATATTAATGCGGGAGCAACGATTGGATGCCCTTTTTTCATTGACCATGGCACCGGCATAGTGGTGGGAGAAACAACCCATATTGGGAATTATGTAAAATTGTACCAAGGCGTTACATTGGGAGCACTGGCTGTTCGAAAACAAGATGCAGAAATTAAACGCCACCCAACAATTGAAGACAATGTGGTGATTTATGCCGGCAGTACTATTTTAGGAGGAGAAACAATTGTAGGCCATGATTGTATTATTGGCGGTAATACCTGGATTACGGAAAGTGTACCATCGTTTAGCGTGGTATACCATACTGCTCAAACTGTTGTAAAAGACAGGAGAGATTTTAAAGAACCAATTAATTTTATCATCTAGAAAAATTTATGAAAGCAGCAAATATTTTGGAAACGATAGGCAACACGCCGCATGTAAAAATAAATAAGCTTTATCCTGATAACATACATGTTTACTCAAAATTAGAAAAGGCCAATCCAGGCGGTAGTATAAAAGACAGAATTGCGTTGGCGATGATTGAAGATGCCGAGCAGAAAGGATTGCTGAATAAAGACAGCATTATCATTGAACCTACATCTGGCAATACAGGTATTGGTCTTGCAATGGTAGCAGCAGTAAAAGGTTATAAAATTATTTTGGTAATGCCCGAAAGTATGAGTGTGGAGCGCAGAAAATTGATGAGTGTTTATGGGGCAACATTCGAACTAACACCACGTGAAAAAGGTATGAAGGGCGCTATTGAAAAAGCTACAGAACTAGTGGCTGCAACCCCAAATGGGTGGATGCCCCAGCAGTTTGAGAACTCTGTAAATATTGATATTCATGTAAAAACCACTGCAGATGAAATTGTAAATGATTTTCCGGAAGGGATAGATTTTTTGATAACCGGTGTTGGTACAGGAGGCCATATTACCGGTGTTGCACAGGTGTTGAAAAAGCATTTTCCCCAAATAAAAGTATTTGCTGTTGAGCCTGAATTATCGCCTGTTATTAGCGGTGGAGCTGCTGGCCCGCATCCTTTACAGGGTATTGGTGCCGGTTTTGTACCAACCAATTTGCACAAAGATATTTTAGATGGCGTAATACAGGTTAGTAAAGACGAGGCCTTTGATTATGCCATTCGTTCAGCAAAAGAGGAAGGTATTTTTCAAGGTATCTCTAGCGGAGCAACAATGGCTGCTTTGGCAAAAAAATTACCAGAAATACCTGCGGGCAGCACGGTACTTATTTTTAACTATGATACCGGGGAAAGATATTTAAGTATTGAAGGATTGTATTAATTCTACAGATTTTTTTATAAGCGAATGCTTCCACATTCGCTTATTTTAATAAATTCCTATAATTTACTTATTTTTAAATAACTTTGACTAGTCATTACATTTATTCCAGCCATTTTGTAATCTTTTAAATTCCTGGTAATTAATACTCGAATATTGTTTTCTAGGGCAGTATAATATTGCATACCATCTTCAAAATCTGCAAAGTCAGATGTTAAAGCAAGAGAAGTGATTTTATCATCTACAGACAATACATTTACTAAAGTTTTAAATTTCAAAAATAATTTCCTGGCTTTTATTGCCGTAAAATGTTTTGATAAGATGTAATTCAAATTAGAGAATGACAAAGATGAAACATTAATAGTGATCATCTTTTGATCTGCTAACGAGAATAATTCTGCAGAAAATTCGTAGAAGGGTTGTCTCTCCGTTAGTAAATCTAAAATTATGTCAGTGTCAATAAATAAATTTTTCATCATTTATATTTAGCAGATAGAAAATCAGCATAATCTTTTTTATAATTATCAACTTTATCTGCCTTAATTATTCCCGATAAACTTTTAACCAACGGGGTTATTTTTTGTTTTTTGATAGTGGGACTGGAAATGCTCTTTAAGTAATTTTCAACAATCGCCGATATACTTGTTTTATGAGCTTTTGCATAGAGTTTCGCCTCAATAATTACTTTTTCTTCTAATTTCAATGTTGTTTTGTATCCATAAAATAAAATTTACGTACGAATATACTTATTCTGTACGTATCAAAAAATCTGATATAAATTCCTATTTCTAATCCACATTTTTAAAATTACCTACCTTGCAAAAGTGAATAGGAAAAGTTATCCATTTTTAATATTAATAGCTGCTGTTTTATTGTTTTTTTTTGTAAAGAAAAACCAGCGTGGCAAACAAGCAGGACGCATAACCGTTGATGCCGTTAAGGACGATTATTTTGCACTGCGAAGCGGTAATAAAACAATTAAGTACAGCCGGCATGCAATGTGTAGAATGGATTGCAGAAATATTGATGAGAGTGAAGTGAAAGAAATATTGCAGAAAGGAGAAATAAATTATAATAAACAGGATACAACAGAACAAGGAATTACCATGCCGCTGGAAGGCACAACACACGATGGGCAGCATGTGCGCATCGTATTCGCACCAAAAGAAAATGAAATTGTGGTAGTCACTGCTATAGATTTAGATAAGGACTGGCCTTGCAGCGGTTGTAAATAATTGATAAGTTCTGACTGTACTGATCTATGTAAACGAAAAGATTCATTTGTAGTGGGCTATGGAATATGCCTCAGGAATAAGGCAAAAGCGAAACATGGTTAAGGATTAATCTGAACTGTGTTTTAATCGAAAAAATTTGAAAAAAAGGTAGGACTTTTAACTATGAAAATTAAATCTTTATTGGCAAAACCTTTTGCCACCTATATACAAAAGCTCACTAAAAAAGGGATGACTACCGCAGTTGCAGACCAAGAGCAACTGATGACGAACTTAGTAAAAACTGCAGGTAAAACTATGTTTGGCAAAGACCATCATTTTGGTGATATCAAAACCCACGAAGATTTTGTAAAATTGGTTCCTATAAGGGATTACGAAGCTTTTAAGCCCTATATAGAAAAAATTAAAGAAGGTAAGCACAATATCTTATGGAAAGGACTGCCTATTTATTTTGCAAAAACAAGTGGCACAACAAGTGGTGTAAAATACATTCCAATAACAAAGGATTCGATACCAAACCACATCAATACAGCCCGCAATGCATTGTTGTGTTACATGGCGGAAACCGGCAATACCAAATTTGCAAACGGGAAAGTCATTTTTTTAAGTGGCTCACCTGAACTTGAGAGGGTTGGAGGTATACCAACGGGACGGCTTAGTGGCATAGTGAACCACCATATGCCAATGTATTTGAGAAGTAACCAACTTCCGAAATTTGAAACCAATTGTATAGAAGACTGGGAAGAGAAACTAGACAAGATTGTGAATGAAACCATTGATGAAAATATGTCGCTAATCAGTGGTATTCCACCTTGGGTTCAGATGTATTTTGATAAACTGGAAGAGCGGTCAGGTAAAAAAATAGGCGAACTTTTTCCTAATTTTAGTGTGATGGTGCAGGGTGGTGTAAACTATGAACCCTATAAGGCTAAGCTAATGGAAAGTATTGGCCGGCCTATAGATACTATTGAGCTTTACCCTGCAAGCGAAGGTTTTTTTGCATTTCAAGATACCCAAAAAGAAAAAGGGATGTTGCTAAACACCAACAGTGGTATTTTCTTTGAATTTGTGCCGGTAGAAGAACTTTCAAACGAAAACCCCAAGCGACTTACCTTACGAGACGTAAAAGTTGGAGAAAATTATGCGCTTATTATAACAAATAATGCAGGGCTATGGGCCTATAATATTGGCGATACAATAAAATTTGTCTCAGTAAACCCATACCGAATTGTGGTAACCGGCAGGATTAAGCATTTTATTTCAGCATTTGGTGAGCATGTAATTGTAGAGGAAGCAGAGCATGCAATATTAAAAACAACCACCGAAGAGAATGTACGTATAAATGAATTTACTGTAGCTCCGTATGTAGCACCCGATAAAGGCAGAAGCTACCACGAGTGGTTTATTGAATTTGAAGAAGAACCTGTGGACTTAAAGCAATTCGCACAAAAATTAGACAATAATCTTCGTACAAAAAATGCCTATTACGACGATTTGGTAAAAGGGAATATATTAGATGTGTTGAAAATTACGCCTGTACGAAAAGACGGATTTAAAAATTATATGAAAAGTGTAGGCAAGCTTGGCGGGCAAAATAAAGTCCCTAAACTGAGTAACGATAGAATCATTGCAAGCGGTATTGAAAACCTAACAGCATCCAGAGACTAATTAACATTGGATTTTATAAAATACCTTTAAGTTTACTTTAAGACCGATAAGGTAGTTTGCAATTAATAAATGACTAAATTGCCCAATAAACTTTACATTTAATTATTACAACAATATGGTGGAGAAAGGGCAAAAAAGGCGCATTGCAATTTTCGGATCTACGGGATCAATTGGTACACAAGCCCTTGAAGTTATTCGTACCCATAAAGATTTATTGGAAGCAGAAATCTTAACAGCTCAAACGAATGCGGAACTACTTATTAAACAAGCTTTGGAATTTTTGCCAAATGCGGTTGTAATTGGCGACGAAACAAAGTACCAACAAGTGAAGCAAGCTTTATCAAATACGGCTGTAAAAGTTTTTGGAGGAGTAAATGCATTGGAAGAAGTAGCAGATTTTGATACATACGATGTTATTCTAACAGCCATTGTAGGTTTTGCGGGGCTCAAATCTACCCTGACTGCGGTAAAAAAAGGGAAAGTTATTGCACTTGCCAATAAAGAAACATTGGTAGTAGCAGGTGATATTGTAATGCAACAGGCATTGGTAAACAGATCGCCCATCATTCCTGTTGATAGTGAACATTCCGCCATATTTCAGTGCCTTGTAGGCGAAGCCAGAAACCCCATTGAAAAGATAATACTTACGGCAAGTGGCGGTCCGTTTTTAGGCAAGAAACCAAATTTTTTGGTGAATGTGAAAAGAGAGCATGCATTGCAGCATCCAAACTGGAGCATGGGTGCTAAAATATCTATAGACTCTGCAACCCTTATGAACAAAGGCCTGGAGATGATTGAAGCAAAATGGTTATTTAATTTACAACCAGAGCAAATAGAGGTGGTGGTGCATCCACAAAGTATCGTCCACAGTATGGTACAATTTGAAGACGGAAGTTTAAAAGCACAAATGGGATTGCCCGATATGAAACTTCCCATACAATATGCGCTTGGTTTTCCCGAACGTTTAAAAAACGATTTCCCAAGATTCAGTTTTAAAAAATACCCTAATCTTAGTTTTGAAGAACCGGATTACAAAACATTTAGAAACCTTGGCCTTGCCATTGAAGCGTTAAAAGCCGGTGGTAACAAGGCCTGTGTGCTAAATGCGGCTAACGAAATAGCAGTATGGGCATTTCTAAAGAACCGTATTGGCTTTTTAGATATTACAGCGGTTGTTGAAAAGACGATGGAAAAAATACCATTTATAGCTAAACCTACGGTCGATCAATATTTTGAAAGCGACGGAGAGGCCCGTAACTTCGCTGCAAGCATTATAAAAATGTGAATGATAAACAGTGAAAGGTGAACTGGGACAATTTCAATCATTGATTGTTCTGTACCCGTACCCCTCAACCAATAAATTAATATCTCAATACTCAAATCTAATAATGATACTTTTAGCAATTAATTGGGGCAGCGTAGGTTTAAAAGCTGCCCAACTACTTCTTTCTCTTTCAATACTTGTTGTACTCCACGAGTTTGGGCATTATATAACTGCAAAATGGTTTAAATGTAGGGTAGAAAAATTTTATCTCTTTTTTGATCCATGGTTTTCAATATTCAAAAAGAAAATTGGTGATACGGAATACGGTATTGGTTGGTTGCCACTTGGCGGGTACGTAAAAATATCCGGAATGGTAGATGAGAGCATGGATAAAGAGCAGTTAAACAAACCAGCACAATCATGGGAATTTAGAAGTAAACCGGCCTGGCAAAGGCTTATCATCATGCTTGGTGGGGTTACAGTAAACATTTTGCTTGCATTTGTGATATATGCGGGTATTTTAATGCATTGGGGCGAAGAAAAAATACCAAATTCATCTTTAAAAAATGGTGTATGGGTAAGTGATTCTTTAATGTACGAAATAGGTTTGCGCAGTGGAGATAAGATAGTCTCTGTAAATGGCGATTTTATTAAGTACTTTGACGATGTGGCTAAACAAATACTGTTTAGTGGTGGCGGTAACATTGAGGTAATAAGGAACGAAAAGCCAACAAATGTTACAATTCCTGTAAGTCTTATTGGCCAGCTGGTAGAAAAAAAGAGATCAAAGACACCATTATTGTTGCAAAGACTACCGACGATTATTGGTCTGTTTAATAATATGGATACTTCACCTGCAAAAAAAGCAGGGCTTCAATATTGGGATAAAATCATAAAGGTAGATTCTACAGAAGTGGCCTTTTTAGATGAGGCCGCCGCCTACTTCACCCAACATAAAAATGCACAGGTATCTCTAACAATAGAAAGGAAAGGCAGTATTATCAGCATGCCCGTTAATGTAAGTGAAGAGGGTAAAATTGGTACACCAATTTTACTAGGTAAACAAATGGACAGTCTTGGATACTTTAAAATAGAAACGACAAATTACTCATTTTTTAAAGCTTTTCCTGCAGGTGTAAAGATGGCCTATACAAAGCTTGGTGAATATATACAACAGTTTAAATTAATATTTCAACCATCAACCGGCGCGTACAAAGGAGTTGGAGGCTTTAAATCTATGGGATCTGTTTTCTCTGGTAATTCGTGGGATTGGGAGCAGTTTTGGAATATAACAGCCTTCTTTTCCATCGTACTTGCATTTATGAATTTACTGCCTATTCCTGCACTCGATGGTGGGCATGTGTTATTTACTTTAATAGAAATGGTAACCGGTAGAAAACCAAGTGAGAAGTTTTTAGAATATGCGCAAATTGCGGGAATGATTATTTTATTGTCTCTTATGCTTTATGCGAATGGTAACGACTGGTTAGGCTGGGGCAGAGGAAAGTAGCAGTTGACAGTGGGCAGTTTGCAGAAGGCAGTGGGCAGTTTGCAATTTTCAGTCAGTAAAATATACTTGCAAAGAATACTTTAAATCCGCAACTAATAACTCGTAACCATCAACCCCCAACCCCTCTATGCGTTTTTTTTCTAAAATAGTATTTATCTGTAATATTTGTTTTATTATTTCTGCAATAATGAGGCTGGTAGAGTATCGCATGCGCAACGGCGGCAACAACAATGCGGTAATTCCACTGCAGGCAATTGAAGGAACTATTGTGGTGCTTGGGTTTATAGTAGCCATTTTATTAAATGCGGCATTTGTTTTTATTGTATTATTTAGAAAATCCATCAGAAAGCCGCTTCCTGTAAATAGTTTTATTTTATGGTTTAACCTGCTTCTTTTACCTGTAGAAATATGGTGCTCTTTTTTTGTGAGACAGTAAAAATTTAAATCAAAATCATTTTTATTTAGCGTACCTATTATTAATGATTTCTATTAATTGCAAATTTCTTTTATGATTACAAGCATCCTTAAAGACAAACCCACAAAACTCTTTTTAAGCATTACCGCTTTTTTTGTTGCAAATGCTTTGATTGCAGAATGTATTGGCGGTAAAATATTTTCACTCGAAAAAGTATTTGGTATTACTCCTTTTAATTTTTCCCTATTAGGCGAGAGCGGCTTGGCCCTTAGTCTTACATGTGGCGTTTTATTGTGGCCGCTGGAGTTTATTATCACAGATATTGTAAATGAATACTACGGCCCAAAAGCAGTGCGTCGCATATCCTATATTGCTGTTGCGCTTATTACGTATGCTTTTTTAATGTTTTACGTGGCCATGAAAGTTCCTGGTGCTGATTTTTGGTATGGTACAAAAGTGGAAGAAGGCGTACCCGATATGGGACTTGCTTTTAATGCTGTTTTCGGGCAGGGCATGTGGATTATCCTTGGCAGTATCGTAGCTTTTTTTGTGAGCCAGCTCGTAGATGTTTTTGTGTTTCATAAAATAAAAAAAGCAACAGGCGAAAAGAAAGTATGGCTTCGTGCTACAGGATCTACGCTTGTATCGCAACTTGTAGATAGTTTTATTGTTTTGTTTATAGCTTTTTATTTAGGGCAGGGCTGGAGCATGCAAAAAGTGCTTGCAATCTGCCTTGTAAATTATGCCTATAAATCTTTTATGGCCATTGTTCTCACACCACTTATTTATTTTATAGAAAATCGAATGGATAATTACCTTGGCAAAGAAACAGCCTTTCAAATGAAGCAGGCCGCCATGGGAAAGGAAGAAGAATGATTTTATCCCTTACACTGCTATATCCACAAACCGTGTTAGGCAGGTTCTTTTTAAAAAACCGTAAGTGCCAACAGCATTATATATTTATTATTACCTTGATTTACAACCCCTCATTGCGCGGACTTTATCCATTAAAGTGGCTGTAACTTATTACTAGTTGCATTGCTGCATGTAATTGTACCAATTTTTTTTCTTGTGCACTATTTTCTGTTTTTACCAAAGGTAATTCGTCGGTATAAACAAGGCATCAGCTGGCTGTATTTCCCATTTGCTTATCTAGTATTTAATACAAGGCCCAGCTTATGGGTGGTGCCCTAATCAATTTTTAAACGTTCTTACATTAGTTATACATAAGTAATTTTTAACCTATAATGCTTATTGCTGATTTTATGATAAGCGGTTTAGCCCTCATTGGCATTGACAAAAAATGGACAAAAGTTCCTCTTCTAAACAAATTGATTTTAGACGTTTCTACACGACTTCTACAACTGTTCGAATATTTTCTAGATAACTTTTAAAGTAATAAAAGTTAATGCCTATTTTAGAATTTTATATTTTAAGGTTCCTTTAAGAATCAATACCAATAAAGGTTTTGATAATTTTTTACCAAATATCTCTTACCTATTTAAACATGAGAAAATAGATTTAATATTAAGCATTATTTTATATACAATAATGTGAAACAATCTCCGTTTATATTCCTGAAACCTATTCTTTTCATTTATAAAACCAATAGACAACTTGTATTAATTCTTTCTAATATTAATTGAAAGCATTAATGCCGAATATTTTAAAAATTAATTTTTATCCGATTATTTTTTTAATGTTAACATCCTAAAATCCAATTATTATGAAAACTACTTTACTTAACATCATGCTTGCGGGCACAATGATTTTCACCAACAGCCAAGCGCAATCCACTGGCGCTACCATCCCAACCTTAGAGATAAATCTTTATGCAAGTGCAATGAACGGCACAATGTTCTTAGCAGATGGCGTGCTACAAAATTTTAATAACAGTTATAGCCCATCCGTAGATAATATGGATGTAAGAAAATTTATGAATATGTCTGATAACCTGGCTATAAAAAATGGTATTTATAACTTAATTGTTGAACGGAGACCTGTAATTCACACATCAGACACCGTACGGTTAATGCTTACCGGTACACGAATAGCTCCATACAGGTTTGTAATAGTTCCTTCGGTTTTAAATAATACCACTATGAAAAGTTTTTTGAAAGATAAACACCTCGGGACAGAAACAGCCGTAAGTATGACAGATGTTACCACTGTTAATTTTGATATAACAACCGACCCACTTAGCAGGTTAGCAGATAGGTTTATGATTGTTTATAGAAATGTAGATCCGGTGCGTTTTACTCGCCTCACTGCAATCAGAAACAGGGACAAAACCATCACAGCTACTTTTAATACAGAAAATGAGAATAACGTTAATACCTATACCATAGAGAGAAGTAATGATGGTATAACTTATTCACCTTTGGCTGAGCAAATGCCAACGGCTAATAATTTCGGCAATCCATACTATAATTATAGAGATGTACATGCAACGTTAAATGCACAGTGGTACAGGGTAAAAGCAAATGCAATTAGCGGCACGCCTATTTACAGCATGGCAGTAAAAATAGATATGGCAAAGGAAGAATTAAATGAAGTTTTGACAGTTTATCCAAACCCAGTAACAAACGGGATAATAAACATTGCTTTTACTGAACAACCTTATGGTATTTACAAAATGCAGGTTATGAATAATGCCGGTCAAGTTATTCATACCGAAACAATAAATATACAATCAGATAACACCCAAAAGAAAATAGCTGTTTCAGGCATGAAGAGTGGTATTTACAGGCTTTTAATAACAGATGTAAATGGTAAGAAGACAGTAAAAACAATTTTGGCAAAGTAGAGTACAGCAATTTTATTTAAAGGCCGCTTCACAGTAATGTGGGGCGGCTTTCTTTATTTAATTGAATTTAAATGCTATACATATTAAGAGTAACCTGCAACAATATGTTCTTCTACACTTAATAGCGATACTACTAATTTTTATTGTTACTATTTAATTACCTTGTTAACAATAATTAATATTTGCATTCGTTTTTTAATGATATTCATATAAACAACAAATAAACCGGCGTTGGTTGTTGCAGTGGATAATATATGATTTTGTGCTTTTTGTACTAAAAGTTTTAAAGCCAACATCGATAAAATACATATCCTATGAAAAAACATTTACTCTTGGTTATAACGACCTGCGTTATATTTTTTCAATTTTCTTTCGGACAATCAACCGCTAACTATGCAAGAACTTCCACCGCCACAGCGAGTTTAATCGGCATGACAGGCTCTATACAATTGGTTGCTGCTTCCAAGGATGATTTTTCATCTGAATTGACTTCCATTGGCTTTGATTTTTGGTTTATGAGCACACGGTTTAACAGTTTTAGCGCTAGTTCCAACGGGGCCATTGCCCTAGGAAATACAATTATTGCAGCAACTAATTATGGCAATAATTTCCCCTTTGCCTCACAGAATATAATTGCTCCATTTTTGCAGAATATGGCAACTTCGTCCACCGGCAAAGTACATTTTACGAATACAGGCACATACCCAAACAGAACGCTCGTTGTCGAATTCTTAAATATGGAACTTAATAAAAACTCGACAAGTGCCGATGCAACATTTCAGTTAATACTTTTTGAAAGTACAGGGGTAATTCAATTTATTTATGGCTCGATGGTAATAGGCAATTCAACAGGTACAACAGAAAGAACTGCGGTTATCGGTTTTTGCAGCAACAATTCGGTAAACACAGTTATGTCGGTTACACATGCTACACCTTTTACGACAAACACAACCGCGACGCCAACCACAGTAAATTATAATTCTGCTGGAGCAATTACAGGCCTAAATAGCGCCGCAAACGGAAGTAGGGTGCAAATAACTTTTACGCCTCCTGTTTTAAATGCACCAGCATCTCTCACGTTTAGTGAAACGGGTACAAATACAACAACCCTTAACTGGACACAACTCACTGTATCGGGCGAATTGGGTTTTGTAATTATGAAGTCAGACGACGGCGGTCTTACTTATGATTTTGCTTTTAAAACAGCGGCAAATGCAATAACAGCCACTCTAACCCCACTATTAACCAATAAAAACTATTATTTTAAAGTCTTTTCATTAAGCGAAGGTGGGTTTAGTAGCGTATTGACCAACAATGTAACAACGAGTACCTGTGGGGCTTTTGTTACAAACAGTGCCACTTTGGGTAGCCAGGGAAATGTTAACTGGACAGCACTGACTTGGTCTTTGGGGCATGTGCCTACGCCCTGCGAAGATGCAGTCATAACGTTTAATCGATCGGCTGGTGTAAATGATTCAACCTCTATTGTGCTTGACGTAGATGTTTCGGTTAATAGCATAACCGTTAGCAACGCATCAACCACGACAATTTATAAAAAACAGTTCTCTATAACAGGCGATAAGCGGGTGGAAATAAATGGTGATCTTACACTTACTTGTCCGTCTGCGAACAAATACAGTAGAATGCAATGGCTTGTTACGGATAAAACCATTGTAAACGGAAATCTCATTGTAGGAACTGCCTCGCCATCCGCAACGGAGGGTTATTCAACCATTGGGTCAACAGGTATTTTACCGAACCAAACTTATCTTTTGCGGGGCAATGCAACATTTAACAAACGGGCATTGACAATTGACGAGCACACTATATTTATTTTTGATGCTGTTGGTTCACAATCTCTTATAAACAATACCGGAACAATGGCTACAGATACTTTTAGCGATGCTATTTTATTTGAAAAGTTGATTATTGGAGATGGAAGGTCACCGATATTAACTTTTGCAGGTAGCAATTTTCCCACAAATTTAAATGATAAAGCACGAGCCGGCGTCATTATTGGCGCAAATGCAACGCTTGTGTTGCCGGCAAATTATTCTTTAAATGGAGAGGGTGCCGGATTGTATTTTAAAATGGCAGCTGGTAGCACAGTAAAATGTGGTGGAGATGCCACTATAGATGGTTACGGCATTTCGGGCAGTAATTTTACAGCAGGTTTTACCGATTATTTGTTGGATGCAAACAGTACATACGAATACAATGGCTCCAATGCCATAACCCAAACAGTATACAATGGTATTACTTACAGCAAACTTGTGGTTACAAACGGCAGTGGGAGTGGCAGGGCACCGAAAATAACGACAGGAGCACTTACTGTTAATACCTCTATTAATATTAATGCATTGGCTGATCTTACATTGGGTGCGCTCGGTAGCTCAAATTGTGCCGTATCATCGGCAGGTCTATTAAATATTTTGGGTACAGGTGGGCTATACTGTAATGCAAATGTTATCAGCGGCGCTGGAGCATTTTCACTCGGAAATTATAGCTTTCTGGGTTTAGGGCATGCTCAGGGAATTTCAATTTTGGGCTCTGCAACGGGAAATATTCAAATGACCGGCGGCAGAACCTACAATACCACTGGTAATTTTATTTACAATGGGCTGGTTTCACAAATAACTGGGAATGGTCTATCAACGACATGCAACGACCTCACCATTAATAATCCAAACACCGTAACCATTGCAACCGACCAACTTGTGAATGGTATCAACCTCTTAAAACAAGGTACATTTGATATCGGTAGTACCAAAATAACCATTAACGGCACGGGCACCCTAAATAGTACCGGTGGGTTTATGAAGGCCAATGTTGGTATTGTTGAAATGAAAGGCACTTCAGATGCTGCACAAAACCTGGCAGGAAGCTGGTTTGTAGGCAGAAATGTTTCAACCCTAATTAATGCTAATACAACCGGTATTACTGTTGCTGCTACACTTACCGATACGCTGTTAATTTCGTCTGCTCTTCTATATGGAAGTGTGACCAACTCCTTAATAACTACAAACGATAACCTTACACTATTGTCAAGAGATACTGCTACAGCTAGCTTTGGAGAAATCGTGACAGCAAGCGGCAACAGCATAACCGGTAAAGTGAATATAGAGCGGTATATGCAGGCAAAAAAAAGCTGGAGACTTCTTTCTACACCAATTAGTATTGGTACATCACCTACAGTAACCAATGCCTGGCGTGAAGGAGGAAGTGGCACCATTTCAACGGGCTATGGTACACAAATAACCGGGCCTGGAAGTTTTGTTGGTATGGATAATTACACACAGCGAGCCTCTATGAAATACTATAACTCAGCCATCAATAATTTTGTAGATGTTACCAATACAAACACCACATCAATAGCAAATACAAAAGGTTATTTTGTCTTTGTAAGAGGTGACAGGGGTGTTGCAGTAGCTGGTGCCGCTAGTACTACTATTTTGCGAATGAAGGGAGATATACTTACAGGCAACCAGACATTTTCTGTGCCTGCTTTAAAGTTTGAATCATTTGGAAATCCATTTCCTTCACGCATAGACTTTAGAACAATAACCAAAACAAATATTGCCAACAGTTTTGTTGCTTGGAACCCAAACTCGGCAGGACTTTACAACGTTGGTGCATACGAAACATACGTATATGATGGTACCAACTATGTAAAGGCCGGTGGAGCTATTCGCAACTACATAGAAAGTGGTGAAGCTGTTTATGTGCAATCAAACGTTGCATCGGCAGGTTCGGTAGTGGTAAAAGAAGCAGATAAGGGCAGCGGCAGTAGTGTCCAAAGCCGAATTGGCGTTACAAAACCTGCGCTTGAAGTAACCCTTTTTGCATACGATGGTGATAACAGTTCTTATGTGGCTGATGGTGTTTTTATACATCTCGATACTGCCTACAGCGCAGGCTTTGACAACAACGATGTAAGGAAGATTATGAATATTTATGACAATCTTGCGATTGTGAGCGCCCCTTATAATTTGGTAGCAGACAGAAGGCCCACGCTTGCTGCCGGCGACAGCATACAACTAAGTATAAATGGTATGAGAACAGCAAATTACAAATTCGTGATTGATCCATCGCTGTTAAATTTCCCTGGCATAAATGCTTATTTGAAAGATAATTTTTTACAGATAGAAACGCCTGTAAGCTTGACCGATACAACTGAATTTTCTTTTGAAACAACAGCTGTTCCAATGAGTAAGGCTTCTAATAGGTTCGTTATTATATTTAAAACAGGTCCAATAGAAGGTCTCTTGTTCAAGAAAATTAGTGCGGTACGCAACCACGATGATTCAAAAACAATAAAATGGGGGGTAAAGAATGAAATAAATATTGATCATTATAATGTTGAGAAAAGTACGGACGGAATCATGTTTCAAACTTTTGGCACTTTACAAGCGTCGGTTAATCCCGGCAATAACAACAATTATCAGTTTGTAGATGTTGATCAAAGTACTAATGTGGTTTACTATCGGGTGAAAGCTATCAATGCCATCGAGCAAATGCACAATAGTAGTGTAGTAAAACTTGATGCCATAAGTGCAAAGCAAAGTATTACAATTTCCCCTAATCCTGTTGCCAATCATATGCTCAACATTGGTTTTACAAACGGAAAAATTGGTGAATACCAGGTGTCATTGTATACTTCAAATGGAGCACTATTGCAAAAACAAATTGTTACTGTTTCTGAGAAAATCGCTACCCAACACATAAAGCTAAACAGTACAATTCCCCCAGGTAAATATTTAGTCGGCATTCAGAAAGAGAAAGAAAAGCAGCAAATAATTACTATTATTTTAAATTAAAGAAGATAATTTGTTGTTTAATAACCAATCAACTAATACACTAAATCCGCTGTACAAATGCTCGTGTGGATGCAAACCATCATGCATTAAAATCAAGCGAACTTGTAAGGCCTGTTTGCTTTTTAACGGTGTCAGGCATCTATATTTAACGGAAAAAAAATCATTCGCAAAGCAACATCTGGTTAATCGTGGTCGTATTTTCCGAAAGAAAACGATCTTAGAATGAAGCTTCTTTATGAAATAATGGCATAGAAGCAACTCCCTTTAAATGAATTCCGGGCTAATTAAGACTATCATATTAAAAACCTTTTTTTGAGTTTACCTGATCAATTATTCTGGTTTTTCTCTTTTTGTAACTTTTTTATTTACTAGGGTATATTTAGTTGTTAGAAAAAGAAACCAAAACAGATTAGAATCTAAGATTTGGAATAGCCCTTAACCAAAATAATTCTTAATTGGTAAATGCCTTTTACTGTTAGTACCACATAAAAAAAATTATATCGATTAAGTTTGCAGTTCAATTGCAACAAATGGCATACAGCTCACTGGAAGAATGTTTATTGGATCTTGAAAAAAACGGACAATTGCTTCGCATAAAAGAAGAAGTAGATCCGTATCTGGAAATGGCATCGATCCATCTACGGGTATATGCGGCGGGCGGTCCGGCAATTTTGTTTGAAAAAGTAAAAGGATCAAAATATAGGGCGGCATCCAATATTTTTGGTACGCTAGAGCGCAGCGAATTTATTTTTAGAAAAACCCTCGGACATGTGCGCAATTTAATTGACCTGAAAAATGATCCGATATCAGCGGTAAAGAAGCCTTTTAAAAACATGGCTACACTCGCTGCAGGTTTTAAGGCGTTACCCTTAAAAAATCCTGTACAAAAACCCGTATTGTACGAAGAAATTTCAGTGAGTGATATTCCGCAGATCATACACTGGCCCATGGATGGTGGTGCTTATGTAACGCTGCCGCAGGTGTACACAGAAGATATTGACAAGCCTGGCATTATGAATGGCAATTTGGGAATGTACCGCATACAGCTTTCAGGAAATGATTATAAAAAAGACGAAGAAATAGGATTGCATTACCAATTGCACAGAGGTATTGGTGTGCACCAAACAAAGGCAAATGCAAAAGGGGAGGCGTTAAAAGTGAGTGTTTTTGCAGGCGGTCCACCATCGCATTCTGTTGCGGCCGTTATGCCGTTGCCCGAAGGTTTGGGCGAAGCCACATTTGCAGGGGCACTGGGTGGAAGGCGTTTTCGCTATACTTATAAAGATGGTTTTTGTGTGAGTACTGATGCAGATTTTGTTATTACCGGAACGGTGGAGCCGCAACAAAATAAACCCGAAGGTCCGTTTGGCGACCACCTTGGTTATTATAGCCTCAAACACGATTTTCCACTCATGAAAGTGCACAAAGTGTATGCACGTAAAAATGCTATTTGGCCATTTACAGTAGTGGGCAGACCGCCACAAGAAGATACAAGTTTTGGACAATTGATACATTCCATTACGGGCAGCGCTTTGCAAAATGAAATACCTGGTTTAAAAGAAGTAAATGCAGTAGACGCTGCAGGGGTACATCCACTTTTACTGGCTATTGGTAGCGAACGCTACACGCCCTACACGCCTGCCACGCAACCTGCGGAAATTCTTACCATTGCCAATCATATTTTGGGAACGGGGCAACTGAGTCTGGCGAAGTTTTTATTTATTACAGCGGATGCTACCGGAAAAATAAACACGCATGACATAGAAGACTATTTTACGTTTTTACTGGAGAGAATTAATCTGAAAAGAGATGTTCATTTTTATACAAACACCACAATTGATACGCTTGATTACTCAGGTACTTCTATTAACAGCGGAAGTAAAGTTGTTTTTGCAGCCAATGGAACCATTAAACGAACATTAGGAAAATCTTTGCCGGAAAGTTTAAATGAATTTGGTGGAAAATTAATAATACCAGGAGTTGTTGCATTACAAACAAATTCTTTCACCACTTATGCTGCGGCGCACGCGGAACTGAAAATAATTGATGAAAAGCTTCGCAGTTTTGAAAATGAACTGGACCAGTTTCCGATAATTATTTTGTGCGATGATGCGAAATTTGCGGCGGCTTCGTTAAATAACTTTTTATGGATTAGCTTTACCCGTACAAATCCATCGCACGATATTTATGGCGTAAATGCATTTATAGAAAATAAACACTGGGGCTGCAGTTCGGTTATTTTTGACGCAAGAATAAAGCCACACCATGCACCGGCGTTGGTTTTAGATGAAAAGGTAGAGAGAAGAGTAGATGAAATATTGGCCAACTATAAAATAAGCAAATAGGCAAATTACAACGGGGCAGAATTGCTCATGAACACATCTGCTAAACAGCTTTAAACTTAATTTTTCTGCTATAAAATGCAATTAAATTTTAAATTAATGATGAAAATATTTTATCTGTTGGTAACTGCATTTTTTTTTGAAAGTTGCCAGGCACAAAAGTTTACAAAACTTGCCACTAGCAAAGATGACAATACGCTGTTGTGGGAAATATCAGGCAAAGGTTTAAAACAACCAAGCTATATGTTTGGCACATTTCATTTGTTGTGTAAAGACGATATTATGTTTAGCAAAAACCTGCAAACAGCGATTAAAGAATCGAAAGAAGTTTACTTTGAAATGGACCTGGATGACCCTGCAAACACACTGGGCGGGATGTTTTTTATGAACATGAAAAACAAAACATTAAAAGACCTTTACACAACCGAAGAACTGGAAAAAGTAAGCAGGTTTTTTAAAGACTCCTTGAAAATGAACCTTAGCTTTTTTAATAAAATGAAGCCAATGATGCTGGAAGCTTTGCTCTACCCACGCATGATGCCCTGTAAAACACCAAGTGGTGTAGAAATGGAACTGATGACGATTGCAAAAAAAGAAAAGAAAGAAATTAAAGGCTTTGAGACCATCGAAGTTCAATCATCGGTTTTTGACAGCATACCCTATGATGTGCAGGCAAAAGCACTTTTAAAAGATATAGACAGTACAGAAAAGTACAAAGTTTATTTTAATAAAATGGTAGATATTTATAAAAATCAGGAGACAGCCAAACTTGCGCAACTTATGACTGATACGACTTTTAGCGGCGGAGAAAATGATGATGTGTTATTAAAAAACAGAAATACAAACTGGGTAAAGCAGTTAAATAAAATCTTAAAAGATAATAATATTTTTATGGGGGTGGGCGCTGCGCATTTATTTGGTAAAGATGGCCTGGTTGTTTTGTTAAGAAAGGAAGGTTATACAGTGCGGCCCATTAAAAACAAATAAATTTACAATACCTTACAGTCTTAAAAACAACCTAAAATGAAAACGTTTTTTAAAAGATTTCTGATACTTTTATTTATAGCATTTATAGCCATCCAATTTATAAGACCTGCTAAAAATATATCAGATGGTGTACAGCCAAATGATATTTCTACTAAATATGCAATACCGGCAGATGTGCAAGCCACTTTAAAAGCAAGTTGCTACGATTGCCACAGCAACAACACAAAATACCCCTGGTACAATAACATGCAACCGGTTGCATGGTTTTTAGCAGACCATGTAAAAGAGGCAAAAAAAGAATTAAATTTCAATGAATTTGCATCTTATAAAATTGGCAAGCAATACCGAAAACTCGAAGAAATAAATGGCGAAGTGCAGGACGAAGAAATGCCACTTGAGTCTTATACTTTTATACACGGCGATACAAAACTGACCGAGCTACAAAAAGCGGGAATAAAAACCTGGGTAAACAGTTTAAGAGATTCTATAAAAGCACAGTACCCGGCAGATAGTTTGGTTAGAAAACAAGCAACTAAAGCTGCGGTTACGAGTTAAATAATTTGAATTCTGGTATAGAAATGAATACTACTTCCACCACAGTCAATAAGGTAAAATTAATTGAATGTCCTCGTGATGCTATGCAGGGTTGGCCGCACTTTATCCCTACAGATAGAAAAATTGAATACATTAATTCTTTACTAAAAGTTGGTTTTGATACCTTAGATTTTGGCAGCTTTGTGTCACCTATGGCCATACCGCAGATGGCAGATACAAAAGAAGTAATTAAACAGCTCGATTTAAAAAATACGAACACAAGGTTGCTTGCCATTATTGCAAACCTGCGGGGCGCTGCAGATGCTGTTGCGTATGATGAAATTTCGTACCTGGGTTTTCCTTTTTCCATTTCAGAAACTTTTCAGCAGCGTAATACCAATTCGTCGGTAGATGAATCACTGAAAAGGGTAGAGGCGATTCAAGAACTATGTGTGCAGAACAATAAAGAATTGGTGGTTTATATTTCTATGGGGTTTGGTAATCCTTACGGTGATGTATACAATGATGAGATTGTGATAAAGCGTTCAAAGCAAATTGAAGATCTTGGGGTAAAAATCATCTCCATTGCTGACACGGTTGGTTTGGCAACAGCAAATGAAGTAAGGATTTTGATGGAAAAAATTATTCCTGCGTTTAAAAATATTGAAATTGGCGTGCACCTGCATTCTGCGCCTGAAAACAGAATAGCAAAACTGGAAGCTGCTTTAAATGCAGGATGTAAAAGATTTGATGCCGCTTTAAAAGGAATTGGCGGTTGCCCAATGGCAGGCAATGACCTGGTGGGAAATATGAATACAGAAGTAATGCTGCATTATTTTAAAAATGAAATGTTGGAAATACACTTAGATGAAAATGCATTACATGATAGTATTAAAATAGCAAATAATATTTTTGTTTAAAATGTTGGTCTTTACAAACACAATAAACCTGTATGCAGTTTAGAGCAGAATTTACCCCCGGTATATTTTTAAAAAAGATAAAAATAACCGATAATTTATTGTTGGTTGGTTCATGTTTTACGGAACAGATAGGAAAAAAACTTAGTGCCCATAAATTTAATACGCTCGAAAATCCCAACGGCATTTTGTTTAACCCAATCAGTATTGCAAAAGCAATTACGGGCTATGCGGCAGGTAAATTATATACAGAAAGCGATTTGTTTTATTACAACGAATTATGGGCCAGTAAAGACCACCACACCCGTTTTTCAGATCCCGATAAAGAAGCCTGCCTGTTGAAGATTAATGCTGAACAGCAGGTGGCTACAGATTTTATAAAGAAAGCAGATTTTGTTTTGCTTACCCTCGGCTCTGCATTTGTATATGAGTGGAAAGATGAGCCGACAGACAACTATAAAAATGTTGCAGCAAATTGCCATAAAATTCCAACGGATAAGTTTAACAGACGGTTGCTGAAGCCGGAAGAAATTGTTGCAGCTTTACAGCAAATGCAAAAGTCAATCATTAAAATAAACCCAACCATAAAAATTGTTTATACAGTGAGTCCGGTAAGGCATTTACGGGAAGGCTTTATAGAAAACAATAGAAGCAAAGCGGCATTAATACAGGCGATACACGATTGTACAAACGATGAAAATTGTTTTTATTTCCCTGCTTATGAACTGATAATTGACGACTTAAGAGATTATCGTTTTTTTGCAGAAGATCTTGTGCATCCAAACTATGCAGCTACCAATTATGTTTGGGAAAAATTTGTAGCAACCGTAATTGATGAGCCTTCGCAAATAATTATGAAAGAGATAAATGAGCTAAATGCGGCAAAATCGCATAAACCTTTTAACCCATTATCGGCTGCACATAAAACTTTCAGAGAGAAAAATAAAATTAAAATTTTATCAATGCAGCAAAAATTTCCTTTCCTGCCTCTTACTGATGACTTAAACTTTTTTAGTTGAAAAAATATTACATCCTCATCTTTCTTATTATTGGTTTTAAAGGGCAGTTGTTTTCGCAACCGGTTAAAAAAATTGATAGAAGCTTGCCCGTTCCACAAAAAACGCTCACTTATAACATGTTTGGAATAGCAGAGCCTCATGCGGCTCTAGGGATAGGGTTCGAAAATATCATCACACAACGCAGTGGCTATTTTGCCGAAATTTCTTACATATTTAAGGCGCCTTTTTACAAGGCGCCTGATGATATAACAAGTGGCTACAGACTGATAGCACAATACAGATATTATTTAGAGAAAAATGGCAACTGGAATTATTTTATTGGCCCCGAGTTTAGAATTAAACAATATGGTTTTAAAGGAAATATTTTAGCAAAAAACAGCCTAAGCGGTTCAATAAAAGATATAGACTATAAAGCGAATGCTTTTTCTATTGGTGGGGCTGTTTTAGCAGGAGCAAGCTTTAATATCAGTAAGAGCAGAAAGTGGCAGTGTGAGATGACTGCAGGTATTGGAGCCAAACAGAAGTTTGTAAAATTTAAGAATATTCCTCAGGGCTATGAAGTACTAATGGAGACAAGAAAAGAAGGGTTAGGGCCACCTAAAATTTATGAGGCAGTCGGCATGCCTTATTTTCCGATTACAATAAGGGTAAAATATTTATGGCATTAATGAATTCTGTCGCCCCTTACCTCCACACTGTTCATCAGATTTTTTTCAAAAGCCAGCCATTGCTTCCACCTGTTTCTTACCATCTCTTTTGGTAAATAATGCTCGGCAAGGTTTATAAACATGGTGTAATGTCCGGCTTCGCTCTCCATAAACTTCCTGTAAAATTTTCGCATATAGTCGTCATCCAAGCCCTCGCTTAATCTTTTAAAACGCTCACAGCTTCTCGCCTCTATTAATGCCATAATCAGCATCTGGTCAAGAAAGTGCTGGTCTCTGCTGCCTCCCTTTATTATAAATTTTAAAAGCTCATTTACATAGACATCTCTGCGCTGCCGCCCAAGTACAAGCCCTCTCTTTTTAAGCTCTGCAAGTACCTGCCTAAAATGTCCCCATTCTTCTGTAACAATCGGACTTAATTCTTCTACCAATAATTCTTTTTCTGAATTTTTTTGGATAAGCGTAATGCAGGTTGTTGCTGCTTTTTGCTCACAATAAGCGTGGTCAGTCAATATTTCTTCCAACTGCATTTCTGCAAGGTTTACCCAACG